>NBVN01000017.1 GCA_003056265.1 Zestosphaera tikiterensis | reverse complement strand
CTCTAAACTTATACTTCAGCTCTGGTATGATGTAGCATTCGTTAACACCGCATTCGCCGTCAACGTATGTGTCAGGACCTATGTTATATTTAATCATGATGTTAGGGTACATTGAGGTGAAGTCCAACACCGCTATATTTTCATGAACGCCTTTAGCAGGCTCTAAAACTATAGCTCCTTTGTAGGGTTCGTACTCCCTCTCAACCCTATTCGGTATGAGCTCACCGTATTTAAAGGCTTCACGCATTAAATACCACTCAAGTCTGTAACCGACTGAAGCAGCCCCTACCTGATCTAAAGGCAGTCCTGTAAGGCTTGATAACTGCATAGCGAAGGGTAGGAACTTCTCAGCTAAGCCTAACGTGGATATCGCGTCTTCCTTAGCGTATTTCTCAAGTAAGGGTCTCTTACTTAAGTCGTCCCAGAACTTATGTATTTCATACCAAGGTATTAAAGTGCGTTCATCTTTCTTCATAACCCCTAGGTAATCGGCTACCTCATCTAAGGACTTTAGCTTAATCTCAGGTATTTCCTCGGCGAAGTTGTAGAGGTCTACGTGAAGCCTCCCAGGAACTGATATATGCCCGTAAGCCGACTGTCTTGGGATGCCGCCCTTAGCTCTGCCAACATCTAGCTTAACCTTCAGGAATTCAGACCTGCTGAGTAGGTATTGCCAGTCAAACATGTTTGAGTTATAGCCTACTATGATGTCTGGGTCGTAAGTCAACACGTAATTAACGAATTCCTCAATAAGTTTTCCATCGTTGTTTAAATCCTCAGCGGTAAGTACTTTAACGTCCCCGTCGTTGTTGGCTAACGCCACTATGATTATAGGGTCTTTAGAAGGCCTTAAAGACCCTGAAGGGCTGTAAACCTCTATGTCAAACGCTAAAACCTTAAGCTTCGGTGGTAGGTTCCTCTCAATCCTTCTTAAACCACTCTTTAAAAGATAGACCTCAGGAACTCTATACCTGGCATCCCTACTTAAAACCTCAACCTCAGCTTCGTACCAACCGCATGGGAGGGCGTCCCTATCTATTACGTACCTCATGGAGAACCTAATATCCGCTTCTAAAACTTCCTTAACTCCAGGTATTTTAGAGACCTCATCCCTATAATGTCTTACGCTTTCAGGGATTAAAGTAGTTATTTTTAAAGCTTTCACCGGCTTACCGAAGTATTTCCTATCGACTTCAACGACTTCAAGTATGGGGGAGGAAGGCCTGCTTAAAGCCTTAACCCTCTTCCTCACTTCAGGTAATGCCTTCTCATCCTCAACTAAGGCGTAGAAGTAAGGTCTGAAGGTATTATCCTTAATTAAGATAGGGGTTGAGTCCTCTTTTAAACCCCACATGAGAATTACTGGTACGTTACCCTCAACTTCATAACTAACGTCTAAGAGGTAGAAACGCATCAACACCTTCTAACATCCCGTTGAAATATCTGTTTGGGAAGTAATAACGGTTAAGGAAACGAACGTTAGGAAGCCCTAGTTAAATACGTCACAACCTCATCCGCTAACTTCGCGGACTTCTCATATACGGCATCCATGTTTAAATACTCCCAAGAACCAAACCTTCCGTGTGGGTAGACACCGTATTTCCTCAACTTATTAACGACCTCCTTTAAAACTGAGCTTCTAATAGTGTCGTATATTATGTAGGCGTCAGCCCAACGTCGCACAACCCCGAACTCCAGCTTTGGATTTCTTACAAGACCTGACCCTTCTAAATCTTGGTAAACCTTATGAATGAGTTCATCATCGCTTACGGCGTTCATCTCATCTAAACTTCTGAAGGAGACCTCAGCTATTAACGCTACACCACCTTCAGGAGCGTTACTTCGTGAGAAGTTACTTAATATAGCAACTCTATGGAATAACTCCTTACTGCTTGGGAAGTAAACCCAATGGTAGGGTAGCGCCTCCCCCCTTACCGCCAACCCCACGACCGCTAAGGGAACGGATCTTAAAGCCTTTAAAGAATTGCTTAAGTCGTTAAGTAACTCACTTAGGACTTCAGCAGATCTATTTAAAGGCGCTGTATACACCACCGCATCGCAAACCTTCTCAACACCTTCAGCTTCAACTAACAACATACCGTTTATTGATTTACGGATAAGCTTCACAGGCTTGTTTAACAAAACCTCAACGCCTTTGTTGATGATTTCCTTGCTTAACGCCTTAGCTAAAGACTCTATACCGCCTGATGATGGGTAGTAAAAATTAAGTTGATGTGTATAACCCTCTACGCTTAAACCTACAGCACTTTTAACGACGTCTTCTAAAGGTGGGTTTGGAACCCTTCCCTCAACCCACTCAAGACTTACTTCGCTTAAGTCCACCTTCCATATCTTCTCATTATAAGGTATTAAGTACTTACTCGCTATAGCGTTTCCAAACACGTAGACTATCCACTCACGGAAATTCTTAGGTTGTGGTAACTCACCCTTAACTCTCTTAACGTAGGTATTAATTAAATCCCACACGCATTCAAACCTTTCCTCAGGGGGTAGGTCACCTAACCCATTCTCAAACGGGTATTTCACGAAAGTTCCTTTGTAGAATACCTTAGCATTCCTATAATGTTTAACCACATCCCACTTAAGTAAGTTAAGCATTTCGTTAAGAGTCCTTAAATTCTTACTAAATAATATGTGCGAACCGCCGACGTCGAATGTATATCCTGAGATAACTTCAGACTTTAGAAGGCCGCCAACTCTATCGCTTAACTCAATCAAAGTAATGTCCTTCACACCCTTAATAAGGAGGTGGTAAGCTGTGGATAGGCCTGCAAGACCACCCCCAACAATACACACCGACTTCCTCCCCATAAACACGACCCCATCGACGAGTAAGGCTTTCCACACTCACGTCTTTACGTCCCTATGCTTAAACTCCTGCTTAAGAACCTCACCAATCATTGAGGCTCCGTCTTTTAAGGCGGGGTAAATGTTTATAAGCTTTCTCTAACTTAATATGTATTGGGTTGGGTGTGGGTAACCGTAGCTTGGGATGAGTCCCACACCTTCCCGGAGCTGACGGCGGGAACTGATGGGTGATGCACTCCCGGTGAGGGGCTTCAGAAAGGTGATGGAAGCCCTAGGGGGAGAACCTCCGCCATTCATGGCGGAGAGCCGTCAGCAACCTCCACGAGGAAGGCCTCAACCTGAGGTTTTACAAAACCTCTTATTAAATGACCACCACATAAGACGTCATGATCTAAGCCTAAAACTACGTGGATATGCGTGAATATCCTACCATCGCTTCTAAGCATCTGACCTCCTCCCCGCCTTTAAAGGGTGGGGGTTCTTGGTGTTGTTAGGGTGGGGAGGTTTGGGGCTACATTCGCTTCGTTTAGCCCCGGGCTGGGTTTCCAGCCCATTACCCCTACCCCTTCTAGGGGGTTTGGGGTTATGGTTAAGCCTTTGATTAAGATGTTGTATGCCGCTGTTATGTCTGCATTGAATACTTTGTTCAGTTTCGTACATTTAAATAGTCCTCTCGTTATTCTTTTTCCGCAACTATCGCCGTGTATTGAGCATGTTGTAGATGTGTAGGATTCATCAACGAATAATACCGCTACCCCATATTCTTCACTAACTTCGTTTAATCTCCTCAACAGGTATCCGTAGCTCCACACCTGAACAGTGTTGAAGTTTCCGCTCTCCTGGGCGATGTTCTTCGGGTAGCCAACGTAAATTACTGAAACTCCACTCCCGTAGAGTCGCTCAACGAGTCTTCTAATTTGTGTGTTTATGAAGCTTTTCACCTCCCTACGCCACTTACTGTACATTAGCCTAAGCTTTCGTGAAGACTTAATACCATACTTGTTAATAATGTTTTGATATTTAGCGATCCTCTCCCTCCAGTAGTGGGATATAGCTTTAAGCGGTCTGCCGTTAATAAGTAGCGATGTCCCGTTCTCAACGTATACTGCGAATAAATTATTCACACCAATATCCACTCCAGCCCTCAAATCGCCTTTGGGAGCCTGAGGAACCTTCCTCCACACACCTCTAACAGCTTTCTCATAAACTTCGAATGATATGTATGCATACCATTTCTTAGAGTCGGCATCGTAATGTATTTCAATCCTGCCCTGCTTACCCTTTAAGTGGATTAACCCTCTGTACTTCATCTCTATCCTCCCTACGGCTCCCAGTCCCTTCAGAACTATCTTATTTCCTTCAATCCTATACTGATCGTTTCTCAACACAACCCATAACTCTCTAGCTTTCCCTCTCTTTTTATATCCGGGTGGGTTGACTTTTGCTATGTATGGTGGTAGCTTTCCTTCTTTCTTAGCTTTCAGTAGGCTGAAGAACGATCTCCATGCTTCACCATTCTTATTAAGTACTTGCTGAGCTGTCACAGAACCTATCAACGATTTATACTTCTCGTAGAACTCTCTATATGTTTCCTTTAAATCAACTCCTTTTCCTTTGAAGAATTGACGTCTCCTAACGTAGTTTACTTCATTCCACAGCTTAGATGTTAAGCTACATAGGGCCTTTAACCTTACTTCAGATTCATTATCTAGTACTAGTCTAACGACACTAACCCTCCTACATTTGGGAACCAGCCGTGGAGGGCATAGGGAAGATAGGGAGGTATGGCATGACACACCCTCTAAACCACAACCCTCACCCACCGCTTGAGGATCGCCCTCCACAACCAGCCCCTAAAAACAATAAATACGCAAAACTTATAAACCCTTCCCCACCACAAAAGACGAGGCTGTTTCTAAGGTATTGAAACCCTAAGATATTGTGAATAGGTCTTAATTACTTGAAACTTTTAAACTTATAAATGTATTGGTGACCTCGGGGTTCCGAGATCCGTAGGGCTGTGGAGCTCTAGGCAACTAGAGCAGAGCTACTGCGGTGAGGGGGGCCCCGAGAGGAAACGTGATGAACCAGACCACGGAACTAAAAGTAATTAAGAATATCAAGGAATACCGTGATCTGGAGAACGCTTTCTGTTGTAGAAACCTGAAAGCGAGAGCACTTCAAGTATTTTGTTTTCCTTACTTACGTATTCCTTAACCACGTATTTTTGAGTTAGCGTGTTGTAGAAAGCAATCTCGGCTTTTTCAAACCCTCCTATCCCGAATATCATCCCTCCTTTTAACCCGTTCTCTAGAACGACTTTCTCCACGTAGTCCGGTAAGGCAGAACGTTCCGGAACTTTAATAGGTTTAATCATGGTTCCCATAGTTCCTACCCTCATGTATATCATCGACGTAGGGCTATATTTTTAACTTTAAAGTAGACATATATCTTAAGGTGTTTAATTTGGTTAAGACGTTTAAGTTAGGTATTGAGCCTCTTGATATGGCCTTACCTTCAGGGCTTCCCTATAACTCGCTGTCCGTTGTTGCGGGTCCTGGCGGCGTCGGTAAGTCGGTAATGCTTGCTCACATCGCTTGGAATTTCCTTAAGAGTGGTGGTAGCGTTGTCTACGTGAATTTCGACGACTCTTCGGAGGCGGTTCTTTCACTATTTAGAGATTTTAACTGGGACATAGACGGTTACGTTGATAAAGGCGCGTTTCAGATAATAGACTGCTTTAGCTTTAGGTTAGGACCTTTTA
>NBVN01000006.1 GCA_003056265.1 Zestosphaera tikiterensis | reverse complement strand
ACCTACAACAGTTACTGCGGAGAAGACCTTTACCACAACGGTTAAAGAAATTACTACATTAAGGGAGACTACAACGGTTACAACAACTATTCCTACTCCTACAACAGTAACCATTCCAACTACAGTTAGAACAACGATTCCTACAACTGTTGTAACAACATACACAACATATGTTCCAACAACTATTATGAGTGAGAGAACTGTTACAATACCATCGATTACATCAATAATAAAAACTGAAAGAGCTGTAGAGTGGACTACAACAGGAATAGTAGCTGTGGTATTGTTGGTTGTAGGTATAGCTTTAGGGTACTTCATAAAACGAAAGTAATTTTTCTCTAAAACAAGCCTAAGATATTTAATGTTTTAATAAAGCTTGAGACCCTAGCCATAGCTTTCTCCTCCATAAAGCTTAAGGAGCTTCTTAGGAGCTCTGGTTGGGGTGTCTCACGGATTTAATTTCTTGGATTGCGTTATGTGTTGTTGGGGGTGTTTGTATCGGTTGGATGTTAAGGAGGTGATATTTTCGAGGGCTTCGGTACGTGTATTTAGGCCTGATCCCTTACCTGTTGATGTGGTTAATGAGGTTTTGGAGGCTGGGGTTAGGGCACCTATAGCTGGGGGTGTGGAGAAGTGGTTTTTCGTTGTGGTTATGTCGGAGGGGAAGCGTAGGAAGATTTATGAGTTGCTTAAGGAAGCTCACGTAATCTACGCTACGAAAGTGCTTAAGGAGCCCTACCCCAAAGGAAGCGTTAGGAAGTGGGTTCAAAGTATGGAGGCGGGGAATCTATAAAATAGAATTGAAAGCCAAAAGTCTTATGAAGAGACGCCAGCTGAAGGTATGGTAAATCTATAGGATAGAGTTGAGAGTCACTCAATGCTGAAAATGAGTTAACAACATCTGTAGTTTTAGGCAGTAGTTAGAATTTGCTTTCCGAGGGCTACATAGCCGTGATGTGAGTTTGATTACTTATTTAGAACTTAGATCCTTAGAACCAAGTAGAGTGTTCTGTCATGTTGTTCTTAAGTGTAAATTTACACTTAACTTCCGTTGACGGTCTTAGGAAATCGGAAACCTAGCTTATGCTTGAATTAACTTTCTAAGGTTTTCATGTAATGTTTAGTTATGTTTTAAATGTGGGTGTAGGGGCAGGGTTCGGCTCTTCCAGAGGTTTATTAAGTTTATATGTCTTGTGTTTCGTTGTTTGCTGAGGAGATGCTGTAATTATATAATGCTTCTGTGTACGCTCTGGTAGGGTATTATGCTTGAAGTAGTTGAATCATAGCTACTCGGCGATATTTTATTTTCTAGGATTGCTGTAGTCTGGGCAAGTATGTAGTATTGTTAATCAATTTATTTCAACGGATTATCAACCTTAATATATTATTATGCCGTTATACCATATATTATTATGGAGATATACTTTAAAGGCAAGAATTGGAGATGGATATGAAAAATCCCCTCGATGTGCTTAAGGAGGCTAATAGAAGGAGGAAGTCCACTAGGATAGAAACTCCGCTAGATCTGATAAGACTCATCAATAGGGAGAAAAGGAGGAGGATTGCTACTCAGAGAATTTTAAAACATTTGGAGTAGGTGAGTACGGTGACTCTGATAATAGGTATTAGAAGTAAGGATGGAGTAGTTTTAGGAAGTGATAGAAAGGTTCTTCGAGCGGTGAAGCCGAATATTCCAATAAAATCTTCATAGTTAGTAACGTTGCTTTAGCTGTTGAGGGGCTTACAGGAATTAGAGACGATTTTCTCTACCTGCTTAATGCGGAGCTACAGCGTAGGCGGGGTGTAGATACTCTTTATGAAATGAAAGTTATTGCCGAGGATATTATAGCTGAGCTTACTGAAAGGTATAAAGAGCGTGTTAAGGAAGAGATGCCTATAGGAGTGTTGATGGCGAGTAGGGAGTTTCTTGTTAATGGTAGAGCGTTGCTGTACTATATACACGGCGTGGGATATGGAGAAGCAATGGATTTTCTATGTACAGGTCACGGAGGTCCCTATGCTACATCGTTGGCTAAGTTTTTGCTTAAGAAAGATCTCGATGTTTTCGAGAACGCTAAAAGGGTGGCGTTCATAATATCTTGGGTGGCTGAAGACGTTGATGTAACTGTTGGCGGCGATCCAGACGTGATAATTATACGAGACAGCAATACTCCAACAACTGAACCCATAGAGCAGTTAAACGAAGACACAATAAAGGACATGAAGACTAAAGCTAGAGAAATAAAAGAAAGACTTGCTAACATAATTTTTGGCTCAACATAACTTTTAAACCAGTTTTAAAGCACTCTATATAAACCTCAGTTACTAAGGAGTAGTAGGTTACGGTGGGTTTGAGCTGCGGTGAAGGTTTTAAGAAAGGCTTTGGAGATTTATTATGGAGATAGCAAATAACCACTGCAACAACTAAGGTTGTAACAAGCTCAACTTCTAAGAGAATTTCTAAAGACTGAAGGTATGACGTTTGTAGATTTGTCGGTGAGGCTAAGTTATGTGGAGTGAGGAAGGAGGTTAGGAGCTGAACTACGTAGAACTACTCCTTATAGCCTTAGGTGCTTATACACATTAAACCTAATTGCTTAGCATATGTAACGTACGCGTTAAGAGATTTCGAAGAAAGTTAAATAAAGAAACTAACCACCTTAAATAACTACACACTAACTCAGCGTAAACGTCCTCCTACGTTACTACCTACGAAGTGTTTAAGTACGGTTAACTCCTTAGGTATCTTTAAGAGGTTGAAGCCTAACATATACTTTAATTTTATAAAAGTAAAAGTATTTGTATTTATATTTATACTAGTTTTCTAGTGGGTGGGTTCGTTTGTTGCTGATATGTAAGTTCTTAAATCGTTGTGTGGAAGATTTAAAGTTATGTCCCTTCTATAATAGAGGTAAATCTCCGGAGCTCTGTGGGTTCTTTTGGATTTTGAGGAGGTTTGAAGATTACGCCAAAAGTTATACAGATGCTGATAGAATGCTTGCGGAGGAGCTCATCGAAATGTTGAGAGATGGGTGGTTGAAAGGTGTTGAAAGAGGTACTAGGGCTCCAGGAGGGATTACTGGAACGATCTTTGAGGAGTGGCTCTATAAGAAACTCTCTGAGGAGTTAAAAAGCACATGTATATTGAGGAGGGGGGAAAGAATCTATCTAAGGCTTGGGGACTCTGAGATAAAATGGGTAGTTGATATACATAGTGAATGTGATAGGAGGGTTACGGCTATAGAGGCTAAGGTGTACTTTGATAAGCAACACAGCTTAATGGCTAAGACCCTACTTGACTTCACAGACATTAAATGGGCTTTTGTATCACTTCATCCACTAGATAAGTATGTAGAGGGGATACTGCAACACGTACAAAGCATGTATAAAGGAAGATTCATGTATAGCTCCATACTCAAAGACCCGCATAGAGCCATTAAAATTATCGCAACATTCTGTAAAGAAGGCTAAACCAAAATCACCATCTAAGGGTCTTCGTTCTAATAAAGTTCAAGGTATATACTCCCCCCTCCCCCCATAAGTTTTAACAAAGTCCATTCCGACCGATTAACTCCAGATATTTTAAAATAGTAGTGTAGTATATTTGATGTTTGTTTTTAAGGAATTTTAATGTTTTCTTAACTTCTTCTAAGCTTATTTGATATGGTCTAATTTATAACTTCTTGGAGGCACCACCTCTGTAATCCAACCGAACGTTTTAGGCGATATTCTCCTTTTACAGTACAGTATAAGTATTGAATGTAATGTCTAAAGGCGTTTCTAACTCATTTTTACTTAGATGGTTAACTACGTATTCTACAATTTCCACAGTATCGTAAGTAAGATCACTTCACATGCACCTCTACAGCTCTCTATCGCTTTGAAGGTTCCTTACAAGCTTGACTGCTAAGACTTTCAATATGTTAAGAGGATTTCTAGGAGGCCTGCCAGCACCACCGTGCCTATAAGACTCTCGGCCAGCATCCTCCAATTCACCCAAACATAGGAGAACATCCCTTAAACGATCAATAACTTCCAAACACCATCAATAGACGAGGAAACGTCAAAACGAAACAACATCCTAGTGCGTGATGAAAGCGTATGTAGTAGCGCGTTTTGAGGTCGTAACTGCGACTTGCATAATTAGCGCAGGAGGCGTATCAAGCCATAACGCATAATGACGTCTGAGCACACACTCGTTCAGCAACATTCTCAACCTCCTCCAATTCTCATCTTTAAAGAATATACCATTCTCTATAGATACATTATCTGTAATGCAATCGCAATTGCTAATGCCTTTAGGTGACATAATCACCTCCAACAATATGAAATCCCCTGAAGGATCTTCATATCTCTACTTAATAATCTTAATATTTACCACAAGAATATAGTGTTCATAAAGAGATTAACGTAGATTAATCTCCTAAAGCTAGTAATGGAGTTTACGTACTGATTTCTGTAGTATTTTTACTCATTTATTAGAAAAGTTAAGAAATATAAGTAGTTTATCCTAGAATGTAGGTTGGTGAATGAGACGAATGTTAACTTAGTAATTATGGTTATAGTTTTGGTGTTAATAGGCTTTATATTCATATCCATATCGTATTTTGTATTACATCATAGATTTGAGCAGAGTCAGGTAACTGTATCAACGTCTCCTAGAGGTGGTGTTGGGTGGGTGGAGGCTGTTGTTGTAGTTGATAATACTCCTAGTCTGTCTAACTCTAATCTTCTTACTGCTTGGGGCTTAAGCATATATATTAGAATACCTGATATGGAGATACTCTTCGATACAGGTCCTTCACCAAATGTTTTAAGGTATAATGCTGAAAGGCTTGGTGTTAACCTATCTAGGATAGACGTTGTCGTTTTAAGCCATGAACATGGAGATCATGTCGGAGGTCTGCAGGCGTTAAACGCAAATAGCGTTGCTGTCTATGGAGCTCCAGGAACTCCCGCCAATAGAGTTGTGAACAACACTCTTGAGATATCCCCAGGTATATACATATTGAAGCCTTTATATGGACCTCCATGGGAAACATCACTTCTAATCAACGTAAATGGCTATGGAGGTATTCTCTTCGTTGGCTGTAGCCACCCAGGCATCGTAAATATTGTTCAAAACGCCGTGAAAATCGCAAGAGTTAAAACAGTAATAGGTGGTCTACACCTAGCTGGAGCATCTGAAGAGGAATGTATCTCCATTGTAGAAAAACTTAAGGCTCTCGGAGTCGAAAAGATTGGCGCTATACACTGTAGCGGAGATACAATTCGCAATATCCTAGCAAAAGAGAATATGTTACTCAACATACACGTCGGAAGCAGAATAATGGTATCAAAAGAAGGTGGTGCATTCATTATAAACTAGCATTATAGCAACAAACCTATCGTAGAACCCCCGGTATTATATCTATGCTGTTATTCAAACCTTAACCGTTCACACGAACTGTGCCTTCATGTTTCAGAATGAAAATCTAGGGAGAAACGGATTGAGTTTGTGAGGCAGTGTTGAGACTCATGCGTTTTGGTTTGTTTTTATGGGTTGTTGTTCTGCTGTTTTTGTAAGTAGTATTGCTGTGTATAGTGCTATTTTAGGTATTGTGTCTATGGTTATGTATTCGTTTGGTGCGTCTTTCAATTCTATTTTATAGATTCGGAGTGGTTTTGATTATTTTGGTGTTTGTGTTTGCGTTTGCCACCCTCGGATTAATTAAGGTCTCTTCGAGCCCTTTCACTGCGGTTTATTCACGAATCTCAGAAACCTGAAGTCATCAAGTGAGTTTATAAGTTGCTGAGCCTATAAGCCCTAGACACGCAACATCAGCATACATGATAGCCATGAAAGAACCGAAACTACTAAGAACAACCATGAATAACGTTATAGCCCAAGCTTAAGCGTTTCTAAGCTTAACTCAACTTAACCTTCTCTTCATTCAATGCTTTAACGAATTCTTCAACGTCGTTGAAGTCGTTGTAGAAATGTGTTGAAACCCTCACGCCTGAGAAGTTCCTCGCGCCTCTATACGAAACTACTACACCCATCCTAACAAGCCTTCTAACCAACTCTAACTCCTTGTCTTGAGGTAAGCCAGTCTTAACTAAGGTTATCCCGGACCACGCCCTCCTATCCTCGACGTGGTGTAGGACTTCATAACCTTCCTCAACCAACCTCTTAATTAAATACCCCCTCAACTCGAGAACCCTGGCTTCAATGCTCTCAATACCTACCGAGTTAATTAGCTTGACGGCCTCATATAACGTCAGTACCTGAGGGTATGGCCTACCACCACCCCACTCAAACCTCACCGCAGTTTTAGAAACTTCAGGTAAGGACCAAGGGTCTTTACTTGGGTCGGGCCAGTAGGAAGACCACCCGCTGGGTGGGGGCTCCCTATTTAAGATGCCGTAAACCCCAACATCTAAATCCTCGATTAACTCCCTCCTAACATACATAAAACCAGAGCCTAAATACGGGTTTAAAAGCCATTTCTCCCCACCAACACATAAAGCATCAACCCCTTCATACCTAACGTCAAGTTTTAAAGCCCCAACATGCTGCACGCCGTCAACCACGAGTAAAGCCCCGCGGTCGTGAACAACCTTAGACAACCTCCTTAAATCCAACCTCCACCCAGAAACCCAATTAACAGAGGAAACAACCACGGCCTTAGTCCTATCGTCAATGACTTCCTCGAAAAACCCAACGTCGTAACGCCCAAAACCCTCAACAACCCTAGGCACGCAACCCCTAACACTACAGAGGGATTTAATCAAGGAAGACACCGTCGGAAACTCCAAATCAACGCTAACTACCACATCACCCCTCCCAACATTAAGAGAGGATAAAACCCTCTTCAAACCATCAGTAGTTTGAACGGTGAAAGCCACCTCATCAACACCACCCCCAACAAGCTTAGCTACCTCACCACGCGCCTCATCAACCATAGACTCGAGAACTTCATTCAACCTTAAATCATGAGTGGATAAAACATCAGCGAAGTACGTTAAAGCCTTCAAAACACCTACGGGAGCTAAACCCTCAGACGCAGTATTTAAAAACGCTTTAAAATACTTTAAAGCAGGGAACAACCCCCTAAGCTCCTCCCAACCCGTGAAAACCACCGATTAATACGTAAACCACACATTAAAAACAAAGTTTAAGAAGATAACGTGAAAGTTATAACTAACGTTAAAGAAAGTAATTACGGTAAAGTAAGTCATGTGGAAAACCCTTCTACTTAGGTTAAGCAACTACTGCGGGAATAAATGCGTTAACTGCAGCTTAAACTTCGGGGACGATGTAGTTAACAACTCAGGAGATTTAAAGTTAATTATGAAATGCCTAGAGTCGTTAAGTAACGTACGTTTTAACGAAGCAGTACTTCTATGCCCAACAACTACCAACCAAGCCTCCGAAGTTGTTGATGTGTTGAAATCAACCGCAGATAAGGTTTACTTCTTCGTTCCTGAGGTTAAGATCGCTAACTTAAGTAAAGACTTAATAAGTAAATTCGATGAAGTACCTATAGTAGTTAACGACCTCAGCAACTTAACAAACCTAGAGAAGCGCGTTAACGCTATGGTAAGCTTCGGCGTTGAGAACTTAGCTATATATGCTTCGTTAAGCCCAGCTGGAATCAACGAAGCCTTACTTAAGCGTTTAATCAACTTAAGCAGGAAGTACGAGTTGAAAGTTAGAGTTGGTGAACCTCCATACTCATGCGATCAGAACCTAACACCATTTAAAAACACCCTCCTAGAGAAAGGTTATGACGTAGGCCTCCCGTACGGATTCCTATACGGGTATAAAGCCTCCGTAGCTTACGTTGAAGGACATAAAATAACGTTTTTAAACCACCCTAAAGCCTCCGAATGCTTTAAAATCTACGTAGATCACTCAGGTAAAGTGGGTAAATGCCCTTACGACAACCTAACGAAGAACTTAATCCCGTCATCTAATAACGAGTTAAAAGAGATTTTAAGGAAGCCATGCCCTCTAACAATAGCTAGCGGTATGAAGGTTAAGCCCTTAGTAAGTTTAAACCTAAAGGTAAACGACGTCGTAATACCTGAGGAAACCATACAACTGTTAGATCTCGTTGATAGGTTAGGCTCTTTACGTAAAGCATGTAAAGAACTTAAGATAAGCCCATCCACATGCGTTGAAAGAATACGTAAGCTTGAAAAACGCATTAAGACTAAATTAATACACTCAACTAGAGGGGGTGTAAGCCGAGGTAAAACCACATTAACTTCAGAAGGGCTTAAGCTGGTTGAGCTCTATAAAGACTTTAAAGAACGCCAGCTAGGAAGCCGTGATCAATCAATCGAATAATTAGCTAAGTATATATTCCAACCATAGAATTCGAAATCGTTTAATTCACGCACGAGTAAGTAAATTCGGTGGGATCTATTTCACAGCTCGTCATATTTATAGACCCTACGCGTTGTTTAGCCTGCAAAGCATGTGAAGTAGCTTGCGCGACAGAACACTCAATAACTAAGTCTACACTCACCGCACATTTAGAAACCCCTAAACCCTCAGCTAGGATTAGAGTGGTGCCTGTTGACACTATATTCAGCATACCCATGAGGTGTCAACACTGTACTGAAGCACCTTGCGAGATCGTATGCCCTACTAAAGCAATTTACAGAAGTCCCGAAGGCTTCGTACTGCTTAACGCTGTTAAATGCATAGGGTGTGGCATGTGTTCTTTAGCGTGTCCCTTCGGCCATCCTAAGATAGACGTAGCTGTGGGGAAGGCAGTTAAATGTGATTTCTGCGTGGATAGGGTTAGGAAGGGTTTAATGCCCGCATGTGTTGAAGCATGCCCTACAGGCGCGTTAAGATATGGATATCTTGAAGACTTCCTAAGGGAGTTAAGCGCATCTAAAGCTAAGGAGTTAGTCAGCGGTAAAGCAACGCCGGGTAAGGTCTACGTGAGGGTAGTCACCGAGGAAACAACGCCGTCTAAACTTATTGAGTTACGGCAGATGTACTCATCAGTTTCTTGGGGGTGATTTAAATGGATGAACGAACTAAATACTTAAGGTTTAGACTCCCGCCAGCCAAGAAGATATCGATAACTCCTGGAGTGCCTGAGTTAATAGAGAAAGCGGAGGAAGAGGAGATCTCGACTGTATGGCAGAGATATCTAGAGCAACAACCTCAATGCGGGTTTGGGCTGTTAGGGGTTTGCTGCAGGAACTGCAACATGGGTCCATGCAGGATAGACCCCTACGGTTACGGACCCTCAAGAGGTGTATGCGGAGCTACAGCAGACACTATAGTAGCGAGGAACTTACTAAGGGCTATAGCCGCCGGCGCCGCAGCACACAGCGACCACGCGAGAGATATAGTTAGAGTAGCTAGGTTTACAGCCGAAGGCCTCACGAAAGCTTATAAAGTGACGGATAGCGATAAATTAAAAAGCGTAGCCACAGCGTTAGGCGTTAAAGTAGATGGCAGGTCAGACCAGGAAATACTACTCGACCTAGTTAACATCCTCGAGAGGGAGTTCGGCAAGCAGGACGAAGAACCTCTAGCCTTAGTTAAGGCTCTAGCGCCGGCTAGGAGGTTAAGCTTATGGAGTAAGTTAGGCGTAATGCCTAGAAACATAGATAGGGAGATATGTGAAGCAATGCATAGAACCCACGTGGGCGTTGACGCAGACCCGTTAAGCCTCCTAACCCACGGCGTTAGAACAGCGTTAGCAGACGGCTGGAGCGGCTCGATGATGGCTACACTACTTAGCGACATACTCTTCGGGACGCCGAAACCCCTCAAAAGCTACGCTAACTTAGGCGTGCTGAGGGAGGACGCAGTAAATCTAGTCGTTCACGGCCATAACCCAGTACTCTCTATGAAAATCGTTGAGAAAGCTATGAGTAAGGAAATGCTTGAATACGCTAAGAAATTCGGTGCGGAGGGGGTTAACGTAGTAGGTATGTGCTGCACAGGCAATGAAACCCTCATGCGCTTAGGTATTCAACCTGTAGGTAATTACCTAATGCAGGAGTTAGTTATAATTACCGGCGCTGTAGAGGCTATGATAGTTGACTACCAATGCGTATGGCCTGCTTTAGTTGATGTAGCTAGATGTTACCACACTAAAATAATAACTACAGAGCCTAAGATGAAGATCCCCGGAGCCATACACATAGAGTTTGAACCAACCCATGCGGACGAAATAGCTGAGAAGATAGTTAAGCTAGCCATAGAGAACTACCCCTCAAGACCTAAGGAGAGGGTCTACATACCCAAGCATAAATCTGAGGTGATTGCTGGATTCAGCGTTGAAGCAATCTTAAACGCGTTAGGAGGCAGTTTAGACCCTCTAATCGACGCATTACGTAACGGCGTAATCAAAGGCATAGCGGGAATCGTAGGATGTAACAACCCCAAAGTAAAGCATAACAACAGCCACATAACCATAACTAAGAAGTTAATCGAGAACGACGTCCTCGTAGTAGGTACTGGGTGTTGGGCTATAGCCGCGGCTATGCACGGACTCCTAACGTTAGACGCGATTAAATACACAGGCCCCGGGCTAAGGAAGGTTTGCGAGGCTTTAGGCATACCGCCATGTCTTCATATGGGTAGCTGCGTAGACTGCTCGAGGATTTTAATAGTGTTGAAAGCGATCTCCGAAAGATTAGGTGTTGACATACCTGACCTACCCGTAGTTGGTTCAGCGCCTGAGTGGATGAGTGAGAAAGCCGTAAGTATAGGAACGTACTTCATAGCTTCCGGAGTCTTCGTACATTTAGGCACCGTACCCCCAGTATTAGGTAGTCAGAAAGTAACTAAAATCCTTACAGAGGATGTTGAAGGTCTTCTAGGAGGTAAGTTCTACGTAGAACCAGACCCGGAGAAAGCTGCTGAGACCTTACTAAACGTTATTATGGAGAAACGTAGGAAGCTCGGCTGGCCTACCTAACCCCACCACGTTTTTAAACATTTAAAACCTCAACTTCTACAGAGTATTAGATTAGATTAGAGTTGAAGAAGTCGTCACGGTTTGATTATGAAGATACTAGTGTCTGGTAAGGGAGGCGTTGGTAAAACAACCATAGCGGCCGCCCTATCTTTAACCCTATCAAGCAACGGATATCGAGTTTTAGTTGTTGACGCTGACTCAGTCCCCAACATAGGTCAAAGCCTAGGCTTAGCCAAACATGAGGAGATAATACCCATATCTAAGAACGAGTCTTTAATTGAGGAACGCACGGGAGCCAGGCCCGGGGAGGGGTGGGGGATATTCTTCTCTCTAACGCCTCAAGTCGACGACCTAGTCGATAAGTACGCAGTGAAGATAAACGATAAGCTGAGGCTCCTAGTGCTAGGAAGTATAGACGCTAGTAAAGAAGGTTGTTTATGCCCCGCCATAGCTTTAGGTAAGGCTTTACTGCTTCGGCTCTTCACACGCAAAGACGAGATAATCGTAGTAGATTCTGAAGCAGGTGCTGAAGTCTTCGGTAGGGGCTTAGCTGAGCGTTTCGATTTAAACTTAACCGTGGCGGAACCCACGGTGAAATCCCTTAAAATAGCTAAGAAGTTAGTGGACTTAGCTAAGGAGTTAAACGTCGTTAACAACATAGTCGTGTTAAATAAAGTGGTTAAGGTAAGGGAAGCCATTCACGTCTTCAACGAAGTTTTTAAAGAGGGTGAAGTACCGTATTTTATAGTGAGGTACGACCCCAACATACCGACTCTTGAAGTTAAGGGTTTAGGGCTGGACAGCATACCTAAAAACTCAATCATATATGAAGACGTTTCAGCGCTATCTAAGAAAATTATAAAGTATAAAAACTACGGTAAACAGTAAATATTAAGGGGATTTAAATGTGTGAATCTAAAGCAATATTAATTAAAAACAACACCGAAGAAACTTTATTGAACGACGTAATCCTCCTCGAAAAAGAAGGACCTAAATACGTTCTATACAATATAGAAGGTAAGAAACTCGTTCTAAGCGAGGAATACACGTTAGTGAAGATAGACTTTTTAAAACATACTATATTCTTCGCAGGCCACGTTAAATAGGTGTTTAAATGATTATTAAAAACCTAACATCGCAGGTAGGTTTAATCCCTCAGCAATACGTGGTAACCACCGTAGCGTTTTTAGCCGTCATTACAGTTAATTCCCTCATAAAAAACGGTTTTAAAGCGTATGTGAAGGTTTTTATATACGCAATCTTAATCGGGTTCACACTTTTTTACTATAGCGGCTTAGACGTAATTTCGAAGGTCTTCGCGGTTTTATGCCTGTTGGTTGGCGCCTTCCTAACTGTCTACACGCAGACATACGAACGCGTTAAATACGGTGGGGGAGGACTTACTTCATTGATAGATACGTTCGTATTCAGCATATACTTCGTCTTCATCTCTACCGAGCTCTCCATATTCATTATGGCTTGGCTTTTCGCGGAGATAATAGGCTTCTTCAACATAGTTTATGAAGTTGAGAGAAGGACTTTAGTCGCTGGTTTAAGATATCTTTTAATCTCTATGATACCTTCAGACATTGCTTTATTAACTATGTTAGGCGTGGTTGCCGGCAAGTTAAGTTTAGGTGAAGCCTTCTTAACGCCCGTGAATGGGTTAAACAAAATCTTAACTGACGTTAACCCAGCGTTTTACACGCTTATACTACTTGGTTTTTTAGGTAAGGCAGCCGTTGCTCCGTTTCATTTCTGGCTTCCAGACGCTCACTCACTAGCTCCAGCACCGGCTTCAGCTGTTTTATCAGGTGTTATGGTTAAGATGGGCATCTATGGCATATTTAGGATTATACCTTCAGTACCTTCAACGGACTACACGCTATACCTGCTTACCTTCCTATCCTCGATAACTGTAATATATAGTGGTTTACAAGCATTAACGCAGACAGACATAAAAAGGGTGTTAGCGTATAGCACCATAGAAAACACAGGCATCATAGTCTTGGCTTTAACCACGTATAGGTTATTCAACTTAGACGTCTTATTTACGGGTGCTTTACTTTACTCATTAGCGCATGGTATATTTAAAGCAGCTTTATTCATGAACTCAGGCGTTGTTGAGGTTTTAACACACACTAGAGAACTTCCTAAACTCGGTTACTTAGGGAGGGTAGCGCCTAAACCCACCTACTCAGCTTTAATCTCCACTATGTCCCTCATAGGCATACCGCCATCCTTAGGGTTCGTCAGTAAGGTCTTGGTCTTCACAGGCTTCGCTGAAGCCATACTTAACTCACCTCCTGTAGGGGTCTTACTAGTGAGTGTTTTAGCTGTTGGGCTAGCTCTATCAGCTGCTTACGGCAGTAGATACATGCTGACTTACTGGGGGGCGATTAAGGTGAAACCCCCAAGTGAGGTTAGGGGCGTTCCCCAGCTGGAGTCAAGCGATTTTACGATGTCTTTAATGAATGTCGTAGCTACGTTCCCAACGCTGATTGTGTTAGGCCTTCACGCTTTAGGCTCTACGTTAACAGCGTCTTTACTTGTTTTAAGTACGTTAGCTTTAGCCGTTATGTGGTATGCCTACACATACGTTAAGAACATCTTGTCAAAACCCCTATGGTTAGGAGGGAGTGTTTAATGAGTAGCGAACCCGCCGTAGTAAAACCTCGCTTTATAAACTCCCTAATGCTGAAGTTAATGTATGCGTTGCTTAAGTTAAGATCTGTTTTAACTAAGGCTTTTAAACCTAGTGAGGAAGCTAAGGTTGAAAAACTCCCACGACCTACGCTGACCTTTTCAGACCTTGAGAACTCCTTCGTGAATCTAATCATAGGCTCAGCCAGCGAGGCTTATAAACGCTTTAGCCACTCAGAAAGCGCTGTAGTAAGAGCCTACGGAATCTTTACAAGATATGTAGCAGGTCTTCAAGCAGTTATGGAGGACGCTTTAGCTGTTATGTCTCTATATGTGGATTTCCTCCTCGTAGCTTCACTACTTATGATGGTGTTTTACGCATGGATACTCCCACACTAATCCTTCAAGCGGTTGTTGTAACTCTCTCGCTTTTAATTCCCCCACTAGCTGACGGTATTGAAAGGAAAGTAAGGGCTAAAATACAGTTTAGAGTAGGTCCTCCAACCATACTTCAGACGTTTTACGACTTACGTAAACTCGCGGTTAAGGAGTTAATAGTTCCTAAAGGCGCTGAATTAACCTTAACCATATCTTCAATAGCTTTAGTGACGGCTGTCACCGCCACAGCCTCCACTATCTGGATTGTCGCTCAAGATGTTTTCACCCCGGCAAACCTAGCGTTAACTGTATTGTTAATATCTGGGTCGCACGTACTAATATCCTTAACGTCGTTAACGACTTCAAACCCTTACGCGGTAGTGGGTAGTTTTAGGAAAATCCTGCTTCAAGTAGTTAATGAGGTAGGCTTTTTCGTAGGTGTGCTGTACTCAATAACAGCTCTTAAAAACCTCACCAGCGACACGTCCCCTCAGCTAATAACTTCCTACGTAATTAGTGTTGCGTTAGTCGTAATCACTACGTACGTAAGCAGTGGTAGGGTGCCCTACGATATTCATGAAGCAGAACCTGAACTAGCTAGCGGGGTTTTAATAGAGTTAAGCGGTCCTTTACTAAGCATATATTCATACACACACATACTTAAGAAGTACTTATTAAGCTTCATCACCGCGTATCTAATCCTAACCCCATTCACATCCCTTACAAACCCCGCAATAAAACTAGCGGCGAACGTAACCTTCGGCTTAATGATCTACTTAAGTTACGGCTTTACAGCGGCTTTACTTGGTAGGACTAGAATAGACTTAAGCTTGAAAACCCTTACGACAACCACACTCATCATTATTTCCCTCTTGGTGATTCTATCATGGTTAAGCAGCTACTAATTAAAGAAGGCGGGGAAACCCAAACAGTTAAGGTGTTGAATAGGATTAAGGACTTATGCGGGCCACATACGTCGATAGAATTCATACATGATAAAACAGTTAAAGTGTCTGTGAAAAGTGAATGCCTACGTAAAGTAGCTGAAGCCCTACAGTCTGAGGAGGACGTATACTTAAGAACTATGGTAGCGTCGGATGAGAAGTTAATTAACGACTCAATTAAGCTTTACTACGTCTTCGGCTTAGATAGGGAGGGAGTAAACGTAATCTTAGAGGTTAAGATACCTGCGGCTCTATCAAAACATTATGAAATACCCTCCATTTCCGACGTTGTTAAGGCTTGTGATTGGTATGAGCTTGAGGCTCATGATTTAATGGGCGTTAAGTTTAGTGGTAGGTTTCTTAAAAGGCTTGTATTACCTGATGATTGGCCTGAAGAAATACACCCACTAAAAAAAGACATAACAACAGAAGAAATAAAAAAACTATATCAACCACAAGTACGTGAGAAAGCCCTTGAAGTAGGAGCTGAAGAAGTAGCTTTAATACCTGTAGGTCCTTACCACCCAGCACTTCACGAACCGGAGTATTTCGAGCTGTATATTAAGGAAGAGAAGGTCGTTGACGCTAGATATGTTGGTTTTATGGTTCATAGAGGTATTGAAAAACTAGGCGAAAGCATGGGTTATGACCAGATTCCTTTTCTTGCTGAGAGGATTTGCGGTATTTGCGGTTTTGTTCATTCTGTTTCATATACTCAAGCTGTTGAAGAAGCTTTAAACATTGAAGTACCTGAAAAAACACAATACATAAGAACAATAATACTAGAGCTGGAAAGAATACATAGCCACCTACTATGGCTGGGGATAGCGGCACATTTGCTAGGATACGACACAGGCTTTATGTATGCTTGGAGGATTAGGGAGAAGGTTATGGTTTTATCTGAGTTATTAACAGGTAGTAGGAAAACATACGGAATAAACTTAGTAGGTGGGGTAAGAAAAGACATAAACAAAGAAAAAATAGAAAAAACAAAACAAACACTAAAAGAAGTATGGAAGGATTACAAAGGGTTTGCCGAAGTTCTCCTTAACGTACCTCAGGTTAGGAGGAGGTTATCGGGTACTGGTGTTTTACCTGGTGGTGAGGCTAGAGCTTATTCGTTGGTAGGGCCTACGGCTAGAGGTTCAGGACTTAGTAGGGATGTTAGGAAGGACTACACCTACGGCGCCTACCACTTCGTAAGTTTTTCAATACCAACGTATAGTGAAGGCGATAACCTAGCTAGAACGTTAGTAAGAATAGATGAGGTATACGAATCAATAAACATAATAGAACAACTACTCGACACAATACCATCAGGTAGCGAAATCAAAGTTAATTCATGGGAACCACAGCCAATGAAGCTAGGGCTAGGAAACGTTGAAGCACCAAGAGGCGAAGTAATACATTTAGTGATTACCGGCATGTATGGACCCTATAGATGGAGAGTTAGGTCCCCAACGTATCAAAACCTACAGGCAGTACCCACGATGTTAAGAGGTGTTGACTTAGCTGACGCACCAATAACAATAGCAAGCATAGACCCATGCTTCTCATGCACAGACAGAGCAATAAAAATAAACATAAAAACAGGTAAGATTGAGAGGGTACCGTTAATTAAGTTAAGTGTTAAGGGTGGTAGTTAGTGGTTAAGTTTTTGAAGGTTCTTAAAGCTTCAGCTACTGTTGGTACTGTTACTAGGAGGTATCCTTTTGAGTCTTCTTTAGTTACTTCTGAGTTTAGAGGTTTGATTGAGATCGATCCTGTTAAATGTGTTGGTTGCGGTGCTTGCGTTAGGATATGCCCGCCAAAAGCATTAACAATAGAAGTAAACGAAAAAGAAACAATACTAAAATACTTCATAGGTAGATGTATATTCTGCTGGATGTGCGTACAAACATGCCCACAAAAAGCAATAAAAACAACAAACAAATTCGAACTAAGCGTGTTTAACCTGAAGGACGTAATGCGGGAACTTGTGTTTAGAACGGTTACTTGCAAGGTCTGCGGTAGAGCCTTCACACCAGTTAAGTTAGTTGTTGAGATTAATAAAAGGGTTGGTGATTTATATATGCATACTGATATCTACGTATGTCCTGACTGTAGGCAGGCGTTAACTGCTAGAAGGTTGTTGACTAAGTATTTAGGTAGGGGTTGAAAGCATATCTACGGTAGGATAGGGAGGTATTATCCTTGGCTAAGTATGTAAGGCCTAAAGCCTTGAAGAAGGGTGACGTTATTGGGTTTGTAGCTCCAGCACGTCCGGTGGAGCCGAGTAAGTTAGAACGTGCTGTAAGGTTTGTTGAGGGGTTTGGTTTTAAGGTTAAGGTGGGTAGGTCTTGCTACCTCAGGCATGGCTACTTAGCTGGTGAAGACGGCGTTAGAGCTTCAGACCTAATGAATATGTTCGTAGATCCTGAAGTTTCAGCTGTTTTCGCTGTTCGCGGTGGGTACGGTTCCTTAAGGTTGTTAAACCTACTTGACTACGGCTTAATCTCTAAAAACCCTAAGGTGCTTTTAGGGTATAGCGACATAACCGCGTTACATATAGCTTTAAATCAAAAAGCCGGTTTAATAACGTTTCACGGCCCCATGCCTACGGTGGAGTTCATTAGCGAGGAACTAGATGAAGTTACTAAGGAATATCTAATTAAAGCTTTAACAACCTCAGAACCTCTGGGGGAGATCGCCGGCGAGGAAATGCTGGTTAAGGGCTTCGCTGAAGGTGAGGTCGTGGGAGGCAACCTATCCCTAATCGTTTCAACCCTCGGCACACCATACGAGATAGACACCAAGGGCAAGATACTTGTTTTAGAGGAGGTTAATGAAAAACCTTATAGAGTGGATAGGATGTTAACCCAGCTGAGGCTTTCTGGAAAGCTAGATCAAGCAGCTGGGATTGTGTTAGGACACTTCACAAACTGCGAGACGGATAACCCTGAGGAAAGCCTAACATTAAATCAAGTATTTGAGGAGGTGTTAAAACCTTTAAATAAGCCCATACTTAAAGGCGTGAAATTCGGGCATGGAAAACCAAACATAACAATTCCCTTAGGCGTTAAAGCATCGATAGATCCTAAGGAGGTAGCGTTAATAATTGAGGAAAGCGCTACAGAACCGTAGCCCTCAATAAAACCTTAAGAACTGCAATCCACACATTCAAAACACCCCACCGCTCATTACTTTCACTTAAGCGTTAACGTTGAGAGACGGCTACGCTTAAGTATTACTTAACGTGGTCTTTACTTAAAGTGATTAAAGCCGCGTCCCCACCCTTAGGTCATACTTTTAAAGCCCCCGCAAACTAGCTTAAGTAAGTGAAGGTTTTAAACGTTGGTTAGTAGTGTTTGTTGGGTGTGTGGGACTGCCTTTATACGATGAAACCGTTGAGAAGCTTTTCGAGGCGTTATCCGACATAGATAAGGATTTAAGAAACATTCGCGGGATAGTTAAAGACGTGAACGTTAAGTACGTGGGTTTAGACTCTAACGACGCGTTACATATTCAAGGCGTTTTATCTTCCGACTCAAGCTACGTTAAGAAAAGCTTTGCTTACGTAACCCTATATTTAATCCAAGCAGTTGGTTTAAAGTACTGTAGGTCGGGCGGGGGGCCCTCAACAGACTTGAAAGTTAAGGCAGGCTATGAGAAACACTCCCATACAGAAAAGGAGTCAGTACCTGATCACGTAATAGAGAGGATAGTTAAGATGAGGTCAAGACTTTACGAGCTACAACTTATTGAGGACTTACTGGATGGTGAGTCCGGCTACATAGCTATGTTAGACGGTTCTTTAATATCGTTCTTAAGCTTCGGACTTAAAGGCGTTAAAGAGAAGAGGGAGGAAGTGAGGAAGTTATGGGAGGACATCAGGGATTCCCTAAGGAGGCTTTCACAATCAGCTACTTTAGTATTCATATCCAAGTCTGTAAAGCTGAATTACTACGCTAGGGAATGGTTTAAAGACCCTAAAGTTAGTAGGGAGGTAAACGACGTAGCTGTATTAAACTACTTTAGAAACACTTTAAAACTACCTCTAGAGCCTCACATAATAGAACCTATAGTCGTCGGTAAGGATGAGTTACCGCCCCCGTTAAATAGGAGGGAATTCGACGTGTCAGGGCTTATACCGATGACAGTAACTTACGTCAGCCTTGGATACGGAGGTCCATACTATCAAGTAAGCATCCCAGGCGTTAAGGAAGTTGATGAAGTACGTAGGATATTATCAACGGTTATGAAATACTCCAGCAACGGATATCCAGAACCTCTGCGGATAGCCCACGCCACAAGCAAACTCAAAAACTCTGAAGTAACCTCAGTAATGCAGAAGTTAGGCTACGGAAACATCTTTTCAGGACGTGAAGTGTTGGGTGAGTTCACATGAGCGTTCAGAACCTAACTGAGGTAGGCGTTGTTGGTGAGGAGTCCTCACCGACGAGGATAAGCGTTAAGGCTAGGTATCCCTTACCCGTAGGGACGTATGTATACTTAAACTACCAGGTTAAAGACCCAAGATCTAAGAACGTCATGAGGAGGGATGTAGTAGGTCTTATAGGCGCAACTCAATTCAAGTCTTTAACGCCTGTGATGAGTAAACCCCCTACGTCAATCCCCACAGTAGTTGTTGAAGCTCCAGAGCTTTTAGAACTTAAGCGGGAGTCCGTAATGGACGCTATACTCATAGCGGACATAACTGAAGACAGGCCTTCAGTACCTACGTACCCACCCCCGCCTGAAACTAAAGTATATTTAGCAACCCCACAACACCTCAGCAAGATCTACAGGCAAGACCCGGAGGAAAGCATTAGAGTGGGTTCTCTAGCCGGCCACGAAGAAGACATTGAAGTTAGGGTTAACGTAAACGCTTTAGTAAAGCACCTCTTAGTAACTGGGGTTACGGGCTCAGGTAAGAGCAACTTCATAGCGGTCTTAGCGGATAGGGTGGCTGGATTAGGCGGTAGCGTAGTGATCTTCGACACACACGGCGAGTATAAGTTGGAAAGCGAGAACCCAGGTAGGGTTGAGGTCGTGTCTTACGAAGCAAGCATAAACTTAATTAAAACCCCTATTAGATTGCTTACGATGTTCATAATTTCCGAGCCGGGGGCAACCAAGCAAAGGAGGATATTGAGGAACGCGATAAAAAGTTTAAACGGTAGGATCTTAGAGAAGGCTTCGAAGGAGGGGATACCCCTATCTAAAGCTGTGGTTGAGTTAGCTAAAGCGTCTGGACGTGCGGTAGGTGGTGACTTAAGCGAAATACAAGCTTATGAGGAACTCCTTAAAGGCGAGGTGATTAAAGCCGTACCTAAAGACGATAAGCTAAGGGATAACATAATAGATAAGATAGAGGACTTCTTCGAATGGCATAAAACAAGCCTAGACATGCCTGAAGTTAGTGAGTTAATAGCGCCTGAGAGGATAATAGATGTGGACGTCTCCGAGTTAACGGATAGCGAGCAGGACTGGATGCTTAAGGTAATCGCTGAAGACCTGCTCTGGTCTTTGAAGGAGAGGAGGGCGATCCCAACACTCCTGGTTGTTGAGGAGGCCCACATATTCTTAAGTGAGAATAGACATACGGAATCTAAGGAAGCCCTCCAGAGGTTCGTTAGGGAGGGCAGGAAATTCGGGGCTATGTTAGCTATAGTTAGTCAGAGACCGAGGACTTTAGACCCAGCGATAGTATCGCAGGTTCAGAACTTCGCCTTCTTCAAGTTAGTTCAAACCATGGATAGAAATAAAGTAGTTGAGTTTTCAGACGTGTTAAGCGAGGAGTACTCCAACTTAATGCCTTCTTTCCCGCCGGGACACGCGATCTTAGTTGGTGAGTGGGTGGGGAGGTTCACTGTTTACGCTCACATAGATAAACACGAAGGTAAGAAGTTAGGTGCCTCACCTAAAGTAGTGAGTGTATGGAGGGACAAGTTAATAGAGCGTAATTCCGAAGCCTCTAAAGCTAAGGAGAGGAGCTCCTTAACGGAGCTTTAAGATAAGGTGGTTTAAGGATGTTACTACTTCACGTTTCAGACACGCATTTAGGCTCTTCAAAACCCTTTACTGGAAGTTTCGAGAGGGAGAAAGACTTCTACGAAGTCTTCGATGAAGCTATAGATATAGCGATTAAAGAACATGTAGACGCCGTAATACATTCAGGAGATCTATTCGACGACTTCAGACCTCCTCCAAGACCCTACGTATACGCAGTTAAGGCTTTAAACAAGTTGAGAGAACGGAACATAAAGTTCATTGTTGTGGCGGGTCAGCATGACATGGCTAAACGTGCTGGAGCCTCACCAATACACGTACTTAAGGAGTTAGGGCTTGCTCACTCGTTAGGTGAGTCTCCAGGCGACGTAAAAAACGAAGTGGTTAAGCTTAACTCAGGGGACTTAGGGGTTACCGGCATCCCCTACTTCGAAGGCTCTATGGCTAAGGAAGTCTTAAGTAAGGTTAAACCCCCTGAAGCACGTAAGAAGATCCTCATAGCGCATATACTGCTTCAGGAGTTGGGCTTACCCAGCTATCACATCTCAATAACTCAACTACCTGTTAAAGAGTATAACTACGTGGCTTTAGGGGATTACCACATAAACTACGTATATCCAAACATTAGAAACCCGCCTATCGTATACCCAGGCTCTACAGAAGCTCAAGACATTCAAGAATATAGGGATGAGAGATACGTTGTTTTAGTTGATTTAAGTGGTTCTGAAGCGGTACTTCAACACATACGTTTAGAGAGGTTTAGAAGGTTTGCGAAGTTAGTGATTAAAAACGTTAACGAACTTCAGCAAAGCTTAGGTAGGTTAGGAAGTCACAACCTAGTTAAGAAGCCCATCCTGTACGTGGAGCTCACATCTAAATTAAGCAGGTTTGAAGCTGAGAAGCTTAGAACGGAGTTAAGTAGGGCTGTTGAGAGGGGGTTAATCTCCGACTTTCGAATACTGACTAAAACAGCTGAAGGTGGGGAACTCGAGGTTGGGGAGGGCCGTGGTGAGGGCGTATCTACAGTTAGTTTAGATGCGGTCATTAAAGAAACGTTTAAAGATGAGGGCATCACACAGTTGGTTCAGGCTTTAGTTAGTTCAACCAGCGATAAAGACGTGGAGTTAATTCTGGAGCTGTTGGTTAAGGATAGAAGCCTCTATAAAAAACTTGAGGAGTTGGTGAGGAGGAAGTGATTATTAAGAAGGTATACCTAAATAACTTCCTATCTCATAGAAATTCAGAGCTGGAGTTCACGGAGGGCGTGAACGCTTTAGTAGGTCCTAACGGAGCCGGTAAGTCATCGGTTGTTGAAGGGCTTTTCGTCGCGTTATTCCCAACGCCGAAGTACAGCGTTAGGGAGGGTAGGAAGGAGTCCTTACTACATAGGGGGTATAGGAAAGGCTCTATAGCGGTTGTCTTCGAGGTTGGTGGGCGTAGTTTTAAAGTTGTGAGGGAGGTATCGCTTGACGGTAGCGATTCAGTAAGGCTTTACGAGATTAAGGAGGGTGGGGAGGTTTTAAAAGCTGTGAATTTCAACCCAGTGATTAAAGAGATATCGAGTTTGTTAGGGGTTAGTAGGCATGAACTCGTTGTTGATTTAGTTAGGAACACGATATTAAGCCTTCAAGACGAGTTAACTAAGATAATAGATTTAAAGCCTTCGGAGAGGCGTGAAGAGATATTAAGCCTATTCGGTTTGGAAAACCTAATCAACGCCCTCGAAGTAGTTAAGACTGCGTTAAACTCTAAAGAGAAGGTTTTAACGGCTGAGGAAAGCGATAGGAGGGTAAGGCTTTCTAAACTTCAGGAGGAGGAGAGGAGGGTTAAGGAGGAGGTTGTGAAGCTTCAGAAAGAATATGAAGCGCTATCTAAAGAGTTGAAAGAGCTTGAGGAGAGGATAGATAAAGCCGAGCGTGAGAGAAGCGACTTAAGCAACGCCGTTAAAGCTTTAGATATGTTTGAACAGGCTTTAATAATGCGTAGGTTTAAAGAGCTTAAATCAAGATATGATGAACTTAAGGTTTTAAGTGCGTGGAGTCCAGAAAACCTCGTTAGGGCACGTAAATCAGTTAGTGACGTAACCGCACGAATTAATAAGTTAAGAAGCGATTTAAACTCGTTAACTTCAAAAGCTTCGGAACTCTTCGGTAGGCGGGTATCCAGCCAGCAAGACTTAGAGGAGTTAAAGGAGGGTTTAAACTCTAGGGGTGAGGCCCTCACCAACGACATAGCTAGGGTGGAGTCCTTAATAGACCTATATAACGTGTACTTAAATAAGGTTAGTGAATCAAGTAAATGCCCTATATGCGGGTCATTAATTAAAGACCCTACGTCAATACGTCAACACCTTATCGAAGAGTCTGAAAACCTTAAAGTGAGGCTGGCGGATCTAAAGAGAGAAATGGATGCTTTATTGAAAACAGTTAAGCAAGTTGAAGCTATGGAGAGGGAGTTTAGGAGGTTACTTACGGCTGAAGAGACGTTAAGTGAGGAGTTAAGGAGGGCTCGTGAGGAGGAGGAAAGGCTGGCTTCCGAGGCTGTAAAGCTCTGCGGCGAGTTAAGCTTAAGTAGGGAGCTTAACGAATGCGTAGATCAACTCCTTAAACTTAAGGAAGAATTCACTAAGGTTTCAATTGAGTTAGAAAACCTTAAGGCTGAGTTAGGCGACGTTACTGAATTAGAGTTGGATGTGGAGGGCTTACTTAATGAGTTCAACTCCTACGCTTCAGTTACTGGCGTAACGTTAAGCTTAAACGTAAGTAGATCCGATATAATTAAAGTGAGGTCAGCTATAAACAACTCCTTAAGTAGGGTAGTTAATCACGTAAACGCTTTGAGGAATCAGTTAAACGACTTGAATAGGAGGGTTGGGCTTATTAAGGGGAGGCTTGAGGAAATATGCGATAGGGAGGTTAGAATCGCTGAGGAGATTAAGGAGTTAAGGAAAGCTCTTGAGGATATAGAGCAGAGGAAGAAAGTCGTTAAGACTTTAAGAGAGTTTAGCGAGGCTTACTTAGGTAGGGACGGCGTAATCGCTAAGAAGTTAACTGTTAAAGCTAGGGAGGAACTTGAGAGGCGAGCTAACGAAATACTTAAGGGGTTTAAGCTAGGTATAGAGCGATTAAAAATAGATGATGAATATAACATAAGCTACTATGTAAACGATGAAGAGCTAAACGTTAAGAACGCCTCAGGAGGTGAGAAGGTAAGCATAGCGATAGCTTTAAGACTAGCCCTAGCTGAGATGCTCATGGGTAAAGTATCAACTATAATACTTGACGAACCTACGGTCTACCTAGACGAGGAGAACAGAGAGAAACTCTTCGAAATACTTAAGCAGGTAGCGAGCAACCTAAAACAAATAATCATAGTAACACATGAGGAGAAAGTTAAGGACATAGCCGACAAAATATATAGGATAGAGAATAGAGGCCTGCAGTCATACGTTAAGGAACTCACCACATAGTTTAATTACTTCATTAACTTTCAATTACGTTCGCATAACATTCTCTGATATTAGATAACGATTAAGTAGTTGCTGTTGTTTTAAAACTTAGTTTTTATATCTGAAGATCCTAACGGAGCCTTATAAACTTTCCAACATGATATATATCCATGTACATCATAGTGAGTTAATTGAGTTCTAAATTTAAAGGTAGAGCGGCTTTAATAACCGGCACTGCTATGAGTATAGGTAGGGAGATATCTCTCGAGTTAGCAAGTGAATGAGCTGACGTAGTTCTGGTGGATTTAATGGATAAAGTTCACGAAGTATCTCAGGAAGCGGAGAGATTTAACGTTAGAGCTCTTGACGTCGTCAGAGATCTGTCGAAGAGGGACAACGTTAAGGTAGACATGCTTGTTAATAACGCAGGCATATACCCATTTAAGCCATTCTTAGAAATGAGTGGGGAGGATTGAGATGAGGTAATCAACGTAAACTTAAAAAGGCACGTTTCTATTCACTAGGTTTACAGAACCTACGATAGTTAAGCAAGATACAGCAGGATAATCAACGTATTGTCGATAGCAAGGGCTTGTGGGCTTTCCAATACCAACGCATTATTCACAGTAAATAGAGCAGGAATAATAGGGTTTACGAAAGCTTTAGAGTTAACACCCTTCAACATAACGGTTGACGTGATAGCTCCAGACCCTATCGGATCGCAAACACTTGAAGTTATAATTGAGGCCATGCCCTTAGGTAGGTTAGGTAAGCCATCAGATATAGCAAATACAATAGTGTTCCTAGCTTCAGAAGAGGCAAGCTTCATAACTGGGATAGTTATCGTTATTGATGGAGGTAGCCTAAGATCGTTTCATTCCTTTATAGCTTCCACACATATGAATCCGGCTTCCTCGTCTTTCTGCAGCTTAGGGTACTCGATATAAGGTGGCATAGATGGATCGTAAGTCAGTGTCGAGCAGTATCGCTTTATTTTAAGCCCTACATAACGCATCATATCTTCTACTTCTTTCACGCTATAGAACCTTGCATACTCATAGAATACGCTTTCACTGCGTATCTTCCTTAAAAAATAGTATCTTCCCCAAGCACTTTCACGTGGAACAACACACACTATTAGCTTACCGCCTCTTTTACAAACCCTATATGCTTCAAACAATATGTTAAGTGGTTTATCTGTAAAGCATAGAGTTACTATAATAAGCACGGTGTCGAAAGCTTCATCTCTAAACGGCAATTCTTCGCCGTAAGCATTCACAGGTAGAATACCACGATTGCTGGCGATCTTCAGCGGGTTTTCAGCGGGATCTACACCAACTATTGTATTAGATAAGCCGCTAGTGAGGATCCCCGTGCCTACACCGATATCTAAGATAATACCATAGGGTGCGAGAAGCCTAATACACAACTTCTCAGATGCTGAAATGTTAAGATTATTTAAGTACCAAGCATCATACTTTAAGTAGTATTTGTCAAAAACCTCAAATACTTCGTCATACCCCTTTAAAGTCTCTCACCCCTTAACATTAACATAACGTTGGTAAAATACATATTTTACGGTAACTTCACAAAATACCTTATTTATGATGGGCTTAAAACTTTCGAAGCCTCCCGACAGAAATAGTAGGTGATCTAAGTCTTTGAGAAGCGGTGAAGCAACCGAAAAAGGTTGAAAGCAAGGGAGACATTAATAAGACCTTCTTATAAATAGGCTTATTACGCTACAACCGAAAGCCTTCGTTATTTATGGCGGGAGTGGAAAGGTTTATAAACTTTTTCGTTAGTATGTTTTTGACATCGCTAGGCTTGAGGAGGCATACATAACTTCACGCTACCTCCCAATAATTTATGAGGATGCTGAGGCGAGGGACTTAATGAAGTTTGTGAAGGAGGTGTTTAAACGGGTTGCCGAAGGAGCTTAAAACACTCGAGAACTACAGGGTAATTGCCGAGGAAGTGAAGAAAATAGTTACGGAATTTGATCCGCAAGCTGAAGTCTACGTCTTCGGCTCGGTTGTCCGCGGGAACTACACGGTCGCAAGCGATATAGATATCCTAGTAATTACCGAGAAAACAGATAAGAAGTACGAGATCATGACGAGAGTATATCGAAGTATAGACGCACCTATAGAGCTACATATAGTAACGAAGAAGCTCTACGAGGGTTGGTATAAAAGATTCATAAAAGAACATGAACTACTGAAAATCTAGGCATGGTATACTTTTAGGAGTCACGCGAGTAAGATGATTGAAAACACTATCCTCAATAACACTCATTAAGTGTCGGTAGTTAAGCCATCACTTAAAACAATTTTTTAGAACTGTTATCTTAACACATTCTCTAGAAGTGCTTCAACTTCCCCTACTAGCTGCTCTAAGGTATACTTCCTTCTAATGAGTGTGTAGTGATAGTTTACGTCCCATAACTTCCTTCCCTCAGGTTTTAGAAGGCTTTTCAGGTTGTGTTCCACTATGCTGTATGATACGTTTTCAACATACTTCTTAACCTCACTGGAGTCTACGTACTTAAGTAGCCTAAGGTCTAAAACCGCTTTAAGGATGTCATGAAGATTATACTCTAGAGCCGCCCCGAATTCCCTACCAACTTTATAAGTTATCTTAGATGCTAACTGATATTCAAGAGAAGTGATCCATGTTTTAATACTTAAACCAAATAAGTCTTCCAACATCACCTCCTCCCTCTGCATACCCGCTGGGTTTAATGAAACCTCAAACCTTACGTAGTCTATTCGCGGATCCTCAACCCCGAGGACTTCGTTGAATACCTTTCGAAGCATCCTTATGACGTTGTAGTCGCGTATATTAAGAAATTCATGGAAGGGCCTACCGTCAAACCTAGTTATAACGGGCATACGTAGTGAGAGAAGCTCTGGGAAGAAGTCTTTCTCGACATCGTATTCAACTAAGAGTAGCGTTACCTTCTTCGAGGTGGATGTAGGCACCTCTAGGATAGCGCCGTTCTCAGCTAACCACTTATTAAATCCCGCCATCTCTTTTAGTATAACCCTCTTAGACTTCACCTCCCTATACCAAGCTGAGTCGAGAACGAATGTAAGTCTAGGCGGCTCACGATATTTAACCATGTATATATAGTTTAAAATTGAGCCGCCGCCGAAGAATAGCTTCTCACCAAAGTACCTGGAGAGAAGACGTAATAACCTCATTATATGCCATACTCTCTCTAAACCTCTTTCAACATTGTTAAGTTCCCACTTCTTTAAGCCGTATTCAACTCCAGGTAGTTTACGAGTAATAATAGGTAGTTGCGAGTAATCAGGTACTAATGTCTTAAGCCTTAAACGGGTTTCCTCCAGTAGCTTATCTAAGTTACCTTCATCACCTCCTTCACTGTAGGAAGCATCGCTCAAGCTCTATAACCTCCTCTCCTCAGCTACGTTGTTCGCAAATATTAACATCGTATACTCACTTAGTTTTTCGTTAAGTACCCCCTCATCCAGTAATGTTAGGTAGTTAAAGCCTGTAGGTAACAGCTTACCCGTAGCTAGCCTAAGGAAAGCTAAGAACGTTGAAAGTCTTTTAAGCCCTTTCGCAGTAGCTTTCTTAGCTACTTCATCGAGGTCTACCCGACTTATGTTGGATAGTATATACTGCTCTACAGGATATGAGGAATCATAGCTTAAAAGATCTGCTATGCTTTGCTCAGGTAACCCTCTTGAATATCCTAAACTCCATTCATACCTCCATCTACGCCCCCTCATATCAGTATATATAACTCTATATCCGCTAGGAGGTTTTAATCCATTCTTAAGACGTTCATCAACTATCACAAGCGCTTCACTAGGGTAACCAAGCCATTCTACACTAGGAGGCTCAGCAATATAGTAGTAAACCTCCGGAACGTGCTTAACCCAATAATCATGTATTCCATCATTAACCGACTCCAGAATATATTCAGCAAGAACCCTCGCCCTACGAGTGTTACTTAAAGCCCACCATCCACGCTGAGTTCTTTCAGCTAAACCATCTTCTTCAAGCTCACGAAGAAACCCATATACCAGCGAAGAATTTAAGTTAAACACTTTAATCACACGAGATATAGATACACTTAAGCCAAACCTCCAAGCCTTAGCAAGCTGAAGTAACACACACCATCTAAGCCTAGACAACTTCACAACACCACCCATAACCTAAGAACAACATACTTAATAAATTTTAGGCAGTAAAAACCTAAATATCAAGCACTACTTCCAAATACCCTTAACAAATAACTTATAAAATCTTACCATAATAGGTCTTCACAGATGTTAACTACCTGCTACGTCTACTACAATTGATTGTAAGAGCATATTAAACGAAGGCGATTTATATTTCCTTTTATAATTACGTAATTAGATAGAGATGTTAAGTGATGGAGGTTGCGGAGCTTAAGTCTAAGATATTGAAGCTTTTGAAGGAGGATGAGGAGTTTAGATATGCTGTAGCTGGTTTAATAGGTTTAGAAGAAATCCTTAAAAGACTTGATAAGCACGAGGAAGTGATAGAGGAAATCCTCAAGAGACTTGATAGTCATGAAGAAGTAATAAAAGAAATGCTTAAGAGGTTCGACCACCATGAGGAAGTATTACAGGAAATTCTCAAAAGGCTTGACAGACATGAGGAAGTGATAAAAGAAGTCCTTAAAAGACTCGACCGACATGAGGAAGAACTCATAGAACTTAGAAAAGACATGAATAAAGGGTTTGAGCTTGTTAATAGACACATATCTGCTTTAGGTGCTAGGTGGGGGTTGATGGCTGAGGAAGCGTTTAGAGAAGGCTTAAGAGGAGTATTGGAGAAGGAGTTAGGGCTTAAAGTTGAAAAATGGGTAACGTATGACGAGAGAGGCGTGGTGTTTGGTTACCCAAGCGAAGTTGAAGTAGATATAGCGATTAAGGATGGAAAACTTACATTAATTGAAGTATCATCACATGTTAGAGCGTCAGACGTATATCAATTCAAGAGGAAGGCAGAACTATATAAGGAGAAAACAGGAAGAGAACCTGAAAGACTAATCATAGTGACACCATATGCTGAAGAGAAAGCGATCGAGGCATCTAAAAAATTAGGTGTGGAGATATACACAAAAATCTAACTCAGCAACACACCGGCAACATCACTCACATAGCCTTTTAAACTTTTAAGCTTATAGGTCACTTCTTGAGGACTGGAATTGAAACAAACATAAAGAGCCATGAAGATGTTGTTCCATTGTTTGTTTTAATTTCTTATGACGTAATACTTATAAAGTGTAGAAGTAAAAGGGTTAGGTTAATGATTTGATGAGGAGATGAAGGTAAGGATAACACCTAATCAATGAGACTTCATCCTCGCTTAAGGTGGTTTGGTGGAGAGATAGAGCGGAGATAGATATGATGAAGTCAGACCCTATGTACTTAATTCCCTCGTGAAACATCTACAGTAACTTACATTAAAACGGTTATGGATTACCTAGCGAATCTAACCAGCTCTAGCGTTAGTGGGATTGCTAATAAGGTCGTTGTAGCTATTAAGGCTATATACTCTAGCAGCGTTTTTAAGGCTTTATTCTTCACTCTTCGATTGATTAAGATGTTTAACCCTGAGATTGAGTGTAGGTAGGTTAAAATGATTAAGGAGGTTCTTAAAAGTGGGTCTGTGTGTATTACTTCAGCTTTAGGGATTAGCCTCACTTCCTTGAAGAGTATTTGATACCCCGTTAGTATGTAGGCTGTTATAACTACGTAGAGGGGTATTGATGAAGTCTCAACAATTAAAAGAGCTAGTTTAAGAGCTCTAGACGTTTTCAACCACCTCTCGCTTTAATTATGTAGTTCTCTATATCTTTGAAGGTGGTTCTGTAGGGGGTTTTAGGAACTCCAATAGGTACTATGTACATAGGGACTTCATTAACGCCTGCGTTGATTACTTTAGATACGTCTTCATCTATGAAAGCCCCTACAACCACCGCTCCGTAACCAAGCGCGGTAGACATTAAGTATATGTTTTGACCTGCGTGGCCAACCTCCATCGGTACGTACCTAACCTCCCCCCTAACCCCGTATACTGAGGTAGTTCTTTCGAAGACCGCGCAGATAACTATACTTACCGGCGCGTTTCTAACCCATTCCTGCTTAATCGCAGCTACGTAGAGTTCCTCCCTAAAATCACCTTGCTTAACTAACCTAAGCAGATGTTTCCTCCCATCATACTTATAAACCCCAGCAACTAAGTATGCATTCCCATCAATTAAAACCCCTTCCTCACCTACAACAAGGTAAATCTCAAGCGGGTATGTAGCGCCGGCACTTGGAGTTGCTCTAAAACCCCACGTAGGTTCAGTAACCCCATAAGTAGCCCATAAAATCATGGATAGGTCCTCAAGCCTTATCGGGTCTTTAGCGTAGTCCCTAACACTCCTCCTCCAAAGAATCGCCTCCTCAACAGAAACGTTACTTACTTTCTTAGGTAGCGGTAAGTAAATAACGTCATACGTAACTAACACCACCTCCGTAGGGGTTTGATAGTACGGGTAAATTAAGTTAAGGATGTAGAGTATTAAAGCTAAAGACACTAACCCGCTTATTAAATAACCTACCCTCACTACACGCATAAGAAACCCTAAAAACCACTTCTCTTTAGAAGCTATTAAATCGAAGCACGTAAAACACCTTAGTCTACATCGTTACCATTCACCATCTGTTTGAGGCTCTGCCTTTTAAGGCGGGGTGAATGTTTTTAAGTTTTTCTTGTTTAATGTTTTGGTGTTGGGTGTGGGCAACCGTAGCTTGGGATGAGACCCACACCTTCCCGGAGCTGACGGCGGGAACTGATAGATGATGCACTCCCGGTGAGGGGCTTCAGAGAAGTAATGCAAGCCCTAGGGGGAGAACCCCTGTTAAAAACAACAGGGGCCGTCAGCCAATAGGATAGGAAGTAGGGCCGTATGTTTAAAGAATTTATTAACGCTTTAAGTTAATCGTTAGGGAGTGATAAGCTTTAAAGATATGTTACGGGTTGAAGGGGGCTTAAGATGTTTATTTATGAAACGTCATTAGACGTTGAGAGGTTTAGAAGGGCGTACAAGAGCGTGTATTTAAGCAGAGGTAGGTATAGAACAACGCGTAGGGATTTAAGCGAGTCTTTAAAGCTGGCTTCACTAGTTAAGGAACTTATACCGAGTTATTTAGGTGTTGTTGAATGGTCGAGGGAGAGGAGGGTTTTAAGGATTTAAGCATTGTTGAGTTCGTCGAGAAATTAAGTAATGTATTTAAAACCTCCATACTACCTAAGCTTAAATCAATCCAAGACGAAACCAAGAGGTATTTGTTTTTCATTGCGTGGCTTAATGAAGCTTTAGAGAAGGAGGGTTTAGGAAGGATAGTAATCACAGGAGGTTTCGCCGTTGAAGTCTATACAGCCCGCGTATATAGAACTATGGATGTGGATGTAATAGTTGAAGGTGTGAAAGCTGATGAAGTAGTTGAGAAATTCCTTGAAAGCTTCTCAGAAAGGTTAGGCAGAGGTTACCTACCAACTTACGAAACGTTAACTCTAAAATCAATAGATTTAGTGTCGACAACATACTCTAGGAAGAAACCACCAACAACGATCTTAATTGAGGGTATGAAAGCTTATCTAGACCCGTTGGAAGATCTAATAGTTTCTTACCTATCAGGTTGGAAGTTCTGGAACGCTACTGAAGATAGGGATAAAGCTCTATGGCTGTTAGCCGGTTGGATAGATAAAATCGACTTAAACTACTTGGAGGAAGTAGCTAAAGAGAAAAACGTATACGATAAGTTACTTGAGCTAACGCGATTAATCACGAGTTAAACACTTCAGGATAAACTTACTTAATATTTCTATGGAGTTTCGAGAACTTCTCTATAAAGCCCTTATAGATGTTCGCACCGGTTACTAGCTCGTCTATGGAGATTTCCTCAAGGTCTGAATGCGATAGTTCCGAATGTCCAGGGCCGAAGGCCGCTACGTTCGTTGATATGGTTGGATATGCTAGATTCATATCGCTGGTGCCTAACTTATAGACAAATTTAGGCTTCATACCTTGCTCATATACAGCCCTAGTTAAAGCCTTCACGACATCATTAGATGCTATCGATACTTTAACTGGGTTTACAGAGCTAAGCACGTGGAAATCGCATAAATATGTAGTGACTAACCCCTTCAACTCGTTTAAAACGTTATCCACAACATCATCTACTGAAACCCTAATATCGAGATTAAGCTCGCCATACCTCGGGTAAACATTCGCGTTTTCCTCACCACACCTCATGTAAGTCAACGAAACGGAAGTCGCCGTTGCTTTATAAACGTTATACACGGACTTAAGCTTCAACAACACACTCATTAACTTATCGCATGCGGAGTCTCCGTTTGATGGAGATGATGTATGGCCTCCCCCACCTCTACAGATTATTTTAACTTTTACACTACCTCTATAACCTACTACGATGTTGTAATTGCTTGGCTCAGCTATTACAACGCCGTCAGCTCTAAAGCCCTTCCTAACTAAGTTTTTAATTCCTCTACTATTGCCTTCCTCACCAACAACAGCTATGGAGTACACCGTAACGTCACGTTTGTTAATTAAGTCTTTAGCAAGCGAAGCACCAACGAAGAAAGAGGCTAAAGGCCCTTTCGCGTCAACAGCCCCTCTACCTCTTACGTTAACCCCGTCAAAAACTATGGGAAGCTCTCCAGGTATTGTGTCAATATGCCCTATAAGGGCTACTTTCTTAGGGCCACCACCGTACGAGGCTATTAAGTTACCGACTTCATCAACTAATACCTCATCATACCCTAAACTAACGGCGTAGCTTTTAAGAACCTCAACAGCCTTTCCCTCGCTATATGTAGGGCTGTAAGCTTTCAGCAAGTCTACGACGAAATCAGCTAGTAAGTTGTTTAGAGAGCGATTCCCCAATGGAGTTCACCGCATAATCTATGTCTTCATATGTGATGAGGTAAGGCGGTAACAACCTAAGAACGGTTGCCCCAGCCTTTAAAGCCAACACACCCTTATTCTGCAGATCCTTTAAGGCTTTAGAAGGCTCAAACCTTAACTCAACGCCAACCATTAAACCAACGCCACGAACCTCCCTAACGATCTTAACGTCTTTCAACCTATCCTTAAGTAACTTAAGGAGTTTCTCACCCTTCTCACGAGCCTTTAACGGAACATCATCAGATATTAAGACTTCAGTAGCAGCTTTAACAGCAGCGCAGGCCATAGGGTTCCCACCGTATGTCGTTCCATGAATTCCAGACTCTAGCTTAATACCCACATCCAACGGCAGGAAAACCGCACTAACAGGAAATCCCCCACCTATAGCTTTCCCAGCTATTAAAACGTCTGGGTAAACACCATATTGTTGAAAAGCCCAGACACTACCCGTCCTTCCAAAACCCGTCTGCACCTCATCCACGATCATTAAAGCCCCTACCTCAGCAGTCCTCCTCCTAACCTCATCCACGAATTCCTTCGTAGCTACGTTAACCCCTCCCTCACCCTGTATTAGCTCAAGTATGACGGCAGCTGTCAACTCATCCACAGACTTCACAACTCCATCAACGTCGTTAAACTTCACCGCAACCGTCTCAGGCAGTAAAGGTTCGAAGCCCTTCCTATATCTTTGGTTGTAGGTCACTGATAACGCGCCGAAGGTCCTTCCATGAAAGGAATTCGTAAAGTATATTACCTTCTTCCGGTTTGTAAATATTCTAGCTACCTTAAGCGCGAATTCCACAGCTTCGCTACCGCTGTTTAGTAGGTATACATACGCGTACCTATTTGGGACGACCTTACTTAACACTTCAAGCATCTCATCCCTAACCCTTACTCTAAAAGAGGTTGACGACACCATTAACTTATCCAACTGGTTCTTCAACGACTTAAGTATGTGAGGGTTTCTATGCCCTAGAAAAGCCACGCCATGACCTGTATGCATGTCTAAGTACTTCCTCCCGCTGGAGTCCCAAACATACTGAGCTTCAGCGTACTCTAATTCAATCCCTCTATCCTCGTAAAGCATGAGGTAATTTAACGTAGTCACTCCCTCACTTGAGACTTCAGGTATTCAGCAATCTTTAAATGAATTGCTATACCCGTCGCAGCCGCAGCATTTTTAAACTCCGGTACGGCGTTAACCTCATTAACTAAATAACCCCTTTCAGGATCTTCAAAGATATCTATACCTAATACCTTACCATTAACAACTTCAGCAACTTTTAACGCGATTTCCTTCATCTCCTCATCGACTTTAGCAGGTAGCGCATTCCCCCCTCTAGCGGCGTTCGTAATCCAGTGGTTACTCACTCTATAGATTGCCGCCACTACCTCATCGCCGACGACAAGCACTCTAACGTCCCTACCAGGTTTCTTAACGAATTCCTGAATCATGTAAACCTTCATAGTAGGGCTTGGGATATAGCTCCTATGCTCTAAAACTGCCCTAAGTTCTTCCTCATCTCTCGCGAGAGCTATTAACCTACCCCAACTCCCGTCGATGGGTTTTACGACTACTGGATATTTAAGGAGTTCAGCGCATTTAAAGCTTGCTTCATCGCTGAACGCTACGGCTGTATTCGGAACTCTTATGCCGCTCTCCACAAGCTTTTTTAAAGTCCATAGCTTATTCGTCGCAACAGCTAATGACGTGGAGTTATTCACTACCCTAACACCCATAGATTCAAAAACGAGGGTGGAATTCAACGCTATAGCATGGCTTATAGCCCTCTGTAAAATCAGTTCAACCCCGCCTAAGCCTTCCTCCAGCTCTCTTTTGCTAGGGTCTGTGAAGAGCTTTACGTTATGTAGATGTAACGGCACTACCTCAAGCCCTACCTTCCTCACAGCCTCTATAAGAACCTTCTCCTCCCACCTAAGGACTTCGTAGGAAATCCCCACCTTAGAAATAGAAGCGCACCTCCGCTACTCTCCCCAATCCTCGCCAACACCTTCGAAGGGTTTGAGCTTCACCTCACCGTCCTCCATAACTACCTCTAACGTAACGCCGCAGGAATGCTCTATTACCTCACCAGATACGACGTCGTCCGGCACATCCACGAAATCCCCACATATAGGGCATTTAACTTTAAACACGCTCATCACCTCACAGCACTTCATAGATAAGGTGAACGACGACGATTTTATAAAGGTTAAGTAATGCGTGAAACACATCCATCACCCCCTTGTTATGAAGGGAACAAACCCTAGGTGTAGTTCTAAAGGTTGTGAAGTGATGTATATAGATTAAACCTAATTTAAAGCAACAAGCGTAACATCAGGCTTATAATTCTCAACGAGGCCTACCTAACATAGGTAGTTACCGTTATGAACGTGAGGAAGGTATGCATAGCAGGAGGGTCTGGATACACCGGTGGTGAGTTACTTAGGCTCTTAGCACTTCACCCTCAAGCGGAGGTGGTTATGGCTACATCGCGAGAATACGTCGGTAAACCAATACATTACGTTCACTTCAACTTACGTAGTATTTATAAAAATCTAAAATTCAGTAAGTTAGACGTAAGTCTAATATCTAAAAACTGTGATGCGGTCTTTCTATCACTTCCCCACGGAACGTCAGTTGATTACGTGCCTAAGCTTTTAGAAGTTGGATTAACGGTAGTGGATTTGAGCGCTGACTTCAGGTTGAAGGATCCTCAAGCGTATAAGGTTTGGTATGGGTATGAACATCCCTACCCAGACCTCCTTAAGAAAGCTGTTTACGGTCTTCCAGAAATTCATAGAGATGAAATCAGAGGTGCTAAGCTCATCGCCGTGCCCGGATGTAACGCCACCGCTTCGATATTATCGCTTATACCTTTAGTTAAATGTAGGGTAATAGATACGGATAAGATCGTAATAGACGTTAAGGTAGGTAGTAGTGAAGCTGGGTCTAAACCATCAATAGGTGATCACCATCCGGAGAGGGAGGGGTGTGTAAGACCTTACGATGCGGATGGACATAGGCACGTAGCTGAAGTACAGCAGGAATTATCTACGATAGCAGGTCAGGAGGTAGTTGCCACTATGGTTCCACACGCGGTTAGTAACGTTAGAGGTGCGTTAGCTTCTTCACATGCGTGGCTTTCCATAGAGGTCGAAGAACTTGACGTGTTGAAAGCGTTTGTCGAGACGTATAAGGGTGAGCCGTTTATAAGAATCATATATAAAATACCGCCGAATTACCCAGACCCGAAGTACGTCATTGGAAGCAATTACGCAGACTTAGGCTTCGCACTCGAGAAAAGAGTTGGGAGGATAACGTCTTTCTGCGCTATTGACAACCTTATGAAGGGTGCGGCTGGGCAGGCAATTCAAGTCTTTAACATAGCTGTAGGGTTTAACGAAACTTTAGGTCTTCAAATAACTCCGTTGAAGCCTGCGTAGGTAGGTGCTTAGCTATGGTGATTGTGGTTAAGGCCGGCGGTAGAGCCCTTAGTAAAAACCTTGAAGGCATTGTGGAAGACCTTGCTAAAACGTCGAAACATGATGAGGTAGTGTTTATTCATGGTGGAGGCGATTCCGTAACTGAGATGTGTAGAAGGCTTGGCATAGAGCCTAAGTTCGTTACCTCCCCTGAAGGTATAAGAAGTAGGTATACAGATGAGAACGAGCTGAAGGTTTACGTCATGGTTATGTCCGGAGAGATAAATAAAGCTATAGTGTCTAAGCTCATAGCTCTAGGCTGTAAAGCCGTAGGTATATCGGGGGCTGACGGACCGACGCTCATAGCTGAAAGAAAGAAAAGGATAGTCGTAGTTAACGAGAGGGGTAGGAAGGTAGTTATCGACGGTGGATATACGGGGAGAATCGTAAACGTTAACACGACGTTATTGAAGCTTTTAACTAGCGGTGGGTACGTAGCAGTCGTGTCGCCTGTAGCTATAGACCTTCAAGGAACTCTACTTAACGTTGATGGGGATCAAGCAGCCTATGCCGTAGCTACGGCTATGAAAGCGCGGGAGCTGATATTGTTAACGGACGTTGACGGCGTTATCATAAACGGTGAGTTAGTTAAGGAAATTAAATTAAGTGAGGTTGAGGATATAGCTAATAAAGTTGGTGTAGGCATGAATAGAAAAGTCTTGCTGGCGGGTAAAGCCGTTAGTGAGGGGGTAAGTAAAGCTGTAATATCCTCAGGACTTGTAAGTAACCCTATAGAGAGTGCGTTAGCTGAGAAGGGGACTGTGATCGTGAGGGGTTGAAAAATTGTGAAGTCCTTCGTTAACGTTTACCTAGTTAGAAAGGCGTGGGGTTTACGTGTTCTACACAGTGGTCTTACAGCGTTTCATCGCTTAATAAGTGGTTGTTATCGCTGTATAACTTTAGAGAGTCTATTCTCTACTTCACCCCAGTTGACGAGGTTCCACCAATTCTCTAAGTATTTCTTCCTGTCGTTCTTGTAGTCTATGTAGTATGCGTGTTCAAATACGTCTACAACCATTAATATTTGAAACGCTGGATATACGTTCATGTTATGCTTCTCAACCTGCATTATAATCAATCTGTCCGTACCTCTGCAGTAGGTTAAGGCAGCCCAACCAGACCCTTCAACACTCAACGCAGCTTCGGTGAACTCCTGTTTAAACCTTTCAAAACTTCCGAAGTTCTCAACTATTCTATCACCTATCAAACCTCCTGGAGTGCCACCGCCTTTACCTGGAGGAGCCATGTTAGCCCAGAATATCGAATGCAGTATATGACCGCCTATGTTAAACGACAAAGCTTTAAGGACTGCTTTAACGTCTACAGGCTTACCTTCAGCTCTAGCGTCGTCAAGCATCTTAAGTATGTTATTAGCTCCGTTAACATACCCCTTATGATGGATTTCATAATGTATTCTTAACTGCTCCCTACTGATGTAAGGCTCTAAAGCTTCGTACGTATATGGAAGGGGAGGTAACTCATAGTACTTCTTCGCCACTAAAACCACCAATATAATTGTCTAATTCAACGTTAATAAATTTATTGGGAAAATATCGTGGAAGAAACACCATAGGTTTTAAAATACATTAATATGTTAATCGAAGTTAAACCCTAAAATCAATAAACCTAATCTTTCATCTAATGCTATTTTAACTAATTTAAAACATGTAGGTAAAGTTGATAACGTATGCTACGTTAAGAAATCATGTTACACTTACTATATGTTAAGTTGTTCTATGTGTTAAACGCACTTGCTTTAGGTTAGGTGGGGGATAAGGCTTATATACGTGCACTTATATCTTTATTAGGTGCACGTAAATGCATATACCCGATGGTTTCTTAGATCCGTACACGATTGTCGTTACTTACGTGTTGATGGTTGTGTTTGCTTCCATAGCTTTTAAGAAGGTTAGGAGGTTGGATGAGAGGGGTGTTGGTTTAGTAACTACTTTAGCTGCGTTTATCTTCGTTGCTCAAATGATTGCTTGGCCTATTCCAGGCGGGACAAGCCTGCATATGGTCGGTGGTGCTTTAGTCGGTGTTTTACTAGGTCCTTGGGTGGGGGTTGTAGTTATGTTTATTGTTTTGTTAGTTCAGTGTTTAGTTTTTCACGACGGCGGTATAACGGCCTTAGGTGCTAACGTCTTCAACATGGGTGTTGTGGCGGTATTCTCCGGCTACTTGACATATAGAGCGTTTATGCAAGTGCTTAATAAAGTAGGTATGGGTGTTGGAACCGCTAGATTCGTAAGTGGTTTCATAGCTGGGTTAGTAAGCTTAGGTTTAGCCGGTACTGTATGCGGTATTGAGTTAGGAGTTAGTGGGGAGGTTTTAAGTCGTGTTGGATATAGTTTAGCTGTTAGCGTGCCCGTAATGGCTGGATGGCATTTCGCCTTAGGCGTTGTTGAGGGCTTAATCACGGGCTCCGTCATTAGCTACTTAGGATCTAAAAACGCCTTACGGATAGTTGCTGAGGTGAGGTCTTAAATGATTCAAAGAAAGCAGTTACTACTCCTCTCGGTCTTAATAGTTGTAAGCCCTGTGTTTGGTGTGTGGTTAGCTGAAGCTTTAAACTACGCCGAACCCTTAGACCACGTAGCTGAAGCGCTTAACCTAACTGAGTGGGAGGGACTTAGCTGGACACCCCTTAAAGAATACTCAATACCTGGCTTACCGGACTGGCTTGGATATATAATCTCAGGATTCATAGGCTTAGCAGCTATAGTGGCTTTAGGATATGTTCTTAAACTCTACGTAAGTAAGTAGGTGGTTTAAATAGAGCATAGCAAGCTGCTGAAGGAGTTGGCAGACACACTTGAAGTTATAGCGTGGGGTGTGGGTGGCGATAGCCTAAAGCTTAAGCTTAAGGTAAATAACGTAGCTTTATTTACCGCGTCCGTAATGCTTACGTTAGCCGGGGCATACACGAGGAACTACGTAGTTAAGCTTGCCTTCATAGCAGCAACCGCGTTAGTATTAATCAACGTAAATAACGTAAGCATACGTAGAAACGCTGTTAAGGTATATCTCTACGTCTGTGCTTTCGCGTTGTTTTTAGGGCTTCCAACATTATTCATAAGTAAGAATCCAAACACTTTAAACTCAATCCTAGAAACTATGTTGTCAACAGCCTCCGCAACCTCACCAATGATTGTTTTCATTGCGTTGAAGGGTTTACGGGGGGTGACTGAGGTATTCGACGTTATATCGCAGGAATTAAAGCATATGTTAAACGTTTTCATAGCGTTGATGCCTAAGACCTCTAGAGTAATGAGTGATGTGATCATCGCTAGAACCTCTAGAAACTTAAACGACAACACTAGAAACTCTTGGAGGGTTCTTACAACATCGGTTGGAGATACTTTAATACACTTAAGTAGCTTAGCGCAAAACCTCTCCTTAGCTATTGCTTCAAGGAGCATAGGCTTAAGTGAAGGACGTACGCAAACTTTAAAGTTTAAACCCGCAGATTATTTAATCCTTTCGTCGGCAACAGCTATAACGTTTTTAACCCTGTTTTATTGGTGATGAATTAATTGAAGTTGGAGTTGGTGAGCGTTTCATATAGATATCCAGGCCAGCAAGAATACGCCCTTAAGGAAGTGAACGCAGTTTTCGAAGGAGGTAAGACATACTTAATCACAGGCCCTAACGGAGCTGGAAAAACAACGCTACTTCTAGTTGCCGCCGGCTTACTTAAACCTGAGGAAGGTTACGTAACGCTAGACGGCATACGGCTTGACGAACACACACGAGATCTTAGGAGGTTCTTCGGCGTTTTATTTCAAAACCCAGACGTGATGCTCTTCAACCCTACAGTATATGACGAAATAACTTACTCAATAAAACAAATAGAGAAGAATGAAGGACTCATAGCTCAGAAGGTTGAGGAGCTGCTGAAGTTCTTCGAACTGAATAAAGACATCTTAACGAAACCTGTTTATACGCTTAGCTACGGATTTAAGAAAATAATAGCTTTAATATCAATCCTTATATACGACCCTAAAATACTCCTCCTTGACGAACCACATACAAACCTATCTAAGAAATTCGTTAAGAAAGTTGCGGAGGTCATACAAACAAAAAAGGAATGCGGAGGCATAACGATAGTGTCAAGCCACAACAGGAGAGTATATGAAGGATTAACGGATTGCGTGATATACATAGTCAACGGTAGAATAGTTAAAAAGACCTGCAAGTAATATCTAAAATCCCTATTATGGTAAGTTACTAAGGGTTGATAGAGGATTTGACAACCATCACAATCAAATATACTAAAGCCGACGTATTGGCCGTTCTAGCCTTCAGCATATTTTTATTCGCTATAAGCCCGATACTCACAGGCTTAAACAAAGTTACGTTAACGCACATCGAAGGATTTAACGCCTTCAACGTTAGCGTATGTTTCTCTACCTTCCTCGCTAGATGTTACACGACATGCTTACTATTTGATTCACACACCTTCTACACCTTAGTAACGTCCTCCACAGTCGCCAGCGTAGTGCTTCATGAATTAACACACGTGTTTTTACTGCGGAGGTTTAAAGTATTCTTTAAAGTTAAAACGTTTAAAGTTTCGATAATACCTATGGGGATCGTCTTAGACTATAGGTCGATAACCATTAGAGAGTATGTTATAACTGCTTTAGCTCCTCAAGCGCTTTCCACTATAGTATGTTTAGTTATGCTCGTAGCTAATCGATTATGCTTGGCCAATCAGTTAACGATGTTCGCAATGCTCATGTATGTCGTAAACCTCGTCGGCGGTTCAGGAGACCTCTACGGTGTGTTTAAAACGTTAGTTAAGGTGAGGACTTTAGACGGTGTGATACGTAAGGTTAGGGATTATGAATACGTAATCTCTTTATAGGTATGTGTTTCTTAAGTAAGGCAGTAATTGATTTAATCTAAGATCATGTGCCTAATTAAGTCTTCAAACGTTTCCCTTCTTCTTATGAGTTTAACTTCGTCCCTATAAACCATTACCTCAGCCGGCCTAGGTCTTAGGTTGTAATTTGATGACATAGAGTAGCCGTAAGCCCCTACATCCATTATGGCTAGTATATCGCCTTCCCTCAACTCAGGAAGTAATCTATCCCTAGCTATTACGTCTCCAGACTCACATATATTACCCACTACATCCGCTAAAAGCTTCCTTTCAACGTTCGCTTTACTCGCAGGTATTACTTCATGGTAGGAATCGTAAAGCGCGGGCCTTATTAAGTGATTCATGCCTGTGTCAGTACCTACGAAGACTTTCTTAAGGCTCCCATCCTCAAACACCTTTACGTCAACAACCTTAGTTAAGAGTACTCCAGCATTGCCTACTAGATATCTTCCAGGCTCTACGAAGAGCTTCACCCTACGTCCATAAGCGTGTGAAAACTCGTTAAAGAGATCTGTTAAACCAACCCCTAAGCCCTCAACGTCTAGAGGTTTATCGCCAGGTCTATACGGTATGCCTAAACCACCCCCGACATCTACGAATTTAAGGTCGGGTAGGTTTAAACTTAACGCTAGCTTCGTGAGGGTCTTAGCAACGTTTAATATAGGCTCAACATCTAAAATACCTGAACCTATGTGAGCATGTAAACCAACGATCTTTAATCTATACTCCCTAGCCACCCTCAACGCTTCATTAACTTGATTTAAGTAAATCCCAAACTTCGTGACGCCACCAGTAACAGCTTTCTGGTGGTGACCCACACCAACACCTGGATTAACCCTTATCGAAACCTCACCCTCAGGGTTTAAACGACCGTATCTAACCAACTGCTGTATAGAATCCACGTTAACTATAACGCCTAAATCCAAAGCTAACTTCAACTCCTCCTCCGTAACGTTATTCCCCGTAAACAAGATCTTATCAGGTGGGAAACCTACCTTAACCCCCAACAGAGCCTCCCAAACAGAAACCGCGTCTAAACCAGCACCAAGCTCCTTAAAAACCTTAAGAACCTCCACGTTACTATTAGCTTTACATGAGTAAAGCACCTCAACATCCCCATATTTCAAGGAATTCCTTAACCTAACGTAATTTTCGATAATCACCTCCTTATCGTAAACGTATAGCGGCGTACCAAACTTAAGAACTAGATCCTCAGCTTTAAAACCACCTATATACAGGTAAGAACCCTCAACCCGTATCATCCAAAACACCTAACTAAACCTTCTAAAGATAATTAAAAATTAACTAGTGACTAACCGCGTTAAACACGCTATTTAAGTTTATTAACTTTGAAACCTCCCCACCACGGGATAGAGAGTGGGTTTAGGCAGAGTCTTAGCTAAGTTCTTAGGATCTCTACTATTTACAATAGCTTTATTTGGGGTTATCACTATAATGTTTTCCTTAACCCCTGTTGGTTGGTCTTTAATACCTAATTTCCTACCTCTACTCCTCATCGTTTTGATGTCTATCGTGCTGACGTGTATTCAATTAAGCACTTCTTCTTAACAGCCGTCGTTTACATCTAATCATGTCTTGTTTAACTCCTCTATAGCTTCTGGAAGTTTTCTTAAAGTGTTTATTAAGCATGCGTTCCTCCCCAGTCTTAAGCACGGTGTTTGAGAGGATCGATTTATTAAAACTGCTTTAACGCCTGCTATTACAGCTCCAGCTAAGTCGTTCTCAACGGAGTCCCCGACGTGCACCATCTCCTCTAGCTTAACGCCTAACTTACTTGACTCATATTCGAAGATTTCCCTGCTGGGTTTTTGAAGTCCTATCTCATCGGAGAATATCGTAACGTCGAAGAACTTCAAGGCTTTATTAACATATAGTATGTACCTGGTAATCATCCCAGGCCAGAACATCACATTACCTAGGAGTCCTAACTTAAACCCTGAGGACTTAAGAGTTTCTAAAGTTTCCAACACATCATCGTAAAGCATTTCGGAAATTCTGGAGTCGTTAATTGAAGCAACAACAGCTCTAAACAACTCCTCGGGAGAGATGCCTAATCGAGAAGCGAAAAACTCAGCTGAATCAACTATAATCCTTTTGAAGTTCCCCTCAAGCCTTGACTTAAGAGCTTCGCGGTAAGCCTTAAAGATAAGGTCTGAAACCACGTTTAAAGGCTTTCCCGAAACTTCAGAGATCTTTTCAGACACTATTAAGTAGAACTTACTTAAGTCAAGCAACGTATACCATATATCGAAAGACACAGCTTTAATCATCTTAAACACCAAACAAACTTAAGAAAGCTAAGTAAATAAACTTACCTCCAAACCAATGAACCATCCTTCAGGGCAGGGAGGAGGTCAGTAAAAGTAAATATTAAAGCATAGCCAATAATATACCTCCTGAAACTACGAAAGCCCCTAAGACATTCCTCCTACTTAACGATTCCTTACTAATGAGTTTAGTTGTTATTTGAGATAGTATAGGTGTTTGAGCTGTAGCGATGATAGACGCTGAAACGCCCGCCACGTTTATCGCTTGAGTAAATATAAGAACACCTACAGACAAGCTTAAAAACCCCGTTAATATCGAAGCAATCAACACATCCCTAAGGAGTTTCCCACTTACGAACCTACCCTCAACAACCAACCCTAAAGGAAGGAATAGAGACGTCGTTATTAACATACGTAGTGAAGTAACTAACACAGAACCCCTTAAATACGTTAATGCCGGCTTCACTAAAGCAACCCCATCTATTTCAGAGATTTTCATCCTTCATATCTGAAGTGAAACCCAGCGAATACTACACTCACTTATCAAGTCAAGTACTTAACTATGTCACTGGACAATCTTGCCGTAGATTACCCTTCAACGACCTTAACTTTTAAGTTTGAGACCTCCGCGATGTCTGAGAAGTCTTTATCTTTCGTTATGAGTTCTTCGCTATTGTTGATGCAAATTGACGCGATCAACAGGTCTGCAAAAGTTTTTGGTTTTCCCATCTTTAAAAGCTCCTCCTGAATCTTATGGGCTAGGAGAAAATCGTCAACGGTCGGAAATAGAACGTTTCCATAAAACTTCCTATACTTCACTATTGCTGGATATTCAACAAAGGTCACTCCAGTTATGTTCTCTTTAATCTCCTCTCTTCTTTTAACTCGATATATAATGACGCTTGTGTCTAGTACGACCATTTAACTCTCTCCTTCTCCTTTTCCCTAACGTAAACGTCATCTGAAATTTCTTCCTTAAGTTCTTTCACACCTAAAATTTCCCTCAATCTATCAATAGACATAATTCTTGGTGAAATTTCAGCTAATGCCCTATTTATGATTTCTCTAAACCTTTTCTCATCAATCCACTCCGGAACTGTTATAGTGATAACTTTACCCAAACAAGTCACCTCCAAAACTCGTTAGTGTTAAACTTTTTAAATTAAACCTTAAATAACCACTAAACTGATGCCTTAGGGTAAGCAATGAAGAATTAGGTTTAAGTTTCTGGTCTTCTTTAAGAGGAAAAGACAGATATGAGCTGAAACCACTCTACACCGAATAAATTTCAGCTTTGAAACCTTTTACATCATAATATTCAAGCTTTACGACACACTAAAACAGCCTAGGAAGCTCTTCGAAAACCGCGAAAGCGAATTACTAGCTGAAACCCTTACAGTAAGAAAACAGAAGAATATAATGGAGGTTATGTAGGTACTACGACTATAACTACTAAGTCATTTACGTTTGTTCCGGTGGGTCCTGTGATTATAGCTCTTTTTAGCTTACTTAATAACGTGTATGTATCGTTGTTCTGTAGGTGTTCATTAACGTTTAAACCTTTTCTTAACGCTTCCTCTGAGAGCCTCCAATCGCATATGCCTCCAGCAGCCGGGCTATTCCCATCCTTACCGTCGGATCCTATAGTAGCTATGTAAATACCTTTAACTCCATGGACGCTGTTTGCGAAAGATACGCATAGTTCCTGATTCCTACCCCCAACTCCCGAACCTTTGACTGTTACTGTAGTTTCCCCACCGAGTAGTAAGGCGGTTTTAACGTTCCTTTCTTTGATGGCTATGTATTTAGCTACGCTAGCTAAGAACCTCCCCACCTCTCTAGCTTCACCCTCCATGAAGGGCGTTAATATGGTTGGGCTGTACCCTAAATCCCTTGCTTTTAAAGCCATAGCGTCTAAAGACTTTCTATTACTAGCTATTACGAAATTCCTAACCTTATCTAGTAATGGGTCACCTGGTTTAACGGTTTCAGGGATCTCCCCCCTAGCCCCAGCAATTAAGAAACTCCTAACTTTCTCCGGGATTAAATCCCAAACTCCCCTACGCTTTAAAACATCTATGGAGTCTCTATACGTGGTTGTGTCGTATGTCGTAGGTCCTGAAGCTATATACTGTATCTCATCCCCTACGACGTCGGAAACAATTAACGAGATAACCTTATCGGCCTTACTTAAGTACTCTAGAAGACGTCCGCCCTTAACCCTACTTAAGTGTTTCCTAACGGTGTTGAGCTCAACTATATCAGCGCCTGACTTCATAAGCAGGCTTGTCGTTTCAGCTATGTCTTTAAGGTCTAAAGGAGGGTATGGAACCTCAAAAAGTGCTGAACCCCCTCCAGAGATAAGCACTATTACTAAGTCGTTGTTCTTAACTTCACTACTTAAGTATTTAAGAAGTTCACCACTAGCTTTAAGAGTTCCTTCACCAGGTATGGGATGCTCTCCAGCAAAAACTTTAACCCTACCCACATAATCTACGTTAACACCCTCCGTCGTTATCACTACACCACCGACGATTAAATCCCCTAACACCTTCAACACACCCAACGCCATATTTACGGATGCTTTACCGAAACCCACAACATGTATAGACCCTCGTATGGGATAGCAGGCATCATAAACGCAGAGACCCCTGTCAACCAGCCTTAAAGCCTCGACAACGCTGTCTTGAGGGTTAGCTGCTTTAACGCCTGCTTCAAGTATTTCCAGCAAGTCTCTATGTACATGGTCTTTAATTAACTCATGCTTATTTACGATAACGTTCAACGTCACTACCTTCTTGAATACTTACCACGTAAATAAAAATCATGTAAACTCCATAGCGGTGTTAACACGTGTGGAAGAACTTAAAGCAAACAACCTTAATTTAAAGTTAAAAAACTCTACTCGCTAAGACCTAGCTACTTCCTTCTGTAGATTAAGTAACCTAATCCGAATCCCAACGCTAAAAACGCTATAGTCGCAACCGCTGTTACATCCCACCTAACTTCATAAACGACTTCCTTAACAGTTGTTGATGAGGCTACAACTGAAAGCCTCGCCTTTAAAGGCGGAGAGAGGGCAGTTGCCCGTATTGGGACGTGGCTGAGGTAAACGGTCTTTGGGACTCCTACGACAACAGGACGGTAACATACTTAATGAGTTTATGGGATCAAGGACTTAAGTATTACTTATCGGCAGGTTCAGACGTTCATGACATTTGGTCATCGCCGTATATCGGAGTTCCTTTTTCAATTCATTCTTTTTTGATACGGTTTAGGGACCTCCACCGTAACGACGGTAGTGCCGACAACTCTGACCTCCTCCCCGCTCTGAAGGGTGGGGGTCTCCCTTCGGGCGGTTCATTGGTTTGGAGGTACATCTTTTTCATTCACCTCCGGGCCGGGCCTCCGGCCCATTACCCCTATCCCCCTTCGGGGACTTGGGGTTATGGGATTTCTAATCAATCATCGACCTTTAGAGAGCCTCAAGCATTCATGTGGGAGGCGTTGTATAGGTTGTATATACGCTTTAGTTGATATTGCTTGAGGTTTACCTCCCACACACATTAAACATCATCACCAAATAAATTAAAAGCAATTACTTATAAACCTATCCATCCCATCTTAAAAGGCGGGGCTTTCAGTTGTAAGACGCTGTTACGTAAGGGTTGTTAACTTAAGGAGGTCCGCAGCCATAGATACGTATTCAGCGATAACGCGGTTAAGAGATAAAAGCAGTTTTAAACTCTCCCGCCCTCCACGTAAATGAAGTTAGAAATTGAGAGCCAGGAATGGAATATATGTCAAGACGTTGGCTACAGTTACTACAGACCCTACTTTAAGGAATTTCACGAAGCTTACGGTTCTCCCATACTTAGATTCCAACGCTTCAAGAACTATTATGTTTGACGCAGCGCCAAGCAATGTTAGGTTCCCCGCGATCGTTGAGGATGTAGCTAAGGTTAGCCATGAGGTGATGTCCGTACCTGAGTATCCTAAATCACGCATGTAGGTTATGTAGAGCTTAGTAAATGGTACGTTACTAAGTAACTGACTTAAAGTTAGTGAAGCCACCGTTATTGCGTATATGTCTATAAGGCCTTCAGATTTAAAAGCGTGTATGTATGGAAGTACTTCCTGAAGCACGCCACCAGACCATATAGCGTCCATAGTTATGAACATACCTATGAAGAAGAGTATCGTGCCCCAATCAACACCTTCTAAAACCTTCCTAGGCTTTGAAGCGAAGATATATAGAGCTGAAGCAACAAGCAACGGAATAAAACCTCTTTCAGTCACGTGTGGTAATCCAATCAAAGCAAAGACGTCGTTAACAACTATTCCCGCTACAGTAGCTGCCAACCCTAAACCGCTTAGCAACGCATCCCTTCTATTCCTTATCATTTCTTGCGGGATCATAGCTGTTGAGTCAAGCTTAACGTTCTTAACATTGTAAATCTTAATTAAAATTAACGGAGTCAATATTAAATTTAATAACGTCGGTATAGCAAGACGTGCTATGAAGTAAATGAAGGGTGCGTCCATACCTGACTCAACAGCTATAAGCATGTTTTGAGGGTTGCCTATAGGAGTCATCACAGACCCTACCGTAAGAGAAAACATGAGAAGCAAGCACATCATTTCCGGATCGACATTAGCGACCTTAGATATGAAGAAAGCTATGGGAGGACCTAAAAGAGCTACGGAATCATTAACTAAGAAAGCAGCCATCAAACCGAAAAGCAACGACGAAGTTATGATTGCGGACCACCTACTCTTTAGCTTAGAGACTACTACGTAAGCTAGAAAGTCTAGAAGTCCTGAGGAGTTAGCTAAGGAAACTATGCTGAACATACCTATCAAGAAGAAAATAACGTTTAAATCTATGTGACGTCCAACCTCGTCAAACGCGATTAAACCTGACGCGACAGCTATAAACGACGTGAACATCATTATAGACCAGACAGGTATCCAAGGCCACCTACTCCTTAAAATTAACGAAGCAGTTAGAAAAACGATCAACGCAGACGCGATAAACCCCTCAAACCCCAACCCACTCACCCCGACTTCAGAGGTTTAAACGTGTCTAAATAAGCTCTACGTTCTTCAAGTTAATCACGTGTTTAGATGCGCTAAAGCAGGCACGATCACGGGCACCAATAAAGTTATTATGAAGCCATGTAGGAAAGCCATCACACCCGCTTTAGAACCGCCGACAGACATAATAAGAGGTAAGGTGGTGTCCATGGTTGTAGCGCCGCCGGCCGCTATGGCTTTAATGCCTAACCTCCTATGCAGTACGTGATACGTTAAGAATGTGTAAACCTCCCTCAATATGTTTGAAGTGTAGGCTATAAAGCCGTAGTAGGGGTTAAGCGCCGCTATATAGCTGCCTGTGAACGTATACCAACCCATACCGGCCACAGTCGCTAACACATAGTTTAAAGGGGCGTTGGTTATTAAGTGAATTAATAAACCGCTAGTTATCGAGCCTAACGTAGTAGCCACAGGAAGCAATAAGTAACTAACGTTTCTACGCAATTCAATTAAAGAACTCTCTAAATCATAGCCTATCAACACACCAGCCGCGAAAATCAAAGCCAAAAGCAAGTAGTTAATAAAATCGTCAACAGCTGAAGTAAGGCTTAAGTAAGAACCTACGAGGACGCCTAAACCGAGAGTAAGTAAAACGCTTAAAGGCTTCTTTAAAAACCTTAAGTCACGACCACTCAATCATTAACACCTCTAACAAGTATCAACGCCGTAACAACGCTGAATATTAAAGGCAAAGCTGAAGACAGTAGAACAAGCACTACAGACTCAACCCCTCTGTTGAGGAACTCGCTCAAGACTTCAGCAGACCTCAGACCTATTAAGAATATCAGAAGATACACCAAAACATTTAAAGCAATCTCTAAGGAATTCTTAACTTTAAATCTTAAGCCATTAGGTACGAAACGCCTACTTAGTAAATACCCCGTTAAAACACCAAACGCTATAGCTACGTAGATATCCATTGCCAACCTACCCGAGCAAATAATGAAGATCAGATAATAAGCACGTAACCTCCACCTTAAATGATTACCCTATGTAATGGCGGTGACTTTTTAAAATAACTATAATGGAATAAAATACTCTCTAAATGAGTTGTAAGAAGTCCGCAAAGAAGAAGGAAAAGAAAGAAGGAGAGGAGAGTAAGAAATAAAGGTTTACGAAAACCTCAACAAGCATATTTCTACGTTTTTACGCTTAGAAACTTACTCGTTAAATGCCTTGTTTTACATGCTCGTTAACGTGGCTTAAGTTAAATCTCCGCAAGCACAGAAAACCTCATGTATTAACGCATACAAGTCTTCAAACCCCTCACGCGTTATGACTGAAACCTTAACTAACCTCGTAGGTATTGCGTAATGCTTCACAACCGTTAGTAAGTCATTCATAAACTCTGAAAGTAGGTCCTCACCTTCACTCCTGAGCTTAAGACTTAAGGTTGATAACTCGTCTGGGAAATTATGGGTTGATGTATCGCTTAGTAAGTCGCTCTTACTCACTACCGGGAGTACTGGAATATCAAGCCTTAACCTAACGATTAAACTCATTAAATACGTGATAGTCGCTTCCTTAACCTTATGAGTTAAGGTTGATTCGTTTAGAAATAAAGCTATAGGTATTGAAAACCTCTTGAACGCCTTAATTAGCTTAGGTCCTGAGTCTCTAAAAACGAAAAGCTCACTCTGACCTGGAGTATCTACGAACATAATATCAGACCTAAGCTTTTTAAGCGCTTTAACAATGACTTCCGACATCTCAGCAAGCATATCCATAGATCTTAAGATAGCTCCGTTAGGTCCTAAACCCTCCTTAACCATAATATCCTTAACGCTAATGAAATCCCTAACGTCGAAATCTGGGCTGTAGGGCAGGTGCTCAACAGCTGGATCTAAATTCACAAAACTAACGCTTAAGTTAAACTCTTCAGCAACCCACCTACCGAAACCCCCTACTAAAGACGTCTTACCTGAACCAGCCGGTCCTAACACGAATATTGCCTGCGTCGGCATCACACATCCTAAACACCTTAGTTTTTAAGCGGTTTATTAAATTGTAAGCTTAACTACTTTTAATACGTTATTATTAATAGGTGATTAAATTGGCTGAAGTTAAAGCGGAGCTTAAGGAAGTTACGAAGCGTGGTGAGCATCATGAAGCTTTAATAAAGCTTACGTACTTAGGTAAGGAGTATGAGTTACTCCTATGTAAGTTGTCGAGAACCGTTAGCTCCATATCGGCTGAGGTCTCCGGTGAGTACCTAACCATAAAGTTAGTGGATGAGAAGGGGGAGGCCTTCGGTTCGTGCTGCGTTCACGTTAAACATTTAGAGAAGGGTTGCTTAGAATGTCCATCACTTGTAGTGCCCCCTAAGGAATGCAGGTCTGAATAGTTAGTAAGGCATCAACTCTCGACGAGGGCTTAAGTTGCTCCCGCAAGAACTGACGTCTAAGTACGTGATCCCTGAGGTTAAGGGTTTAATAGCGCATAAGCTAGCTTCAAAAGGCGTTAGTCAGTTTAAGATAAGTAAGTTGCTAGGTATCTCACAACCTATGGTGAGTAAATACCTACTTGAAAGCCCTGAAACCTACTTGAGGGGGCTTGAGGAGGTTGGTTTAAATCGAGATGAGGTAAACACCGTAGCTGATATGTTAGCCGAACTCCTCATCAACGGCAGAAGGCTTGAGTTCTTAAGAATCTTAACGTCGTATATGAATCTAATCCTTAAGCGGAAAACCCTCTGTGAAAAACACTTCCAACTAGATCCAGACATACCTAGAGACTGCGATATCTGCGTTAAGCTCTTCGCGGTTTTTGAAGACCCTTACGTAGACGACGTTAAAAAAGCTTATGAGTTACTTGCCCTACATCCAAGAGGTTATGAACTAGTGCCTGAGGTAGGTATGAACATAGTTTCCGCACGTCCCAACGCGTCCACAGTTAACGACGTAGCTGGATTCACTGGAAGGATAGTTAAAGTCGGTAAGAAAGTCGTCGCTGTAAGTGATCCAACGTTAGGCGGTAGTAAACATACCGCTGAAGTCTTACTGACGGTTATGAAGAAATACAGACATTATAGAGCTGCTGTTGTGGTGAAGTACAGTGAGGAATGCGTTGAAAAACTGACTAAGTTAAACCATAAGGTAGTTAAGTCAGGACCTCATGAAAACCCACTTAAATTCTTCGAGAATTTGAAGGCTGTAGTGGATTCTAAAGAGCCTGAGATCCTAGCAGACTTAGGCGGTGTAGGTTTAGAGCCAGTCATATACGTTTTCGCCGGAAGTGCTATAGAGGCGGTTAAAAAAGCGTTTAAATGTTTGTAGAGGTTGAAAACCAGGTAATTCATAGAACTTATCATTATCTCCTTAAGTTTTTAACTGCTAGGTTAGCGATTACGGCGTAGATAAGTCCGCTTAAACCAGCCGCAACCACCCATAACGTCATCTCAAAAGGTGTTCCAACAACTTCAAAGAGTATAGCGTCTAAAGCGACTGCTGGTATGCCTGCTAAGAACCCGGCCAACGCAGTAGGTAAGAGACTCCAAGACCTGTAGAGGAATACGGCGTAACCGACCTCTGAAGCTAAGCCTTGAGCGAAGCCGTAGATCGCGTTGGTTATGCCTCCCTGAGGCGCTATTAGAGTCTCGACTAAAGCACCTAGGAACTCACCTAGAAGGGCTGAGCCGGGCTTCCTAACTAACGAAGCGGCTAGCGGCGCCCCTATAAACCAAAGCCCGTACGTTAGCAACCTAGCCCCTATAGGTCCAGCGAAAGCTTCAATAACGTAGTAGAACGTCCAGTTGGCTGTGAATATAACGCCTGAAACTACAGCCGTTACAGCAAGTAAAGCTAAGTCTATGCCGGTATACCTAACGCTGCGTTTACGGCTTCCAACACTCATTGCTTATCGCCTATAATATGTTAAAACCAAGTAATAAAAACTTTAATTACCTAATTATCACAGCATACCCTAAAAACCTAAAACAACCTTAACGTAAGCTCTGTGAGAAACGCCGTCAAAACCTGAGCGGATAAAGCCGCAAATATTAGCAAATCACCCACACTTAAGTTACGATTGCTTCTAACTTTACGTCTAGAGCTTAATCCACGTACCTCAGATGAGATGCCGGCCCATAAAGCTCTTTCATAACCTACGGACAGCAACGGAGTTAAAAGCGTCTTCAAATGCTTAGGATTTAAGGTGAAGGTCTTTAACCCCCTCTCCTCTCTAGCTATGCTTATCTCCTTAAAATCTCGAGCCATTAAAGGAAACAACCTGAAAGCGTAAGCTAAGGAGAAAGCCACACTTGAAGGAATCCTTAAATCACTTTCTAAAGATTTAATCAAATCTCTAGCGTTACTTAAGGAGAGCATTATCAATGTAGAGCCGACAACTAAGAAGAACCTCAGACTAACCATTAAGAAAGCTTTAACCACCCCCGAATTAATCTTTATAAATCCTAAATCAAGTAACGTAGTCCCTACGTTAGAGAAGTAGACAGCGTTAATTAAAGCTCCCCACACGTTGATAATCATTAAGGCAACAAGCAATTTAAGGCCTATCTTCCTAGAGCCTAAGCCAAAACCTAAAACGCCGTTTACCACCGCTGGAATAAGTAAGAACTCAACACTCCTTCCTATAAACGCTAAGGAAGCCATCGTAAGCGAGTATATAAACAACGAAGAAGGTTTAAATCCAGCCCTAGCCATCAATAAACACCCGCTACACTTTCTAGAAGTAAAGCTACTTTAAACACGTCGTCTTCGTAAAGCCTTCCCCCCTTAAGAACTAAAGCCCTATCAGCAAACTCAACGAGGACTCTAGGGTCGTGAGTAGCTATCAAAAACGAAGTTCCGGAACGCTTAAGAAGTCCAACAAGTTCTTTAAACTGCCTCATTAAGTAAAGATCCAATCCGGCAGTAGGTTCGTCAAGAAGTAAGACGCGAGGTTTAAACCCCCAAGCAATTAACGTGCTTAACCACCTCCTCTGACCTAAGCTTAACTTATAGGGTGGTAAGTCTCTTAACTCGTTAAACCAAGGAAACATAGATTTAAGCGTGTTTAAATCAACCCCACCAAACCTTGAGGTTTGAAGGAGTTCCTTCTCAACACTGCTTTCGACGAACATGTAGTCCGGCGTTTGATGAACGTAGAAAACACTCCTCCCCAACTTACCTGACTGACTTACACCGTCTTTAGTTTTAATCACGCCTGAGCATCCCCTATGAAAACCGCTTAAAGCCTTAAGCAACGTGGTCTTACCTGACCCATTACTACCTACTAAAGCTACTACCTCACCAGACCTAACCTCAAAAGAAACATCTTTAAAGATAGGTGAGCTCCCATCATACCAGCATGTAAGCCCATCGACTTCAAGCACTACATCACCGCCTACGTAGCGGGCATTACTTACGTCACGTCTATCTACTTCATGAATAGGCGTTACGTCAACTCCCAACTCCCTAACTTCCTTAAGGACTGCTTGATCGTTAAGGTCGTCCCTACTTAACACCTTTATTATAGAGCCTTCATTAATCACGTATAACTTATCGATAAGCTCTATAAAGTACTTAACTTTATGCTCGATTATCAAAACACCCTTACCGCGTTCCTTAACGTTACGTATGAAGTTCTTAACCTCCTTCACACCCCAAGGGTCTACGGATGCGGTAGGTTCGTCTAAAAAGACCATGTTAGGTTCATGCACTAACGAAGCAGCTAACGATAGCCTCCTTTTCTCACCTCCGGATAAGTTCTCAACGTGTTCGTAAGCCTTATTTGAAAGCCCAAACATGTTTAAATACTCCATAGACTTACGTGAAGCAACCTCTACATCCACCCCTAAATTCTCCAGGATGAACATGACTTCATCGATAGGTGTAGGCATGATCAGCTGTTTCTCAGGGTCTTGAAGAACTACACCCGACACCTTAAAGATTTTTTGAAATCCTAAAGGATCTAGAGGGTCTATATCATCGATTCTAACTCTACCATTCACCCAACCGGAGAGGAGGTTGTTTAAAACCCCTAAAGCCGTCAGTAAAAAGGTTGTTTTACCAGAGCCTGAAGGCCCGGCTATAGCAACTACCTCACCATCGCTTACGTTAACTTCAACGTTATGAAGTACTGCCTTATTGGCTACGTACCCAGCCTCACTTACGTTTGCTTGCAACACCACTAACACCATTATAATAGTTATTATAACTTATTAATTATGTTAATCCTGAGTTAACTCACACATCAGTTATAAATATTTTAACTACTTAAACAATGTCTGTAAAGTTTTAAATCTGAACTGATATTTTTAAACTAATATGAATATTTATTGAGGGCATTGGATCCGATACTTGTTCTGGGGTTGATGCTGTCGCTATATATAGCTTGGGCCATAGGAACTAACGACGCCGCAAACCCCACGAACATTGTTGTGGGTTCGGGGGTTTTAACACCTAAAAAAGCCTTAACGATATTTACGATATTCGTTTTTCTAGGTTCTATCGCGCAGGGGTGGATGGTAAGTAAGACATTTGGCGGTGGCATAACGAAAATTGAAAGTGCTGCCGATGCCTTAACGGCGACCATATCCACAGGTATCTGGATAACTTTAGCCTCGTTAACAGGCATGCCTATCTCAACAACGCATTCTGCCGTCGGCGGTGTTTTAGGCATTGGCTTATATAAGGTAATTAAGTTAAAGTCTATAGAGTTGATTAATTGGGGGGTGTTAAGTAAGGTTGTCATATCTTGGATTACATCACCTTTATCCGTCCTACTCCTATGTTTTATCTTCATGCGTTTATTCGACGCGGTAATAGATAGGGCGTTGAAAAGAGGGGTTAACCCTAAAACCCTGGATAGCTATATTAAAAGTGCGTTGATAGCTAGCTTCGCCTTCTCAGCCTATTCATTCGGAGCTAACGACGTAAGCAACGCCGTAGGGGTTTACTCAGTATTCACTTCCTTATCAGGTGTTGTCACAGGCTTTAACATGCAGGTAGCCTTAACTTTATCCGCTATAGGTGCTTTAGGCATAGCTTTAGGAGGTTTCACGTTAGGGCATAGGGTAATAAACACCATAGCGTATAAGATAACGAGGCTTGACGTGAGGAACGGCCTCTCAGCCCAGTTAAGTAATGCCTTAGTTGTTTGGCTCTTTACCACACTACCCACGTTAATCTGGGGTTACGGTATGCCTATATCAACAACTCACGCCGCGGTTACGGCGGTTTTAGGTGTTGGTTTAGGCAGGTATGGAGTTAAAGGTGTTGATTGGGGTGTAGTATCTAAGATCGTGTTTATGTGGTTGATTACCGTCCCAATCACAGCTTTAATTTCTTTAATTCTGAGATGGGTTATATATACAGTATTGAATATGTGAGGTGAGGGTTTTGGGCGTACTTACTTGGGGATGGATAAGTAGGAGGATGGAGGAGCAGGTCCTAGCTAAAGCGTTAACACATATAAATAAGATTATAGAGACTATGAAATACGTTAATGAGGTTATGGCATCTTTCAAACGCGGTGTCGTGAGTGAAGTAGAATCCAACTTTAAGAAAGTCCATATAGCGGAGAAAGAAGCGGATGAGATAAAGAGGGAAGCCATTAAAGAGTTAAGTGAGGGTTACGTACACCCAATAGATAGGGAGGAACTAATTAGGTTAATACTCACGACAGACGATATAGCAGCTTTCGGCAAGTCCGCCGCTAGAAAAGCAACTATGATATCACCTAACGACATAGACGCGGAAATTAAAGACTACTTAGTAGTTATATCCTCTAAAATCGCTGAAGCTACAACACTGATAAAACAAGCTTTAGAAGCCGTAAGTAAAGAACCACGTAAGGCTTTAGAGATAGCGGATAACATAGAGAGGATAGAGGAGGAAGTTGACGACATACGGGCTGAAGCAATCGTTAAGATACTTAAGTTCTGCGAGAAATCCAAGATATCCTCATGCATAATAGCTAAGGAAATCATCGACTCACTAGAGCAGTCAACAGATAAATGCGAAGACGTAGCGGACGTAATTAGAAGCATAGCCGTAATGCGAACTTAACAAACTCTAACATGTTAGCTTTAAAGACCATTTAAGGACTTCAAACATAACTTCATTAAGTTATTTTAACGAATTTACGTGAAATAATAAATGCTAAAGTTTTTAAAGGCATAAACCTAATCTTTAAATGTGGTAACATGTATCGCTACAGTAGTAGGTTTAATAAATCGCTTTTAGCTTTGGGTTTAACCATCAGTATTTTAACGGCTTACTTAATAGGTTTCGCAGGGGTAGCTTCAGCAGCCCCTGAAGAGCAGGTGCTTAAGGTAGGCATTCCGGGAGAGATAGATAACTTCAACCCATTCACAGGTATTTTAGCTGCTGCTGGATATGTTAGAGGTCTTCTATATCAAACGCTTTTAATACTGCCTGCGAACAGGTCGTATACGCCTTGGTTAGCTGAAAGCTTCACAGTAGATCAGAACGCTTTGAAAGTGGTGTTTAAGCTTAGACCTAACCTACGTTGGGATGATGGAACCCCACTAACTTCTAAAGACGTCGTATTCACGTTTAACTTAATATTAAACTCCACCTACAGTAAAGTACTTGATAAGTGGAATTTAAGGAACTACATAGAATACGTTAAAGCGTTAGATGACCGGACGGTGGAGTTCAAACTGAAAAGTCCTTTCGCTCCCGTGTTGTGGTACTTAGGTGCGCAGGTAGCTATAGTTCCGGAACATATATGGTCTAAAGTCAACGTAACAGAATTTAAAAACTTAGATAATCCAGTGGGGTGTGGACCATATAAATTCGTTAAGTACACGCCTGGAGTATCCGTGGAGCTGGAGGCAAACCCGTACTTCTTCTTAGGTAAGCCAAAAATACAGAGGTTGGTAGTGGTTCTGTATAAAAGCGTAGATGCTTTAATGCTAGATTTACAGGCAGGCAACATAGACGCAATATACGGTTCTGTAGCCCCCGAGCTAGTGCCTGTACTACTTAAGAACCCCAACGTTAGAGTTGCGTTACCACTCGCTTCCATGGGTTCGATGAGGTTTATGGGATTCAACCTTGAGAAATACCCGTTTAACATAACGGAGTTTAGGTGGGCTATAGCATACGCGATAAATAAGGAGGCGATAGTGAATACAGTCATGTTAGGATATGCTGAACCGGCAGCCGACGGTTGGGTACAGCCGGTGCAGGGTATTTGGTATAACCCCAACGTAACCTACGTCAAGCAAAACCTAACTAAAGCTAAAGAAATACTGGATAAGCTAGGTTTTATAGATAGAAACGGTGATGGCATTAGAGAAACTCCTGACGGCAAGCCATTAAGCATCTCGATCTTAACGATATCCGGCAGACCTGAGTTTGAAAGATCTGCTGAGTTAATCATGGGTTGGTTGAAGCAAATAGGTATTGACGCCAGAGTTGAGGCTCAAGCTTTAGGCACGGTAGATCAAAGAGAAGGTGTGGGAGACTTCGACATAGGTTTGATGGGTTTAGCAGGGCTTGGAAACGATGTGGACTGGTGGATTTACGAGAGGTTCCACAGCAGTCAAGCACCGCCGTTAGGTACTTACGCGCCAAGGAACTGGTTCAGGTATAGAAACCCGGAAGCTGATCAATTGCTAGACGCTCAAAGATCTACTTTAGACTTAGAATTAAGGAAGCAGTACATATATAAGCTACAGGAAATAATAGCTAGGGATAAACCTCTAATACCTTTATATGTGACTAAGCCTGTCACCGCTTATAGAATAGATAAGTTCGAAGGCTGGAATGAAGTTGAGGGACCGACTTCAATACTTTCGTTAATGTCTTTAAAGCCTAAAGGCCCTGAAGTAATAACTGTAGCTACAACCGTAGTTACGTCTGTAACTCAACCTGTTACACAACCCGTCACTATAACGCAAACACAAGCTGTAACCGTGGCCACTACTGTAACCAGCCCTGTAACGTCACCTACCCCGACTGAGGTACCGTGGTCTTTATATGCCGTAGTAATAGTTGTGGTCGTCGTGATCCTAGCTTTCGTAGCATTTAGAGTCGCTAGAAAGACATAGCAATAAAAACTCTCGAGGTTTCTTAAATGGTAACTCGTTTTTTATACGTTAGGCTTCTTAGGTCTTTAATAGTTTTTCTAACCATCCTGCTTATAGTTTTTATCCTCCCTAGAGCTATGCCAGGCAACCCAGCTTCCATACTAGCGAATGAATATCAACTACCGTCAAGCACTGTTAAAGTGTTGATTGAGATGTGGAAACTCGATAGGCCTTGGCACGAACAACTCATTGCCTATTTTCAAACATTATTTACTGGTCAGTGGGGGTTTAGTTATAAATATTATCCAAGAACTGTTTACGAGTTAGTAATGGAGAGACTGCCTTGGACTCTACTGTTGTTAGGAACCTCCTCAGTTACAGTTTTCCTAACTGGTGTGGGTTTAGGGGTTATAGCTGGTTGGAGAAGAAACACGAAGGTGGACTCCATCATAACATTCTCAGCTGTTTTAATTTATGCCGTACCGTATTATTGGTTAGCTCTACTCTTCCAGTATGTTTTTGGGTACTTACTCAAGTGGTTCCCCATAACTCAAGCGTTAACTCCAGGTATGATCTATAGAAACGTTTTTGAGTACGTAGCGGATGTTTTATGGCATTTAACCCTTCCAGTAATAGCTATGACGTTAACTGCTTTTGCTTCATATACTCTAGTCACTAGGAATTCGTTGGTTGATATATTATCTGAGGACTTCATACTAGCTCTTAAGGCTATGGGCCTCCCAGACAGAACCATCATGCGTCACGCACTTCGTAACGCTTTACTACCGCCGGTAACTATGCTTGCCATAAGGTTAGGCACTATAGTTGGCGGTGCTGTATTAACTGAAACTGTCTTCTCATACCCTGGGATTGGGTATTTAATATATGAGTCAATCCTCTATAAGGACTACCCAGTATTAAACGCAGCGTTCTTCATGCTGTCCATAACGATTATCGTAGCTAATCTATGCGCAGATCTACTCTATATGCTTCTAGACCCTAGGATTAGATATACGAGGGGGTGAAGGCCGTGGGTTTAGTTAAATCTATAGCTAACGCCGTTAAATACATCGCGCTTCACAATAAGAAGGGCTTATTCGGCATAGTCATCCTACTCTTCGTAGGATCTATAGCCATCCTAGCAGATAAGCTAGCTCCTTACGACCCATACGCCATCGTAGCACCACCTTTCCAACCGCCGTCTCCAGAACATCCCTTAGGTACTAACGACATAGGTCAAGACATATTAAGTGAGGTGATTTACGGCGCTAGAGTAAGCCTCTACGTAGGCCTTACAGCAGCTTCAATATCAACCATACTAGGGCTTGTCGTAGGCTTAATAGCCGGTTATTTCGGAGGTTACGTAGATGAAGCGATTTCAGGAATCATAGATATCATGCTAGCTATACCTTCACTACCTTTGATAATCATACTGGCTGCGTATTTAGGGCCTAGCTTAAACAACATAATATTAGTGTTAGTGATATTCGGTTGGGTTGGCGTAGCTAGGGTAATCAGATCTCAAACACTTAGCATTAGAGAAAGAACCTACGTAGAAGCTTCTAAAGCTGTTGGCTCAAGCTCATTCGGCATAATCTTCAGACACATCCTACCAAGCGTTGCCCCCGTAGCCGTAGCTTACGTAATTCTAGGCGCTACATCAGCAATACTAACTGAAGCTAGCCTCAGCTTTTTAGGGCTTGGAGACCCAACAGCTAAGAGCTGGGGTCAAATACTCTACCACGCCCAAGCTAGGAACGCACTCTACCTAGGTCTATGGCTATGGGTTTTCGTACCCGGACTATTCATAGCTTTAGTTGGAGCTGGTTTCACATTACTTGGCATGGCCATAGAAGACTACGTCAATCCAAAACTCAGATATGCCTAACAAGTTTTCATAATTTTTTGATTACTTCTAATTGTGCCTAGAAGATTATTTGATGAAGTTTCCGTCCTTTAAGGAAGGCATATTCTCGAAGGGCGGTAGAGGCAAATCACGAGAAATAGCTAAGAGTTTTAATTTAAAGTGGCGATGAAGTCGAACCCTAACAAACTTCAGCATTGAATATCGTCTTGAACTAAGTAAAAATCACGTAATCCTTAATAACTGCTTTCAGCAATGCTTACGGCATGATCTACAATCCTCTCTAAATGCCTTAGAACAAGTACCTTAACTACCTGGCTATTTCTAACGTATTCATGAGATTTAACTTCTTTAAGGCTATTGATATAAAGCTCATCCATTAAATTATCTAATTCTTTAACTCGTTCAACACATTCGCTACATCCGTTGAAGAACGCTTTGAAAGCTTCCTCAAAAGCCTCTTTAGCAATGCTTATAGCTTGATTTAAACTCCTTAGATCCTCGTTATTTAAGCTTAACGCATACCTATCAGCAAGGGATATCTCCCTGCAGTACCTCCCTACTCTATAGATATCGTAAACCACGTCTAATAACCTATGCACATAGACGAAATCCCTACCTAACGGTTGATACCTAAGTATAAATAACAACACATCCTCAGTTATCTGCTCTCTTAAAACATCTACAAGCGATGTTTTATCGTCTATCTGCTTATCTAGTTCTAAACGTTCTTCGTCGTCTTGAGCTTCAGTAAGCTTCTTAACCATTCCTACAATATCTTTAACGATTTCATACATTTCAACGGTTCTCCTACTTAACTTAGTTAACTCTAAAGCCGCACCATACCCATCCATCTAGATAGCACCTCTTAAAAACCTATTGGTTACTTCATTACGTGGACGCATGAAAACCTCTCTAGCAACGCCTTTCTCAACTACAGAACCGCCATATATAAACGCAACATAGTCAGCAATTCTTGCGGCTTGATGAGGCATATGAGTCACCATTACTATAGTTAACTCGTCCTTAAGCGATTTTAAAGACTCTTCTATTTTTAAAGTGTTTTCAGGATCTATGTTAGCTGTAGGTTCATCCAGCAGTAACACCTTAGGCTTAATGGCTAAAGCCCTAGCTAAACATAGTCTTTGCCTCTGCCCGCCGCTTAACGTGTGGGGATATGCTTTAAGCCTATCTTTAACCTCATCCCAAAGCATGACTTTCTCTAAAGCCCACCTAACTAACTCATGTAGGTCGTTCTTACTTTTAACGACTCCATTAAGTCTAGCAGGTAAGGCTACATTATCGAAGATATTTAGATGGGGGAATGGATTAGGTTCTTGAGAAACCATAACGACATGCCTCCTTAACTCATAAGGATCCATATCAAAAACGTCAATATTAAAAACTTTCACAATACCTTGAACTCGAGCATCGGGTATTAACTCAATTAACCTATTGATAACTCTAAGCAATGTAGATTTGCCGGAACCGCTGGGGCCCATAATCACGTATATGCTGTTATAAGGAACCTCTAAGTCGACTTTCTTAAGTATTTCCTTACCTTTAATACTTACTGTCAGGTTACTTATCTCTATTACGTAACGACTCATAACCTCACCTCTTTAACCACCGCGTGAGCTATTTCAAACAAAGCTATGAGGGTAACTAACAGTATGAAAGCCGCCCCTAAAGCTACTGAATGATATATCTCGTAAGGCGATAAGGCGTAGATAAAGATGAGCAATGGTAATGCGTTGCTGGGTTTGTCTAATCCCATGAAGTAAGCATTCGTTACGAAACCAATTGTGAAAAGTAATGGTGCGGTATCGCCTATTATCTTAGCGAAAGTTATAAGCAAGCCTGAGAGTAAGTACTTCCTACTTATACCTAAGTAAACATATCTTAAAGCTTTAAGCCTACTCATGCCTAAGGACATAGCGGCTTCTCTATATTCTTCTGGAATAGATCTTAAAGCTGAGGTGAAGTAAACATAAGCGTAAGGCATGCCAACTATGGATAACGCTACAGCACCAGCTATTAAGGACTGCGTTCTCATGAAAACCACCACCGTAGAGTAAACGAACATCCCTACGGCAAGCGATGGTATACCTGAAAAAGATCTGAAAACTACCTCAACAACCCTACTTATGACGTTATTAGGGAACTCCGTAGTTAAGAACGCCGATATGAAGGCTATTGAAGCAGCTATAGATAAAGCTATAGATGATGAAATTAGCGAACCTATTAAAGCCGGTGCTATACCGCCTAAGCTAACGTCGGTTGGTTTCGGCGGTAAACTAGCGAAGAAAGAAACACCAGCCTTCAACAACACCTTAATACCCTCAAGAGTTATAGAGCCTATAATAAGTAGTAGAGGCAGAAACGTTAAGAAAGCTAATGTTAACATAAGGGTTAACATTAAAGCGTTTTTAAGCTTCCTAAGCCTGAGATAGCGTAACTCACTCATAACATAGACTCCCTCCATTTGTAAGTTATTTGAATACCGACGTAAGTAAGCGTTAAACATATTAGCAAGAGGACTAGACTTCCCGCGAAGAGGGTTGGTAAAGCATACTTATATAGTCCAGCACTTTCGAATTGATTAGCTATTAATGAAGGTATTGTTGAACCAGGCTCGAACACGCAGAGAGAGATCTTAAGTGAGTTACCTATAGTTAAAGCTACGATGGTAGTCTCACCTAAAACTCTACTAAAACCTAATAACGTAGCAGCTACTATATACGGTTTTAACATACCGGTTAAAACTTTGAAGTACTCATATCTCATAGCTCCTATGCTGTAAAGAGCCTCCTTATATTTAAATGGGATCATAGCTAAGCCCTCTCTAACTAGGGACGTCATATACGGCACTGAAGCCACAGCTAAAACAACGCTAGCAGTCAAGATCGAGTGACCGGTAAGGGGAGTGCATGAAAACAGAGGTATAAACCATAGATATCTGTTCAGCGGAATCATAAATACGTCTCTAAGTACAGGTGCTAGAAACAGAGAACCCCATAACCCGTAGATAACGGTTGGCACACCGCCCATGACATCAGTTAAATGTGATACGATCTTACTTAAGTTCTTAGGTAAGAACTCAGCACTAGTAAACGCTAACGATATTGATAAAGGTAAAGCAATCAGAACTGAAGTTATAGATACGTATATGGAGCCTACCAAAGGAGAAAGAAGTCCGTAACTTTCATACTCAGGTATTTCAGAAACCCTCCATACATTCTCCGTAAATAACTTAACCCCAAACCTTAGGAAAGCTTCACGAGCTTCCCAACCTAAGGTTAGAGCTATGTAAACTATTAAAGCTAGTGATGTAAGGGAAAAAGGCAGCAATGAAATAAAAAGGATTTTATCAGGTTTTGATTTAAAAAACATATGTTAACCCTTCCTTACCTACCTTCTATAATTTGAAGTGCTTTCAAATTGATTTCACGTACTTCCTCCGGTATCGGTAGATAACCCACGATAGTTTTTCCTTGACCCTCTGTGTTTAACCAGTTTATAAAGTCTTTAATCGCACCAGCTAATTCCTTAGGGTATTCCCTCCAGAACAGTAGGAACGAAAAGGAAACTATAGGGTATGAATCTCTACCCGGTGCGTTCATAAGCTTTTGTGGAACATCGCTCCAGTCATCTAAAGGCGTTTGCGGAAATGCTAACCCAGACTTGAAAGCGCTTTTAACGGCGTTAACTATTGTCGTTTCATTAGGAACTACGCAGTATCCATCAGCGTTTTTAACTGCTGCCATCCTTAATTTGTTAAGGAGAGCATAGTTTAATTCCACATACCCGATGGAATAAGGTGTTGTTTGAACAACCTGCGTAACACCTTCATTCCCCTTCCCACCAACACCTTTAGCTACCTTATCTGCAGGCCAATCTACTGTAAGACCGACTAAGTCCTTAGTCCATATGTTCGGCGCTACTTTATTTAGATATATTGTGAAAGCCCCCGTAGTTCCGCTTGAATCCGATCTATGCACGGCTACGATCTCTTTACCTAGTAGGTAGTTTTTAAGGCTTGGATTATCACTTAATATTCTTTCATCGTCCCAACGCTTAATTTCCCCCTTATATATGAGGGCTATTACATCACCACTCAAGCAAAGGTTTGTGTTTTCAGGGATTTCAGGGATGTTATACACTATAGCTATGGAGCCAATCACTACGGGAATCTGCAGAACACGTCCTCTATATTTTTCATAAAGCTCTTTAGATAGAGGTACGTCACTTGCCCCGAAATGAGTGACGTTTCTAAAGAACATATCTCTTCCTGCGCCGCTACCTACGCTTTGATACTCTACAACCACACCCTTCGTTTGAGTATATATGCGAGCCCATTCAAACATCTGTGGCGCTAGAAACGTAGCACCAGCACCTGAAATAGCCACTTTACCTGCTGATGTAGCAGAAGTTGTTGCGGTTGAACTCATAACTTCAGGCTTAGTTCCTGAGGGCGCTTCAGGTGTCTTAAAGCTTATGAATCCTAATACAACAGCTACAGCGGCGAGCACGAACAACCCAATAACAGCTAACGTCACCGCACGTTTTTCCATTTAACCCACCATGATGAGCTATGATGTTGCAGTTATATATCGTTATTATAAAGTATATATAAACAATTAAATTTATATAGTAAATTTAGATTATATATCACGGTGAGAAAGTGAGATTTAGGAGGAAAGTGCAGATAGTTGGTGGTTCAACATACATCATATCTTTACCTAAAGAGTGGGTGGAACGAGTGAATTTACGGCAAGGTAGTGAACTGCTTGTGGAGGTTATGCCTGACTTATCTTTAAAGATATTAAGTGAAGATGTGCTTAGCAAAGCAGGTGATGAAGTGAGTGAGTATCGAATAGATTTCATGCCGGGAAACACTGAGTTCTTTATAGCTAAGGTTATCGCGTCTTACGTTACTGGATATGATAAAATCGTAATCAAGTATCCCAACATAACGAGTAAAGAATTATCAGAGGTCATGGATTTAATATCCAAAAAGACAATAGGATTGGAAGTTGTTGAAGAAGGTCAAGATTACATAGCGTTACAGTGTTTAGCAAGCTTATCGACCTTATCTTTACGTGAGGTTCTACGGAAAATTATAAGCTTATCTGAAGACTCGTTTAAGGATATTGAGAACTACTTTATAACGGGAAACGCAGTTTTACTTGATAGAGTTGTTGAAAGAGATGATTTAATAGATAAACTTTACCTCTACGGATTGAGGCAGTTAAATCATGTGTTGCTAGGTAAGACGACCTTAGCTGAGATAGGGCTTAATAATCCTGCTGAAATTCTTTACTTGGTGTTTATTTTAAAAACATTGGAGAGAATAGCTGATCACTTATTCAACATTGCTAAACAGTTAAAAGAAATTCAAGCAGTAGGTAAGATTATTCAATTAGAGAATCTTATTAAAGAGTTAAAACGGAATTACAGCTTCATCACGAACTATATACCCATAAAGTTTAAGGCCGAATCCCTAGACGAGCTTGGTAAGCTACTAACAAAGCTTAAGGCTATAGAGGCAGCTCCATACGTAGGGGACTTCCCTCACTCAGAATATGTAAGCCTTAGAGAGAGTGTAAAGAGAATTTCCGCATATCTTAGAGATTTAATAGAGATAATACTGGATAACTATGCTTTAAAGGACTTAATATCCAGTACTTCTCGACAATGATTTACGAGTTCATTGGGGGCTTACGCTTATCTTTAATGAGATCTCATTCAAGTATTTTAAGTCGTTGTCTTTTAAATTGATTTCAGTGGCTGCTAATGCTTCTTCTAAGTGGTTGATTTTCGACACACCGATTATAGGTATGATCGGTACGTTATGTATTTCAGACATTTTCAAAAGCCACGCTAGAGCTAGTTGCGTTGGTGTTACGTTCATGGATTTGGCGTACTCTACGAAGTCAATCATGAACTTCAGGTTCTCGTCCGTGAAATACCTCTTACTCATTTGCGTCATGTACGCAGCTCTAGAGAGTTCCGGGATAACCCATTTCCTGCTTTGAATGTCTACGTACTTACCTGTTAGAAAGCCTTGCGCTAAAGGTGAGTAAGCCGTTATTCCAAGCTTGAATTCCCTAGCTATAGGTATTACGTCTTTCTCTGCATCCCTCTCCATTAGGTTATACTTATATTGAAGAACAACCACCGGTTCTAAGCCCTCGATTTCAGAGATTCTTAAGTAATCGACTAAATGATGTGGCGGTATGTTACTTAAACCTAGGTGGAGAGTTAACCCCCTCCTAACTAAGTCGTTGAAGGTGCGTAGGGTTTCAAGCTTCGGGGTCTCCGGGTCGAAAACGTGTGCGTAATATATGTCGACATACTCCAGCTGAAGTCTACTTAAGCTTTCTTTGACCTGCCACACGATATGTTTCCTACTTAACCCACTACCGTTAGGCCCTGAAGACATTTGAGCACCGACTTTAGTTGCTATAACTAACTCCTCCCTAGGTAGGTTCAACTCCTTAATTAACTTACCTAATAACCTCTCAGCATATCCCGCATGAGATAAAGGCACGGGTGATATACCGCCGTGATATTTATTGGCTGTGTCGATGAAGTTAATCCCCGCGTCAAAGGCCTTCTTTAAAACCTTCTTAAACTCATCAACGTCTATTTTATAAGCACCCACATCATCTTTCTCCGGTAGCCTAGGTAGATGCCACGTACCTAAAGACAACACAGAAACCTTCAACCCGCAGTTGCTGGATATCCTAACATACTTCATATAACTCACTAAAGCTATATTCTTTAAGTAAGGTATTAAACCTTGATGAAGTTATATTCTCAGGTGGGTTAACTTGAGGTTAAGGCTTTACGGGTTACTGAAAGACTTAGCGGGTAGAGAATACTTTGAATTCGTCGTTAACGCACCAACACCGATTGGGAAGTTAATTAACGACTTAGCTTCTAAGGACGTTTCTTTTAGGGAGTTTCTAGAGAAGGTACGTAAAGCTGAAATAAACGTTATGTTCGTGGTTAACGACTCTATAGTTGGTGAGGACTTCCTAATTAACGACATGGATGAAGTCGTTTTACTACCTCCAGCTGCCGGTGGTTAACGTGGTTGTGGAAACCCGCATAGCGACGGAAGCGGTTGACGTTAACTCAATCATATCTAAGCTTACGGAATCCTCTCGCGAGGGTTGCGGAGCTTTAGTTATGTTCATGGGTTTCGTGAAGGGGGTTGTTGAGGGAAATGAGGTCAGAAGCTTAACTTACGAAGCTTATGAAAGCCTGGCTGTTAAGGTAATGAATGACATAGCTAACGATTTGCTGAAGACCTTTAAAGTTAGAGACTTAATAATCATCCATAGGGTAGGTAAGTTAAAGCCTAGGGATCCAACGATATATATCTTCGTAACCGCCCCGGAGAGGGAGGAAGCGTTTAAAGCAGCGCAGCTAGCTTTAGAGAGGGTGAAACATGAAGTACCTATATTTAAGCTTGAGGAAAGAAGCGATGGAAGTTACTGGGTTGTAGGAGATAGGAGGAGAATACCTTCGTCTAGAAGTTAAAGTAGCGGGTGTGGAATCAGTCAACAGCTAGACCAAGCACTTCAGCAACGTATTTAAGCTCTTCTGAGATATCCTCAAACACTAAGACGTAGTGGTTACCTATGGAATACTCTATCAAGTTCTTTAAATCAGCGTTGAGTCTTATCCTTACTTGAGTCCTGCAGTGGTGAGCACTTAATGGAACCCCAGAAGCTACTGTACCCACAGCAAACCTTAAAGTCCTAGATATGGGGTCTAACCTAACCATAGTTACTTTAGAGCCTTCGGGTATGAAGCCAGCTATGCCCACACCTAAACCGGACTCGAAGTGTGTTTTTAACTCGTACGCCCTAGTAAGTTTTAACGCTACAGTGCAGTGAGCCACTAAAACTTCGTTGCCCTCAACCCAAGCTAAGTTACCCATGAAGGCAGGTGAATCACTTAACTTAGAGGCTAAATACATGGTTACAACGGCTGGTAAATCGCCTTCACAACCGGCAACAAAACCCTCCGAATTCAATAAAGCCAACGATAGGCAGGCAGTAGTCTTCAACTCCTTAATCACGTCAAAGCATCTTATAGTTATAGCGTCCAACCCGTAATTTCTGATGATATTCTTTAAAGCTAAGTATATCTTAAGAGGTTTCACAAGCTCCTCTCTAGCTACGAAACTCCTCTCAGCACCTTTAAACACGTTCTCAACTAAACTTGAAACTTCCGAGTTGGGAATCCTACCCACCTCATCGTAGAGTTCCTTAAGATCCACCCTAACGAACTCCATATTACTGAAGAGTTCCTTCAACCCATTCTCAACCTCAGTTCCTGAGCTGTAGGTCAGCCAAGGCGAAGGCTCCCCAATAAGCCCTAACTTCAAACTGGAGAGTTTCGACACAACCTTCCAAGACTTAATGAAGTTAAGGACTTTACCGTTTGGAGGCCACTCCAGGATTAGCGAGGATGGCTTACCTGAAGCTGTTAACGTAGCGTACGCTTCTAAAGAAGCTGGTAAGCTATTCATGGTTTTATGAGGTAATAACGCAGTATAACCAGCGAGGTCAGACACCCTAACCGTTAAAGCTTCACTACCACCCGTTAAAACAGCAACTAAAGCTAAATCCTCACTAGTTACGCTTACGTTGTTTAAGTCTTCCTCAGAAGTTACGATCTTAAAGACTTCATCAACGTGTTTTTTAAGGACTTCCACATACTGGTTTAAAACTTCATTAACTGCTTGAGGGTCGTGCAACGGTGAAGCCACGGGAATTAAATACACGCGTCCCACTTTAACACCTAAAGAAACCAGACCTAAAAGTTTTAAAGTTTTTATTAAGCCTTAAGCATTTCTTCAAGCTGTGGTTTTATGCTGTTGACTTTATGGTTTACATACCATATGAAGAACTTTAAGAGGATTTTTATAGGGGCGTATTTAAATCCTTTAACGTAGAACTCACTCATTATGTTCTCAGCCCAGTATGTCGAATGCTCTAAAGTTTTAATCATTAACTCAACATGCTCGTGTTTAACGGCGTTCCTTCTAAACCAGTCCCTATCTTTTAAAGCACCCATAGGCACGAAAAACATAGGCACTATCAAACTCCTGTACTGTTTAAGCCTATCTAACAACTCAATCGTTTTAACTACGTCGTCAGGTGTTTCCTCAGGGAAACCCAATATTAACGTAGCTGCTGGGATGATTCTATTCTCGTGCATTATCCTGAAAGCGTCCTCAACAACTTCAGGCCATTTCTCCGGAGGGTAAGGCGCTGACTTAGCCGGCATTATCTTCTTAGCTAAGTTAACGCTCCCGGTTTCTATACCTACCTCAACACCTAAGTAGTCTTGCTTATCGTTGAGAACATCATTCATTATCTTAGAGACTAGCTTATAGTTGTCCTCAGCGTATTTAACTGCTGAAAGACTTGAGTGAGCCCAAGCTATATGACCAGGAACCAACCCCCTAACTAACTCATGCAGTTTAATTAAAGGCTCAGGCTTAGGCTTAACTCCATCGGCGCCGTAAAGAAGCACGTCCTCACTATGCAGTATAGCACTCTTAACACCTTTAGATACATTCAGTTTAATCTCCTTCTCTATAAAATCTAGCGGGATATACCTAAGAGGCCTTAACGTAACTGAGCAGAACCTACAGCCTCTGGGACAACCCCTCATAATCTCAACTAAGCCGTTAACGCTCGCACCTTTTATCAATGGAATCTCACTTATTGAAGGTGCGTTATGCGGGCCTACGTAGACGTAGTCAGGCAATTGCTCGCCGTTCAACGCCTTACTAACTAAATCACCTACGACCCTCTCAGCCTCACCGTCGACCACGGTATCCACGCCGAACTCCTTCCATAAGTCAAGCTCCCATAACCACTGCCACGCGGCAGGACCTCCAGCAATAATCTTAACGCCTTTAGCCTTAGCCCTCCTAACAGCTTTGCTCCTCATAAACCTAATGAAAGACCTTCTATTCACAGGTTCTTCACCGGTTATGAACCACCACTCACTGCTTGGAGGGCCGTAAGCAAAGTAGTCATGATGACCTACCATCAACACCTTCATAGTGTCTAAGTGTTTATTTATATGGTCGGGATCCACAACAGCGGCGTTAAACCCTAGGTCTATAAGCTTGGCTTCAACCTTCCTTAAACCATATGGAGCTACTTTAGGCCTGCCTAAATCGTCGACTTCAGGCTTAGGTGCGGCTATCCACAACCAAAGGGTCTCCGGTATGCCTACGGCGGGGCCCGTAGTCATAAAACCTAAAAACTCCTTACCGTGGTGGTCGGTCATCATAGTTCTGTCGACAGTAATCACGACTTCAAAAACCATGGAAGCTCACCCCAGACAGTCGTAACCTACTTCAAAGCTATCAAGTACTTTTAGAAACTCCTGAGGTACTTTACCCAACACGCAAATCTTAAAGGGATTGCCCTCCTCACGTAAGGACTTTAAAAGACTCGTTAAATCCTCTGAAGTACTCCCACAGTAGCTAATCGTTAAACCCATGCTTATGTTACTTTGAATAAAATCACGTAAAGCACGCATGTAGTGAGGTCTTCCATAAGTTGACACCACATGAATGACTACATCCCTAACTCTATGTTTAGATGCTAAACCAACTACGTAGCTGTAAAGCTCCCTACCGGGAGGCGATCCCTCACCAATAATTAAGGCGATACGTAAGGAACCCCCACCATGCCTAAGCGGGTAGGACGTAATCCCACCCCGCTGAACTCTGTAGTGCGCTTTCCATGTTTGCCGTATTACGCTACCTCCACAACTTAATAATACTTTATTGTTAATAAGCTTTCATAACTTCAGTAATACATCCTTACGTGAGATTCGTTACGACAATGTACTACAGTTAAATTTATATTCCTGTATGACGATAGAAAATTGGGTGACGGCCGTTAGCACTACGATATCGTTTAGAATACCTAAGAAGCTTAAGGAGAGGATGGCTTTACTTAAGGATAGGGTGAATTGGAGCGAAGAACTTAGGAGGTTTATCGAACAACGAATTAAAGAGTTAGAGCAGTTAAGCGTTTTCGAAAAGATAGATAGGATACTTGAAAAACTTCCTGAAGCTCCTAAAGGAGCGGTAGTTAGTTACTTGAGGGAGATCCGTGATCGTCATTGACGCTTCGGCACTATCTAAGTACGTCTTAAAAGAGAGTCTATGGAGGAGCGTTAGGGACTTCATACTCGCTAATAAACCTTTAGTGAGTGTGGACCTCCTCATCAAGGAAGTCTTAAACGTTATATGGGGTTACGCTGTAACTCTTAAGGTCATAGATAGGTCAGCAGCTGAAGAACTCGTTGACGGGGTGATGGGCTTAATTAAGACTGGAGTTATACTCTTAGAGAATAGCGATCAATACTTAAGCGAAGCTGTTAAGATAGCGTTCGAAAATTCCATCTCCGTGTTTGACTCACTATACATAGCTCAAGCATTAAAACATGGAGGGTTACTAACAAGCGATGAAAAACAAGCTGAAGTAGCTAGAAAGTTAAACGTTAAAGTACATTATATCTAAATATCTAAGGTAACTCTTTACCGAACGTCCTTACGCGGAATGAAAGAGTTCAAGACGTCTTAAGGATGGATATAAACTTAAGCGAGTTAACGCACGATTAAGTCCTCGATAATATAAAAGCCGCTTTGATGAGGTGTTAGCATTTCGTGACGTTTTAATACTCACTGAGAGTATAGATTAATGGTGGTTTAATTGATTAAATACGTCTTTACGGATAAAGCCCCTAAGCCCGTAGGGCCTTACTCTCAAGCCGTCGTAGTTGGGGGGTGGGTTTTCATATCTGGTCAAATACCGATAAATCCATTAACTGGCGAGTTAGTTAAAACTCCGTTTAAAGAAGCTGTTAGGACCGTCTTAAATAACGTGTTAGAAATAGTTAAGAGTGCCGGTGGCGACGTCAGCAACGTAGTTAAGGTTACGGTCTATATGAAAGACGTGGGTAAGTTCGCTGAATTCAACGAAGTTTACAGTGAGTTCTTCAAAGATCATAAACCCGCTAGGGCTGTTGTGGGCGTTGCTTCACTACCTAGAGACGCTGACTTAATGGTTGAAGCTATAGCGTATGTAGGATCTTAAACAAAGTTTTTAATCAACTTACCTAGCCTTACTAACTACGTAATCGTTTAAAGACTTAAGCATCCTTGGGTAGATCTCAACCGCTTTCCTTAACTCAATAACCTCAACATACTCGTTAGGTTTGTGAGCCATCCTCTCATCCCCCGGACCCAACCCCAAACTCGGTATGCCTTCAGCACCGGCCGTAGCAACTAAATCCGTTGAGAACTTCCAGTAATGACGTGAGGCATTACTATATGAAGCTTTAACACTCCTTAAAACCTCTCTTAACATACTTACGTCGTTGTTAATCCATCCCGGAAAGAACTCAACAACCTCTAGTTCAACACCTCTCCAAGTCTTTAAAGTTTCTTTATTTATCGATGCCTCACAATAAACTCCTTTAAGGTATGTTACTTCATTACATAACTTACTATATAGCTTCATTAAATCGTCGAGCTTCGTCTGCGGTAATAACCTATGATCAACTAAGACTTCACAATTATCAGGTATTTGCGGCTGCACCTTAGGACTGCAATTGATTAACGTAGCAACCGCCGTCTCACTACCTAACGCTGGATGTGTAGGCAATCCTTTATTCAGTTCTGAAACCTTTAATATCGCTTGAGCCGCAGCCTCTAAAGCGTTAATACCTTCATAAGGCATTGAAGCATGTGCTGTTTTACCGGTTAGGCTTAATTTAACGACGGACCTTCCACGGTGACCAACACCTAAGTTTAACGACGTGGCCTCCCCGGTGATCACTACATCAGGCTTTAATCTCAACGTCTCCTTAAGAGTTTGACTTAAAGCTACCCCCTCAGCTATCTCTTCATAAACTGTATATACGTAATATAAGTCTACATCAAGACTTTTAACATGTTCCAACGCTTTAATCTGCGCAGCTATAGCTCCCTTCATGTCCGCAGCCCCCCTACCGTAAACCCTACCCTCAATAACCTCACCTGAGAAAGGCTTCACCGACCACTGCTTAAGATCCCCAACATCCACGGTGTCTAGATGACCTTCAACTACAACGGAGCCTAAGCCACCGCCTTTAACCACCGCTATAACATCTCCGTAAGAATCAATGAATACTTTATCAACGCCCACATAGCTTAAGAACTCCTTAACTAACTCCGCAACGCGGCCTTCATCACCAGGCAGACTAGGCGTTGAGATAAGCTTAGTCGTCATTTCAACTACGTCCAACTACTCACCTACCAATTCGTTGAAGCAAAACCTAAAAAACTTACTAACGTAGATTTAACGGTGGTTAAGGTGGCTGTGGTTAAGTTTTACAGTGCGTTTAAAGAAATCTTCAAGAATGACGTGATGGAGTTAAACGATGTAGAGAACCTAAACGACCTACTCAGCAAGTTAGCTGAACTCAACCCTAAGTTTCAACATTATCTAGGAAGAGATGACTTCGTAGTTTTAGTGAATGGGGCTAGCATACCTAGGAAGGAATTCAATAACGTTAAGCTACGTAAAGATGACGTGATTGAACTATTCCCTCCAGTTTCAGGCGGTTGAAAATCATCGATAGCTATGTTGCGAATACCTTACGTAATTCGTTAAATCCACCTTCCTAACGTTTAATAACTCAAGCGCTTCCCTCCTTAAAGACGTATCCTCAGCTAAAACACCTCTGAAGGTAACCGTACTCATGGTTAAAGGTTCTTCAACACCTCTAACTAAGGCGCAGGTATGTAGGGCTTCAACCATAAGAGCCAACCCCTTAGGTTTTAACCTACTCTCAAGGAAATCAGCGATTTCCTCAGTGAGTCTTTCCTGAAGTTGAAGCCTTCTTGAAAAGACGTTAACCACCCTAACGAACTTGCTTAAACCTAAAACCTCATTGCTGGGTATGTAAGCTATGTGTGCGTAACCGTAAAACGGGAGTAGATGATGCTCGCAAATAGACCTTACCGGGACGTTAGACACAACAACAAAACTACCGAACCTACCGTAACCAACGTGGTTGACCGAGAAAGTCTTAACCTGCTCGTCAGGGTTTAAACTATAGCCAACGGTCAACTCCTCCAACCACATCCTAGCCACTCTTTCGGGGGTTTCCCTAAGCTCAGGTCTCTCAGGATCCTCACCTATTAACTCAAGAAACTTCTTAACCAATTCCTTAAGCTCGGCAAACCTCCTCAACTCATCAACCTTAGAGTTAAACGCTACTATAGCGCAACCCTGATTATAATTAAACTATAAACTAAAAACATAATTAATCAGTTGAGGAAGACCTAATAAACCATGTCCGGCAGAGCAACTTAAGGTGTTCCCCCCCACGTTAATACTGAACGCTTTCTTAAACCTCAGAAGTAAGCTTCAAGGCCTTTTAACTCTACTGAAGTTTATTCGCTTTAACAAGGGAAAGGCTTATAAGCTTTCCTCCCGCCTTTAAAGTGAGGCCTTCGGTAGTGATGATTTTAACGTATAGTGGTGAATATCAGTGAGCGTTAAAGCCAGTGGTGAGGAAATAGCGTCTCAGTTAGCGGAGCTTCTCGATGAAGACCGCTATGATGAAGTCTTAAACATTTTTGAGTCGTTAGATCCCTACACGGCTTTAAGCGTTTTAATACATTTAGGTAGGGACTATAGAAGTGAATTGTTAAGTCGCGTATCGCTTAACAACCTCACCCCGGTGCTTTCTAAGATGCCTGATGAGATCTTCTACCAACTAACCTTAGTTAGAGGGTTAGACGACCTAGCTAAGGTTTTATCTCACTTACCTTACGATGAAATCGCCGACGTAATGCTTAAGCTAACGCCACGACAACGTGCTCAACTTCTATCTTTACTTCCTAAGGAGAGCGCACGAGAAGTAGAGAAACTCCTTAAATACCACCCGGAAAGCGTTGGAGGTGTGATGACAACGCAGGTGCCTATCTTCAATAAAGATATGACGGTCTCCGAAGCCAGAGACATATACGTTACCAGAGATAAAGCGGGATTCTACGATAAACACCACTACATATATGTCGTTGATGAGAAAGGCAGGCTCTACGGGTGGGTGGAGGTTAAGTCATTCCTTATAAAACCTCCGCATATTAAATTAAGTGAATGCTCGCAGAAACCCCCAGCTACAGTCAATGTTAACATGGATCGAGAGGTTGCTGCGAGGATTGCTGTACGTTACGATCTCCTTGAAGTTCCTGTGGTCGATGATGAAGGGAGGTTCTTAGGCGTTGTAACGCTTGACGACGTCTTAGATATCACAGTAGGTGAGTTATCTGAAGACCTACTTAAATACGGTGGTTATTTCGAGGCTTTGAGGGGTAGCTACATAGCGGCATCACCGCTTAAGCTGGCTTTAAGGCGTGCCCCTATGATAATCTACTTATACCTCATGGATTCGATCACGGGCTCTATAGTTGCTTCATTTATATCAACTATAGAGAGGTTCGCCATATTAGCTGCTTTCCTACCGATGCTATCCGACAATTCAGGGAATATAGGCTCTCAAGCGTCGACTATAGTGCTTAGAGGCCTTGTTTTAGGTGAGTTAAGACCCACATATAAAGACATCCTTAGGGTTTTAAGGAAGGAATTCGCAGTCACTTCTTTAATGCTTACTATACTTATGCCTGTGGCCTTCACCATAGGGTTTGCTGTATCATTCGTAGGTGGCTTAACGCTTTTGGGCGCCTTAAAAATAGCTTTAGTGGTCTCACTAGCTTTAATTGTTTCATGCTACATAGCAGACATAGTCGGTGCTTTACTTCCGGTAATGCTGGCTAAAATGCGTGTTGACCCAGCCGTAGTGTCCGCCCCCTTAATAACGACTATCGCGGATATAGCTACGTCGTTATCCTACTTCTTAGTAGCTACTTACCTACTATAGCTGCTTGACAATATATACAAGCTAAGTGAACGTGGAACGTGGATTTTCGTTAAACTAGCTACGTAAGTTAGGGTTTCAATGTTGGCCGCTTTCTTTGGAGGAATACTCAACGGTTAGGTCGACTCCGTAGTTCTCTATAAGCTTCTTTTTAACTTTATTGACTTTAGCTTCTACATCACCTATAGAAGCGGTTGAACTCACTGAGATTAAAGCTACGCCATGTATTTTCTCGTCGTTTAAATGCCTTAGCTTAAGGTCTACGACGGTTAACCCCTCACTTTCGAAAGCCCTGGTTATAGATCTTAATATAGTTTCTGAAGGTGCTACATCACTTAACTTAATAACGACTTCTGAAAACACCTTCCTCAATTCGTAGAAGATGTAGAGGGTTAAGAATAACGCACCAGCGTAATCTACTAAGTAGCTGTAGAGGGCGCCAACCAACGAAGAGAAAATAACGACCGCACCCTCTATTAACTCACTAACTGTAAATATAGCGTAATGCGTTAAAACACCCCCTAACTTCCTAGCCGTTAATATAGATGCTGAATACGCTAAAACACCTAAGAAAGCCATTAAAGGCGCTTCCACAGCTACGCTATACTTAGTTAAGTCAGTTAATTTAATTAAAGCAATGCCCGCTATGAATGAGTAAGTCATTAAAGTAGTTATAGACCCGCCGAAAACCATCCTATAGTGGCCGAAGTGATGGTCTTTATCCGGAGGCTCTAAACTCTTTCTTAAGTAAGCTATGGAAACCAGTAAAGCGAAGAGATTCGCTATGGAAGTTAATGCGTCGACAAAGACAGCCTTAGATCCGTATAGGACACCCCCTAAAACTTTAAAAAACCCGCCTAAAGCTGAGGTAATCACGACGAAAGCAAGCGCTACTCTATCACTCCCCACTTTATTTCATACCCTTAAACGTGGTTTTAGATTGACTTATAAGTTTATTAAGTACATTAACGCCGTTAATATCGGGTAGAGCAACATTTGAAAGTTAATGAGAGGTTCAAGATAGTTGGTATGGATTGCGCGTCATGCGCCTTAGCAATAGAGAAGAAAGTTAAAGGCTTAAACGGGGTTTTAGAGTTTACAATAGACTTAACGTCCGAGGAAGCTGTTGTTGTCTATTACGTTGAGCAGACGAGGTTTAAAGACGTAGTTAAAGCCGTTAGAGACGCTGGATACGACGTAGCTAAGGAAGAAGCTTTCTTCCTAGCGAATGACTTAGAGGAAGGTAATGAAGAAACGCTTCACACAGCTTTATTAAAGACGCCCGGCATTATAGACGTTAAATCATCACCAATAACTAAGACCGTTAAGATCGTTTACAACCCCTAACGATGCGTGTAAACACAATCTTAGAAAAACTGAAGGCTTTAGGGTTTGCTTCGGAGTCCTTAACTGAGAGGGATCTTATAGACATAGAGAAGAAAGCCTTCATTAAGGAGATTCACGAGTCGAAGGTTACAGTACCTTTAACTCTCTCCATAGGTCTCACATACTTTACATACTCCATGCTAAGCTTAGTGACTGGATGGAATCCACCAACCCCGTATGAAGAACACATAGGGTTATTAGCAGCGACTGCCGTGATCTTACTTAATCTAAAGATCTTCTCCAGAGGGCTTAAAGCCTTAGTTAGGCTCACGCCAACTATGGATTCTCTAATAAGCTTAGGTGTCGGAACTGCCTACATAGCCGGCATAGCCGCCTTAGCGGGGTTAATGCCTCATCTAGGTTTTTTCGAAGCACCCGCAGGTGTTTTTAGCCTTCGTTTCCTTAGGCAACTATCTAGAGTCATTAATGAAGGTTAAAGCTGGGGAGGCCGTTAAGAGGCTTAAGGAACTTCAGCCGAAGACCGTTAAGGTAATCCGCGGTGTAGATGAGGTTGAGGTCCCACTTGAGGACTTGGTGGTTGGCGATGTAGTTGTTGTTAAGGCAGGCGATATAATCGCTGTGGATGGCGTTGTGTTACTGGTGAGTCAATCCCTGTGTTTAAATCAAGTGATAGAAGCCCCGTAATCAGCGGTTCGATTCTTAAGTCTGGTTATTTGAAAATACGCGTAACTCGAGTAGGTAAGGACACAACCTTATCTCAAGTTATTGAGTTAGTTAGATATGCGCAGATGTCTAAACCTAGACTTCAACGTTTAGTGGATAGGATCTCAGGATATTTTACTTGGTTGGTTATGTTTTTATCTATTGCGGCGTTCATATACGGTTATTTCCTAATCCACGTAGACTTATCGCTCGCTTTAATTTTCAGCGTGGCTACTTTAGTTACCGCACGCCCTTGCGCGTTAGGTATAGCCACACCTATAGTTGTTTACGTGGGTGTAGGTAAGGCTTCCGAATTAGGCTTCATAATTAAGATTAAGAATATTGACGTGATTGAAGACCTACCCAAGGTTGACGTAGTAGCGTTTGATAAGACCGGCACGTTAACTGAGGGAAGACCTGAAGTAACTAAGATAATCGCGTTGAATGGTGTAGACGAACGAAGCTTAATTAAATACGTGTGTTCAGCTGAGAAAAGAAGTGAGCATCCACTATCTAAGGCTATAGTTAAGAAATCCAGCGAGTTACTTAATAACTCCTGCCGAGATCCTCAGACGTATGTCTCAATATCCGGTCAAGGAGTTATGGCAACTGTAGATGAAGTTGAAGTGCTCGTAGACAATGAAGACTTAATGGAGGGCTTCGACGTTAAAATACCTGATGAAGTCGTTAGTTTAGCTAATGTAGAGAGGAATAACGGCAACACAGTAATTTACGTAGCGTTCAACAGATCTGTATCAGGGCTTATCGTATTGACGGATGAGTTGAAGGAGGGCGTTGAGGAAGTCATAAAATACCTTAAAGAGGTACGTAAGGTTAAAACAGTGATAATCACCGGGGATAATAGAGTTACAGCTAAAGCGATAGCCTCTAAGTTGGGCGTGGATGAAGTTTACTATGAAGTAAAGCCCGACGATAAGGTTGAAGTTATTGAGGAAATCCAGAGTAGAGGCTTAAAAGTAGCTATGGTTGGAGACGGAATAAACGACGCGGCATCAATTTCAAAAGCTAACGTAGGCATAGCGGTGGGTAGCGGTTCTGACATAGCTAAGGAATCCGGTGACGTTATATTAGTGAGTGAGGATTTAAGGAACCTCATAAACATCTTCAAACTTAGTGACTTACTGAGGAGGAAGATATTCTTTAATATTATGTGGGCTTTCATGTATAACTTAGCTTTACTACCTATAGCCATGGGCCTCTTCTACCCGTCCTTAGGACTTATGATTAAGCCAGAATACGGCGCCTTAGCCATGGTTTTAAGCGATATCTCAGTGATTTCATACGCGTTAACCCTACGTAAGTGGAGACCTAAATAACCCTCTCCCAGCTTTTAAAAGCGGGGTTTCACTGCTGGGTCTTGAGCGATACCCCTCCTTAAGGGGTTACGGGACACCTCCATCAATCATCGGCTCCGAAAGCCTCAAAACTTCATGTGGGAGGCACAGTATGGGTTTTTTATATATGCTTTAGTCGATATTGCTTAGTAAAGCGTTGTTTTTATTGATAACTTAGTTATCAATAACTATTTAAGTCTGTTTTACTGATAACAAAAGGGGTCGTTAATGGGTTGGATCGCTCAAGCATTAGATAAGGTTAGGGTAAGAAGACCTTTAGTTCATAACATAACGAATTACGTGGTTATGAATACCACAGCCAACGCTCTTTTAGCTCTT
>NBVN01000016.1 GCA_003056265.1 Zestosphaera tikiterensis | reverse complement strand
TTGTCTAGTGCTACGTAGTATTCGTTCTTCTCCTTGTTGAACTCTATGATATCCCTTAACCTCACGATTGGGTATTTATCAACGTTAAGTCCTAAGCCTTTCGCCTGTGTCAACCACTCCCACTTCTTAAGCTCGGTAGAAACTACGACAACCCTGTAGTCGTTCTCAAGCGCTGTCATCGCTACATGCTGGGTGAGGACGGTCTTACCTGTTCCGGGCTCCCCCGAGATGACCACCCAGGCACCGATTGGGATACCGCCTTCGAGACCTTCATCAAGTAGCTTCAACCCTGTAGGAAGCCTCCTAATTTCAAGTTTCTCTCTTTCCTCAGGTGGTGTCGGCTCCGCCTCTTCTTCACGTTTTACAACATAACCTTTAACCATGAGGCATACCTCAAGGATAGTATGGATTCCCTGAGGTATTTAAACAGTTCTTGGCAAAGTTCAGAAATACACGACCAATAAGGTGAGAATCTAAAAACATAGTAGAATTTTATAAACTGAAAAATATATGGTTTAATAGGGTAAAATAAAATGAATGGAAAGCAGAAAAGAACGTTGTTAGTGCTAGTGGCTTTAGCTGTAGCCGTAGCTGTGGTAAACGCCAGCGTCTTCGTCTACTACGGGCTAACTGTGAACATTAGCGGCACCGAAGCTGAGGTCAGGTTCGCAGTAGGTAGCAACGCTGGTAAAAGCGATTTAGCCAGTCGAACAATAACTGTAAACTTAGATGGTAGCTACAACACTAAAGCCACCATAACTATACACCCGACAAACGAGAAAACATACTACAGGGACGTCTTAGGGATAGAGAACCACGGAGTCAACAGGTACTACTACGCGTGGATAAAGGTCAATACACCCATATCTAACCAATACATAATCTCAGCCACGCTGTACATAAAGACTTCGCCTAAAGATCCTCCAAATGTTGCCATAGCTACAATAGACCTCAAATCAAATACGATACAGCCAGCCTATCCAAACTACATCACGATTCCCAAAGCTACTCAGACAACTGACCAGAATGGTAATACAGTTATTACGCCCGGAAAGCTATATATAGACATAGAGATACAGATAGATAGAAACGTTAACGCAGGCTCAGTAAGCGATACAGCAGTTCTGGAATTGATATACAGCCCGCAGAATACTGAGCCACCTTAATAATGGTGAGCAAGAATGAAACACCCTAAGCCGAAACTAAGTTTTTTTATATATTAGTCACGTCGCTCCTAGTCCTCATCATACCTTCTGTTTATGCTTCCGTATTCGCCTACTACCCTACCTCCGTGAATACTCGGGGGGTTAACCCCACACTCACATTTACTAATCCACCCTACAGCTACACATGCATAGCACTAGTGAGAACCTATAGAGGTGCTGTAACGTACACAGACTTCGAGAGTCTTCCAAGTGGGTGGGCTAGCAGGGGCGGGACAACCTCCATAGTATCCGGTGGTCATAAAGGCAACGCACTCCAGTACAGCGACAACGGTGGAGGCATCGGCGGGGCTTCACAGTACTACTACAACACTAGGTTGGACACTACATACACATCTCTGTGGGTGACTCTGAAGGTCTACGGCTCACCGACTACTACATATAAAGGTTTAGCCCTGATTAACTCCGGAACGAATAGGCTCTACGAGATATCGATATACAACAACGTGATTTATGTACGGAGTTACAACGTTGAAAGGGCCGGTGGTTGGAGTCAATTAGGTAGTGCCGCCTTCAGCAGTTTTAACTCCGGCTACTGGTACACTATAGTGCTGAACTACGTTGCTACGACAACAGCTGTGAACTTCTATGTGTGGGTCTATGACCCCAACGGCAATCAAGTGGCATACTTAACGGCGAGTAGCACATCAGCAAGAAGGTTTACTCCAGCCTACATAGGTCTTGAGGTGGACGGCAACTACGGTAGGTTCGACGACTTCATAATCTCAACTAGGGATCCCAGAACCGTAACTTTCACAAATCTTCGGAGCGGGCTGATATTCAACATCTACGACAACCTCGGCACGCTTACATACAGCTTCACGGCTACATCAAGCACGTACAGCCTAAGCGTTACTCCAGATGTAGTTCTGGGTACGGGTAGCGACGGCAATATAAGGATAGCCTACCCGGACGGGAGCCTTCTCTGTCTGAATGCATCAATACCCACTAGCGATGCTTTCCTAGGCGGCGATAACTACAGCCTTAACACACATACGCTATCCACGTCTATAGGTCCTACGGGAACTAACGCGGTCGTAACCGCATACGTTTCGTCGAGTTCTAACGCTTTAACCTCGTTCTACGCAGTCGACTTAACAGCCACTCAGAATTATTACTTAATGCTTGAGCTTGACGTAGGCTCATCAACCATAGATTCAAGCCTTAACGCAGAGATATACGTTGAAGGCAATTCACAAAAGATAACGATCGTGAACGGCGCCCCTACCTCAACCTCTACTGATTGGGTGTTTCTACCGTCTAGCTCTACTAAACACGTAGTCGTTGGAAGCGCTTACGCTTCATCGGGATCAACCTCCACTTTAGTATTGAAAGTTATCGGATGTGTAGGCGGTCCTAACTACGTCGGCGCCTGCGTTATATACCCGTTAACCATACAGCTTATTGACCCCGACCCAACCTTAAGCTATGCTGAACCTCAACCCGCAACCAACCCTTCGGAAACCTCCTACGAACCTTATAGCGAGTCTGAAGCTCTAGGGGATGAAAGCGGGTACCTCGATGAGGTAGTCCCCGCTCAATTGCTTTTGAATTATGATTTCAACGAATCCCTAAGCCATTGGGAGGTAGTAAGCGGTACTTACTTGAAGTGGGTTTCCTCAACAGACCTTCAAGCATTAGGCGGTGTAGCCCTTCTAAACGGTACACTACCTAAGGGGGTCGGCGGCGACGTAGCTTTAATTCAGCAAGTGTTCACAGCTCCTAGGATTGCCGGGGACCTTAAGCTTGAAGTTAGGTGTAGATATGAAGCGCAACCGGAAGGTCAGTTAAGCAGTCAGAGCTTAACCATATCCATAATTGACTTAAGCAACGGCAGCATAGTGTGGAGTGCTTCTTTAACGCCGTCAAGTTCTTACGACGTATATAGCTACGCAATCCCTTCAGACCTACTGGAATTCAGTAACGAATACCTCGCCGTAATTCAAGTTAACATATCTTCGAAAGGCAATACAGACCTAGATTACCGGCTTTACCTAGATTACGTTCTTTTAGAGGTTAGTGTTTAAAATCATGCTTAAGTTATTAAATTATGTCGGGAAGGTGCTGAGGCCTGAAGACTTTAAGACTTGATTACCTTATGGCGGTAGCGGTCCTCACACTTGTTTTAGGTAGGTTGGTTTGGTTTCCCGTAGCTCTCTTCGTGGTTTCCGGGGATTCCATGCTTCCAACTCTTAAGACTGGGGATTTCGTTTTAGGTGTTGCTACGTATTTAAGTGGTTATGGGGTTGGTGATGTTGTTGTTTGGTATGCTACGGTAGCGTATGGAACTATACATAGGGTTGTTAACGTTTCTGAAGGGTATGTAGTAACTAAAGGCGATAATAACCCGTTGCCAGATCCTTCAATACCTGCTTCGTTCGTTAAGTATAAGGTCGTGTCCCACATACCTAGTGAGTTTTGGATTCCTGCTGTCCTCGCATTAACTGCTTTCTACGTCTTCAAGAAGCGTAGGGAGATAGCCTCAACGCTTAAGACCATCACGCCGGGTGAGATGAGGGTGGCTTACGCAGTATTCATATTTTTCGTGATCGTTGACATAGCTACCGTGTTTTTAGTGGGTGTTCAGTACTTCAGCCCGGCAACGGTTTTAATTAAGCCTTCGGTTGAGTTAAGGGGTATGGAAGTCTCTAAAGATGGGGGTAGTGTCTACTTAACCTTCACAGTTGAAAACGCTGAGCCTCTAAACGTAAGTTTATGTGAGGTTACCTTACTAAACGCTACCTTCCCATGTTTAACGCATCGTTTAGTGGGTTCCGTAGCTGTTGTTGAAGTGCCTAGGGAGGTGTATAGCTACGCCTATAGAGCTTCAAATAACTACATAACTTACGTAAGCTTAAGGCTAAACATAACGTTCGATAAGGGGTGGGTTGAGGGGAGGTATTCATACACTATAAACTGGAGGGCGCTTCAAGTATCGGTGATTAACAACTCAGTAGTTATTAACAACCCAAACTACATTCAATTCAACTTAACTGAAGTTAAAGTGATTTACATGGGGGTTAAGCAACCCTTCAACACACCTGAGGTTTTGAAGATTGAGTACTTAAGCGATTACGTCGTGGGGGCTGGGAAGTCCTTAACGATAGATGTGATGCCTGTAAACGGCAGTAGATATGCTTACGTAGAGTTTAAATACGAGTTTAAGTTCTGGCCTTACGGCGGGGGTGGGGTAGTTCTTGAGAGGAGGAGGGTTGACTTCAAAGGTTAAGGTGCTTTACATACTGGCCTGCGTTTCCGCTACGTTCTTAGGGTTGACGTTAATAACGTCTGTAGTGACGCCTATCTACCGTTTCCACGGCGTTGTGGAGGGTGAGGTCGCTCTCTTATGGTATCTACTGAGCTACTATGGTGAGGTAGTGCGTGTTGCTTCGTTAGATGCTGTGAGGGTTTTAACCATTCCTTTATTTATGTTATCCACGTTTTTAATCGCTTCTTCAGCTTATGCCTTACTAACGTATGTTTTTAAGAAGTTTAACTCCTTACTTTCGGCGGTGGAGTTGCTTTTAGGCGGTGGTTTAGCATCGGTAGCCATGAGTACGTTACTACTCTCAATAGTTAGGATCTTAACGACTGAAGTAAGTGGGTTAAGCGTTGATAACGTATTCTATACGTCAGCAGGCTTGGTAAACTTCGGTAGGACGTACTACCACGTAAACAGCCTAACTTCAACTCTCTTAAACCCCTTAACGGTTATGGCGTTAAACACGATTAATGCTTTACTTGCTGGCGCTACCTACGTATTACTGACTTCCGAGGATGAACTCTAAGAGGGAATGGAACATTTAATTTTAAATATGTTTTCAACATATTTTAATCTGGTGTAAAATTTATGAGAGAAAGAAAAAAGATGTGGCATATAGGTCTTGTTGTTCCTATTGAATGGAGGTCTTTAATCCTAAGGCGTATAGATATGAAGGGCTACATAAGCGTAAGTGATTACCTGCGAAGCTTAATAAGGGAGGATTTGGAAAAAGCCGGGCTTCTGGAGATGAAGGTGGGTGAAGTTGGATGAGGGTGACTGAGTGTCTGTGGTGGCTCTTTGCTTTTATTGTTCTGCCCGTTATATTCTTGAAGGTCTTGCTGGATGATGTCTACAGGAGGTTGGGAATATGATTTCTACACCAGACGATATGGTAGTTACTCTTAACGAATTCAACGTCTAGGGGTGTGTTTATGGACGACGACGGTGTAGGATTAGATAGTGCGTGTATGAAGGATTTCGTAGATCTGGTTAACAGCAGGACAGGACTGAAGATTAAGTACTCGAACTTCAAGTATCACGTGTATCGTCTGCAGAAGGTGATTAATAATAATGAGGAGTGAATGCGTTGAATACGTACTATACTATAAGAAGAACTTGTTTGAAGCACGCATCGACGTTGACGCCGTTGGGGACATTTTCGTCGATGTATTCCATACATCGTTCAGCGTTTCCTAGACCACGGTACCCTTAAATATTCCTAATATTTTTAATTCCGTGGTCTGGGTTAGCCCTCTGTACGGGTTCACTAGCTTCGCCCGCACTTCATGAGGCTCTGTCGAGCCCAACGCCATGGGGCTCCCATCTGAGTTTAGGGCTTTAAGACCTATGTTTAGAGATCCAACCATATCCCTATCTAGGATCCATCCATTACTTAGTCTTGCTGTTCTTAAGGTTGCTTTCTCAACTTTAACTCTTCTCCTAAAGCCCCCGCTCACCTTCACAAAACGGATCACTGCGGAGGCATACATAAGCTTTCTACGTTTTCTAAACGGATCTCTATTGGAAGAACCCTCTTCAGGCACACACTCAACATACAGAGGCTTCTGACTGAGAACGCCCACCAACTTAGAAACGCTCCACTGATGTATTCTATGTCTAAGCTTATCATCTACAACCTTCTCAAGTATATCATCCTTATTAACGTAAACATCACCAACCACAACTCTAGCGTTATACATTCTAGCTACGTTTTCTATGACCCTCGCCACCTTATATATGATATCAAGCTTCCTTTTCCTTTCCTTAAGCTTTCTTAAAGCTTTCCTTACACTTCTAGTCTTGGTTGACTTACCTTTCTCTATCCTCTTCCTCCTCTCGGAATATGCTATAACGATCTTTCCGAGCTTTGTCTCTATCCTGACGAATTCCTCAAGTGTTCTATTCTTAAAAATTGCTAGAGTTACGTTGTTCTCGTTAATGTCGACGGATACAAGATTATCTGGGTTGTAGCCTA
>NBVN01000005.1 GCA_003056265.1 Zestosphaera tikiterensis | reverse complement strand
TTAACCACTTTCTCAAGCTTAGCTAGGGATAACCTATACTCCCTCTCCACATCACCTAAGGAACCCCTCAACCCTGCGAAGCCGCAGTCACCAGCTATTAAATCAACCCTACCTCCAGCCTTCTCAACCACCTTCTTAAGTATGTTTAAGACCTCGCTTAACTCCTCAACAACGGGTTTTTTAGAGCTGACAACGCCTGGGGATATCACCTTATCGTAGGATTCAAGTAGGTGTTTATCGATTACCTCCAGGTTCCCTGGGTTGTCATGAAATTCGAAGCTTAAGTACCTTACCTTAGGTACGCGGGTTAAAACTTCGAAAAGTCTCTTATGTATCCTACCGCATACGTGAATCCCCACCTCAGCGTTGTTTGATTCCTTAGCTACGTTATTTAAAGCTTCTATAACCTCATCATCGCTGTAGTTGAAGAGGTTTTTCCTAGCCCCTATAACTAAAGTTAGTGAAGGCTCATCCATAAAGACTACGTCATAACCCAGTGAGGACATATACTTAACTAACCCACCTACGTAACCAACGAAAAACCCTTGAAGTAGTTCCTTACGAGCTAAAGCCGTTGACGTGAGATCCACACTACCTTTAACTACGTAAACCCTAGAGGATAGTGTGAAAGCCCCCGTTACCGGAGCTCTTAAGCCTTTAAACCCTAGCCTAGCTTCCTTAACGAATTGAATTGCGTACTCAGCCTCAGGTATTGAGGTATGTTTAACCCGTTGCTTCATTAGTTGGGTTGAGTCAGCATATATGAAGTTCCCGACTAGGTACGCAAGACCTTCATTAAGTAGTGGGTTAACGTATATGTCTATGAAGCTCCTCATCTGAGGGTATGGGGGGACGTCAACACCTACTGCCGCAAGGTCTTTAAGAACCCTACCCACGTTTTCAAGGCTGTATCCCAACGGGAAACTACCTACGTGGCTACTCCTCATGTAGGAACCCTAAGTAGTAGTGTTTCCAACGCTTTATTTATGCGGTTTTAAACTCGTTTCTTAGGGTGGTTTCGTGGACGTCGTTGCCGGGTCTAAAGCCGAGCTTAACTTAGTTAGGAGTTTACGCGATCGATTAAGTGATTTAGGGTTTGACGTTAGGTTACATCCCGTTGAGGTTGTTTCTTGGGAGGATGTTAACTGCTTGATAAACGGCTCCATAAAATGCACTTCACAACCCCCTCAAAGATCTCAATACGTAAGCGGGGTTTTAGGTAGGGACGTCTTACTAACGCCAACTACTGAAGACCCTGATAATATGTGGGTTATTCACGGAAGGGCCGTTAAGGAAGGGTATGAAGCGGTTATCTTCTTCGATTCCTACCCTGAAGTTAGGAAAAGACGTATAGTGTTGACAGGTGAGTTAAGCTACTCAACCACCTCGAAAGTTAGGGATGATGTCTTAAGCGTTCACATACCTTTAGATGTTGGGTTAAAGCTTAAGGAACTTTACGGAAGGCGTGTGGATGTTGAGGTGAAGGTTAGGAAGGTTTTAAGCACTGGTTACAACCTTGAAGCTACTTACGGGGAAGAGCCTAAGATGGTTGTGGCAGCCCACCACGATAGGTGGTTAAGCGGGTTTAGAGACGACGTCAACGGTCTTTTAATCCTTATGAAGTTAGCTGAGGAGGTAAGTAAGAAGGGAGGGCAGCCCGTTAGGTTAGTTAGCTTCACGGCTGAAGAATATGGAGATCCTGAAGAACCCCTGCTTTACTGGGCTTACGGCTCGAGAGCTTACGTAAGTAGGTACGGTGAAGCCCTTGAAAACACCCTACTATTCGTAGTTGTTGACACCGCGTTTACAGAACCTCTTGAGGTAAGCTTCGTTGGGCTGGATGAGGGTTTATGGAGGTACGTAAGCAACGTTGAAGTCGTTGAGTCTAACGCCGGCATAGCCTATACCGACGCGTTATCAGCTTTAAACCTAGCGATACCTACTTTAGTTTTTCATAACATACATAAGATTAAACCAGTATATCATTCAGATCGAGATGTCTACGACTTAAGCGTTAAGTACTTCAACGAGAGAGTTGTTAACTCTTTAATGGGTTTAGCTGAGTTAGCTAATTTAAGAACTTCAGAGTTGATTAACATGGTTGGCAGGTACTTAACGAGTAAAGTTAAGTATGTGGGCGTTGACAACCCTCTTAAAGCTTTTAAATGCTTCGTAAAGCATATGCTTTTACTAGTTAATAAAGGATCTTACGATAAGCTCGACTCCGAATTAGCTGTTATGAGTTATGAGGACTTAAGAAGTTACGGAAATCAAAAGTTTACATTACTTACTAACGACGTTGAATTAACTCCTAACTCAACTACGTTTGAGGAACTCTATAGGAAAGCTTTAAACGAGTTTCTAGAGTGTGTATCTCAGGGAGAGTAACTCTTAAAGCCTGAGTTAAATCAGTTTTTAGAGTCCTCCGTAGGAGAGAGGGTGTTGATGAAGTGTTTGATGACGTAGTTGTTGAGACATGCGGTGTTGAATGCGCTGACCTTGTTGAGGGATTGGTCTCCTCCGCTATGTCTTGGTTTCACGGATATTACGCTAGATCCTGCTTAGAGTCCGGCGTATGCAACGCAGCCATAGTTAAGGAACGCGGTGAGGTCGTCGGCTCCGGCCTATACTTTAAAGTTTTAATTGAGCCCGAACCTCTGGGGGTTGTGTATTACGTGGTTGTGAAGGACGCCTTCAGGGGGTTAGGCTACGGCAAGGTTTTAGTTTCCTCTATTGAGGAGTTGTTAAGTTGGGAAGGCGTTAAGTACTTCATAGCCACGGCTAGGAAAACAAATAAACCATCTATAAACATGTTTAAAAGCTTAGGATACGTAGTTATAGAGCTTACAGAGTTAAACGACCTAATAGAAGTGATTAGATACGTTGCCTGCAGTTATGACGACGACGTACTCATGATTAAAGGAGAGTCAATTAAAGAAGTTAAAGATGTAGAACCCGCCGTAAGGTATTTAATGAAGTTAAGACATAATAGAAACGTAGTTAGAGACGTTTGGGAGAGGATATGCCATAAACCTTGGGTAAACCTACAGAAGCAACGTAGTTTTTGAGGTTTTGCTTATAGGTATTTTCTTATCGCATACCGCAGGACGGGATCCGCCACTCTATACATGCCTTCGGATTTCTCCAATACGCCCATATCGATTAAGTTTTTAAGGATGTTGTTGAGGGTGTTTTTAGGTATTTTACCGTGTTTAGATTCTACATACCTAATTATTTCAGACCATGAGGAACTCCTTTCGGAAAGTAGTTTTAGAACTGCTTCGTATCTCGGCCTACCGACGTTGAATATTTGAAGTGCGTGATTAAGTTCTTCATAAGCTAGCTTCGCTGCGGTTTCCAACACGGAGGTTAGATCCCTCACACCAAGTCTTGTGTAGGAGTAGCCGAAGTAGGTTAACCAGCCTATCACTCCGTTGAATATGTTTAAAGCCTCCTCTATCAACTCAACCGGTGGTTGAAGCCCTTCCTGTTCAAAACCCTTAAGTAGGAATTCACGTGCTAATTCTCTAGTGAGAGGCTTTAGCTTAACGACGTAAAACGGCCTACCGTAGAGAGGCGCTGAGGGGTCGTCGAAGCGGAGGAACCTACGCATTAACCCAACTTGAGAGCCGGAAACCACAACCTTCACATCCACGTGGTCGTAGAGATACGCTATAAGGGAATCAAACCTATATCTACTTCTCCTAAGCTCTTGAACCTCATCAAAAACCAATACCCGACCCTCCAACCTCTCCAACACGTTAACTAAAGTATTGAAATCCCTGCGGCGGAACCTCACGCCAAAACCCCCTACCTCAACACCCTCTATGGAGGTTACGATCGACTTAAACCAACCCCTCCTACTCAACTCCCTCTCAAAAAGCATCAACAAATCATTCACTGAAATCATCCCAGACGGTAAGAGCCGTAGCACATTCTATATAATTTCTTGGTATTCTCAAATATTCTTAATCACTTTCCTCTATAACTATAACGCTAATTTCTTTTCCGTGGAGTTTCTTGAGTTTCTCCTGATATTTTTTTGGTGGATATATTAGATATTTTCCACCTGTTTTAACTACCTTAGCTTTGAATATATATATATTGATACCATTAGCTTCACCTATATATTATCGGAGTAGTTAAATTTATAAATCTGTACTCTGATAATATCTTCTGGTGAATATCCGATGAAGGCGTTTATCCGCTCTAGAGTTGGGCGGATGCCTGAGGGAGTATACCATAGGACTTTAAAAGCTGTAGCTGAGGTTGTAGAGGGAGATATCAAGGATTTGTTCTGGGATTTGGTGATATATAGGTGCGTTCTTCAGAAAGTTATAGATGCGTTATGGGAGCTTGAAGAAATACCTAAGAAAGATCAAGCACATCAAATGTTCTACGGGATGCTTAGAGTATATGGTTTTAGAGCACATGTAGTGAGAAACATATACAACACAGCAATAGCATTAGTTAAATCCGCTAAGAGTAACGAAGGCTCAAAACCTACCGTTAAAAAGCTCTTTACTAGACTAGACCATCAAGATGCTGAAGTAAATTTAAGCAACAAAACTATTAAAATTATTCTAAGAGATAAGCAATACACCCTTAGAATCAAACATAGGGATGGATATATCGAAAGATTTAAAAGTTTGAAGTGGAAGGAAGTACACATTAAATACCGTAATGGCAAGCTCTACGTGAGTATAGTGTTTAAGGTGAGATACACACCATACATCCCTAAAGGTGTTGTAGCTCTAGACCTGAATTTAAGGCATGTCGTATCATATGACTGCCCTGACATTAGAAGATATAAGACTAGGTTTATAGATGCTTTAAGTAAGAAAGCTAGAGCTGAAGAAATTCAGAAGAAATATCCTAAGAGGTGGAGATACAATAAGAAGATTTTGAAGAGAGTTAAAAACCTCCATAGAAGGTCTAGAAATATCGTTATTAATTGGTGTAGGAAGTTCGCGAAAGAAATTACGTTGAAAGCTAAGAGACATGGCTACACAATAGCTTTAGAAGATTTAAAAAAGCTTAGAAAATCATACAATAACAAAAATGATAGAGTTGTTTGGAAGCTTACAATGTTTGCTTATAGAAAGCTTCAAGAATCAATATTAAGTAAAGCTATTGAGTATAACGTTCCAGTAGTGTTTGTAAATCCTAAGAAAACATCTTCAACATGCCCAAGATGTAAATCAAAAATTAGATATATTGGAAGATTCGGGATATGCCGTAAATGCGGGTTCAGAGCCGATAGAGATGTAATAGGAGCTATAAACATTTGGCTGAAGGTTTTAAAAGCGTATGCGGGGGTGCCCGGGTCACCCCAAAGAGCCTCCGCAATGAAGAATGAAGCCCGACAGAGCGGGGGAACGAAAAATGAGGGGATGAAGAAAACAATTAAGAGCTATTGAGAGTGATTAAGAGTATCATTCAGACCCGAACCCGTTAAGATAAGGGATGTCTTACCATATCTTCTCAACCCGGAAACCACTACAAGCTTAGAAACGTTAAGACCTCTTTTAAACTCCTCAACCTCCTTCTCAGCGTTGAAGAAATCCTCCCTACACTTCTTCGGCTCCGGATCGAAGTACGGCATAGTTACCCCCCTAACCTGCATACCCCCTAACTAATAAATCTTTACGAACCTCAAGAACTAGAGTGTTAAATGAAAAAGCAATTGATTCAAGTTTTTAACTTTATGTGAAGAGAGTTCATTAGGTGGGCTCTCTGGGAGGCGTTACTGAGCGGATGGAGGATTACCTAAGGATAATTTACGAAATCGAGAGGCATAAGGGATATGTTCGTGTAAAAGATATTTCCTTAAAGCTTGGTGTTAAACCCTCCAGCGTAGTTGAAATGCTCGAAAAGCTTAATAAGGAGGGGCTAGTGGAGTATGAGAAGTATAAAGGCATAAGATTAACTCAGAAGGGTAGGGAAGTAGCTGAACTTGTGGAGAAGAGGTTCAGCTATATTAAAGGCTTTCTTGAAATACTCTTAGTGCCTGAGGAAGTGGCTCTTAAAGACGCACACGTTCTTGAGCATAGCCTACATCCCGAGACAATAAAGCAGATAATAATGTTTGTAGAATTTATTAACTTCTACAGAGATCGTCAGCACTCAATAGTGTCTTGGTTGAAAAAGTTTGAGAAGTTTTGCATGAGAAGGAAAGAACATACTTCTTCGTTAGGTCGTTAGCAAATGTTCTGACGATTTTAGGTAGTCCTAATATTAGGCCTAACTTTTTTAGGTTAATATTTATTAGTACCTAATCGTCTTCTTAAATTTAGATAGGGAAAATTTAGGTAGACCTAAGGGGTCTCAAATGAGGAAGAAGATGAGTGAAATGAGACCTGGGGAGGTGGGGATTATCGTTGATTATCTAGAGGCGCCTTCATGGCTTAAAAGAAGGCTCGTGGAGATGGGGTTCTCTAAGGGAGTGAGTGTTAAGGCTGTAAGGAACGCCCCATTAAAAGACCCTATAGAGTTTGAGGTTAGGGGATATAACGTATCTATTCAAAGAGAGAAGGCAGATATTGTAATTGTTGAGGTTGTCGGCTATGATTCCTCTGTCCACGGCTCAGGAGGGAAGTTTAGTGAGGGTGGTTAACGTAATGTCTGGGAAAGGGTTGATGTTGAGGTTAGCGGAGCTTGGAATAACTCCAGGCTCAATCGTTAGGGTGGTTAAGGTCTTCGGCTCAGGTCCGATCCTCTTAGACGTTAAGGGTTCTAGAATAGCCATCGGTAGAGGTGCCGCTATGAAGATATTTGTTGAGGTGATTGGAGGTGAGCGCTAGCAGGAAGCAGGCGGATATTGTGGTGGCGTTGGCAGGCAATCCCAACGTTGGTAAATCGGTTATATTCAATAACCTAACAGGTTCACGTCAACACGTCGGCAACTGGCCCGGTAAAACTGTTGAGAAAGCTGAGGGGTTATGTAGTTTTAACGGCGTTGAGATCTACGTTATCGACCTTCCAGGAACGTATAGCTTAACAGCTTACTCTATAGAGGAAATGATAGCGAGGGACTACATAATCTATGAGAAGCCTGATGTTGTGGTTGACATAGTTGACGCGTCTAACCTAGAGAGAAACCTCTACTTAACGCTTCAACTGCTGGAGCTGGGAGCGAACGTAGTGCTTGCGTTAAATAAGGTTGACTTAATAGAGGCGGCTGGCACGAGGATCAACGTTGAATTGCTGAGGGAAAGGCTTGGAGTTCCGGTAGTAGTTACAGTAGCTCCGAAGAAGAAGGGGATGAAGGAACTATGTGAAGCGATATTAAAGGCTTTCAAGCAGCCAACCCATAAAGTTATTGAGTATGACCCCAAGGTAGAAGAGTACATAAAGAAAGTTGAGCGGCTTGTTGAAGGTAAGATAACGCAGGGGCTTAGCCCTAGGTGGGTTGCGATAAAACTTTTAGAAGGGGATAAGGATGTTTTAAAGAAAGTATCGACTTCGTTGAGTGAGGAAGACCTTGCTGAAGTTGAGAAGGTTAGAAGGGAGTTTATTAAAGAGTTTGGCGATCCGGAGATGACGCTGGCTAACGAACGTTATGAAGTAGTTAAGAGGATTCTTGAAGGGGTTTTACTGAAAGTCAGAGGACTCACTATCTCCGACATCCTCGATCAAGCATTCTTAGACACTGTTTTCGGCATACCGATATTCCTAGCCATGTTATGGATATTATTTCAATTTGCGTTTATGGTTTCAGCACCATTTAGCGGTTTCTTAGGCGACGTATTCGCATGGGTTTCACAAGCTTTAAAAGGTGTAACCGGAATTGACTGGTTAGATTACTTACTCTTCGGGGACTACGGCGTGTTAAATGGTGTGGGAACGGTTTTAAGCTTTGTTCCGTTGATATTCACGTTGTTTTTCGCACTATCTATCCTCGAGGATTTCGGGTATATGGCTAGAGCGTCGTTCCTCATGGATAAGATTATGGGGAAATTCGGCCTTCCGGGAAGGGCTATAATATCTATGATATTAGGGTTTGGATGTAACGTCCCCGCCGTATACTCCACTAGAGCCATACCTGGTGAGAAGGAGAGAATAGCCGCTATAGTTGTTAACCCGTTAATGCTTTGTAGTGCTAGGTTGGTTTTCTTCTCAGCTATAGCGATGACGTTCTGGGGTAGGATGGGAGGCAACGTTATATTCTCCCTCTACGTCTTAGGGATTTTACTGGCTCTCGCCGTCTCAACAGTTCTTAGAAAGACTGTACTGAAGGGTGAGGCAGCAACCTTCATAATAGAGTTGCCGCAGTACTTAATGCCTGTGCTACGTGTAGCCCTCTCCAAGGCTTGGGGTAGGGCGAAGCTCTTCTTCACTAAAGCCGGTAAGGTTATATTCCCAGGTATAGTAGTTTTAGGATTGCTCTCGATATTCACTCCTAGCATATCCTTCACAGATAACGTTGAGGAAAGTATTGTAGCTATTGTGGGTAAAAGCGCTCAACCGCTTTTCGCACCTCTTGGGTGGGATTGGAGGCTTGTGGTTGCGGCGATATTCGGCTTCATAGCTAAGGAAATAGTTCTAGGCGCTATGGCCTTACTGTATGGTGTGGGTGAAGAAGGTATAGGCGAGAGGATAGCCTCCCTATATGATCCATTAACTATGTACGCTTACATGGTCTTCATATTGATTTACGTTCCATGCATAGTCACTATAGCTGTTATTAAGCATGAAGCAGGAATTAAGTGGGCTTTATTTACTGTTTTCTACGAGCTCTTACTAGCATACGGTATGGCATGGCTTATTGTCAGCATAGGTAGGTTGATGGGGGTGTAACGCTATGACTCGATTGCTGACGGAGGAAGAGATGAGGGTGGGCGTGTGGGTTAAAGCGTACGTCTTAGCGGTAGCGACGCTATACGTTATATATGGGTTGCTACAGCTCTACAACGGAGTGATTAGCTGGTGGTTTCCATGGGTTGAAAGTAGAGTAAACTTAAGCGTTAACTTTTTGGACGTACGTATACCAAACATATTTCCAGACCCTTTTTCAGGCCTAGTCCTCACGTTAGTTGGTTTAATACTCGTTAGATCGATTCAATTACATAATAAGAGACTCTACGTTAAAGCCGCCGGATTCCTCTTCGTTGGTTGGGTACTTGGAGTGATATTAATGGTTCTTAACGTCCTAATAATAGTATCCGACATTATAGCAGCCTACTACCCACTCCTATGGGGCAGTGAAGTCGAAGGATGGAGCCTAGCAACAGACCCTTGGGGAATATCTCCTCACTTATTGCTTGGGATATTGCTAATACCTCTGTACTTCTTCGTAAGCAGCATAAGAGAAGTTATCAGAGGGCTTGCTTAAATGAGGTGTTAACACCATGGAGCTAACGGTACCGCTTGCCCGGGAGCGGCCTCTGATTATCTTTTATTTTTATTTATGTCACCGCTCTCAGACGAAACAGTGCTGCAAGCAATTATAGTGGGTATTAACATTTAAGAGGGTCTGAAGCGCATTTCTTCCTTTTTAACTTATCTATAAACGTAATCGTCTTTATTAAAGCTTCTCTGACCTTAGGGTTTCTCCACATTTCTTTATCGGCTTTGAAGGATTCCCATAGCCACCTATCCCTTATATCAAACCATTTTCTCCCCAGCTTCTTAACTGCCTCAGCCTCCCATTTAGCATAGTGTATGATATCCTCCAGGTTCTTTTTCCTCTCAACTTCAATCTCTTCATGAAGGCTTTGACCCATAGCCGTATTGCCCTCTATGTAATTCCTCGATATTCTTAAATGTTTTTAATTTCTTTCTATTTTAAAGGTTTATATATGTTGGTTGGGTAGTTTTGTTTGAGTTGATGAGGGGTTTATCCACCCGTAGGGTAGGTGGATCCCTAAGGTAGTATCGTAGAGATTAGGGGAGAGAGTGGGTAAGCGTGTGTGGGGGTGTTTGGGTCGCCCCTAAGAGCCTCTGCTGTGAAGGATGAAACCCGACAGAGCGGAGGAACAAAAAATGAAGGGATGAAGAAAACAATTAAAAATATTTGAGAAGGATTAGGAGTATCGTTCAGACCCGAACCCTTACATCACCCTGCATTAACGTAAAGCCTTCTTCGGATACTTCCCTACATAAATCCACGAACATACCTTCGGTGAGGGGCATTACTATAAAATCTAGATCCTCAGTCCTACGACCTCTACCGAAGAGGATGGCTATATATCCAGCTACAACAACATACTCTATCCCAAGCTTCTCAAGAATACGTGAAAATCTTAAAGTAATCTCGTCCTCAGGATTAAGCCTAGGCTTAAATAAATACACGGTCCTACTGCCCCTATCAAACACTATACTACTATCGTCTACATCATCAATATCTCCGTAGAACCTAAAATCCATAATACTACACTCTCTATAAACTCTAGGCTTTAAAATAAATAAAAATGAAAGAACGTGAAGTACGTCAGCACCTGCTGATTATACTAAATTCTTCCTCTAACGCGTTTAAAACCCTTCAAATAAATCTAGCATGAGCTCAAGAACTTAAAATAAGTAGGGTTAAATTTCATGAAGCGAGTTGATGGTTAATGCTTTAAATAGCTGGGGGATTGAAATGCTACTACCTATACGCATCAAACAGTTTAAGTAAGAGGATGGGGAGGGAAGCTCTTAAATAAAACTGCTTTAGCATTTAGCTCATTTTAAGTTCCTAAGGAATTTAACTATATGTTCTTCGAACTCGTGAGTTAATGAGATGAGTTTATGTGTGTCTTTATAGAGTTCTTCGTAGTCTACATCTAGATATCTATGGATTATTATGTTTCTGACCTTCATCCTCTTAATGAGTTCCTCAACGAGCTGTTCAGGGATTACGTTCTTCTCAGCTATTCTCTTAAAACATTCTGAAGCCGTAAAGCAAGGCCCCCAACCCATTGACGATGTGATATGCCTTGCGATGTCTGCTAAGGCCTCCACTATGAGTTGATAGCTTCTTTCAAGAACTCTACTTAAAATTGGTGAGTTCTTTACTTCATCAACGGGTTTTTCAAGTATTTGCTCTTTTAAGAACTCGACCTCAGATCTTACGAACTCAAATCCACGTTTAATAATTGAGATATCCACTGATGCAGGGTCCTGCGAGTACAGCCACTCCTTAATTGAAAGCTCTCTAAGCTCGCCGTACTCCTTAAGCAAGTTCTCCACCTCTTTAACAAGCTCTTCGTAATACCCCCTATCTATGATTACGACGGAGTTCCTGAGAATACCTGCTTTAACTTCTGGATGTCGCCTTAGTTCATTAAGGAATGGTTGTTTATGTTGGTGGTGTCGTTGTGGGGTTCTGCTCTTTGATTTTCTTTATCCGAAAACTTATAAGTGTTGCTATAAGTAATAATGTGGGATGTGGAGGCTCTGACGAGCGATGAGCAGTTGCGAGATAAGGATGAAGACCCCTAAACCCCTCCACATTCGCCTCAGGGAGTTTAGCGAAGCAATGCGGGAGTCTAAGGCAATGAAGCTAAACTCCCAAAAGGCGGGGGTGGAGGAAAACCATGAGGAATGAAGACAAACGCAAGAGTCAGACCTCTGGATCCGCTCTATCGAGGTCTATTAAATCAACGCATTCCTCCGGAACCTTAAGTATTTCGGAGATATCGGTTAGAATGGATGTTAAAACTTCGTATCTATCCTTAACTGCGCTGAGCTTCACCGCCACATCTACGTCATGTATGCTGAAGCCCTTACGAGCTATAGATCCCGTAATAGCTAGAAACACTACCTCAGGGTACTTACTAGATAGCTCTTCAAGCTTCTTAAAGTCCTCTTCAGACACTTTAGCTAAATCCCTACACAGAAACCCGCCGGGGAAACCACCCCACCACTCATCAACCCCATCACTATATAGGCAGACTCCATAACTAAGGTAGTAAATCCAATTAATAAACATGCTTTAACATTAATTAAACATGGCAGCAACGTCCACTAATTGAAGAACGGTGTTGACGTAAGTAAAGGCGGGATCTCCCTCATTAACGATGCAATACGTCTTGCGATGCTTACTAAGGTGTTGAGACTTACTGGTTTGAAGGATATGCTCTTATATTATTGTTTGGAAATCGATTTAGAGAAACTTTATACTGCTGTGAAGTAGATTGCGGGGAAGGTTGCTGTGGGGTTTGTTTATTAAATGGATTTAAGAGTTAGCTTCTAAGATAGTAGGGTTTGAATGCTGTGATGTGGACCTACGTCGGGAGGTTTTCATGTAGGGATCTGCTATACCCTATAAACAGTCCTCAACATCCTTTATGCTTAGATGCGGCGTCTTTCTACAGTCTTTTCAACAGTCCCTACACACCACATAGGGAGGGACATGCGGTAGATGTGTATTTCTTAAGTAACGAAGCTTTACTACCGTTTGAGGAGGTGAGGGTGTTAGAGGTTAAGAGGGTTGATACTCCTGTACGTAGGCGTGATGCTTTAAATCAAGACTATCTAATGATCCTTAGCTTAAACTCTATGTATGTAGTTAAAACCCTACATGTTGAGCCGGGGGTTAAGCCTGGTGAGAAATTAGTGTATGGTGATCCTTTAGGGAGGCTCATCATTTCAGGTTATTTCCTACCGTGGACGGAGCCTCACATGCATTTAGAGGTTAGATTTACCCACGATAGGTATAGAGCTAGAGGGGGTGTTAAACTAGCTATCGCTAGACATAGGTTTATCCCTACTCAAAACGCTAGAGGTTTAGAAGGGGTTGTCAGCGAAGTAAATAACAACTACATCCTCTTAAAGAGCTATAAAACGGTGGGTGAAGGCCCTACACCATTAGCTTTTAACATTAAGGATAGCGTCGTATATGTTGAGGGAGGTTACCCACACTACGGTTATGTGGGAGTCTTAGGAACGCGTAATGTCCTTGGCGGGGAGCGCGTGGGGATGTATGAAGTATCCATCGTAGAGAATCAAGACATTACCACCCACAAATTACTTGAAAAACAAGGCTTTAAAGGGATTGGAACGTACGTAGGTCGTGAAGAGATAAAGCTAATATTAAGAAATAATACCCCAACAAGCATGGTGAAAGAAGGAGACGTAGTAGTGATTGGTAATTTAAGCAAGTTAATAAACGTAGGTCATAAAGTAGGGAGGGCTGGGTAGGGTATGCGTGACTTCTACTCAACTAGTGAGTCAAGCGTAAGGCTTAAGAAGCTATGCATTAAGAACTTCCTAAGCATTAAAGAAGCGTGTATAGAGTTAGGCAAGCTAAACGTGCTTATAGGGCCTAACGCCAGCGGTAAAAGCAACGTATTAAAAGCTCTAAGATTATTAAGAAACCATGTTACAGTAGGTCTTCCAACACCTGATGAGGATTCACCTAACGAAATACCGTTCGGAGATCTAGTACATAGTTTCAACATATACGAAACTATAGAAGTGAAGACTACTCTAGAGCTTAAAGGGGAGGAGGCTTCATACGAATTAAGACTACTCAAGGATCGGTATGAAGAAGTTATAAAGAAGGGGGGTGAAGTACTCTATGAGTGCTCTGGTAAGGTAAGTACTGCTAGGTATAGATCTAGGGATGGAGTTATTAAAGAAGTGGGTTTAGGGATCTCTAAGGATGTTACTGTAGTCCTTCGAAGCCCTGAGGGAGGAGTTAAGAAAGTACTATTAAGTCTTTACGCATCGCCTTTAACAATACCTCCTATAGATGTTGACGAGTCTATACATGTGATTATAGAGTTTCTTAGAAGGGTTGGTGTTTTTGGTTTTAACCCTGCTAGCGTAAGGCTTAGTAGTAACGTATCTGCTGAGCCTGTAGTTAAGTATAGTGGAGCTAACTTAGCTAGGTATTTACTACATCTCTACTTGGAGAGGAGGAGGGATTTCACTAGGGTTGAGGATGTTGTTAGGGGTCTTGTCCCTGAGGTTGAGGAGGTTATACCGCATATAGAGGGTAACGTTGTTGAGGTATGGCTTAAGTCTAGAGACCTCACCCTACCCCTTAGGCCTGGGGGCATATCCGACGGGACTATAAGGCTTTTAGCAATAGCTTTCATACTTAACGCAGGGTTCAATGTTGTAGCTGTTGAAGAGCCTGAAAACCACGTGCATCCAAACCTACTTGAAGCTCTTGTAGATTTAGCGAGGAAGGCCCCCTCCCAAGTAATATTTACTACGCAATCACCACATCTACTCGACTACGTCAATCCTGAGGAGGTTTTTATTGTGGGTAAGGTGGGGTCGGAAACTAAGGTTAAGAAGTTAATTGAGGGAAGTGAAGCCGAGGTTGTGAGGAAGTTCCTTAAGGAAGGCGGTACCCTCGGTGAAGCGTGGTACTCGAGATTCTTTGGTGATGTGGAATGATAGCCGTATTTGTTGAAGGTAGCAGTGATGCTGGCTTTATTGAGGAGGTATGTAGGAGACTTAGCGTTAAATGTAAAGCCTTCGTTTTAAGAGGTAACAGAGTGGAGAAGGCTGTTAGGAAGGCTAGGGCTTTAGTAGACACTTATAACTACATATTACTTCTAAAGGATACGCATGGATTAGCGGAAGACACGCTGGAGAAGTTCGATAAAGAGGTGAGTAGGGGCTTAATGGATTTGAAGAATAAAGGTGTTGTAGTAAGGGTTTTAAGAGTTAACAAATCTATTGAGTCATGGATTCTAGCTGGCTTATGCGAGGAAAACCCTGAAGATGTGGTGGATCCGGAGAGGAGATTAAGCGAGAGGATCAGTAAGATCGTCGTCAAAGCTGAGAAGCCTTATAGGGACATAGCTAGAGTCATAGACGTAGATCATGCTATAGCAAAGTCTCAAAGTTTTAACGAATTCGTTAAAGCTCTGAAGAGCTAATTAGTTAGAGGTAAATAGCGTTGATACCTATCTAAGCATTCTTAGAGAGTGCCTCCACTACCTTGTTAAACACGTTACTACCGTTTCTCCCTAGATGTTCATTTCAGTCATTTCATATGTTTTCGTGGTCTTATCTAGGGAGTTCCGCCTCCACCTAGAGGGCTTGCTTACCTCATCCCGTAGGTTCATGGGCGGCTGTCGAGGGTAACGGCACGACCCTCCCATCTATGTTTAAGTTTTTGCTTAGGCTTGGAGCATTGCTCCCATCGCCTAAGCGGACTCCCAACATACTATTAGTAGTGAAAATGCTTATAAGCTATATCTCCGAACATCAAATAGGTTACAGCCCAATAAATCATGCTTACGAACGTCTATGCGTTCGCTATATGCGGTTTTGTGTGCGTGAAGTAAATGTGTGGTTAGCTACTAATCTTTAATTGAATATTTAATTTCCTATCCTAAATACATGCTATTTAGCTTCTCTTCTGTGGCTACTTCATGAAGTTGCTTATCCCCTGTTAGAAACTGTGAAGCGTTCACGTATTTTGCTGAAGCTAGTTGTATAGCGTCGGCTTCGTAGATGTGATACTTCTCTATGAGCTTCCAGCCCTCCACTAGGATCCCCATCCTCAACGGGACTACCCGCAGGGATCTCAGCCTCGCCATCCTTCTAGTCTCTAACAGGAATCTCCTCCTGACTGTGATGTATGTTTCCTCATACATTCTACCGATGACTTTAGCTCTATCAAACGCTCCTAAAACCTCCCCAACATTCCATATGCTGGATGATAGGAAGACCTCCCTAGAGTATGCTTTTAAATGGAGCTCTCTTACAACATTACTTCCCGGTTCTTCAATATACCTCTTCACTATAGCACTAGCACTACTGTCTAGGTATATCGCTAGCTCTTTCTTCCCTCGCAACTCTAATCAACTCGCTTACAAGACCTTCTCTAGGCTTGATAGGCTTGAAATCTATCTCGTAATCCTCCGAACCAACCATACTCAACAACGCCTCATCCAAAATTTCTTCAATCATTTCGTCTCTAACCATATCTTCAAGAAGCTTACTAACCTCCACACCCCTCCGTAACGCATACTTCTTAAACCTCTCCCACAACTCCCTATCCACGTATATGCTAGTCTTAACCTTAACCACCCTACATACCTCCTATATAGAGCATGCCGAAGTAAGTAATATAAGCATTTCAAGCATAAGCGATCTACTTATTGAGGTAGATTACCAGCCAACGAAAGCTGATAGCTCCCCTCGTAAGCTTGTCCAGCTTATCTTTTAAAAACAGGATGCAAACTGATGAACCTTCTAAAGGAACCCCACCCTTCAGGGCGGGAATGGGTTAGCCTTCTCGTACAGCGTAAGCATTGTAATATTTATAGGTATTAGTAGTGTGAAGGATCGTAAACTCGCTTCATCTTTCCTCACGACTACTCCTTATCACGTTAACTATCTCCTCCGGCGGTATCTTCGCTAATATCTTCTGAGCCTTCCTTAACGCCTTCATAACTTCCTCATTATCCCTCTTCATAACTTCCTCCTCTAAAACCTTCATGATAACATAGCTAATAACTACTCCATACCTCCTAAGATTTCGTAAGGCTCCCTCCTGATCCTAGCTGAAACAGTTACGTAACTCAAGCGCATCATCTATACAATACAGAATTCATAACTTACTACATAAAAATAATGAAACATGAATGACAGGATATAGAGGTACCGCGGGTTTCAACGAACTCTATAGGTAGGTATTCGTGAGAAGGTTCTCAACAATTAAACCCCTACGTTAACCTAGTAGGGAATCTCACCCATGATGTGAGCTGCCTGCGTAGGGGTTAACTGTTTTGAAGTTATCTATGAAGAACTTCTTGAAAGTGGTGATGGTCAGCCGTAAGACGTGGGTGGGATTCAACGTATATGCTATGTTTCTTTGGCTTGTTGGTTAAGTAGGTATCCTCCTTCCGGTGATATCTCCTCTACTTCACCGGTTCCGGGGTTGACTCGAAAGCCTAAGGTTTCAAGTGCGTGAACTCCTAGTAGGGGTGTTGGTGTGTCTAGCTCAACTATGAAAGCAGGTCCCTTCCTACCCTTAACCTCAACTTCAGCTAAATACAGCTTAGTTCTAACCTTCCTCCCATCAGCTAAAGTTACCTCAGCCGTATAAGGTGTTTCGTAAAGGTTAAGTTCCTTAATAACATCCGGCTTAAGAACTATGTAGGTAGAGCCGATATCAACGAGCATCTTAATACTTCTCGACATCCCAACCCCATGAACAATAACGTCAACATATACAAAACCCACATTAACCACCCGTATTTAAGTCTTAGGCTTCGCTATTTAGCCGGAGTAGACATTTATAAACTTTTCGCAACTTCAATAATTGTTGTGTTGGTTTAGATAACCGTAGTAAGGGATGAGAAAACCACACATTCTAGGGGCTGATGGCGGGAACTAATTCGTGACTTACCCCGATGAGGGCGTGGCGTTTTTCAGGATAGCTTCAGCCTTTTTATGAGCGTCTTAAAGCTTATAAACCTTATCTACAACGATAATTTAACGATTCTAGGTTTCAGAGATCTGGGATGAACTGCAGTGATGGGCTTGAAGAGACCGTAATGAATCCGAGGGTGGCAACTATAAATGATAGTCAAAACCACTCTTGGATAAACAGCTAAGGAGTCTAAACATTTAACTTTATTCAATTCAACGAAAGGCTCTATGCCAACTTTATCGGGTTCCATGAAAGGAGAATTGTTTGAAACATGGGGAAGAGTGCTAAAAACCGGGATCTATGAAAGAAAGTTGTAGATGTTTATAGAGCTAGTAATGCTTCTATCTTTTTAAGTTGCCTTGTTGTCGGGTCTACCTCTAGTCTAAGTCCTTCTAAAGCATCAACACCGAGAACTTCCGTGTCGTTTCTTTCAGCAAAGACAACTATTCTAGTTGCTTTCTCACCTAGGCATTCAATAACAGCTTCACCTATATCCCTCTCAACTATTCTACCATCAATAGCTCTAAATCTCCATCTAGCCGTAGGCCTAACCTCAAGTTTTTCTAACACCTCACGCCCAACCCAGGTATATGTGCTTTCAGTATCTACGAGCAGATTCAGTTCAGCATGCTTCGATAGGTCATATGGATTATATAGCTTCACCCTAGCCATCGTATGTCCCATGGTTAACTCAGACCCTGAATACATTAGTCAAGCTCGAATTTAAATGTTTGATGCTGGTCCGCAACCATGGAAAGACGTAAAGCATAGCGCTATGGTATTTTAAGTTAACATTAGAGAACACATGTCCTGACCTCCTCCTCACCCTTAGGGGGCTGTAGCGTTTTTCCATGATTATTTCAGTCCTTTAATTGTTGTGATGCTTACTGATGCTGTATACTCAGCAAATAAATCTATTGGTTACCTCGGAGTTCCTGAGGGGGGCAGAACTCCCGTAAGCGACTTCGAGGAGACCGTAAGCGGATCGACGTCTCTGGAGAGTTCCGGCTCATATATCGATGAGCTGAAGAGCGCAACCTCAAATATGCCTGGGTCGCGCTCGAGAAGCTTTATACAGATCCTGCGCAGCACCTCACCTCTACCATCTCTACTAGCTACACCGCTGAGGGTGTCGTCACATAGTATAGCGATTTAACTCCCTCCGGAATCGGTACTTCCTCAAAGCATTTCCTCTTTACTAGTCTTTAACTGCTTATCGGAACCGCTCCACCTGAAGTGGGCCCCATTTAACAACTGAGTTGAGATCCCCTCAAAGCCTTGTTACAAATCTTCTCGTTGGGTGTATTCTCCCTGTCGCTGGGTCTACGGCTAGGCCAAGCCTCTCCAAAGCTTCCACCCCTACGCATACCTCTCCACCTTCAACTATTGCGGCGAGAAGAGGACCCCTCCTGCCGCCTAGCTCGACCTCTACAACTGTGTAGGGCACCCTCCTAATCGTTCCGTCGGCCAGCTCCACATCCATCTCCCCCAGCACCTCAGCACCGAGCTCCTCTGCCACCCTCCTGGGTAGAACAAGAGTCGTAGCACCTGTATCTATCAACGCTTCAACGCTCAGAGACCTACCACGGTGATACAGCTTTATAAGCTCCCTTACATGGCCCACACTATTCACCTCATGACTTAAAGTCGCGAACAGAGCTATTAAACATTCCCTCCCAATTAATATAGGACCACGTCATTAAAGAAACCTCTAACATCTTCAACTATATCTGGAATATCCAACCGTTTAAACAATTCGAAAGGCATTTCCCTACACCTTCACATCCTCAACCATTGTTTTGTAGGCTTTAATGAAGTCCCTCATACATGCCCTCACAGGAGGTAATGCTAAACCCTCCCCCCACAGCTTTAGATACGTTAAGACTTGAATCCTTAGGCCTCCTGGCTATAAGCCTTACGTCATTTAAAGCCGCAGGCCTCACAAGAGCTCTATCGACCCCAAGCTCCTCAGCTAAAATCAACACAAACCCATATATTGAAGGTCCATCACTGAAACTGAATAATAAGTACAACTTTTACTACTCTTTAAAACCCTTAAGGTCAAGTGGATTAAACATTCCTTATATAACTCTACATTTGTGTCTTCAACCCTAAGACTTACTTGCGACATGCTTTATAAGGTTTATCTCCTCCTCTATAATCTCGTTCCATAATCTAAGTTTAGGTTTTTCGACTTCAACTTTATTGCTGGACAGAATATTTATTGCTTCATCCACCATGGCGTTCACGTCAAGCTCTTTAACAATCTTAACTCCTTCTAAACCTCTGTAATATATATCTATAGCGGGGATATCATAGGCAACGACTGGTGTATTTAGAAGTAAGCTTTCAGCGATAGCGTATGGAAAACCATCTACGTGGCTTGGGTAGAGTACGAGCTTAGCTTCTCTAACAATCCTAAATCGCTCCTTTCTAGGGATGAATCCTGCGAAAACGATCTTATCTTCTATACTGAGTCTTTTAGCAAACTTGAGAAGTCGGTTGACCACACGGCTACGAACTTTACCAGTAATATATAGTTTACAGCTATTAAAGCGTTCAGTGATTTTCTTAAATGCTAGAAGACCTTCAGCAATACCTTTATCTACAGCGGGCCTACCACCAAAAACCACGTAATTCTTTTTCTCTCTAAACCTATCGCGAACTTCGTTAATTAATTTAAGGTCTTCATCATCTAACGTAACACCGGGATCCATACAGTAAACTCTGCTCGATGGGTTAAGGCCTGTCTCCACACATATTGCCTTACTGATACCGATGATGAAGCTGTATTTCTTTAAGATGCCCGCAGATCTACGGCTATGCAACATGTTTAAAGCATTTAAGTACGTTCGAGTTACGACTCCCTTAATGTTGTTGCTACCGTATAAGCTGTTATAGTAGATTTTAATTGCTTGACGTAATGCCCTCAATCTATTCTTAGAAGCGTAAAACGGGGGAAGCTGTAAAACAGCTATTGACGGCTTCCCCATCTTAGACGCTACGAATTGCGTAACCCACAAGGCCTCCCAAAATTCATGAAAAGAAAGAACGGCATTAACATCGGAGGGAAGGTCTTTTAGATTTACGTGAGTTAAAACCTTAGGTATGAGGGGGTGTAGCAAAGCTCGAATTCTCGCAGTAATAACACCCTTAGGATTATAACCTAAACACCCAACAACGTCAACACCTTTAGCTACAAGCGTTGAGATAAAGTTAACGTCGTAAGACTCATAATCAACAGAAGGTAAGAGTAAATAAGGTTTAATCCCAAACGATGGGTAATTTATTAAAGACTTCATAGCTCTGTAATTACCCCCACTCCATGGGAAAGGATTGGCAACAGCGAGTAATTTAAGCAATTCTCAACCCCCTAAAATAAACACTCCTTAACCCATATGAACTTTGACTATAGAAGCTAAGTCCTTCATAAAGCTAAGCTTTAAATCCTCCTCCAATTAGAAGAAGCTGAAACATTAACAACGATATGAGCGTAGTTGTTATAGCTGAAGGTTAGAGGAGTTTAGCTCTCTTTTTAACCTCATCTCTCCTATCATCTAGCCTCACCCAAGAATCTTCATCGCAATCAAAAAGCCTGTCTAAAGCTTCCTCTAGAATAGAATCTAATTCTTTAGCTACGGTTCTCAATAAATCATTTTCTTTTAAAACCCTCCTCTGCTCCTCTATTAACTTACTCATAGATTCCGTTAAACGATCTAAAGAACCCGCCTTCTGAATCATAACCGAAAGATTTACGGAAAACTCCCCCAACCAACCCGCAATTTCTTTGTTAGAGAATTCGCTTTTTAAGCTTTCTTTTAATTTGTTGGAGACTTCCTTAATTCTCTCACTACCGAAGGAACTACTGACTATAGTGAATAACTTCAGCAACATAAGAAAACATTCTTGTTGAGTTAACTTAAGCTCATTACAGACGAAGTTGAAAGCCTCCAGAAGCTCACGCCTAATCAACACCCTCCCATAATACCTCCTTAAATACCTCCACTTCATTAAACCACCTATAGACAATATAAGCTAGAAAATTGAAAGCAATTCACAATATATTGTCTATACGAGATATCTAAAACTAATTATATGCGAACATTCAGCACGTTATCTTTCTTTTCCTTTGATGTGATGTAATGCCAGCAGAGTGTGCATATATATGGACGTTTCTTAATGTCTATACGGTATCTTGGGTAGGATTTTCCTCTACTAATTTCCTTCATTACTTCTTCTCCCATATTTTTTAAGAACTTCTGCTGTTCTTGACTCACCTACTTTTTCTGCTTTCCCGATTTTAACTAATTCCTCAAGGAAATCTATTTGACGTTCAGTAAGCGGTTCTACTTCACAGAAGTCTCCAACTCTATTTGCGCAACTTAGATTTAATCACAACTGTCTCGCAGTGGAGAAGAGAAGTTTCTGATCTGTTAATACCGCGAGGTCGTAAAGGCTTTTCAGCTCATCGCTTCTGGTGAGGAGTTCCTCAATCTTTGGGATGAGTTCCTCAGCTTTTTTAATGTGGATTTCCAACTCTTTAGAAGCTTCTAAAGTTGACGCTAACTTTACCCCCTTAGCTTCAGCGATTGCGTTAAATAATTCTATAGCTTGAGGTAGTGTTATTTTTAAATATTTCACTAAGTCTGTAGGGTCTTTAACCTTACCTTCATCTACTAACTCTATAGCCCTCCACAGTTACTTCAGGATCTTCTAAAATGCTTTCGTAAGCCTTAGGTTTTAATTCACTAGGTTCTAACTAGGTGTTGGGTTTAGGTTTGTGGGGGGAGGGTTTGATAAGCTTATCAAGGATAAGGCATGCCTACCCAGTCCTTAGCCCCTTCTTTCTGTTTTAGCTTTTACTTAGCTTTTTGCTGGAGGTTGGGGCTCTGCTTTCTACTTTCTGAGTGTAAATTTACACTTACGAAGGAATTAGCTTTTCTGGGGGTAAGCTCTAAAAATCTACTCATGGGATCTGACCTCCAATTAGCTTTTCCAACCCTCTTATCGAGAAGTAGATTTTCTGGGTCTGGGGGCTGGAAATCTAACTCGGCATTCTGATTAGACAATTAAACACGAATTCGTGTTTAACGTTAAAACTAATCAAACAGCATAAGTTTTATCTACTATTTTAACATATTTAACATACTAGAGAGGTAATCCTAGAAACTAGAGCCCTCCCCAAACATCCTCCCTAACACCCTACCCAACCAACCCTAACGCAGACCTGGAGCGTTTAGTCGGGGCCTGTTCTTGAGTGTAGATTTACGCTCTGTTAAGTTTATCAAAGCTAGGTTTTCTAATAACTTGCCTCTCAAAACCAGCATTAACGTCGTTTTGTTTTCAGCGTTAGGTGGAAGTTATGGAAGTGGTGAATAAGGTGATGTGCGTGGGGTTTAACTCCACAGCTGTGGTTGTTTCTCCCTTGTTTTTCTGTGGTTTGATTTTTAGGGAGTGTTTAGGAGGTGGAGCCTGTAGAGCCATGTATTTCTCGCTCTGTTCATACCTTCCTTAAGGCCGGTGATCCCGTGGCTTCCGTAGGTTAGTATTGTGGGTGTGCCCCGGCGGTTGTTCTAGCTAATGCGTAGATGTTGAAAAGTGAGTTGCGGTATCTGAGGTCTTCAAGACCTAACCCCAGCCCCTACCTAACCATCACGTCGAGGGGATTCAGGAGTTAGTTTAAGGCAATTAGACGGACTTTCAAACTAACCGTGAAGGCCGTGGAATAAACTATGAAACCGCTAACGAACTATTAACTACTAACGACATATAACTCGCTCCAGCTAAACATTAATTATGTTTAGCTGGAAAAATACTCTCTTAACGGTTTAGAATTTCTGAAAGCTTAATGAGGTGTAAATCCAGCTTCATTTAAACCTCAACTAGATTTAGGAAAGCCAACTTCAAAGCAATGACCTTAAAGAATGTTAAGGTTGAGAATATAGTTAAAGCGGAGTTAAGCAAATCTTAAGATGTTTCCCTAAGCTTTAAGTTCTTAAGTGATAGCAACTAATAACATCACATTAAAACCCTCTATAATATCTTCAGGAAGTAACTTAGGAGTGCTTAAAACCTAGACTTAATTAAACCTTAACGACTATCCCTAGTAAGCTTAGCTAAAGTTAGCTTAAAGACCTCATACCTATGGTTTCCCTAAATAAAAATCACTACCTAAAGAAACAAAACACTTAGTTGTTAATGTGGTGGTATTTATGTTTATATAGGACTCCCTACTTAAACACTTCTTAAGTGCTTACGTATGTTTAAAGTTAATTCTTCTTAGTTTACAGCTACGTATGTTTTACCTTACTTAAGGTTTGTTCGTTTTAACTCAAAAACTACAGTACCGCCGCATGTATAGGGTTTGCCTGGGTCTGGACATTGTACGTAGCCTACGTTATCTTCAGAACCTATACCTAAATCCCTAGCTGAAACGCCTTTAAGGAATGGCGTTATAAGTGTGAGCATAGAGCTTAGAGCATGTAAGCATATAGGTTTTTCTTGATTGCTCCTTATGTAGTATTTCTCGATGATGAATCTATCGCCTGGTTTATAACCGATAGAGCAGAAACCCCTAACCTCCTTAACAACAACCTCAACTAAGTAGCCCCTACTTAAGCTCATCTCTTACTGCCTCACCATATTTAGGTTTTAACCTAACCTACTGGTGTGGGTTAATAAGTTAATAAAGCTCTTTTTTAACGATCTCTACGATCTTCTCGCTAGCTCTGCCGTCGCCAAAAGGTGAAGTTGTAGGTGGTTCGCTACTTGAGGAAATAACCTTCTCCAGCTCAGCTAAAACAACGTTAGGGTTTAAACCGACAACTCTCGCAAAACCTGCTTGAACTGCTTCAGGTCTTTCGGTAGAGCTTCTAAGAACTAACACATACTTCCTGATTTTAGGGTGTGTTACCTCTTCCTGCACACCGCCTGAGTCAGTCATAGCTAATTTACAGTTTTTAAGTAGCGCTAGAAATTCGAAGTAGCCCTGCGGGGGTAGTAGTTGGATGTGGTTAAGTGATTCAACAGTGTTTAAAAGACCGTATTCTAAAAGCCTTCTCTTAGTTCTTGGGTGTATAGGGTATACAGCAGGTATGGGTAGCTTACGGAGAATTTCAACAAAGCTTTTCAACACTTTCGAGTCGTCAACGTTTTCAGCACGATGTAACGTAATTAACACATATTCATCAAATCTAACCTGCTCCAACACCCTACCCTCAACCTCTAAAACCCTGCTGAAGTACGTATCTAAAGCGTCTATAACCGTATTACCCGTTACGTATATCTGACCTAAAACCCTCTCATCCTCAAGATTCCTTCGAGATAACTCCGTAGGGGCGAATAAATAATCCGATATGTGGTCAACCATCCTCCTATTATGCTCTTCAGGCATCCTCCAGTCATAGCTACGTAGCCCAGCCTCCACATGACCTATCTTAATACCTAACCTTAAAGAAGCTAAAGCAGCCCCTAAAACGCTGTTAGTATCTCCTTGAACAAGCGTTAACTTAGGCCTACCCTTTAAAGAACTCACCACCTTATCTATATGTATCATTACCTCACCAAGCTGTGAAGCGGGTGTATAGTTCTCCAACCTGAAGGAGTAATGCGGTTTAGGTAGCTCAAGCTCCTCTATAAACACCTGACTCATCTCGTAGTCGTAATGCTGACCCGTATGTATGTAAGTAAACTCAACACCCTCATCCACAAGCTTCTTAATAACAGGAGCTAACTTAATTATCTCGGGCCTAGTACCGGTAAAGACTAACACACTCATATCCTCCAAGCCCTACCGTAACCTATGCCGTAATACTTAAACCCGAGAGACATAGCTTTATATGGATCTACGACCCTCCTACCATCAACGATAACCCTCCTCCTCACTACTCTACCAACGCGCTCTAGGTCTAGATCCCTGTACTCCGGGTGGTCTGTAACGATGACCACCATGTCTGAGCCCTCTACAGCCTTATACACGTCTCCATAGTATTCAGCCCCAAATGATTCACTAGTATATGGGTCGTTAACAATCACTACAGCCCCCCTCCTCATCAACTCACTAACTACGATTTTTGAGGGGCTCTCCCTCGTGTCATCTACTCCACCCTTATACGCTGAGCCTAGGACAGCTATCCTTGAACCACTTAGCTTGAAGCCCTCTAAGCCTGCTACGCGCTCAATTATTTTAACCATGTGGTGGGGCATGAACTCATTTATCCTCCTACTGAGCCTAATTAGCTCGGTTCCCCAGAATTCCTGTAGTAGTGATGCAAGCATGTATGGATCCTTGGTTAGACAGGGGCCTCCAACACCGGGGCCCGGCTGGTGGATCCTTACTCTTGGATGAGTGCTAGCTAGCCTTATAGCCTCGTAGACATCTATCCCTAAGCTCTCAGCCATTAGGGCTAGTAGGTTTGCGAATGCTATGTTTAAATCCCTATAGGTGTTCTCAGCCAGCTTAACAAACTCAGCTGTAGTGGAGTCGGTGGGGATCATGTTAGGGTTAACTCTACTATAGATAGCTAAAGCCACCTCAGTAGACCTAGGGCCAACACCACCAACAACCCTAGGAGCATTCAGCAACTCCTCAATAGCCTTACCCGGGGCAATACGCTCAGGTACGTGGGCAAGGTAGAAGTCCTCCTCAACCCTCAGTCCGGAGCCCTCCTCGAGAATCCTCCTAGCCAAACCACTAGTAGTGCCCGGCGGAATAGTGGACTCAATGACCACGAGCGTACCCCTGCGAAGCCTCCTAGAAACCCTTGTCAATACATTAGTGACGTAGCTTAAGTCAGCGACACCACCCCTAACAGGAGTAGGGACATCAATCAATACTGTATTACAGAGCTTCAAAGCCTCATCAGCATCCATCGTAGCCCTAAGCCTACCACCAGCAACAGCCTCTCTAAGAAGCCCCTCCAGACCAGGCTCCCGGAGATAGCTAACACCACGGTTAACAGCCTCAACCTTCCCAGCATCCACATCAACACCTACAACGCTAAACCCCCTAGAAGCAAAAACCACAGCGGATGGAAGACCAACATAACCAAGGCCGAAGACGCAGATAGCGTTCATACCTGAACACCTATAAAAGTATAGGCTATACGTCTTTAATTAGGCATTCGTATTTAAGCTTTGCGTTATATACCTTTAAGAGATCGTGAGCATCCAACTTGTGAAGATCTACGGATTTGGAAATATACGGATCGGTGCTAATCAAACTCTTTATCTTTGTAATTATTTGGGCATCAGTAGTAACATAGTTGGTAGTGGAAAAACCGCTTTTCTTTTGTTTATATATAGATGGGGGATAGCCAGCAACTTTTAAGAAGACCCTTTGAAGACTTCTAAAACCATATGGGGTAAAGAATAGCTCATCTGGTAAAGAAGCTATTATTTCTAGCAACTTACGTGAAGCAAAAAGAGGGGCCAAAATTATGTTGCGACATTCATGGGCTCTTACGTTCGTATTAATTAGGGGAGATGACAGAAACACGAATCTCCGTGTAAGATATTCCCTGAAGATATTCGTAGACAACGGCCTTAGTGTATTTTCATATAATGTAGAAATGTATTGTGCTAAGAGCTTGTAAAATCTTCTTTTTGCACGATTCAATCTAGCAACTCTTTTCGCTCTCCTAGTAAAGTAGATTGAGGGAAGCCAGGTTTTCATGAAGGTATCTACTGTTTCAGCTATGAATCTAACTAGAATTGAGCGGTCATACGAGAAGAGGATTTTTATGAGTTGAATAAATTTACTGAAATCCTTCTTGAGTAGTAATTGAAGAATATAGTAGGCGGGAAGGTCATAACCGCCCCAAATACAATCTCCGTCATCACCACTTATAACAAACTTAACCCCGGTATTGCTGAAGGCTTCAGCTAGCAAGGAGTATGTAAGTGCTGCATCACCGGGTCGAGGGAATGGAATGCAACATATGTGTCTATGTAGTAGTTCGTCGTAACTGCTTAAAATTTCTGTGATGGAATACCGAGTATAAACGCAGTGCACATTATTACTTTCACAAACTCTTTCATGTATCTGCTTAGTTAAATAAAGCTCGTAGATACTACCCACGTTTAGATGAAGCGGGATCACCTTCTTGTTCTTGCAAGCCTTTAATAAAAGAGTTAAAACCATAGTTGAGTCGAGCCCGCCTGAAAAAGGTACACCAATGGTGCTCTCATTTACTTCACAGTATTCGCTAGTTATTTCGAATAGTGTTTGGAGCAAAATTTGTAAATCGGACTTGTTGGCATTTAGATTATGTGTAGGTGATTCTATTATTTTCCATGGTTCCCAATAATTAGTATGATTGAGTCCTAAACATTCCTCGGCAGTTATATGTACATATTCGCCGGCTCTAATGTGTTTTATTCCTTTAACTATGGTACGAGCCGATACTATCTCGCCTACTAGAATAAATTCATATAATGCCAGTAAATCCATGGAGGGTTTTACATCATACACGTCCTCGAGAATTTTAACTATTGTACTCATATCATCTGAAGCTAAAACAACGCCATTTTGCAACGTGTAGAATATAGGCTGATATATTACAGGGCCCTGTACTATGTAAATATCGAGGGTCTTCTTATCGATCAAGATTATGAAGCCTTGATGGCCAAAAGAGGCTAGAATTTCGTCTATATGCTTATCTGCATAATCTTCAATAGAATCTTTAAAGAGACCACTTATGATGATGAGCTTTTCTTCAGATTCGTAGATGCCACAGGAGTTACTTGCATAAATACTAATCTTAGTAGTACCATTAGATAAGTTTTTGGAATAAGAGAAGTTTAATCCCTCCGCAGACATGTGAACCTTGCTAGGTATATCGGTATTGGCTGAAATCACTAACAGTATGTGATTAGGGCATACTTTCATGGTATTCCTTAGACCTCCGTTTAACTCAATTGGCTAATGCAACATATTATCTTGTTGCATACACCTTACAGATAGTTATGGTCGAATGAATTTAAAGATTTCTAATTATGTTGCTAAGTAGCATTTTAACTTTATCACGCAGTATGTATGATGGTTCGACTCTTTCAAAGAAGGCTTTAAGCGTATCTAGTCTTAAGTCTTCAAAATTTATATCGGTACCTAAGTCCGAAGGGAGCTTCATATTTCCATTAGTAATAGTAAGCAATACACTTTTCTGGGGTTTAAGCACACTATATGAAGGATAGAATTCTTTTATACCTACTTCCTCTAATGGATAATCTAGCTCGGGTAGCGATGCCGCTAAGTTTAAGTAGTGTGCTAGCCCTACCTCGGTCATTAAGGATGACCCTATATTTACCTCGAAGCCTAGTTTCTTAGCCTTCAATATAGCCTCGCGCGTTATGCTTGGGCATCCGAGTTTTGATGGGTGGAAGTTCACGATATCTGCTGCCTCCATGGTTGCAAAGGTCTCTAAGTCTTGTGGTCTCATAAGGCTTTCATCCAGCATAATCTTGATCGTCGGTGAAAAAGCTTTCCTGAGCCTGGCGATCTCCCTCAATCTATCCCTAGGCATCGGCTGCTCAACGATGTCAACACCGTATCTACTCATTATTTGAAGCGCCTTGTACGCCTTATCCAGCTCTTTGAAGCATTCGTTTGCATCAACCCTCAGAGTTACACCTTCATTCCTCAGTCGCGTTATACGCATTACAGTATCTAGGTAAAGTTCCAGCTTATTGATGTTGCATGGAATCTTCAACTTCACATGCTTCACACCTCTTTCAAGCCACCACCTAATCCTTTTAACCATCCTCAGCGGATGACCGAGAAACACAGTGCCAGCAACAGGAAGGGTCGTTCTATACGCACCACCCAAGACCTCTGCAACAGGGCTTTTCCTAGCCTTAGCTAAGGCATCCAGAAGAGCTGATTCGATTGCCAAGAACGCTCCAAAGTTGACTGTAGACCTTTTTTCGAATAGCTTGTTTTCCGTCATTCTAAGCGTGCTTAAGGCATCCTCTATATTGCATCCCTTGAGTTTTCCTAATAATCTTAACGCATAAATATAGTCGGAGAGATGTGAAGTAGCATATGGAGTGCCTTCACCTAACCCTATGATACCTTCATCGGTTGCTATAAACACTAGCAAATGATGAGTTCTACTGATATTCCTCCATCCACTAATGTAATGTGAAACGGGGAAGTCGAGGAGGAAAGCATAGAAGTTTCTGATTTGCACTGTCACTACCTCGTAAAGAGGTTGTAGAGTCCATTAGTATAAATTTTACCCTTACATCGATTTAAACAGTAGTTGTAAGGTATCAAGTAGTAGCTTTTGTAACCTATAGGCCCTGGAAGTACTTTATCGCTTGATGGTATTGGGACTACAACATTAGTATAACCATCTATTAGCTTTATAACATCCTCAGAAGCTATAGAAGGTGGTGAAATAAAACCGTGTTTCGGTATTTTAGGTGATTCCCATAATAAATCACAAAGACCGTATCCTATATATGGCACCAAACATAGGAAATCGGGATCTTCATACTTTAAGAATTTATTGGTATACTCTATAGAATGTAGAACCCATGGAGTTACAGCTCCCTGACTCGATACTGGATACATGAAGAGATCTCCTTCTTTACTCTGAAGTAAGGGGCCTAAGGGAAGACCGTAATTAAAAATAAACCCTGAAATGATGAGGGTAAATGCTATAACGCTCATCAACGAGGATCCCACTTTTCCATATCTTTTTGACTCTAGTATATCATAGGTAATGCTCAAAATGTTCAACACGTATACGAACTGGATAAGCATTATAGCTCTTGCCCCACTCATAAATTCCCCAGTTCCAGCCCATCCTAATATCCATGTTGGAAGTGAAGAAAGAAAAAGTAAGGCTAAAAACTTAAAATGATTGTTTCTACGTAATCTAAGTCTAGTAAACATTGGTAGCAAGACCATGTACATTGAAATACTACTCAGGATAACCAAAGGTTTAACGTTTTTGCTCAACAAATATTTGACGAGATCCAGAAAAGTTAGTGCAGGATACTTTTCCATAGCTTTTTCAGCCATCTCTAGTTCCGATATATATAGAGACACCAACCTTTGGAGGCCGAAATGTAGTGTAGAGGATATTAAAAGGATATCCACAATTAATTCATAACAAAGGAATACGACGGCTGGAAGCAAAGCGATCGAGACAGACATCTTTGATCGCATGTGCAAGAATATGTCTAGGATTATAGATGTTAGAAATGTTAGAACTAAGTAGAAAGTAATAATTACCGTTGTAGAGTAGTGAGTTAGTAACAGACCAATGTAACCCAGAAGAAAGATCGTAAGTGTTTTGCTTGGAAAATAATCTTTGGTCTTAAGCAATGATAGAACTACAGTATAAAGAAGAAGACCAACAAAACCATAACTAAGCTCTACTCCTCCATAATATGGAGGGAAATATGTATTGAAAAACATTATAGAGAGTAGCAGCAGATATTTGCTATAACTATTGATATGTGCAGAGCTAAGGCGTTTCACTAGACATAAGAGGAATATTAAATACAAAATATATCCAGCTGTCATCATTAAGTACATCGAAGTAGTCAATGGTAAATCTAGCCCTGCCGTTATGTGTACCACTGCCGGTATTATTCCATTACCTGGATGAGTACCATATTGACTCGAATAGTACAGTTCATTGTTTGTCGCGACATGCCCCCACTCTATTATCCACATCCCAAAAGAATAATGTGCTGCCGGATCGCCAATACCATATATTCCCTTGCCGTTTGAATATTTAACTACAGGCATAGCTATATATAGAGATAATGTAATAATACTTGCGAATATAAGCGATGGCGTCACTTTCCTAAAGATTAACCATGCGGCAATAGATATAGCCATTAATACGATAATTGTTTCAATCAAGACGCCTTCCAAGGGCCAATTATCTACCAGAGAGCTAGCTCTAAAATTCAGATCTAGCATGAAGAAAGCTAATGTGAATTCTAGAAATATCAACACTAACAATTTATTCTTGTCTTGATGGTTAACCATACTACTCCCTCTACTGTTGCATTAAACGTCTTACTATAGCTGATAAGATCTCGCCGCCTATTTTACGATCAACATACTTTCTATATCTAATAGCATTCTCTTTGAGCTTTACATAAATATTATGGTTTATGGCTAAAGTTGTAAGTGCTTCTTCGATGCATTGTACGTCAGGTGCTTCACATACGAGACCAAGACCGTTTTTTATAATGAGTCTAGCCAGCTCGCTTTCTTTTCTACATAATGCTAATACTGGTAGTCCCATCGCTATATACTCGTAGAACTTTGCAGGTATAGCATAGTCAAAGATGGGGTCTTCTATACGGGGTATTAGCCCAGCATCACTAGCTGAAAGTATTATTTTGAGTTTATCAAGATGGAGCTCGCCCAAGTATATGATATCTGGATCGCTTATTGCTTTAAAAAAGCTTTTATGAAGACTATCAACTATAGTACCCGCTACTAAGAGCTTTACTGTAATTTTTTGAGCGAGTTTTCTTTTTAGGTTTTTAAGCACATTTAACACTTCTGTCAGTCTATAGTAAGTTCCTACTGTCCCCATGTACACAATTATGAAATCGTTTTCTTTCAGTTGGAAGTACCTTCTAGCTTCTTCCTTGTCAATGGGCTTAAAGGTTTCCAGATCAGCCCCATTAGCTACGATAAAAACTTTTCTATTAAATATTTTTTCCAGTATCGCTCCAAGAGCTTTGGTAACTGCTATCATGACGTTGGCTCGCCTATATATAGCATAATTTATTTTTCTAACAACGTGCTTTACAGCAATACGATCATATTTATTACATATGGCTGAACTATGAACGCAAACCTCTTCCCAGGGATCTCTCATATCAACAATTATCTTTGCTTTACAAAGCTTCGAAGCTAAGTATACGGGAATTAACGGATAATACATCGGCACACTTAACACTACAACCCTAGGTTTTAGTATTAAAAAGTATGGAACAATAGAAAAACTTAAAAACATGTTAAGAATAGAACTAAGTAGAATGGATTTTGTAGCTATAATAGGTACCGATGATGATATGCAAAGGTTGCTCGGTTTTTTGACGCCCCTTATAGATAGCAACGGAAGCATTAAACATTCGACGCTAAAGCTTTTTTTGCACAAAAAACTTTTGAAAAAGGTTATACGTCTAAATGCAGCACTTGTTTTACTGGAATAGGTACTCACTATTAGTATGTCAATGGACATTGTACTGCTACGCCATTCATCTTATTTGAATATAAATACTTTAATACAAATAACCTAAAAGGGAGCTTAGTACGGAATTCATTTTTAGACCAAAGATACGATTAGAGAATGTTTCTTCCCATAGCAACTTCGCTTCCTTCTCCAATCTATCCAACACGTCAGATGACTTAAGTAGGTATCTAACCATGACTGCGGCTTCATCACACTCATCGAACATATATGTATTTTCTTCATGCTTTAGCATAGGGAAATCTTCTTTGAGACTACTCGGGATTAAAGCGGGTTTTCCATAAAAGAGTGCTTCAAGAAGTCTATTGCTAATAGTTTTACGGAAAAAGAAAGGAATTACGATTAAAGAGGAATTCTTATATAGATGCTCTAGAATAAGGTCGTTACGAATAGCTCCTAGAAGTTTTAGGTTTGGCGGGAGCTCGTATTTTCCCAATACTGTGCAAGCCTCCTTGTAGCTTGTACCAATGATAGTAACAGTAACACTAGGATTATATTTTGCGATAGTATACAAACACTCGAGAGCTTTTCTATCATGTTTTCCGGAGAGAGCTGGACGTTTTACGTTAACTATTCCTAATATAGAGTGTTCCGTCATATCCACATAGTTTTCATCTATTGATTCTTGTACACTGTTCTCAGTTAGCATTTTAACATACGTAGGGTAGATCAGTATGTTTCTCCTATTGAGATAATGTTCTACGAATTTTGAAATCGCATGAGTGTGAGTTATTACTATATCTCCGCTAGTAACGTATTTGAAAAGGCGCAAGATACCAGGTGGCAGCTCGATTAATGCATTATAATAGTGAAACAACTTAATGGCTTCATTAAATTTGCCTACTATTCCCAAATCCGAAATCCTTATTAATAGTGGTATTTGGTGTATTCTCGAAACGCATTGCGATAGATAAAAAGAAGTGTATGAGGATGAAGTCACGACAATGTCAAAATCAATAATTTCCGTAGCAAATAGTTGCTGTAACAGGTCATTTCGGCACTTCAAAAACGTAGAGATTATAGAACTGCCAGGATAGCGTATTACAGGAATTTCGATGTATTTAACAGTAACGGATCCCGTGTCTGTTTGAAGCCTTACTCGATGGATCTTATAATGTGATCCAGGTAGCACGTAAAGGACCTTATGCCCGCGCAGATTCATTGAAGCTGTAATAGCTAAACCTTCTCGAAGTTCATCACTGATATTGAGGATCTTCATGTAGAACGCGTCTCCCTTATTCGGTAAACTCTGGTTGGCATGTTAATCAAATCACTCTACAAGCTGAATAGCCATGTCAGAAGTTCATAAACTTGTTTAAACAATTGTATTCTTCTAAGGTAACTCTCTTCCAAGATGAATACAGACTTAAGATCTTAGTTGTCATGTCATCCATTTCAAAGTTTTTCTTGAGGTTTTCAATGATTTTTTGTGCTAGTAATTGGAAGTTCCCTGTAGGAACTACTTCAACGTTTCTACTTCCTTGATATATGTAGCGTATTGCCGGTATGTCATATGCTATAACTCTTAATCCCATTGCGAGAGACTCAAGAACAACCATAGAGAATGCGTCTCTATAGGATGGGTAAGCAAGTAGTGAAAAACGTGACACTGTCTTAACTAGTCTCTCTCGATCAAGATAGCCTAGGTAAGTAACTCTTTTTAAACGATGTTTTTCAATAATTTTCTTAAACATAGTCCTTGTTTTATAAGCATCAAATCTCCCAGCTATATAAAGCTTTGCATCGGTATTTTTCTCAACTACACTCCACGACTTTAAAAGGTCTAAAATACCTTTTTCAACGGATAAGCGTCCATAATATATTACAGAGTTAGGTTCCTTAGCCGTTGCTTCACGTAGAATATCCTCTCTTAAAGCTACTCCAGGTATTAGAATTCCCACCTTCTTAGTTAGACTAAATATCTCTGGGGTTTCAATTACTGGGGCAGGAGAGACGGAAAGTATTCCTGTAAGCCTAGTTCTCCTGTTTAATTCCTTAAATGCCCTTATATTAACTGTTTTTTCAAGGAACTTCTTCCCTAAATCCATTTGAAGTAATATAGCTGTTTTAACATGCTTCGAACTTAAAGTAGCTAATGCTGTTACAGCGTCAGGTGTTTCATGCATAGAATATCCGTAGATGTGATCTTTAAAGAAATGCCTGACTTCCTCAGCAAATCTTCTTTCATAGGCATGTATAAGAAGTGGTCTTAATTTAGAGAATATTGCATCATACAGCTTATTTACAGATTTTTGACTAAGCTCTCTAAGAAGGAACCCTTTATTATATTCAATGTTCCTTTCGATAAACTTTTCCTCGATAACAAAGGTATACCTAGATTTTTTCTCGAGCTCACTTATCTCGTCCAGTATGGACTCCGAGATTTTATCTACTAGGTTTCTGGGATTAAAACGCATACTGCTATCATGTTTAGCTTCTAAAGGAAGATGATACAACATATATGTCCTCAAGGCATTTGCTGGTATATAGAGTTTTACTTCATAGTCATTATCTACTAAGATCTTCGTAAGCCTTGGTAATACGTAATAAGATCTTAGGAAACCTCCTATTCCTATCCTAAATGGCATAGAGATTATAAGGATTTTTTTCAAGACGCTACTCTATATACGAAATACTTGAAGAGCACTGTAAAACGCTTCAGCAGGTGAGATAGCTGTTGTATCTATCGTTGGCAGTCCCAACTCTTTCGCCAATATTTCATAGATTGGATACATTGTATTTATTAGAATTGCTTCATTACGTTTTCTTTCAAAAAGCTTCTCTTTATCTGCCCTTATGTATATTGTTTCATAATGTAATATCCATGCTATCGATACTTTAAGAAATAACCTTGTTACTGTTTTAGTTAGCTTTGGTTTCACTCCTGTTAAAACCCATACAGCAAAGTCGAGGAGCCCTCGCTCACTTATAATGGCGTCGTAGACTAAACGGTATATATAGTAGTAGAGGACTATTAAAGGAAGAATTGAAACTAGCTCAACTATAAGCCAAAAGCCTTTGAGCTTCGGGGGGACATTGAAACTATAATAGTGTAGGCCCTTTTCATTGAAAGCTTTAAACCTCCTCAAGAACACCATTAAAATGTATGATAAGGTATGCGTTCCTCTTATCCACACTATCTTAACTCTAAGCCCTTTCATACTAAGGTACCTTGATAGTAGTAAGGCTAGCGTGGTTTTACCTGATCCATCAGGTCCTCCGAGAACTATCAACGAGCCCCTCATGGGTTTGCACAGCAGGTGTTCATTGTGAGGATTCTACGAGTGACCTCAGCAACTACAGACCCTATGCTTGCTACTTTCAGCCTCAAAACCAGTATTCCACTGGATTCTGATAAATAATTAAGCAGTATGTTCTCGAAGGCTAGTCTCGTTGAAATCATGTTGAAGTCTACTAGATTAGTTTTCTCTCTCCTAATCCAGGCTTTAATAGAAGACCTTAGCGGTTGCTCCAACATGATGAAGAAGCTCTTTTGTGATTTAGTGGACTCGAATAGAAGCGCGTAGGCAATTCTATAGTAGTGCTTGAATAATCTAATGGTATTGAACTGTCTACTAAAGTAGTAGTGTATAGCCATCGCCGTGAGAGGGCCTTCATCTACGAGAATAGTACAGCATCTTCTCAGGAGAGTACATAGAAGTATTTTTAAGTATACCCGTATCATGACAGCTATGATGAGGGAAGGGATGTCTAAAAGTAGAGATATACGATAAACTTTGCGTAGCAGACTCTTATTGTTAAACCATAATGTAAGATAGTGGTTTCCCACGTATCTGTACCCCCCGAGCTTTTGGACTATGTGAGAGATTGTTGCGATGACAAAATAGGCAAATCCATGGAACACCGCTATGTCTACATAGTATGATATAATACTTCTTGACCGCAGGATTGCAGTTAGGGCACGGGCTGTAGTTGTTTTCCCTGACCCGACGGAGCCTTGGAAAGTTACTAAGGTCACTCCCATATTTCTTTCACTTCAGGTTTGGCCGGTAATACGTTGTGAATAAGAGCATTAATACCTTTACCGCTTGGTAGCGAAATAAGCTGTTTCAATGTTGTGGAAAAGCCTTCAAGCCTTACTTTGGATTGAAGGTTCTCCATATACGAGGTTAGTGTTAATAATAATGGAACCTTTATCACGGGATCCATCTTGAGAGCCTTAGCGAGGTCTGGTAGTAACAGCTTTAATATGTGACTCGTCATCTTGCACCGTAGTTTCTCACCTATAATAGACTCCGTTAAAATTGTAAAGAAAGACAGTGGTAGTGAAAGACCGTATAGGGATGCCTGCTTAATCAACTCATCACATTCGGCATTATTGAGGAGCGAATAAAACTCAAGTATGTGAGCCAGGGGAATATAGAGATCTTTCATGACATCATGTGCTACCAGTATCAAGACTGAGTCTATGGGCTCAGACACCCTAATTCCATTGAAAACTATGGATCTTCTCAATACTCTGCGTGAATCATAGTATTCATAACCTGCTGCAGCAATAGATGTGTGAAGCTCTACATCCACGGTCACGTTGTCTACAAGTTTGCTGTATAGGTCTTGTTCGAGACCGGTTTTTCTTGGATAGAATCCTAGCTTGAGAAGAATTCTCCTAGTATCCATAGCATGCTCCGGGCTCACTAGTAGGTCTATATCGGATATATCCTTAGGGATTGCTGAAAAAGTCTTCATTATGGTGTATTCTATACCGTTGTACTCTAGTTTTTCAGCTAATCTCTTTGTCTCCTCCAAGTAGATATTGTATCGTTGTAATTTGAACTTGAAAATTCCTTGAATAGCTTGATCGCTATGTAGTGCGAGAAACCCTATAGTAGTGATCACTTTATTATATCTTAGGAATTCAAGCATTGAAGGATCGTTCAGTAGAGTCTCAAGTAGCGCTATATATTTATTGCTTTGCATCGAGTACAATATAACCCTAACTATTTTCCTATGAATATCCCGGTTTCCCTTACTGTGTTGACCAACTCTAATTCGAGGTAGTGACATATAGTTGGTCTCCCGCGCTCATAATTTTTATTGAAGATCAGTTCGCTCAAAGTCTTCTCGTAATCCTCTTTATCATGTATCAAATAGATTTTTCCACTATATCCGTATCTCTTTCTTAGAGCCTTAATGCTTAGTCCGATAAGGGATATGGGTGTAGCAATCACGTCCAAACCTGCGGTAACATACGTTAGTGTCTTTAGAAAAGTTCCAGCTGCATGACTAAATATGGGGGATAAGCCGTAGTCAGATACGGCCAGAAGCCGCTTTAATTCGTATTGAGGTATAACGCCTAAGAGTTCAATGCTGGAGTTTTCCGCGAGATTCTTTAAGTCCAGCCAAGGCCCTGTTATGTAGAGCTTGAAGGTGTCTTGCGGTAGTTTATTGAATACATCTATTGTTAGCTTTACAGCTTCTTCGTTTGCTTTGTTTCTGCCTCCGGCTAGTAGTATAAAGTAGGGTCTTTCATCACCTCGGCGTAATGCACGTAGCTTCTCATATTCCTCGTGGCTCTCAAAGCATATTGGTACGGGATTCGGGATTACCACGGTGTTTCTAACGTTGAACATTCTCTCCGCGTTTTCAAGGTCTAGTTTAGAGGGATATACTACGCAGTTGGAGCATTTGAGTTGCAAACGGTGTAGTGCTAGATATAAGCCGTAGCGGAGGATTTCTCTCATGCTTATTCTCGAGCGAAGATATAGCGTTTGCACATAGTTGGCCAACGGATCATATATAATGGTACCTTTCCACCCGAGAAGCCTCATGAAAAAAGAGAAGAGGCTCATAGAGCCGAATACATATAGAGTGATAGATGATCTAGTAACACCCCTCAGTTTTAGAGCCATAATAAATTCATCAACGTAATGAGTAAGTTTAGCCAGTGGATTCAGATCGTAGTGTTGCCTCCACTTAAGTATCCTAGCTAAGACTCTGTAAAGGTATCTTGGCATTGAGACGTATACCACGCGGTCTTTGAACATAATGGTGTTTTCCCCTACTGATAAGAGGCTTAAATTATAAACAGTGATGCTACCGTGCTTTGAGAGGCACTGTCCTAGAGTTCTAGATATGAAGTGAACTCTATTGTCATCCCCGGATGAAAGCTTCCAAGGAGCCGAATAATAGGTGTACACCGCGACTCTCAATGTTTCCTGCCTATTAGTTTCTGCTCCAGGCTTCTTCTCTTGCTACTAGAGATCTGAATGCGGCTATTAGTAAGTATAACTGGCTTTGTATCCATGCTCTGTATGGCTTGATTGCTAAAAGTATTGCTCCAGTAATTAGTAGTATAATAGCGGTGGTGCTACCCATAATTGCTGAGGCTATTAGCAGGGCTACGGCTACTGCTAGGAGAAACGGATTAAATATATGTAAGTACGCTTCTATATGCCATATCCTATCAAATCTCGTCTTCACATATACGCCCTGCTTCTTCACGTATTTCTTTAGGCTTGTGAAGTAGGTTAATAGGTGTGTTGCTCTTCGCACCATCCTCCTATACTGTCTTCCCGCTACTGGCTCGTATACCCATACATCGTCAACCTGGATTGCCCTATAGCCTGCAAACGCTATATAGCTAGCAAAAGCACTGTCGTCAGCTCCCGGGAAATACGGTATTCCAATCTTATCTAGAATACTTCTCCGAAGAGCTAGCAGAGGCCCGTTATGTACTGGTGTTGACCACCATTTTGACTCGGCAACACGTATCTTATTATAGAACTCTCTATATGTATTATCAACTCCCTTATTTTTAAGGTACCTAATGCTGCCTGAAACAACCCCTACCGATGGATCCGAAAAGTACTTTACAACGCTTTGTAAGGCGTTGGCCTCCCATAAGCAGTCATCATCTGTAAGTACTATTATCTCGCTATCCCTAGATAAATGCTTTAACCCTTCTAACACAGCTGAGAGTTTTCCACGTCTTTCCGGCTCAGTAATAAGCATTGCCTTAACATCCGGGTTCTGCTTAATCCACTTCTCAACAATTTCTCTAGTTCCATCAGACGATGCGGAATCTACAACTATGATCTCAACCTTATCACTAGGATAGTTCTGTTCACGAATATTGTCAAGCCTTGAAGCAATATATTTAGCACCCATATACGTTGGAATAATGATGGTAACTCTCGGCTGGAAACCCGGGTTTATGCTTAGCCCCCATGGCTTATTGAGGTATTTCCTCCTCATATAGTAATAATATGTTAGTGGTGTTGTGAAGTGTATTAACGCAAGTGCTAAAGCGACGGTATCCAGTGCCGTAAGTTCTGGAGGCATACCCGTTCTAAGCCCTGCTTTTCCTTAAGAATGTTTTCTCAAGTATTAACGTAGCTCCAACGCCGATAGCAACTATAATTCCTTGCTCCGTCACTATCGGTCCCTCCACTACCTGTTTAGGTGTGAAGTCTGCTGTGGTGTTTACTAATGCTGTGTTTAAAGATATGTTAAAACCGCCGCTAGCTATGGCTCCGTTTAACTCTATAGATATCATGTATGCTTTACTTGTTAAAGGCCACGCTATAGGTGTTGATGCTGTAAACATGTCTAGAAGTATGTGTAGTGTGTATATAGCTGATGTTAAAAACACATACTTAAGTAACCTACTGTTGACGTAGGTCATGAAAACAGCCGCTACCGCCGTTGCTAAAGCTGTGATTACTAAGCTGTGTGTAAACCACCTGTGAATTCTTAATAGGGAGTCTACGTCTGGTAGAAGACCTATTAAAGCTGTTAAAACAGCGTATCTAACCCTAGAAACCCTACTAGTTAGTAATAGGCTAGTAGCGTAATGAGTTAGTAAATCAGGCATTGCCGGATTTCCTAAGGTTTAACTTCCTTAAGTAATCCTCAACAGTCTTCTTAAGTTTCGTTATATCTGCGACGTCTTTAACTTTAACCAAGGGTTAAGCCTCTATGAAAGCTTTAACTTCCTTACCTTTCTTTAGAAACTTCAGGATCTCCGGTATTACGTGTTTTCTCGCTTGCCAAATCTCGATTCCAACAATCTCTCCTCTATCGTTTACATCTATCCATACATCCTCATCTAGGTCTTTAGTCTCCTTAATCTTCCCATCCTTTATCCTTATATACAGTATATCCGCCTCAGGATCGTACTCAACCTTCATAGAGGTTCCCACCTCCCGCTCGCAACTCTTCTCTCAACTATGTTAGGATCGGACGTTGAAAAGTTGCGGCGATTCTAACCCTTTCCTCAAATAGTAGGTATGCGATAATTAAAAACATGTTATTCACTTTCTTCACAGCTATAAAATACCCGCTTTCCCTATCGAATAAAACCCTATCCGGATCCACAACCCCGTTAAAGACAAGCTCTTCAGAAATCATCCTCATCGCCAACCACCTCCTCGCATGCGGGGAAATCTCAACCTTCATAGCTACTACGGCATACGTTACTAAGGAGGTAGCAGTTATGATATATAGCGATTAAGCTACGCATACCGCAGGGAAAGAATCTAAGCCGTGATTTACAGCTACTAAACAGCTTTAACAACTTAACGCTTCTAACCGTTTGTCCCTACCGTGTTATTTTGATTGAAACTGTAGCGTTTCGTGTCTGCGGTAGGGACTTCCACCTCATCCATAGTGGTTTCTTCACCACTATGGGTTCATGGGCGGCTGTCGAGGGTAACGGCACGACCCTCCCATCTATGTTATACCTACCCAGGCTTGGAGCGTTGCTCCCATCGCCTAAGTAGGCTTTTATTAGTAGGTTCCAACACGCAACTACGTCTCGATACCACATCCAATACAAAGAGATGCGGTTTGAAATATTTAAAGTTTTCTACCCCCTACCTACCGTTCGTTCGAGAGTGGTTTTTATAGTCTTCAATAGTCTTTCTAATGCCTTCCTCCAGGTCTGTAAGCTTTACGTTAAATACCTCCTTAAGTTTCGTTATGTCCGCAACGCTTCTTATAATATCTCCAGGTCTTGGGGGTGCGTGTATGGGTTTCAATTCTTTAAGTCCGAACGCTTTAATTACTAACTCAGCTAAGTCTTTAATCTTAACGCCTCTTCCCGTGCCTAGGTTATACAGGCCGTCAACACCCTCCTCTAAAGACTTGATGAATACTTTAGCTACGTCCTCAACGTATATGAAGTCTCTAACCTGCTCGCCGTCCCCGAATATGATTGGTGGCTCACCCTTCGAGACCCTCTCGATGAATTTAGTTATTACGCCTGCGTACCTACTCCTCCATTGCTTAGGTCCGTAAACGTTAAACAACCTAAATATAGTTGTTTTCAAACCGTAAGCTCTAGAGTAGTATTTAACTAACTTCTCACTTAAAGCCTTCGTAAGCCCGTATGGGTTAATAGGTTTTAAAAACTCATCCTCAGGCGTCGGCACATTCACAGGCTCGCCGTAAACCGCTGTAGTGCTTGCGTATATAAACCTAGAAACACCTAAATCAACGCATTTCTTCAAAAGCACGTGCGTTCCGTAAACGTTAACTTCATGATATAGTAGAGGCTTATCGAAAGATTCAACAGCATCTATTAAAGCAGCTAAATGAACAACAGCATCAACACCTTCAACAGCTTTAGAAACCACATCAGAATCCCTAACATCACCTTTAAAGAAAACAACCTCATCTAAAAAACCCTCAATATTCCTAAGATCTGAATTACTGAGGTTATCTAAAACAACAACTTCATAACCACCCCTAACAAGCTCCTCAACAACATGCGAACCTATAAAACCAACACCGCCAGTAACTAAAACCCTCAAATCAAACCCCCACCTCAACAACTACTCCCGCTTAAACTCTTCTTAAGCTTCTCTATCTTCTCGATAACTCTATACTCAAATCTCTTAATATATAAAGCAATCATAGCTAATAGTAGGGAGATAACCCCAACACCGCCTAACGTAACTCCTAATATAGCCCATACGTAATGTTTTACGTTGTTAATTAACAGCTCGTAAGCAACCCAGGAAACTATAGCTAAGGCGGGGATTAAAGCTAACGCGCCAGCACCGAATATCAGTAATGCTGGGTTATACCTCCAAGTAAGTCTTAAAGCATCGAATAAAATCTTAAGTCCGTGATACTTCCTAAGCTTGGGCTTCCCAACCCTCTCCCTATAGTTTATCCCGACTTCAGTAATCCTTCTTGAAGTTGAGGCTACGTGAGCAGCTACCTCAACCTCAACGCTGAATCCCCTACTTTCAAACCAAACCTCCTTAAGAACCTCCGTTTTAATTAACCACATACCAGAGCATACGTCTTTAAGTTTAGTCCCGAATAATATGTTGAAAACCTTCGTAATTACGTAGTTACCAAACCTATTAATTAAAGGTATGTTTTCCCTACCGAATAACCTAGCACCTATAACCTCATCATATTCAGGCATTAAAGAAAGCATTAAATCAACTCTCGACGGGTCGTAACTGTAGTCACCGTCGATAAGCAACATATAGGGGGTTGACACATACTTCAACGCAGTTTTAACTGCGTCAGCCTTACCAACACCCTCCTGAAGAACTACCTTCGCACCTTTAGAAGCAGCTACCTCAACAGTCCCGTCGTCTGAACCCCCGTCAACAACTAAAATGTTTTTAAAACCTAAAGACTTAAGCTCATCAATAACTAAACCTACCCCACCAACCTCCCTTAAGGTAGGGATCACCACAGTCACTAAGTCTTTAGTTGGTTGACCGCAGTAACCCATAACCTCAAACTCAACTTAAATACTTAAACAGCGGGGGATTATTCAAATATGAAACACCTAAGTATAGAGCCCTACTTAAGACGTTACGTAGTGAATCAATTAAGGAGTTAAACTCAAGCTTAAGAATTATGAAGCCGTAGTATAGAGCCCTACCTTTAAACGTGTTAAGCTCAATCTCAAGTAAAGACTCCCTAACAACATCCTTAAGAACTTCAGATTTAAACTCCTTCAACCTCACATACCTACTTAAAACAGTAAGTAACGCCCTACACTCCCTCCTCAACCTAACCCACACACCATTCCTTAAAGCTCTAACAACGTAAACCCTAACAACATCTGAATTAACTTCATCAGGTATTAAACAGTTTTTAAGGGTTTCCCGAACCTCCCGATCTAACACACCGTTAAGGAATGGTGTGTGGGCCGACCAACTCAAACCATATAACCCAAGTATATTAATTAATCCATGGATTTAAAAGCTTGATAACTTAAGTTAAAACCTAACTTAACGGTAGGTTAGGTATGAAGCCTAAAGCCTTACTTAAGAATGACGTAATCAAACATAAGATTAAGGCTTTCCTATCGTTAGGTTCTAAATAACTTAAGGTAGTGGTTAAAGCGAGGGCTGTAGGTGTGTTAACTAAAATTCTATGTGCGTAAACCCCGCTTAAAGCAGTCATGGCTAGGAAGCTTAAGTAGTTTAAAGATATTAAATCGTTTGTAAAACCTACGGTTAAAGCTGAAGCTATAGAAGCTACGTAATATATCGGGTTGTTTAAAGAACCTCCTGTATAGATGTTTAAGTAGAAGTCTAGGTTGCTTAAGTAACCCTTTAAACTTGGTTTAAACCTACTTAAGAGTTTTAAAGCTGTGTTAAGTAAGTCGAAACTACTGTATATGTGGAGCCTGTAAACACCGATTAACTCGATAACAGCCCCTACGGAAGTCATTAAAGTTAGGGTTAGTAAAAACCTTAAATTAAGTGAGGCTCTCCACCTACGTTTTAAAGTAAGTGGGGTGGTTAAGATTAGGTACGCGGTTAAAACGATTAAGTATTGAGTCCAACTCCATACGTGAGTAAATAAAGCTAATGTGGATATAGCTACAGCTAAGCAAGCCCTCCATAACTTAGGTTTTAAAGCTAAAGCTATTGAGAAGTATATTAAAGTAACGGCCAGTAAATCCGCTTGATAACCACCGTATAGAAAGCTTAGGGTTTGAGGTGTGAAGGGAGCTATTAAAAGAACGTACTTACCCCTCTCAACACCTAAGACCTCCTTAGCTAGGTAGTAAAGACTTAAAGTGTATAGAGGCAACCACAACACGTTATGGTATATTGCGAAAACACGTAAGTCAACGTTTAAAAACCTCCAAAGCCAGTAAGTCAGTAACATATAAGCAACTCTATCTCCGAAACTGTACCAAGCCTTAAAAGCTTCGGAAACGTAGTCTTCAGACCTAGCCATCCTATTGAGGGCGTTGTAGTAATGTATCCAATCAACGTTCGTAGGTATTAAGTAAGGGTTAACAGTAGGTAAGTACGTTATTAAACCAACTAAAACAGATAAAACCACACCAACTATTAAGTAAATCCTTAAGGGATGTTTCGACGAATCACTTAAACCGTTTAAACCCCCACCCACGCCATCCTTAGGTTTAACGACTTTAAGCTTACTTAAGCTTAGTAAAACAACGTACGCAACCATAGAGGTAGGTGTTAAAAACCATGTTAAAGCTTGAAACCTTATCATGAAGTTTGAAACGCCGGCTAAGAAAACCGCTTTAAAACCTAACATTAACGAGACGTAATATATTAGGGAAGGCAGTTGAAAAGCAACTACCGCGTAAAGCAAGCCGTAAACAACCTTTTTAAACCCTAACCTCACGTAAGTTAAGGCTAACGCCGTAGAAAACGTTATAGAGTATAAAATCAACGAAAGTTTAAACACGTACATATACGTGAGGACAGTTAACACAGTTAATAAAGCCACGTAAGTTAAGTCTTTAACCTTCTTAACGATTAACGGAGTGAGTGAAGCTATAGTGAGGAATGTGGAAATCATTAAATCAACATCCCCAACCATCGGTTGAGCTGTGATCCTATAAGTAACCCTACCTACAGTAACCCATGTAGGGACTTCAAAAACTGAAGCGATGTAGTTAACAACGATGATTAAAGATATCCAAAGAATTGTTGAAGCAACCTCCTCGAAACGTTTTAAACTGCTTAAATCCAATCAATCACTACCAAACTTTATGAATGGTAAAGTTTATAAAGATATAATGAGAAAATTAACTTAGTGAGGGTCGTTATGCGTAAGTCAATACTGATGTTAACGGTAATAACCGTCTTAATCGCGTTAGCAGCGTTAGGTAGTAACCCACTCCCTTTTGTTGAGAACCTCTTAGCTCAAGGCTATTATTACTACTACACAGTAACGTATTACTACACAACTACCTACACAACTACAGCAGTAACTACTACGTTCACCACAACTACAGTTGTTCAGCCAATACCTATCCCCGTACCCGTTCCTGTCACTACAACAATTACGCGTACTTACACCACAACAACAGCAATACCTACTACAGTAACTACCTACACCGGAATTAGAACAACTACAGTACCCGTAACAACAAC
>NBVN01000015.1 GCA_003056265.1 Zestosphaera tikiterensis | reverse complement strand
GTATCAAAAAAGAATGAATTGAAAGATATAGAGAGATTATGAGCATAGAGTTAACGAAATATCATTAAAAACGCTATGTGAAGCTTTATATATTTACGAAACATAACATAAATTGGAAACCCTATAGAGGTGTGTTACATTTGAGCATAGCAAAACTTCATGGTTTACTTGTGCTTGGATATTCTGTAACACCATTACATCCAGGCTCCGGTAGGGCTCCCGGAGCTGTTGATCAAGTCGTTCAGAAGGATCCTCTAGGATACCCGATAGTATTCGCATCTAGCGTTAAAGGCGCTTTTAAAGCTGAATGCGCTAGGCGAGTCGCTCAGATATGTAATAGGGATTGCTTTGATGAAGGAAGAATTAAATGTAGCGAATCAGGTAGTACTGAAGAATCAAAGGAGCTAGCATGTGAATTAAACTGTCGTATATGCTGTTGCTTATTTGGCTCAGAACCAAGCGCAAGCGAACAGGAGGCAGGTCTCTTTTCAGTCCTAGACTTCATACCGTTATTCTTCCCGATACCCAGCCTTAGTGAAGGCTATGTCTACTTAACAACGCCATATCTCGTTAAAAGAGCTTTAGCTATACTTGACGTAGTTAACTCTCAAGACCTTGAAACCCTACGGAAGTTTCTCGAAGAGGTAGTTAGTAACGAAGATAAGCTGACAGACAACAAAGTGTTAACGACTATTACCAACAAGCACGAGATATACGTATCTACAACAAAGTTCTTTGCTGAATCCATTACGATACAAGACCAAAACCTATCACTCCTTGAAAAGTGCGGACCTCTCGCTAAGAATTTAAGGAATAAAATAGTAGTGATGTCGGATGCCAACGGCCCCATATATGTCGAGAAAGGAATGATTAGAGTTACGAGAATAAGGTTAAGACTTGATACTAAAACAGTTTCTGAAGGAGGGCTTTGGACTGAAGAATACATTCCACAAGGAACGATATTTCTGGGAGGGTTTGTCGTTCCAAACCCAGTCAGGAAAAACAGCTACTGCCCGGAAAGCGTCGAACCCATCGATGTGCTTAGAAAAACATTAGGTAACGTATGCGAAACCTACGCAGTGATAGGAGGTAAGGAGACTATTGGGAGAGGGATGATTAAACTTAAACTTCACCCATGCGGGGCTACGGCTTAAAGTTGGTGACATCTCATGGTAAGTTTTAAAGACATTCCACAAGAACCCATTAAAGCTGCCCTCAAGATCTTATCTTCATTTGATAAAGCTTTTCGACCGCAATGCTTAAAAACACGTGATGAAGCACCTGCGATCTCTAGGAGACTAGAGGAGTTTCCGTCACTAACATTGCAGGTTGGATTAGTTCCAACTCTCACATTCTACCTTTCTAAAATAGATGAAAAAGCTAAGATAGAAGTGTATAATGCTACGATAACAGCTATACTTGAAGAAGTAAGCTCTAATAGGCTATGTTCTGACATAGAGAATGCTGGAGGAGGTTATCCTCAAGCATCAGCTTTACTAGCTACGTATATAGGTAATGTAGCTGGCTGTAACGAGAATGAAGTTAAAATATTAGAGCAGTACATCGTCAATTGCCTAAGTAAAATCGAGCAAGAGGGTGCACGTATAGAAAAACTCGCATTAAATTACGCTTACGAATTAAAGAAGCTAGCAAATGCGTTATATCATCGTGTGTGATGTGCATGGATGAGATTCAGTTAGAAGAGCTAATAGCAAGTAAACCCTCTACTGCAATCATTAACAAGCCTTTCGCTATATTAGAATTCGTAAATACCACGCCACTTTGGCCTGGAGGTCCTTATTACACAAAAACATATGAATGTTCAAACCTTAACTTAGAGAACTGTATAGGTCCGTTCCTACCAACTTCACAACAGCTTATTGGGAGAATGAGGTGGCTTTTAAGATTAGTGGAGGCTTCACTTAAGAACATTCATAACGCTAGCTATAGAGATGTAGAGGAGCTAAATACCATAATATTCGGTAATTTAGAGAAATCAGGAACAGTATTGGTGAGGACGAATTACTATTTTACTGGAACACATGACCTCATACCTTATGACGCACCTTATCTGCCTCAACACGTACGTGATGATATTAATTTCGTTAAAACTAGTGATCTAGCAGTTCTCGATAGGTTACTTAACGTTGTAAAAGATATTAAGAATTTGATTAGTGTTCTCGAGATCCACGGTTATTTGCTAATGAGAAGATCTCGAGGCTTACATAAGCACAAATTAACCGGAGGAATAGCTAAACTCTACGAAAATACAGTTAGCAAGATGGACAAACAGCTATCCCAACTGAGTGATATATGTAAGCTTCTCGCTATACCGAGATTTAGACTTGCAATGCAAGGAATTAAAAATATTGTTGAGTTATACGAATATCAACCCCTAAGGCCTGAAAAGGTTAGGCTTGAAGTAGAGCTCTACCTTAAAACAGGGGCGTCATCATCCGCTTTTTCCGCTCAAGCTAAGAGAACCGTTAAAAAATTCGTAATACTTCTCGCTACGCATGTTCTAACATTTATAGGTTTAGGTAAAGCAGTGAGTAGAGGCTTTGGGAAGTTTAGGTTAGAGCTGTACGAACTAGATAAGGATCTTAAAGGAGATGCGGAGGTTGAGCAAATACTAGAAAGTCTGAAAAACGGTGATAAGGGTCTTGGCAACATGTTTCGTGAGGCTAGTGAAGCATTAATTAGATCCTCGCTGGAGTTGCTAAAGAACATCTCCGCGCCAACATTGAGTTACCAAGCTACTGAAGGTCTAAGTAGAATACCAACGCTAAACTACGCTATTAAGAATAGCGTTCTCATAGATCCACTCAAACATCCCTGTGTTTACGTGTTACAAGAGCTACCCAATGTTGATATTAACAAAGATCCTTGCATAAACAACAAGTTCGTGGTTACGGATATAATTGAAGCCTTGAGCGCAATTGGTAAAGCAACGCTGAAGAGCACGTGGAAAGTAAAGCATGGAGATATAAGGAATCCTGGTGTAGCTTACCATACTTGGGCCCTAGGATTACCGCGAGGAGCCAAACAGACCGGCTATTATACTTATGAAAATAAGCTTAACGCTGAAATGTGCGAGATCCCTAGAGATAAGGAAGAGCCTAGAAGACTTTCACCCTTAGTATTTGTACCGTACTGCATGGATGGTAGATGTGAAGTGTTGCTCATACCTTTCGTTACCATAAATGATTTTGCGGCTAAGATCAACAACTTAATTCACGTTGGAGGACATAAATGTAAAGATGTTAAACATCTAGGCCACGTTATTGTGATATCTCACGCGTTGAGAAACAGTAAGAGTGGTAAAGTTCCTGGAGAACTTATGGGTATAGCCAAGTATAATCAGAAACCTGGTACCCCATGCCAGTATGCGGACATTACTATGTGCGTTGAAGAAGCGTTAAACACCGCTCTTGAGTGGGTTAAAAACCTATTAGGGTGAGGTGTTGTTCTTGGCGTTCACACATCCCCAAAGCAAACCCTATGTAAACTTTGGGCTCAGTATCTTAAGTGTGTATGCGGAGAAAGTAAAGCACCTTTTCGAAACCGCTAAAGCTGTGAGGACAGGCGATGAGCAGCGAAAGGTGCTAGATAAATTGAAGGAAGTTAAGATAGAGGTTCTCGAGGAGTTGATTAAACGTGCTTCTCCGATCCAAAGTGCTCTTAACAACATTAAAGCCGGGTTAAGCACAGTGAACGAGCATTATGCTTTGCTTGTTGAAGGACTCAAGCAGCTCGGCTACAGCGTTGTTGAGGTTGAAGCTGCGCTTCAGGATAAGGGTCTTGTGGGGGTCAGTGGCGGCTCCTTCCACGCGATATACGAGGTTGGGCTGACTTGGGACTACATTTACGACTTACCCTACATTCCAGCATCCAGCGTTAAGGGGGCTACGCGTAACTGGGCCCTCAGGAAGTGCAGCGAGTTGGAGCGAGGCGATTTGAAGCGTAGCTGCGCAGAGAAAGTGCTGGATCTTTTTGGTGCACCAGAAGGTGAGATATATCACAGAGACGAGCACGAATGGTTTACACAGAACTTCGGGGACTTGAAAAGTGCGATATCGTTTGCGGGTAACGTCTTCGTCGCAGACGCCTATCCAATCGATAGTGGTAGGGGTGTTATTGCTCACGGCTTACTCGTCCCAGATGTCATGACCCCGCACTACTACCGCGGAGGTGAGGTTGTGGTTGACGAATTTGAAGCTGAGCCCGTGCCTATACAGTATCTGGCGATCGCTCCAGGCACTAGGTTTAAGTTCGTGATTGGAGTCAAGGACTTCGGTGCAACCCCTAACTATGTCGCCGAGCTCTCAAGTATGCTCTTCGGCAAGCAAGCATCGAGCTTAACGGCTCTAGTAGCTGGCATTCTCGCGAACACTCTACTTGAGGGTGTTGGGGCTAAGACTGGCAAGGGCTACAGCTACTTCACTATTGAGAAAGCTGTCGTACACAGAGCAGGTTTCGGGAGGAGATTTATGCGTGGGGAGTACAGGAGGCAAGCAGGTGAGAGCTTATGACTGTAAGCTTCTACGCATTCAAGCTCGCAGCATTACTCCACGACCCTGCTTGGAAACCCTGGGTAGTCTCGACAGCGTTCATAGGTAAGTCTGGAAGTAGAGTAGGTCGTGTACTAGCTAGATATGCTGGCTCTAGACCAGCTGGTGAAGAAGTAGATGCGTGTAGGAACCTGGTTGAGGATATGTGGGTGGAAACGGATGCGCATGAGCAGGATGCGGCTATAGCGGCAAAGCACATACTTGAAGATCTCGACGAGTTAGGTAAAGTCGTATACAAGCTAATCCTCAGAATAGAGGGGCACTTGGGACATGTGGATGCCGTAGCGGCGAGCACAGACCGCTGGCTTTACACACAGAGAGGAGGACATGATAAAGTCGGGATTGACGAAGTTGACTACGTGAACATCTTAGATCCGCGGTTCAAGACCAGCGTTAAACCAACGATCGGCGTGGAATGTGTGTGTAAGTACGTTAAGGAGCTTAGAGATGTTCTAAGCATGTTCAAGGATCTACCGCTACCAGTCACGCACAACCTCCTGTATCTACTGCTGGAGCCACTGTGGTATAAGAACTGTCCTGAGTGCGTACCGCTAGTGGATACCCGCGTACCGACTCATACGGTATTCGATCATGTCTACGCCACAGCATCTATAGCTAACTGGTACATGCTGGGGTCCGATAAGCCAGTGGGGTTCCTAGTCAAGATTGATATACCTGGAATACAGAAGTTCATATCGGCTGCGAGAAAGACACGTGATATATGGGCGGGGTCGTGGCTGATATCGCTATTGGTATGGAAGACTGTGTCTGACGTTGTCATGTTACTTGGAGGGGACATCATACTCTCGCCGTTCACCTCTTCAAACCACTTTTACATAGCATCACTTCTCAAAGAGATTGAGAATCATGACATCCAGATAAGGGAAAACCTAGAGGAACCGCTTCGAAAAGCTTATTTGTGGAAAGGCGTTGCCAATCAGCCATTAATCCCCGGCACCATATTCTTAGCTCTTCCGTGCATAGATGACGAGCAGTACAAGGAGCTTTTAACGCATGTTCACAAGCTTAAAACCGTTAACCATAAACAACTTGAAAAGCTACTGAATACTCTCAAGGAGTGCTCTACTAAATTTAAGGATGAAGTTGCGGAATACTTCTACGAAGAATTCCGTGAAGCTTGGAGGGGGCTAGCACGCAGCATTCTAAAGTCGTATGTTGAGATCGAGGTTGGAGAAGAAGACCTTGCGAAGGAGTTTGTGAAGAATATTGAGAAGGGGAAAGCACTTGACGATATCAGCGGAGATCATGTCGAAAGGTATGTAAGAGAGGTTTTAGAGGAACCTCCGCTAGCTCTCAGGGTAGTTGTCGTCGACGTTGAAAAAGCTTATGAAGAGTTAAAGGAGAGGTTAGAAAAAATTATTCAGAGATGTTTGAAAGAAATCAATGAGACAGATTTATGTAAGGATGTTAAAGCTATTTTGAGCATTGTACAGGCCAAGGATCCAGCTAGCGAGATCGCGAATAAGCTCTTCTTCCACTACTTAATGATCAAGCTCGGTAGTGAGGAGAAAAAACTACATACTAAAGAGGTAACTCTCGAACCGGGCTTCCTCATTGGGGATGTGGTCGAGGAGGTTACCAGTGAAGTTTACCGCTCGGACGGTTCGGAGAGATTCCACGAGTGCACTATCTGCGGTAAGTTACCGTCGATAATACACGTTAAGCGTGAGAATCTCGATGATCTGGCTCAAAGCCTCGGACTACCGCACTCGATGTTCAGCGAGGATGAAAGGCTATGCCCCTACTGCCTACTCCGCAGGTTGCTGACGGTTAATAAAGCACTATCTAACGTCATGAACGATTTAAATCTCTACGCACGGAGCAATTTAAGCGATATCTATCCGAGGGTGCCCTCAACAGACGAGCTAGCGGCTCTGAACGCCTTACTTAAACTAGTCGAGAAAATATCTGAAACCAAATATTCTGAAAAACTTAAGAAGCTTATTGCCGGGGAGGACGCTCACTATTCCGAATACTTAGCGGAGCCTGTATCTAGATATATTGATAAGTGCGGACTCGACCCGTCGGTTGAGAAGTCGGTTAAGGATATTCTAGGCTATCTTCAAGCAGAACTCGAGATCTCCTACCTCCTGATCTCTGGAACTCTAAGAAGCGTTACCAGCTGTAAAGATGCACTGAAAGACATACCTACCAAGAATATTGAAGAGCTTTGTAAAGTCCTCGCTGAGATGTATAACGAGCTTCGTAGGGAAGTCGAGATCGTTAGGTACTATGGGGTCGTTAGAGGCGATGGAGATAATTTTAGCAAAGTTACTCAAGGTATCCTCGACTTTGAGGAAGGGGCAGAGGACTACGTGGAATCCCTAAAGAAAGCTGTGAAGAATAATGAAGCTGTTAAGAAGCTTGAAGAGGTCTACATGGGGCTTTCAAAGCTGGTCAAGATCTTTGCATGTATGGTTCACGACATGACCGATGAGCCCGAGAAGCTTCACCACACTACCGTTATAGTTAGCCCAGCATATTATATCGCACTCTCAAGAGGTCAGATAATGACTGCTCTCCTAGACGCCGAGATCATTACGTCGCTCGGGGGCTTCCCAGTATATGCTGGCGGCGATGATGTAGCTGCTTTAGTACCGGTATATGTGGATAAGAAGCTGTTGGACTCTCTTATAGAGGCTCACTTTAAGAGCACTGGTTTGGACAAAGTATTCAAGATTCCAGCTAACTCAGACAGCGTGGTTGGGCAAGCAGTACTGTTCACGCGGAGAAACTACTGGGGTTTGTTGAGTAGGTTATCAGGCTTTCATAAGCTACCGTCAGGGAGCGTTTATCCAGCGCCAGTAGCTTTTGGGAGGAGCTACGGTGTGCTTGGAGTTCACTATAGAGACCCGTTTACACCGGCGTGGAACCTAGCGCAAGAACTCGAAGAGCTTAAAGACCTTCTGAAGTTCGAACCTCTCAGCTATTGCGAGAAAGACTTTGAAAAGGATCTCGTGACGTTTTCCTACGGTAGAATCAGTGTTTTACCGGTGTATGCGGGGGTGGTCGTAATTAGAAACAATTTGTGGAGTAAGGAAGGGGTTGTGACAAACCCGGAGCTAGTCGGCAAGCCTATGTCCGATGTGTTGTTCATATATGAACACGTTGGCGAGGATAAGGAGATCAGCACGAGCTTTTACACAGATCTCGCTGAAAGTTGCGGTCTAATCAAAGAAGCTCTGACAACCAAAGCAACCGTTATTCAGCAGAAGCTACTGAAGTATGTTGTCGAGAGGAATAGGCGTAACACACCTCAAGCTGGAGCCGTTGTAAACGAGGTTTTAAGCAAGCTGAGTGCTTCGGTTTACGAAGATTACGTGGTAAAGCCCGCGAAATACCATGATAAGTTCGAAATACTGTGTACTCCACAACTATCAATTCAGCTGGTTATGGCTTCGAAAGCTCTCCACTCAATGGTGAGGTGAGGCTTGTGCTCAACCTTTCCGTTGCCTCGATACTCTTTAAGCCACTCTCAACAGGTGCGTTTAAATGGAAAGGAGAGTTTACACCACAAGCACGCGGTCCTCAACAATACTATCGTTCAGAACCGTTACCGTTGCCTTCAACAGTAGCAGGTACGCTATCCGGTTTATTGTTAGAGACCTTCAATAAACCTCTGTGCGGTAGCGGTAACGAAGTTTACAGTAATGTCTATCGAGGCTTAAACATTGCGATAGTTGGTAAGGATGTCGCTACTTCACCCGATATAGTGTTAAGAGGCCCATATCTATACATTAAGACTTCAGCCGAGGAGAAAATGTTGTGTAGTGTTTACGGAATAGGTAGTAAGTTGTTGTGCTTCACTATTGGAAGTACTGGGGTTCATGAACTCGAAATTCATGAGTGGAAACACGTTACTAACATAGGGATAGGTTTAGATAGTGTTAAGAAAACGACTATTGAGGGGCTGATTTACACAAGCACGTATCATGACATTGTAGCTACCGCAACGGATATCGTCAAAAGAAGTGCCTTACTGAAGAAGGGCGTGAAGCTAGAAGATTACGGTATTCTTGTTGAAATCTACACTAAGCTGGGAGCTAATGTGAATAGGAATGTTATATTCGACACTCTTAAGAAAACTGTAGACTCTAAAATAGTAACTCTAGGCGGCGAGTTTAGAGCGTTTCAAGCAAGAGTTCTTAATGAAACTTTTATAGATAAGCTGATTAGTAAGATCCCCAGCGATAAGTGTTTATATTGGCACATAGCGACGCCAATCATGTTATGTGAGGAAATAGTAAACGAAAAAAGTATATTGAAGGAAAAAGAGGGAAAAACTTTTCAAGGCCTTCTTACAGAATATGCGGAAAAACTTCTCGAAAAGCTCTTAGAGCTCATGAAGCTTGAAAAGTGTAGTTCCGAATATCTTCCTAAAAACGTTGTAAATAATGCCAAGATTAAATTCTCAGTTTTAGGTTTAGGCTATGACATATGTTTAAATAAGCGTAGACCTATGTGTAGAAATGTGGAGCCAGGTTCCGGACTACTTGGCAAACCAGCTCCAAATATCTCACCGCTAGAAATTTACATTAAAGGTGTTGGCTCCTATAGTGAATTAGGATGGGGTACAGTAATACCACTTATAGAACTTAAACCGCATAGTAAATGAATACACATACCAGCAGAGCTTATTATGAGTGTTAACGTAATAACATAATGTTTCTTCTAGCAAATCTAAAACAAGTTCACTATGGTTAATACTTCCCTCAAACGTAAGATAATATAGGCTTATTATATCTTGCCATAAGGTAGAGAATTTCCCATTTTATAAATTATATCCATGTTAAAAATTACCAATTAAGCAGGTATATATTCTTACCCCTAAGGGATCCTGTAGCAATTCTCGTTCCTATGGATTACAAGTCAGATTTTAAGAGATTATAGAGCTCTTTAAGACCATTCTCAAGTGTTTCTCTAATCTTTCCCTCATCTTTTCTGCAGTATTTTAAAAATATAATGCCGTTTTCTTCCTTAATACATGTTATGTTCTGCTCTAGGCCGCAGTGGGCTATAAAGTTTCTTTTATCGACGTCTTTCTCTTCATTACAGCATTCGGTTCCTTCTTTAAGCTTCTTTATTAATAAGTTTTCACTATATTTACGCTGTATCTGGCTTAATTCATTACTTGACGTTAAATAGTGTGCTCCTTTAAGGTATTCATCTAATAGGTAATTTAACTTTTCCGCAGAAATATAGAATTCGCAGTTGTTTTGAAATTTAACGTGTTTCTCATCTTTCATAACTTCATTTAACACATTCACAGAATATTTCGCTATAGCGTAACCAGCTAATAACCCTTTAACTTTATTGTAGTTTAAAACAATTAACCTCTTAATTAAGTAATTGTTATTATTTTTCTCTATATGGACATACTTATTTATCTCTCTAATAAATTCGTTCAAGAAGTGTGGGATTTCCTCGTGAATTGATTTTAATGATAATTCGTGATTATACCAATAGGAAAACGTAACAAGCGGAAGAGGAAGACTGTAATGAATTGAAGCAGCTAAACAATTAATGAGATCAAAAAGTTTCTTGGAGCGTTGAAATCCCATACTTTTATTTAGATTTTTATTTAGATCCTTTATCCAGCTGTTTCCACAGCTTTTCTCGTCATAGTTTTCTATGTTTACCTTCGTTTTATAGAGGTAGGCAGTATATGAGTATATAAGTCTTTGAATGGCCTTTGTTTTTTCTATGTCTTCCTTATCAACTATTCGAACCTTTAACTCCCCTCCACCTTTAACTGCTTTGGTATATGGCTCACTATTATAAACTTTAAACGTTACTTTATTATTAAGTTCAACTGAGGCTATTCTAGCTAGAAATAGTGAAGTTCTGAACAACATTAGAGGCATATAGTTAATTCCGTGCGTGATATCTACCGCTAACTCTAAATGTTTTTTACCATTATGTTTAATGAAATCCTTTAACTCTATGAAACCTACTATTAATGCTAAAGCTCCATAGAAGCTTGATATATCAGTATCTATGTCGTACTTCCATTCAACAGTTTCCTTATTGCATTGATATTTACCAACGTTAGGTAATACATACACCTTTATTAGGCTATCTAAGTCAACTTCAGACAAGCAGTTAATAACTGTTTTAACTACTTTATTTTTAACGTATTCAGTAACATTACTTCTTAATCGTTCTAAAACTTCAGAATATTCATTCGATATACATTTAGTAACTTCTTCAACCTTAAAATCGCTGATCATATTGCTTGCGCATAAAAGCGTTTCTGGTATGAACACTAAGGCTCTAACGTTTTTCACTCCAAGTTTTGAAATGTAATAGCGTAAGATTACTGACAAGCTACTAATACTTTTTACACGTAACTTCAACTCATCCTCAGGTTCTAGCAGGTATTCCACTTCATACCACTCGTAGGGATTACCCCACGAAGCTAGGATGAAGGCACTCTTACCTTCTTGATTGTCTATCTCCGTTTTATTAATCATTTTAAACACTTCCGTAAGTAATTATTGTGTGAGTTCATATTTATTAATTCTATATTGTATCATTTCAAGTAACGTATTTAGCTTGAAAGTTTAAATATGTAATACGCATATTATACATATGTAGTGTGACTAAAATGAATAAAGTAAGAAAAACTATAACGCTTCCTTTAGATGTGGTTGAGTGGGCTGAAAAGGCTGTAAGGGAAGGAAAGTATGCTGGAGTTAGGTCATTTTCAGGCCTAGTAGAGTATTTACTTAAGACGGAGATGAAGAGAGTTGAAAGTACATGAGTACCACCCAGAAACTATAAGGTATTTAAGGGAGAGTAGCCCAGAGTATAGGAAGAGGTTAGGTCAGTTCTTCACTCCAAAGAGCCTTAGAGAGGAGTTGCTGTCTAAGATTCCAAAACTAATTAAACCTAAAGTTCTCGACCCATCATGTGGAACTGGCGAGTTCCTGCTTTCAGCAAAACAGTATTTTATTGAGCCAGAGCTTAATTGCTGGGAGATAGATCCGAAACTTGTGGAGATAGCGAAGCGTATAGTCCCAGAAGCTCATGTTGAACAAGTAGACGCTCTTCAAAAACCATTTAAAGAGGAGTTCGACGTTGTTCTAGGCAACCCCCCTTACTTCGAATTCAAACCGGACAAAGACCTTAAAATTAAGTTTAAGGAGGTTATCTGGGGTAG
>NBVN01000001.1 GCA_003056265.1 Zestosphaera tikiterensis | reverse complement strand
CAACCTAAGCATAGACGTCACGAACACATACCCCAACGGCATTCCGGATCCTAGAGATATCCTAACGTTCCTGTGGGGTGCGTCGTGGAGGAAGCCGGCCGCCTACATCAGGGGGAGAGTGGGTTACGGAGGTGGTGTCGCAGTCCAAGACGACATATTGATCAAGCAGAGGAATAGAACGCCTTACGAGACCTACGCAAAAACCGAGAAGGAGGATGAGGAGAAGGAGGAAAAGAAGAACGAAGCGTCCGAGCAGACTCTATGGAAGAAGGAGTATAACGAGCCGGGGGTGTTAATACCTGTGGTCAGGCATGGCTTCATGCTCGGCTGGGAGAACTACGAACCGCACGCGCTGGTGTACGCGTTCCTCGAAGGCTTGAAGTTCGCTGGTGCCGGAACGCCTAAAAGCTTGGACATTCTCGACAGCTACTGGCTGAGTGGTGATCGGAAACATAGGGCCGTGATTGTAGACCTCTACCTCTGGCTGGCTCCGGAGCCGGTGGTCATATCCCCGCTGATAACATCCGTTACCGAAGCCCTTGAGGAGTTTAAGAGGAAAGCGTTTAACCACAATAAAGATTGGATCATAGAAGATGAGAAACAGCTCAACATCAACGACATCATCAAAAATGTGAAGGAGGGCAAGGCCGTTAGGTTGGTTGGCAATGTCGCTTATAAGTTCCTCAGGGAATTGGCAAACAAATTCGGGAGTGAGTACCTTGGGAGGATTGAGGAATTGAACATACCTAGGGTTGAGATGCTTCAGGATATGCTAAGCAAAGCCGGGTAGTGATGAACAGTGGCGGAGCTCAAGCTCGTCAAGTTCAAAACCCTTTTTCTATCTCCTTTCTTCCTTCCCCGCTCACCCCACAGTAGCTACTGGGACGACATACACTTCCACATACCACCATCCACGCTTTCAGGCTACCTCTTCCGAGTGCTCACATACATGATGGATAGGTACAACGTTAGAGGAGATTACCTACCTTGTGAAATAGGTAAGGGTCTTCTAGCAAAGGTCAACGGAACTAAGGTCGAGTGGTATATAGCTGAAAGGGAGGAAGTCGTTGCCGGGTTTAAGCCCCCATATATGGAGTTCCACTTTAACGCGGTTTCCCTTGGTGCTTACCCAGCCAGTATCCTCAACGGAAACCTCCCTAAGGTTTACAGCATTGTAAAGTACTGGAACGTTATAAAGTACATAGATGTGCTGATAAGGGGCGTTGAAAAGGTTTCATACGATGTGGTGCGCTCCATAAAGACATGGCATTACGCGGTAATGGACGGTATAGTACTGAACAAAAGAAGGATCAACCTATATGAGGTGGTGAAGGTTACCCATGTGTTAGCGCCGGAGCTGATGACAGGGTTTGCATTGGTGTCTGACGCGACGGCTGAGGAGTTGTTCAGAAGGCTCTCTAGCGGGTGGTTCATCATGAAGACTAGGATGAAGAACCTCCTTGCTGTGAAGGTTGATGAGGTTTTAAAGCGTATTGACTATAAAGGGGCGGAAAGCCCAAAGATCCTACCTACAACCAGAAGACCTACTAGGTTTAACCTCATGTTTGCTTCGAACGTTCTGGATATAGATGCTATTAAAGGTTCTAGGCGTAACAGAAGCGTCGTCGAAGCCTACCTCTACGTGCCGAGCCGGGTAGATAATGTGAACGATTTTATATTCTTCGGTAATGGGAGGGAGGTGTACGCAGTTGACAGAATGTGGCTTGAAGCCGTTGAAGGAAAGTGAAAGTTGCTGGATCGCTAGGGGACACATAGTAGGGGCTGAGGGGGACACCTACACAGCCGTAGCTACGCCGCTCCACCAGCATCAAGGGTTCGTCGCGTCATTCCTAACGACGGTCTTCGGGCTGGGGAAAGACGACCCAGCAGTTATAGCTGCTGAAATCCACGACATGTACAAACCCTACACCATGAGGGTTGAGGAGGTTGACGGCGTGAAGGTCATAGGGTTTAGAGGACACCCTTACAGGCTGTCGTTTCTGGACGTTGAGAGGCACGTAGCTGAGACGCGTGGCGTTAAGGAGTTCAACGCTGGTGTTAGGCGTAAGGTCGCCGTAGCCACAGCTGTAGGGAGGCTCCACCACTTCATTAACGTCAGGGACGTAGAGACGTTTTTCGAGAGCTTAGCAATGTCGAAAGCCTACCTAAACCGCCACGGCGTTAGAGCTTCGGCGAACGAGTTAAGGCGTGAAATACTGGACGGCGTCGTACTGCTCCACATATCAGATATGGTGGCGGGCTTCATAGAGGGCATCATCTGCAATCAGAGCAGAAGTGATCTGGAGGAGATTATCGATAGTGATTCCCTTTCAAGAATTGAACCTCATATCCCGATAGCGGTCACATACGACTTGACGGATTCAAACCTCGACGTCTGGCTGTATATCCATGGACTCAAGAAATTCAACATCAGGCAGACGCAGTTCTCAGCTAGATACACAGCTTATACTGTGTCCATAACAGGCAATAGAGTTGTGAATTCCACCCAACCCCATGACTTTGACGTAAACGTTCACGTATGTCATAAGGAGCACGTACATAACGGTTTATGCTGAGGTGAGGGTATGGAGGGCTTCACAGAGTTTTTCAAAACCGCTACGGGCTTCGAGCCATACCCATGGCAGGCGGAAGTAGCCAGAAAAATCCTCAAAATGGACAGGGGTGTGCTCCTCATAACGGCTGAGACCGGAAGCGGTAAGACCGAAGCTACGGTAATGCCGGGGCTCTACAGCGGTAGGCAGGTAATCGTTGTAGAACCGTTTAGAGCGTTAGTGGAGGACATGGTCGACAGGCTCTCGGGCTACTTAGAAAAGCTCTCGATGCGGTATGGAGTTCCGTATAGCTTAGCTGTGGACTACGGCGGCGACACAAAGCTACTGGAATGCATCAACGGCTCGTGTGGCGAAGTCGCTACTAGGAAGCCGTTCGGCGCCGACGTCTATGTCACGACAATGGATGAGCTTCTCTACAGGCTGCTCTCAGTTGCTATTAGAAGAAAAGCGTCTATTTACGCCGCTCTCGTCAGGCTCGGCACACCGCTGGTCTTCTTCGATGAGGTACACAGCTACACATCGGACGTCGGCAACCCATTCATAACGGTAATGCATGAAGTCCTCTCTATAGCACTATATACGCCAGTTGTAGTGGCTTCGGCGACCCTGCCAGACATAGTTATGAACCATCTTAAAGCCCTCGTGAATAGAAATGAACTCGAAGCAGAAGAACTCAAGATCCCGCCCAGACCGAAGCCATACCCTAAAGGCGTTGTTACGGTGGACTTGTCCAAGGGCGTGGACACGATCTTGAAGCACACGCTTAACCTACTGCAGAAGCACAGGACCGTTCTCGTGAGGGTAGTAGTGCCTGAAACAGCCTACAGCGTGTACTTGAGCCTGAAGAACCTTCTGCTAAACGCCGGCGTTTCAGCGAACATAGGCGTTATCCACGGCAGGATGCCTGTCCGGGATAGGGCGCGCGTGTTCAAGGCCGTCAGAAAAGATTTGAGGTCAGGCAACGAGAAGGTGGTTCTGGTAGCCACACCCGCCATAGAGGCTGGGGTGGACTTAGACTTCGACGCAGGCGTCGTCGAACTAACGCCATACAGAAGCTTAGAGCAGACGTTGGGGAGAGTGAACAGGCATCACATCAAGCAATCCTCAGAAATCGTCATAGTTGACGTAGCAGACGAACATTGGAAGCTACTGGAGGAGGGAAGTTACCTTAAAGACGTTAGGGACGTGCTGCAACAGTATAAAGACAGAAGCCCCACGTGGGAGGAAGTCAGGGACGTGCTCAAGCAACTCGACGTCAAATACACCAACGAAAAGCTAAGCACCGCCAACCTCGTGGACGCCTACACATCCCCATACTCACGCTTGCTAGCGACATCCTTCCGCTCCCTATTCCACTTAAGCGGGACGCTTCTAGACTACGTAATAGCGGTAGGGAAGGAAGAGTATGAAACCCACGAAAGCTTAGACATAGTAGTTGAGGTAGAGGGCGAACTCGGCAACTACCTGAGAATACCTGTGGGAACCGCCAAGAAACTCGACCTCCACGACTACAAGATACCGAGAAACACACTCAAAAACCACGACTACATAAAGATCAAGGAAGGCACACAACACAAAATAATAGAAGCAGACGGCCTAATCACACAATAAAACAACATCCCGGAAAAACCCGGGAAACACAGCAAAACATATAAAACAAACAGGATTTAATTAAGTGTAACTTTCAACTCATTCTCTACATAGTTCATTTAATTTTCCCTAGTTTTAAAAGGATTTCCCTTAAACTATTTGGTTGTATCAATTACCCCCGCTTTATAAATAATGCGTAACCATAAACAAACAATAAAAGATAAAATTTAAATAGAAGTTAAGTAAATAATAACATGAAATAAAAATAAAATCAAACAAAGAAAAACAAAACACGGAAACAATAGAAAAAGACTGAAAGACCGCTCCATACTGCCCACAACCCGACGCCGTCAACTTCCCCGGAAACAATAGAAAAAGACTGAAAGTCGACTTGAAATCACCCTTCGGGAGGTTCCCCTCCTCAAGGACGCAGAAACAATAGAAAAAGACTGAAAGAGAGGACTAGACCCTTAAGGGGGAAGCAGGTGGAGGTGGTTAAGAAACAATAGAAAAAGACTGAAAGAACTCCTGGCTGGTCACGTTCTTCTGCCCTAAGAGGATATTCGAAACAATAGAAAAAGACTGAAAGCCTCGACCTTGAGGCCGAGCTGGTTAAGAGGTTAGGTGACGGTGGAAACAATAGAAAAAGACTGAAAGTATATCTGTTGTGTGGGATAAGATCGTTGTTGATGTGTTCGAAACAATAGAAAAAGACTGAAAGCATTTATATGTGTGGTACTTCGACGGCGTGGACGACTACGTGGTTGTTGAAACAATAGAAAAAGACTGAAAGATACTCAAGCAAGAGCTTTAAGGCGTCGTTTAGGGATGAAACAATAGAAAAAGACTGAAAGCTGTCCCCGGACGTATACGGACTCAGGTAGAGGTGTTCCAGGCCCTGAAACAATAGAAAAAGACTGAAAGCAAGTACGTGGCCCCCCTCCTGGCAAGGCATCATAAGAAGGGAAACAATAGAAAAAGACTGAAAGAATGAACTTCCTGCAGTCTGCAGAGACGACTTCGACGATCAGAAACAATAGAAAAAGACTGAAAGCAGGTTTTCGCTGTGAACGTAGTATACCCTTCCGCGCTGTGTGGAAACAATAGAAAAAGACTGAAAGGCGTCAATCCTTACGTTCACCGTTGCCTTGAATATATCGACCCGAAACAATAGAAAAAGACTGAAAGGCACAAACTTCAGAACAGTTGAAGTAATTAAAACACTTGAGGAAAAACTTAAAATACCGGTGATCTCAAGCAACACAGCATCTCTATGGGCAGCACTACGCGTTAAAGGACTGAAGGACAGGATCAAAGGCTACGGAAAACTCCTTGAGACGTAAGGAGGAAGGTAGAGTTAGATATCGATTAAAAACCGCGATGGCAGACTATAGTAAGAGGGAGGAAATCCTTAAGTTAGAAGTGCTGCTCCCTTAAAAGCTGGTTAGGGGGTTTAGAAGCACTGCTAATTGCTGCGTGAGGGCTGGAGATGATGCTTATAGATGTGTGGGTAAGTAAAGAGTGGAGTGTTGAGAAGTCTATGGGGTGGGGCTGCGACATATTTGATGTTTGTGAGAAAGGTTTATAAACGTTGGTGTTTAAATATGTTAGGAATCCGCTTAGGCAATGGGAGCAATGCTCCAAGCCTAGGCAGGAGGTGGTCACAACATAGATGGAAGGGTCGTGTCGTTGCCCTCGACAGCCGCCCATGACCCCATAGTGGTTAAGAAACCGCTATGGACGAGGTGGAACTCCCTAGACGCAACCATGAAAACATATGAAATGACTGGAATGAACATCTAGGGAGAAACGGAACCTTTAGGGAGGTTATGTTTGTTTAGGGGTTTCCACCATTGTGTTTATTGTATATTTTGAGAATTTCTTCATTATTTATGTTAATTAATTTAGAAATGTTTATTAATTGGTTTCACTCATTTTTTAAGAGCTGTGTTTATAAGATGTTTAGAGGATATTATCGTGGAGGTTGTTCCATGGGTTTGAAGTTGATTTACGAAGGTAAGAGTAAGCTTGTTTATGATGTCGGTGGGGATGAGCTTATCCTTGAGTTTAAGGATGACGTAACGGCTATGGACGGTCTATATAAATCTAGCGTGGTTGGTAAGGGGGTTTTAAACGCTAGGGTGAGTGCTTACTTATTTGAGTTGGTTGAACGTGCTGGCGTGAGGACACACTACTTAAGTTATGACGGTGGTAGGAGGCTTTTAGTTAGGAAGTTGTCTATGATCCCTCTTGAGGTTATAGTTAGGAATTACGCCTACGGATCATTACTTAAGAGGATGCCGCTGTATAAACAGCTTCAGAAGCTTGAACCCCCAATCATAGAATTCCACTATAAAGACGACTCCCTCCACGACCCGTTAATAATAGCTGAGGACGCTCTAGCCGTAGGCCTCCTAACTAAGGAGGAGTTAAACCACATCATTAAAACAACGCTTAAAATCAACGAAGTATTAAGCAACGTATTTAAAGAGAGAGGGCTTAAGCTCGTGGACATGAAGGTTGAGTTCGGCAGGGCTAAAGACGGTGAATTACTTCTAGCGGATGAAATCACGGGCGACAGCTTTAGAGTACTCGACGGGAACGGCGACCACCTCGATAAGGAAGTCTTCAGAAAAACTAAAGACGTTAACTTAATGATTAAAGCCTACGTAAAGCTCTGCAAAGCGCTTGGACTGGATGTGAGCGATGTTGTGTCAGGTTGAGGTCGTTATAACGTTTAAGAAAGAGATTAAAGACCCTGAAGGAGATACTATACATAAACACCTACTCCTAAGACGCGGGTACGACAGCGTTAAAAACGTTAGGGCGGGTAAGTACCTAATCTTCAACGTAGACGTTACAAACTGCAGTGAGGCGTTAGAGTTAATTAAAACCGCCTGCGAGAAGCTCAGACTATACAACCCAACAATACACGACGTAGAGGTAAGGATCCGTGGGTAAAGTAGCTATAGTGAAGTTCCCCGGCACAAACTGCGATTGGGACGTCCTACACGCAGTTAAGACAGTGTCTAAACTCCAGAGTGAGGTGGTGTGGTATAAGGAATTCCAACCCAACGGTTGGGACGCCATCATAATCCCAGGCGGGTTTAGCTACGGAGACTGGCTTAGGGCCGGAGCCATAGCAGCTAAAACAACCGCAGCTGAGAAAATAGCTGAGAGCGTTGAGAAAGGAACCCCAGTACTCGGCATATGCAACGGCTTTCAAATACTTACGGAGGGCGGGGTCCTGCCGGGTGCTTTAGCCCCCAACGCATGCGGTAGGTTCGTATGTAGGTGGGTGAAGCTACGCGTTCATAAACCTAAAGGGCCTTGGCTAGCACTCGTTAACGACGGCGCCGAACTTCACATGCCCGTAGCGCATGCGGAGGGTAGGTACGTAATAAGTGAGGAAGGGTTTAAAGAGCTAGTCAGCACGTCCTCAATAATTAAATACGTCAGCGGTTGGAACCCCAACGGAAGCGCTTACGACGTAGCCGGCGTGACAAACCCTGAAGGCACTGCGTTAGGGCTTATGCCGCATCCGGAGAGAGCGGCGGAGGACGAGCTCACGCCAAGAGGCTTCAGAGCCGGGGGTAGGGTAATATTCGAAAGCATAGCCCACTCACTTAAGAAGGGTTGGTAGGAATGCCTTTAACGAGTGAGGAGATTAACGAGATTAAGGAAATCCTCGGTAGGGAACCCACTAACGAAGAGTTAGCTATGTTTGAAGCTCAATGGAGTGAGCACTGCTCATATAAAAGCAGTAAAGCCCTTCTGAAGCTACTGCCTACGAAGAGTAGGTACGTGGTTTTAGGCCCGGGTAGGGACGCGCCGGCCGTCGAGATCTTCCCAGGAGTTCTAATAGTTTTCAAGATTGAAAGCCATAACCACCCCTCGGCCGTCGACCCATATAACGGAGCGGCTACGGGGGTAGGAGGGATAGTTAGGGATATACTGACTTTAGGTGCGAAACCTATAGCGCTTCTAGACCTGCTATACATGGGCGACCCTGAAGACCCACACGCCAACTTCCTCATTAAAGGGATAGTTAAAGGCATTAGCGACTACGGCAACAGAATAGGCGTGCCGGTCGTGGCGGGGGACGCTTGGTTCGATAAATCATTCAATAAACAACCCCTCGTGAACGTCGCGTGCGTGGGTATAGTCGCTAAAGACAAAGCCGTTTTAAGAGGGCCTGCCGTAAACGACGAAATATATTTGGTGGGGAACGCCACAGGGAGGGATGGACTCCTCGGAAGCAGCTTCGCCTCAAAACCCCTGGCGGAGGACGTCGACGAAGACGTTGCCGCCGTTCAAGTAGGTGACGCGTTAACCGAGAAGATACTTATAGACGCTTTAATGGAGTTAATCGATGAAGGCTTAGTGAACTACGTTAAGGACTTAGGCGGCGGTGGGTTAGCAACAGCCGTAAGTGAAGCTGCGGCGGAACATGACTTAGGTGCGGTCATACACTTAGATAAAGTTCATTTAAGACATGACTTAACACCTGCGGAGATCCTCACATCCGAAAGTCAGGAAAGGATGTTGTTAGCAGTACCTCAACACAACGTTGAGGCAGTTAATAAAATACTTGATAAGTACGACGTACCCTACAGCGTTATAGGGCACTTCACCAACGACGGGAGGGTTAAGGTCTACTACAAAGGCGTCGCAGTCGCTGAAGTCCCGGCTAAAGAGTTAGCGAAGCCTAAACCCGTCGTTAGACCCTCCACACCACCTCAAGAAGCTTTAAAGGCTTTAACAACCCCATCAAGCCTCCCGCCGATGAAGGACTTAAGAGAGGCTACGTTGCAGTTGCTGACTTCGCCCAACATATCCTCTAAGAAGTGGATATACGAGCAATACGATCATGAAGTCGGTAACAGAACCGTTTTAAAGCCTGGATACGGGGACGCCGCCGTATTGAGGCTTCTGGACGGGACGGCGAGAGGCGTGGCTGTGAAAGGCGATGGAAACCCCAGATACACCTCTTTAGACCCGTTTAACGGGGCGGCTAACGTCGTTGGGGAGTGTTATAGAAACCTCACAGCAGTTGGGTCAACGCCGATCGCGGTGGTTGACGAGCTTAACGCAGGCAATCCGGAGAAACCGAACCACTACTGGTATTTCGAGATGATGTTGAGGGGGATTGCTTGGATGTCTGAAGAGCTTAACGTACCCGTAGTAGGCGGTAAAGTCAGCTTCTACAACGAAGACTCACGCGGGGTTCAAGTGAGGCCAACAGCAACCGTCGTAGGCGTAGGTAAGGTCGACGACATCTCGAAAGTTAAGGGCATGGACTTCAAGGGGCATGGATCCTACGTAGCCATCATCGGGTATACACTACCTGAGTTAGGAGGTTCTGAATACCTACACCGCATATACGGCTTGGAATTAGGTCAGATACCTAAACCTAAACCGTCGTTAGAGGTTAAGCACGCGGAGTTGATTAGGAAGTTAATTAAAGACGACATCGTCTCAGCCGTTCACGACGTGGGGGTAGGTGGTTTGGCGGTTGCGCTTATTGAGATGTCTGTAACCAGCGGTTTAGGCTTCAACGTAGACATATCTAAAATACCCAGCAGGGCTGTAGGTAGGGTTGACGAGTTGCTTTACTCGGAAACTCAAGCACGCTACTTAGTTGAGGTTGAACCCAGTAAAATCGACTTATTTAAGGACGTAGTCAACGATTACGAAGTTGCTTACGGCGTTATAGGCAGGGTTGAGGACTCTAGGGAGGTCTTGTTTAAGGAAGGCGTTAAGGAACTGATTAAAATCGACCTAGACCTGATTTCCGACCTCTACCTCAACTCACTACATAGGAGGTTAGAGGGGGAATAGCTTGTGCGGTATTGCGGGTTACGTAGGTAAGGGAGACGTGGTTACGGCACTTCTGGAAATGCTTGTGGAGCTACAGCATAGAGGGCAGGAACACGCGGGCATAGCTATAGCTACAAACACACACGCGATAGAGCGGGTTAACGGCGGGTGGAACGTTGTCGAGATGATCCTCAATAGATCACGCATCCCTAGAGTTAACGGCGCTTTCGGCGGAGTCGGGCATGTGAGGTACTCCACGTCAGGCGGGTATCTAAACTCAGTAACTCAACCCGCCGTCGTTGGGGGAGACTTCAAAATAGCTTTAGCGTTTAACGGAACCATAGCCAACTACAGAGCCTTAGCGAAGGAGGTGGGGATTAAGCCCGAGAACGACACCCAAGCATTCGCGAATGTCTTGCTGAAGTACTCCATAGAGTACGGTAAAGACGTGGTTGAGGCTTTAAAGGCTTTAGCTTCGAGGGTGGTCGGCGGCTACAGCGTTATAGTCGTTACCAACGAACCTAGGATTGTCTTAGCAAGAGATCCGAGGGGGTTTAGACCGCTTGCGTACGGGTTTAACGGCGGTGAGTTCTACGCGGCTTCGGAAACAGCCGTCCTCGACATAGTGGGGGTTGAGTCGTGGAGGGAGGTGCGGGCCGGTGAGGTCGTGAGTTTCGACGGGCACTCGCTGGAGGTAATGGCAGCTCAAGCCGTGGGTGAGGCAACCCCCTGCGTGTTTGAATACGTTTACTTCTCAAGGCCTGACTCCATATTCAACGGGGTTAGCGTCTACGAATCTAGGGTTTTAATGGGTATGGAGCTAGCTAAGGTAGCTCCAGCTGAAGCCGACGTCGTCGTACCCATTCCAGACAGCGGTAGGGCCGCCGCCATAGGCTACAGCAGAGCCAGCGGCTTACCTATGGATGAAGGCGTCGTAGCCAATAAATACATAGGTAGGGGCTTCATAATGCCTCCGACGGTTAGGGACTCCCTATCCAGCCTGAAGTACGGGTTCGTTAAGAAGGTCGTGAATGGGAGGAGGGTCGTTTTAGTGGATGACTCGATAGTGAGGGGAACCACTATGAAGAGCCTCGTATCTAAGCTTAGGAGGTTTGGAGCTAGGGAAATCCACGTGAGGGTTGCTAGCCCGCCGTTTAGATACCCGTGCTTCATGGGTATAGACGTATCCTCAAGGAATGAGTTGCTGGCTTGGTCTAAGATGCGGTTGGAAGACATAGCTAAAGCTTTAGGCGCCGACAGCATCGCTTACAACCCCGTTGAGTGTTTAATAAGGTCCGTCGGCTCATCAGCCGTCTGCACGGCATGCTTCACCGGTAGATACCCCTTCAAAAACCTTACCGTTGAAGACTTAGAGAGCATGTTCTCCAGGTGATTAGAGGTGGCGGGGCTTCTAGCGATTCACGCCTTTGACGACTTATGGGATGTAACCAACTACGTGAGGTATGGAGCTATATCCCTACGGCATAGGGGCGAGGACTCCGTAGTCGTGTGCCTGCCTAAGGAAGGCGTTAAGTGCTTAACGTTTGAAGAACCCGACGAAATAGACGTGAGGTTAGGATCGTACGTAGCTGTAGTCGGCACCTACAACGACGTGAGGGTTGACGAGGACTACATAGCTAGAGGGTCTTCCGGAGGCGTTGAAGTCGTTGTTTTAGCCGACAGACCTTACGAGGAATTAAAGCCTTTAGCAAACGCGGTTGCGGAGGCCGTACACTTAAGTAGTTTAAACGCGCTTGAAAGCGGGTTAAGGAAAGTCTTCACGGAGTTTTCAAACGCTCCAACACTCCTAACCCTATCAAGTAGAGGGGATGTAATTGCTTGGAGGTGTGGGTCCGGCTTAACACCTTTAGTTTTAGGTAGTTACGGCTTCGACTTAGCTATAGTGGCTTCAGAACACGCCACCGCGGAAGTCCTCGGGGCTGAGGTTAAGAGGGGCCTCCCCCCAGGTGAGGGCGTCATAATATCTAAGAACTTATTTAAGACGTTTAAAACGAGCTTCAGCGGATCTCCAGCTTTATGCGCGTTTGAACTGCTTTACTTAGCTAGGCCTGACTCCATAGTCGATGGCGTGAGCGTATACGAGTTTAGGAAGAGGGTCGGGGCTGAGGTGGGTAAGGCCTTCAAAAATGAAGTGGATGTGGTTGTCGGCGTTCCTGAGACGGCCCTCCCCTACGCGTTAGGCTTCTCTCAAAGCGTGGGTAAGCCCGTGGAGTTGGCTTTAATCCCTACAGGCTCTAGAAGTAGGTCTATGCTGAAGGTAGACCCTATGGAGAAGGTGGTAGCCATACATATGAAGATGAACCCCGTTAAGAAGGTTTTAGAAGGTAGGAAAGTCGCCTTAGTCGACGACAGCATGGTTGTCGGGTCAACTATGAAAGCCGCCGTACAACTACTGAGGTCTGAAGTCGGCGTTGATGAGATCCACTTGGTTGTGGCAAGCCCTCCAATCGTGTCTACATGCCCTTACAAACTCTTCAACCTTAACATGGAGAGGCTTTTAGCGGCTAACCTAACCAAGGATTTAGCGGTTAAGTACCTAGACGTAGACTCACTTAACTGGGTGGACGCTGGGGTTTTAAGCTCTGTAGTCAGGAACTACAACATCAAGTTATGTGGGAAGTGCTTTAAGGAATGTTTCTTCGGGTGATTAGATGAAGGTACTGCTTATAGGCTCTGGAGGTAGGGAACACGCAATAGCTGAAATGATGAGAAGAAGCGCTTCAGAAGAGCTTAAGCTCTACGTAGCTATGGACTACCTCAACCCAGGGCTGAGGAAAGTAGCTGAAGCAAGCAACGGCGCAACCTTCATAACCGAAACCACAAACGCTGGGAAGATACTCTCACTAGCTGAGAAACTCTCCCCAGACCTCATCGTCGTAGGCCCTGAAGAACCTCAATTCGCCGGCGTCCCGGACGTTCTAAGGGAGGAGGGATATACGGTATTCGGTTCTGACTCGAAGTGTTCGGAGATTGAAAGAAGTAAAGTATATGCGAGAAGTATTATGTGGAAGCACTCCATACCCGGCAGGCTGTTTTTCAAAGCGTTCAAAAGCGTTGAGGAAGCGAGGGAGTTCATGGAGTTCGCTGGCGACGTGGTTTTAAAGCCGGCTAGGCAGGTCGGGGGTAAAGGCGTGAAGGTTTTAAAGGATAGTAAGGCATACCTCTCAGACAGCGTTAGCGAAGTTAAGAAGTCCTACGTTGATATACTATATAAAGAGATGTTGGGACACGATGACGTAGATTATAAGGTGCTTGTGGAGCAGAGGGTTGAAGGGGTTGAGTACACAGTGCAGGTCATAACCGACGGCTCGACTGCCCTACCCCTACCAGCCATTCAAGACCACCCACACGCCTACGAATACGACGTAGGACCTGAGACAGGCGGTATGGGGAGCGTGATGGGTCCCGGCTTAACGTTACCCTTCCTAACCTACGAGGAATACCGTAGGAGCGTGGATATAGTTAAGGAGGTTGTAGATGCGTTGGGGAGGGAGGGATGTTCAAGCTATAGAGGCGTTCTAGCGGGTCAGATGATGTTAACGGGTGTTTGGGGGCCTACAGTTATAGAGTTCTACAGCAGGTTTGGAGACCCGGAGATAAGCAATCTCGTGCCTGCGTTAAGAAGCGATTTCCTAAACGTTTTAGATAAAGCCGCTGAAGGTAGGTTAGCTAACGCCAAGCTGGAAATAGCTGAAGACTTAGTAACTATAGTTAAGGCCGTAGCCCCCGTTGGCTACCCAAACGATAAGAGACTCGCTGCCGGCCACCCGATAAGAATCGACGAAGCCGCTATATTAAGTGAGGGTTGCATACCTCTCTACGCCAGCGTTGAGTTATCCAGCGACGGCACCCTCTACACAAGAGGTTCTAGGGCTGTGGAGATCGTATGTAGCGGGAGCGACTATAGGGAAGCCTATCTGAAGTCTGAGAAAGCCGTGGAACACGTTAAAGCACTTGACGGTTGGCCGCTCTTCCACAGAAGCGATATAGGGTCTGCGGAGCTACTCAACTATAGAGTTAAAGTTGCTGAGAAGGTTAGGAGGGTCTACACATCCAGAGCTAAGAGAGGCATGCTTGGGAAGACGCTCCTATGGATTCCCGGGGAGGGGGTTTTGTCGAACCCGCTTATATCCGACGTTAAGGTGGGTAGGTCATGAAGAAACGCGAGTTTCTAACCACGCCAATGTTTGAAGACTCTCTGAAGGTGTTGATACTCGGCGGTGGTGAGTTAGGGAAGGAAGTAGCTATAGAAGCACAGCGTTTAGGTGTTGAGGTCGTCGTCGTGGATAGATATGATTGGGCGCCAGCCATGCACGTAGCCCATAGGAGGTACGTGATTGACTTAACCAATCCAAACGCTTTAAAAGCCGTTATAAGGAGGGAAAAACCCTACGCGGTAATCCCCGAGATCGAAGCCGTAGCTGTTGAAGCGCTTGAGGAACTTGAAGGGGAGGGTTACTTCATAGTCCCCAACGCTAAAGCCGTTAAAATAGCTATGAATAGAGTCACCCTCAGGAAATACGCGGCTGAGGCGTTAGGACTCCCAACAACTAAACACGCATTCGCTGAGAACGTCGACGAGGCTGTAGACGCGTGTGAGAAAGTCGGGTATCCATGCCTGATAAAACCTGAAATGAGTAGTAGCGGCCACGGACACGTCAAAGTCCTCAACCCCTCAACCGACGCGGTTAAGGCGGCCTATGAATATGCGGTCTCACACGCTAGGGGTAGAAGCAGGAAAGTAATAGTTGAGGAGTACGTACCGCTTGAGACTGAATTCACGGTTTTAACGTATAGGTACGTTGACGACGGGCACGTGAATACGGAGGCGTGCGACGTGGTTGAGCATTGGAGATACGGTAAATACCACTACATAGAGTCTTGGCAGCCGTCGTTAAGACCTAAGGACGTCATAGATAAAGCCCGGGAGATAGGGTTAGCCGTAGCTAACGGCTTAGGAGGCCTTGGGATATTCGGCGTTGAAGTCTTCCTAACTAAAGACGGTAGGGTTTTATTTAGTGAGGTTGCTCCAAGACCGCACGACACTGGGATGGTTACGATGGTTACTCAAGAGCTCAGCGAGTTCGCCATACACGTCAGGTCTGTATTGGGTTTACCCGTACCGAAGCCTAAAGTCATATCGCCAGGCGCTAGCCTAGCTATCTACACAGATAAGGACGGTCTGTGGTCGCCTAAACTCTACGGGGTTTATGAAACATTAAAAACCCCGGGCGTTGACTTAAGGGTGTTTGGCAAGCCATACACGTATAGAGATAGGAGGATGGCTGTGTTGCTAGCTAGGGGTTCATCCGTTGAAGAAGCTTTAAATAAGGTAAGGGAGGCTTCCAAACACCTTTTTATTGGGTGATTTCATGCCGTGTAAAGGTAAGGTAGCTATAGTCGTTGGAAGTCAAAGAGATCTTGAACACGCGGAGAAAGCTGCTAAGGTGTTAATGGATCACGGGATTGAGCATGAGGTTAGGGTGCTTAGCGCTCATAGAAACCCGAAGGAGCTTGAAGAGTATATAGAGAAGAGCGATGCCGACGTATTCATAGCTATGGCGGGTCTGGCAGCGCATTTACCGGGGTTTATAGCCTCTAGAACTGAAAAACCCGTCGTTGGAGTCCCTCTAAACGTAGCTTTAGGTGGTTTAGACTCTCTATTAAGTATCGCTCAAATGCCTAAGGGCGTGCCGGTAGCAACCGTAGGCATAAACAACGCTGAAAACGCTGCGTATCTAGCGCTAAGGATACTTAAACTATGTTTGGGGAGGTAGTGCTTATGGGTTGGGACTACGTTAAGGCTGGAGTTGACTTAAGTAAACATGGCGAGATGCATGAATACGCCGTTAAGTTAATGAATCAGCTTGCTGAAGAGCTTGCTGTGGAGGTACGTAACTTAGGATCTTACGCGTCCTTCATAGACGTTGGGGGAACCTCAATAACGTTGCATGTGGATGGCGTAGGCACTAAAGCCTTAGTTTTAGAGAGGCTTGGAAAGTATGAAGTAATAGGTTGGGACTGCGTTGCTATGAACGTCAACGACGTGGTATGTGAGGGGGCTAAGCCTTTAGCTTTAGTGGACTACATATCCATGCCTAAGCCTGACGTGGGGGTATTCACGGAAGTCTTTAACGGTGTGTTTAAAGCAGCTAAACGTAGTGGGGTGGTCGTCATCGGCGGTGAAACAGCTATACTTCCAAACCTAGTTAACGGCGTAGATGCTGCATGCGCTGTTTTAGCGGTGAAGAAGGTGGGGTTCAGCAATAAGGCTAGAGAGGGCGACGTAATCGTAGGTCTTGAAAGTTGGGGGCTTCACGCTAACGGATACTCACTAGTTAGGAAGGTTTTAGAGTCGCGTTTAGGTAGCTACGATGCCGTAGTCGACGAAGTCGATTTTAAGGAGGAGTTAACTAAACCAACAGCTATATATTCAAACGTGGTTTTAGAAGCTATTGAAAACGGGTATGTGAATTCCGTAGTTCACATAACTGGCGGAGCGTTTAAGAAGGTTAAGAGGGTTTTAAGTAGCTCTTTAGAAGCCCGTATCGAAGCTCCAGAACCGCCGAAGATCTTTAAAGCTATTATGGAGCTTGGTGGGGTGTCTGTAAGCGAGATGTATAGAGTCTTCAATATGGGCGTAGGTCTTTTAATGACTGCAGGTAGGGATCACGTAAGCGCGGTTTCCGACCTAGTCGGTAGGTACGGCTTTAAAGCATATATACTTGGTGAGGTAGTTAAAGGCGAGGGCAAAGTAGTTATAGACACGCCATTTGGTGAGAGAGTTGAGTTTTAAATTAAACGCTGAAGAGCTTCTGAAGGGCTACGACTTCAGGAAGGTCTCCATAGCGGCTATAGCAAGTCACTCAGCCCTAGACGTGTTTGACGGGGCTAAAGACGAAGGCTTTAAAACCGTGGCGATATGCCAGAAAGGTAGGGAAAAGCCTTACTTAAGGTTTAAGAGGGTTGTTGACATACCGTTGATACTGGATTCATTCGCGGACGTGATTAAAGACGACGTTATCTCTAAGCTCAGGGCTGAGAACGCTGTTCTAATACCTAACAGGAGTTTCTCCGTGTATGTAGGTTATGACAACATAGAGTTTAGGTTTCCAATACCTATATTCGGTAATCGCTACCTACTTAGGTATGAAGAAAGGGTTGGGAGTAAAAACTACTATAGGTTGTTGGACGCGGCTAATATAAGAAGGCCTAAGGTTTACGGAAGCCCTGACGATGTGGATAAGCCCGTGATTGTTAAGATGCCGCACGCCAGAAAAAGAGTTGAGAGGGGTTTCTTCATAGCGGTCGATAGGGATGACCTACGTAGGAAACTTAACAAGTTAGTTGCTGACGGCGTCGTAAGGCTTGAGGACTTAGCTAAAGCCTCCATTGAGGAGTTGGTCTTAGGTGCTTACTTCAACGTAAACTACTTCAACAGCGTAGCGAGGGGGGAGGTCGAGATAGTAAGCATAGATAGGAGGCTGCAGACAAACTTAGACGGCTTCCTTAAGATGCCTGCCGACGTTCAGCTGGAGTTGAAGGAAGTCGTAGATGTTGAGATGATTGAGATCGGGCATGAAATGGCTACGATAAGGGAGAGCATGCTTGAGAAGCTCTTCGACGTAGGTGATAAGTTCGTTGAAGCGGCTAAGGCTTTAGAACCGCCTGGCGTTATAGGGCCTTTCACCCTGCAGTTAGTGGTTACGCCCGACTTCGACGTCGTTGTTTTCGACGTAGCTCTTAGGATCGGCGGCGGGACAAACGTTTACATGGGTATAGGCAGTCAATACAGCAAGCTATACTTCGGCAAACCCTTAAGTATGGGTAGGAGGGTAGCTATGGAGTTAAGGGAATGTATGGAGGCGGGATGTTTAAACAAGCTAATTTCTTGAGGTGGTTTTCATGCCCGTATGTACGTTTGAATGGAGGTATGGATCTAATGAGATGCGGGAGGTCTTCTCGAGAGAGCACATCATCGGGAAGATGGTTGAGGTTGAAGCAGCTATTATGAAAGGCCTTGAAGCTGCTGGGCTTGCTCCTGAAGGGTGTTGGGAGAAGACCCTCTCAACCGCTAAGTACGTAGAACCTGAGGAAGTTGATGCGTTGGAGAGGAGGTTAGGGCATGACGTAGTTGCTTTAGTGACTGTAGTGTCTAGTAAGCTCGGCGAGCCCTGCGGTAAGTACGTACATTTAGGCGCTACAAGCTACGACGTCGTAGATACGGCGTGGGCGTTGGTCTTGAGGGAGGCTTTAGCTATCGTTAAGAAGAAGCTTAAAACCTTGATAGAGTTGATGATCGAGTTAAGTAGGAAGTATCGAGACGTTTTAATGGTTGGTAGGACTCACGGCAAGCACGCACTACCGATAACATTCGGGTTTAAACTAGCTAACTACGTCTACGAACTCTCAAGGTCTTACGAGAGGATTGAAGAAGTTGAGGGCAGGGTCGTTCAAGGTAAGATCGCCGGCGCCGTCGGCACCATGGCTGGATGGTTTGGGAGGGGGTTAACCGTTGAGGAGGTGGCCCTAAACCACTTAGGTTTAAAACCTCACGCAATCTCAACTCAAGTAGCGCCTAGAGACGGCTTCGCCGAACTTATCTCGGCTTTAGCTATCTTAGGCTCGCAACTGGATAGGTTTGCGTTAGAGGTTAGGGAGCTTATGAGGGATGAGATAGCTGAGGTTTTCATCTCAAGCGGTGAGGTGGGGAGTAGCGCTATGCCGCATAAGAGGAACCCGTCAATCGCTGAGAGGGTTTGCGGGTTGGCAAGGGTTTTAAGAGGGCTGCTCATCACAGCCCTTGAGAACATCCCACTCATGCATGAGAGGGACTTAACGAACAGCAGCGCTGAAAGAGTCTTAATACCGCATGCTTTCCTCGCAATAGATCAGATGCTTGAAGACGCTGTAGCTATAGCGTCAAGACTTGAAGTGGATGAGGCGTCTATGAGGAGGAATTTAGAATTAACTAAAGGCAACATAATGAGTGAGTGCTTAACGTCGAAGCTCGTGATCTTAGGAGGCATCCCTAGGGTGGAGGCGCATGAAATCCTTAGGAAGCTCTCCAGGGAGTCCTTCGAGAAAGGCTTAAGCTTAAAGGAAGTCTTCATAAAAAGCGACGTAGGTAAAACCCTACCTGCTGAGGAAATCGACGAATGTTTCGACTACCTCAAATACCTCGGGAACTATAGAGAGCTTATTGAGAGGGCTGTAAGCTATGCTAAGAAAGCGTTGGGCATGTGATATGGGTTTCAACGTAGGAACGCTGCTTAAGGACTACGACGTGGGTAAGTTATCCATAGCTACGTTAGCAAGTCATTCAGCCTTACAGATAGTGCATGGGGCTAAGTTAGAAGGTTTTAAAACCACACTCATTGCTAAACGCGATAGGTTACCCTTCTACAGAGGGTTTAATCACTTAGTGGATGAATACGTGGTTGTAGATGAGTGGAGTGATATATGCTCTCAAGACGTGGTGAGGAAGCTTAAAGAGTTAAACAGCGTTATAGTACCTCACGGAAGCTACGTAGAGTACGTCGGAATCGAATGCGCTGAAAACATACCGATACCGATCTTCGGCTTAAGAACGTTGTTTAAGGTTGAAGCAAATCAAAAACTTAAAATGGAGTTACTTTCGAAAGCCGGCATACCGATACCGAAGACATACAGCTTAGATGAAGCTATAGATAAGCTAGTCATAGTTAAGTTAGCCGGCGCTAAAGGCGGTAAAGACTACTTCATAGCTAAAGATAAGGAAGTAATAACCTACAAACTAAGTAAGCTCGTCGAGCAAGGCACCATAAGAAACTTCAACGAAGCGTTAATTCAAGAATATGTGTTAGGCGTGACGGCATATTACCACTACTTCTACAGCCCCACGTTAAACAGGCTGGAGATCTTGGGCGCAGACATAAGGTACGAATCAGACATAGACGGGCTGAAGAGACTACCGCCCAACACCTACTTGGAGGTGGGGGCTGAACCCACGTTTACAGTAGTCGGTAACATACCGTTAGTGTTGAGGGAGAGCCTCCTACCTAAGATACTTGACTACGGAGAGAAATTCGTTAAAACCACTAAGGAGGAACTACCTCCGGGCGTGATAGGCCCCTTCTGCCTAGAAAGCATAATCACTAAAGACGCTGAAATCATAGTCTTCGAATTCTCAGGGAGGATCGTAGCCGGCACAAACCTCTACATAAACGGAAGCCCATACTCATACCTCTACTGGAACGAACCCATGAGCGTCGGACGAAGAATAGCTAGAGAAATAAAAACAGCCATCGATAAAGGAATGCTTGAAAAAGTCCTAACCTAATCTTCAGCGTGAACACGACGCTGATCATATGCTGAAAACGTTTAGGTTTTCGGCGTTACGTAGCAGTGCTTTGATTACGTTCTTAAAGTGCCTATAAATTCTTTAATGTCTTTTATTCCCTCATCGACCATGAACTTCTTAATACCTTCGATTATTTTAATCATTATATCATGCCTTACGAAGTTCATGGTCCCTATTTGAACGGCCTTAGCACCAACTAAGAGATATTCTAAGGCGTCATTCGCTGAGGTTATACCGCCGGAAGCTATTACAGGCACGTCTAAAGCTTTAACTACTTCGTAAACCAGCCTAAGTGTTATAGGTTTTATCGCAGGTCCTGAGAGACCTCCAGTTACGTTATGTAGGATCGGCTTCCTAGACTTCAAATCCACGACTAACGCTCTGTACGTGTTAGCTATAGTTAATGCGTCAGCTCCAGCATCCACAGCCACTTTAGCTATAGCTACAATATCTGTGACGTCTGGAGCTAGCTTCACGATAACTGGTTTGTTGGTTTTACCTCTGACGGCTTTCGTTACCTGCTGTATACAACGCTCATCTAAAGCGCAGTTTACACCACCTTTCTCAAGGTTAGGGCATGAAGTGTTGATTTCATACGCTTTAAATATGTCAACACCTTCTAGAGCTTCTACAACCTCAGCGAACTCATTGGGTGTTAACCCAGCAACGCTAGCTATAAAGGTAGCTTCCTTAAACTTCCTAAGCAGAGGGACTTTAACCTTTATAAACTCCTCAACACCTTCGTTCTGAATACCTATTGAGTTAACTATACCGCAAGCCACCTCAACTATTCTCGGCGGGGGATTACCCTCCCTAGGGTTTAACGTTAAGCTCTTAAGAACTACAGCACCAAGTAGGTTCGGATCCACGAGGCTTTCATACCTTAACGGGTCATAAGTGCCTGAAGCATTCATAACTGGGTTCTTAAGCTTTAAACCAGCTATTTCAACACTTAAATCTAACTCCATAGTAGTAACTTCCCCCATAACCTATTCATAAAATTAAATCCCTTACGTTAAAAACAGGTCCGTCGTAACACGTTAGCTTATACCCAGCTACGGTTCTAACAGCGCATGAACGACACGCTCCAACGGCACACCCCATCCTCTCCTCCCAAGCTACGTACGCTTCGTAAGGCAACTCTTTAAGAAGCCTTACCAACCTTTTAGAGCCGCACGTATATACGACGTCCGGCTTAACCTTGTTTAGCAAGTACCTCACGTTCTCTACATCACTACTGCGATCCTCGTCATACAACACAATAACCTCGTCAGAAAAGGACTTCACGTACTCATTATCGGAGGCTAAATCAGCATCCCTACCTTTAAAACTAGCTATGGTAACCACCCTACTCTTCAACCCCTTCAACTTATCACCTAATAAAGCTAGAGACGCTAAACCAACACCCCTAGAAAGCAAAACAGCCGTAACGCCTTCGTAAAGCGGAAAGCCCTTACCTAAAGGACCTAAAACACTCACCGCCATACCCTCCTTCAACTCACTTAAGGCTTTAGTCCCTTTACCAACTACCTTAAAGAATATCTCAATAACCCCACGGTTTTCAAACACTCTATATATCGAAAACGGCCTTCTCAAGACCATTTCAACACTATCTACAGAAACAGTGATGAATTGACCGGGCTCTATCGAACCTAACTCACCACATTCAAGCCCTAAAATATGATACTCCGGTCTAACCCTCAAGTTATGGGTTACAGAGCATTCAACCAACTTCAATAACCCACCCTCTGACAAATAAATATGTTATGAAAGGATTAATAAAAGCAAATACGCGGTAACAACACTAACTTAAGACGAGAAAAACGTCAACGCCCTAATAAAAGTAACTAATGCCAACCTAGGATTTAACACTAGAGAATCCTCACCTAAGGAAGCCTTAATAACCTGAGCTTGAGATATTGAATAACCTATACAATCCATAACCACTACTTTAACGCCTTCCTCAGCTAATCGCTTACCCACGTTAAGGAAGTCCTTCAGGTCTGAGGTATATGGTGAGATCGCCTCAACCACAACCTTAGGGCATTTCTTTAACCACCTACGAGTTAAGTAGTTAATCTGCTCCTGAGCAGGAGCTAAAACGCCTAAAACCCTAGGATTTAAAGCTGAGACAAAACCCTCTAACAACTTATAAGGATAAATCACAGGAACCTCAGATGCGAACCTTGGGAAACTACCCGTGCATAAAATCACTATCAAATCAACACCTTCCTTATTTAATTCCTTGATCACGTCCTTCAATAGCTTCACGACTTTGTTTTTTGATATTTTTACTTCTTTTCCGTTTTTTAGTTTTGTTATGTATGTTGTTTCGTTTTTTCTTGGTTTTAATTTTTTATTTATTTCTTCTTCTGTGTAGTTGTCTAAAGCTCCTTTTTCTACGATTTCAATATCTTTAGGTAGTAAATGTTTAATATCGTTAAAAACATCAACCCTAGGAGACTGACCAATAGTAACAAAACCAACCCTCAAAACTAAGACCCATTAATACTTATGTCTTAACTATAATAAAAAGTTTTAAACTTAGAGCGGAGGGTAGTTAAATACTTTTATGAAGGAACTGCCTGCTTTCCTTGCCTCTTTTCATCCCAAGTAGGTATCGGGTATACAGGTTTTGAAAGAGCTATTTCAGGCGGCCATATAGGCACGAACTTCCCTTGCTGCCATTGCGAGAGTATTTCTTTATGAGCTATCTGCTTACCCGTCGTTGGATCTATTTGGAAAGGTCCGTAGAAAGTCATAACCTTCATTGTATTTAACGTATTTCTAACGACTTGGGGATCCAGACTTTGAGCTTTCTCTATAGCTTTAGCTAAGATTAACACAGCCGCAGCACCAGCGCCGGTGTGTTCTGAGGGGAAGTCCTCAGGCGGTGCTATCTGCTTATAGAGGTTTAAGACCTCCTCCTCCGTAGGTCCAAACCACTCATATCCCAAAGCCTTAGCGTCGTCTGGAGTGTATGAAGCACCTACAGACCATTGGTTAGTTCCAGCCCAACCCTCAGCTAAGTTCCCTAAGGCCCTCTTAAATGAAGCTAAGCTTGGGACGAAACCCATAATCATGAGTTTAGCGTTTATATTGAGTTCAGCAAGTTGCGTAGCCGCTAATATGCCGTCAGCTTCGTGAGGGCATATAACTATAACGTCCGGCTTATACGTAGCCATCTCCGTAAATATCGGTGTGAAGTCTTTAATGTCAACTGGGTAAGACTTATCGAACACTACCTGCAGACCTAACTGCTTAGCTGCTTCACGTGCGCCTTGAGCTAATAACCTATTATGCTCGTCCTCCTTATATATTATCGCCACCTTAGCGTTAGGATCTAAGGACTTAACCATCTCCATCGCGGGCTTCATCTGCGAACCAGAATGCGTTGAAACCATCACAATCATCTTATATCCCTGCTCATGTATTACGTCGCTAGTGCCCATCCAATTTATCATCAACTTACCGTATTTCTCTGCTACAGGTGCGGCAACAAATACTAAAGGTGAGCCGTAAGGTCCTAACAGAAAGTCAACCTTATCAACCTTTATCAACTGTTCATAAAGACTTGGGACAAGCTCCTTATTTGATTGATCATCATAGTACTTAAGCTCGATCTTCACTTTCTTACCGCCTAAGTTAATACCTCCGTAAACTTCGTTAATCCACTTAACAGCTATTTGAATTCCACGCAACCCCTGCGTTGAAGCATATGAATAAGCCCCTGAAAGACCTAAAGTAAGACCTATAGTTATTTTCTCAGGCACAGCAACAGGCGAAGTTGTTGGCGTAACCGTTCGAGATACAGTTACGTAAGAAGTAACCGTAGCATAACTAGTTACCGTTACTGTTGCACCTGTTCGAGGTGCTGTCATCTGACCTGCTAAGTACCCGAGAGCAGCGAAGACTACAGCTACTAAGATTGTGATAGCTAAAGCTTTGGTTTGAGCCAAGTTTACCACCACATGTTTGATGTTATTCTCTGGTTAATAAACTTTTTAGATTTCAATATTAGATAGTACTAAAGTTTACTCATAATTCCTAAAATCCTATATACTTCTGAAGAATTTCCTCTTTTTTAGTAAGGTCTTCTTTCAGGAATTCATGTTCAATTCTGCCTTGATTCATTATGTAAATCCTATCTGCTATGTTCGTAGCTAACAGAACTTTCTCTTCAACAAGCAGTATAGACAGTCCTAACTCGTCACGAAGCTTAGCTACGGTATTAAGCACTTCACCGGCGAGCTTTGGCGCGAGCCCTAAAGTTGGTTCATCCAGCAAGAGTATCTTTGGGTTGGTCATTAAGGCTCTCCCTATGGCAAGCATCTGCTGTTGACCTCCACTTAAAGTACCGGCTTTTTGACTACGTCTCTCCTGTAGTATAGGGAATAAGTTGTACACGACTTCCAACATCTCGATAACTCTATGGTCTTTCTTGATATTATACATGTATGCCCCCATCATTAAATTCTCTTCTACAGTCATATTAGGAAATATACTCCTGCCTTCAGGTACTAACGTTATGCCTAGCTTAACTCTTTCGTGACTAGGTATCTTCGTTATGTCCCTACCTAAGAAGATTATGGAGCCCTTCCAAACTTTTAGGAAACCCATCGTAGCTTTCATAAGTGTTGTTTTTCCAGCACCGTTAGGACCTAACACAGCAACTATCTCTTTAGGGCCCACATCTACGTTTACACCCCAAAGTACTTGAACGCCTCTATATCCCGTTTCAATGTTTTCTAGTTTAAGAACTTTACCTTCAGTCATAAATCCTCCCCAGATATATGTTTTTCACGGTCTCGCTGCTAAGGACTTTCTCAGGTTTATCATCCATAAGCACCCGGCCTTCATGCAAGAAAATCACTCTCTCAACGTATTTTAAAACTCTCATAACATGCTCTACTAAGGCAACTACGGCTATATTTTCCTTCTCAGATACGTTCCTAACTAACAACATTATCCTATCGACTTCGGCAGGGGGTATTCCAGCGACTATTTCATCAAGTAGTAAGAGCTTTGGTTTAGGTGCTAAAGCCCTAGCTAACTCCAGCAACTTCTTCTCAGGTGAGGTTAAGTTAACGGCTAACTCATGCTTTTTGTTGGCAAGACCAACTAATTCAAGAACTTCATCAGCTCTTTCTCTAGCTTCTCCAACGCTCTTAAACTTGCCAGCGAATAAAGCGCTAACCATGACATTATCTAAAACGCTCATTGTAGGAAAAGGCCTCGGTATCTGGAAAGCTCTAGCCATACCCATTCGCGTCCTTTTAAAAGCCGGCAGGTCTGTTACGTCAACATTAGCGAAGAATACTCTACCGGTATCCGGCTTGTAAACGCCGTTTATCACGTTAAAGAGTGTTGTTTTTCCAGCGCCGTTAGGACCTATTATAGCTAACCTCTCACCAATAGAGATCGTTAAGCTCACATTCTTAAGGGCTCTAATACCGCCGAAACTTTTTGAGATTTCCTGAAGCTTTAATAACTCCTCGCTCACACTACTCACCCCTAAACAAGGAGGTAATCAATGAGCGTCCCCCTAAACCTCCTCTTAACCCATCCAACGATGCCGTAGGGGAACAAGACACAAACGGCTATAAGCACGGGTGCTAGGATTAACAGCTGGAGCCCTGGAAAACTAACTGTAAGCATGTACTTCAAAATGCTGTAAACCAAACCACCTATTACAGGCCCTGTAACCGTTCCTAACCCTCCAAGCATTGTTATAACTATTGCTTCAACGGTGTAGGATATAGCGAAAGCCTGGGGAGGATATATAACCAGGTCTTTAAGCATTTTAGTAGCTCCTATCATGCCGGCAAGAGCAGCGCTAATGACGAACGTCATTAATTTATACCTTACGGTATTCACACCCATCACGTTAGCTACGTCTTCATCTTCTTTTAAAGCTGTTAATCCATAGCCGAATCTAGACTTCGTAATTAAAAACATGACGAGCAACGACAATACATAAACAGCAAACATTAAATAATCTGCTAACTCCGTTGATACGAAGACGTACGTCTCATGCCCGTAAGAACTTATTAAATCCCCAGCTATTATAAGCCCGCTACTACCTCCCCATATACCAGTACCTTCTATGAAGTTCTTAAGTCCTTCACTAAGTCCTACCGTAGCGATGGCGAAGAACGCCCCTCTCAACCTCAACCCTATAGACCCCACGACTAACGCAAGTATAAAAGCGAAAAACCCGGCTACGGCAAAACTAAAGAGAATTGTAGTCACTAAAGGTGGGTTTGAAGTAGCGAGGATATACTTTAAGGCTAGGCCACTTCCATACATGCCTAAAGCAACGAAAGCTACGTAACCAAAGCAGACGTATAGAGTCAATCCAGTAAATATGTTGAAAGCTTCGCCTAACGCTACATAGAAAAGAGCTAATGAAACTATCTGTGAAAGCTCGGGGGCTGCTAACCTAACAGCTAATAGAATTACGGAGATAATGAACATAGGTATTAACGGGTAATACTTCTTAAAATCCATGGATATCACCTCCTCATAATTCCTTGAGGCCTAACTAACAACACAACTAAAATCATAGCGAAGGCTATAAACCTAGTCATAGAGAATGGATTGGCCACGTTGGTTAGTGAGAGTAAAACGTAGGAGAGATTCTCTATAACTCCGAAGAGTAGGCCTGCGATGAACGCACCAAACGGTGATGTAAGACCTCCTAAAACTGCTATGGCGAAAGCCCTAGTTGTGTATGGATCACCCATGTAAGGTTCTATACCTCCTGAAACATAAAGAGTTGCTAAACCACCGCTTGCGATTGTTAACCCTAAAGCTATCGCCAAGCTAATGGCATAAATCCTATTAACGTTAACCCCGCATAAAGTCGCTCCTTCAGCACTTTCCACGACACTTCTTATAGCTCTTCCGACTTTCGTTCTATAGAGGAATATGTAAAGACCTAAGGCTATTACCGCGCTTACCACACCGCCAACGATACGCGTTGTGGGGTACGCATACCCAAAGAGACTTACGCGACCGAGATCCCACGTAAACCCTCTGATCGTGGGGGTCCAGACAAACTTAGCGAATTCCTGCAGTAATATCCCCATAGCAAACATCAAAACGAGGGAAATGAGTTCAGGTCCTCCAAGTATGCGTGATACTATGCCGTAATATAAACCAAGACCTAACATAAAACCTATTAAAAAAGCCAAGAGAGCCGATACCAGAGGAGGTAAACCTAAAATTACGAAACTCCAGTAACTAACGTAAGCACCAATCATTATGAAGCTACCGTGGCCGCTGTTAAGTATCTTCAATATACCGAATGTAAAGCTAAGGCCTACTGTAGCTAAGCCGTAGAAAGTACCTAGTAAGAGTCCGGTAGCTATGTAAAAAGCTAAGTATCCAGGGTCAGCCACTCCAATCACCTACAGAACTTTAATGCCAAACTCCTAATAAACTTTAGCTTCTACGTCAGATTTTTACCGTATGCCAAGTAAATTCTATATGTAGTGAAGTTTTTATGATTAAATGGCGTTCACTTACTTAAGCGTTGTTAACTGCTTTATTATGCGTATATTCTTAGTTTCGTCGTTGAGTAAGTCTTTGTATAGGCCTTTAGGTTTCGGCGTCGGCTCTAAAGCTTTATGGAGTTTGGTGGGGGTTGCTATTAGGTCTACCGGCACGTCATGTTTCTCCCTAGGTAGTTTATCTTTAATTAGTTGAATATCGTGTACTGTAGTGATTATTGGTGTGTTTTCGTCTACGAGCTTCAACTCTTTTAAGACTGCGTACTCCAGGTCTGAATAACCCCCGCCTTTACCTAATCTAGTTCCGTAGATGTCTACCGCAACTGAACCGGTGATTATTAAGTCGACTTTACCTAACCTACTTAATGTTTTAATGTCTGAGGCGAGTATACCGTATTTAAAAGCCCCGCCTATTGTTGATGCTTCGTTTAAAGCGTTTTTAGGGATTTCGTTGGGGTTTAAAATAAGGAAGCCTTCCTTAAGCTTTGGTGTGGGCATAAGTAGGGTTTTACCTTCTAAAAGAGCTCTATACCTTACAGGTCTTTGAGGGCTGTCTGGAGAGACTTCAACGACCTTGCTTTCCCTCCATAAATCGGTGTTGAATACTTTACCAGCTGCTAAATCAGCACCTATAAAGTTAGGTATCCTACCATGCGGTGGTTTAGGGAATGTAGCAATGCCTAACTCAACCATTAAATCCCATATCCGTTTCCTAACCTCGTCTTTAACGCGTTTAGCTTCAGTCAAGTCAACACCTCATACTACACTATAGATAAATATAAGATTAAACATAACCTGAAGAACTCAACACCATAACCAACAACAACCCTAAGAAGAAACCAAGCGTTGCTGGTTCGTCATGCTCATGACCGAAAACCTCCGGAACTATCTCATGAATCACGATATAAACCATAGCTCCAGCCGAGACAGCCATCATAAACGGGGTTAAGATCTCATAATCTAAGACAGCCACTAAAGCTATGAAAGCAGCTAAGTACTCCGTAAAACCGCTGAAAGCACCCACTAAAAACCCTTTAAAAGCTGACTTACTGTAGTTAGCTACGGGAACAGCTACGGCAAGCCCTTCAGGAACGTCTTGAAGCGCTATAGCTAAGGAAACAGCGAATCCATCGCTTAAGCTGTATACGGAGGAACTACCTACGGCAAGACCCTCAGGTATGTTGTGAATCGCTATAGCTAAAGCAATTAAAACAACCCTAGCTACTGCTCTACGGTCTTTAGACCCGCCTGGAGCCCTAATAAGTCTCGTATGAGGTATTAAAACATCTAAAACCTTAACTAAAGCAACACCCACCGCAAACCCTGTTAAGGAATTAACTATACCGCCGTAGTCTATAGAAGGTATTAAAAGATTAACGAAAGTCACGTAAATCATAACCCCGGCCGCAAACCCCAACCCGAAATCTAACCCCACCTCACCAAACCTATAGTTTACAAATATGATTAAAGACCCGAAAACAGTTGCTGCGAAAGGTATTAAAGCAATTAACGAGATCCTAACCAACAAACTCTCGGTAACTAACCCCTCAAGCATAGCACACCATCCTTGTTTACAACTTAAAACATAGAGTTATTTAACTTTACCAAACACATATTAGAAATAGGGGTTTAGCCTACATAGGCATTTGTAAGCCTATGTAGGCTTTGGGGTTCATTAGGTTCAGCCACCTCTTGAGTTCATCGGTGGCATATTACAGCCCTCACCCCCATTCGTGGCAACCCCGCCTAAAGCCCTCATTTGCGTCCCCCACCAAGGGATCACCTCCTTAATCACCACGTGATGGGGGCGCTCGAGCTTTAGGGGAAACCACACATCTTAAGCCTAGGGCTTCACACCCACCTCCTTCGGAGCTTTACCCACCTTCCCTCCACATCCGAGGTGAGATCTAACCACCAAGAACTATAATTACCTACCAAATATTTAACTATTTCGGAGGGCGGTTTAAATGTTGCTTAGGCATGAAGTGGTTAAGGCTAAATTAACGGATATGATAGGCTATACCGTAACGCCTAAGGAACCGGGTAGATACCCGGGGGTAGTTGTCTTACATGCGTTTAATCAAACGCCGGACGACGTTGAAGTTTTCGCTAGGAAATTCGCTGAGAACGGTTTCGTAGCTTTAGCACCTAAATATACGGACGCTAGCGACGGAGTTTACGTAGCTGTTAACGCACTTAAGAAAATTAAAACGTTGGATAACGTAGACCCGATTAGAGTGGGTTTATTCGGTGTTTCGTTAGGTGGTACGATAGCGTTACTTACCTCAACTCAGGAGAAGGTCTCCTTCGTTATTGACGTGGCTGGATGGGTTGACTTAGCCCACCTATACTACTTCCTGTCGAAGTTTGAGAAGGGGACCCCGCAAAGGTACGTAGCAGATCTAGTCAAATCCTCTATAGGAACGCCGGAAGAAAGTAAAGACATATACGAGCTATCCAGCCCGATAACATACGTGGATAGGATGACAGGCTATATACTCATAATCCACGGCGATTCAGACACTATGGTACCTTTAGAGCAGTCGCAATTACTGCTTAAGAAACTCTTGGAGAAGGGCTTCACAGCAGAACTCCATATAATCCGCGGCGGTGGGCATCTACTTAAAGGTAAGGAAGATGAAGTAGTTAACATTGCGATAGACTTCCTAAGAAGGAATGGCTTCCTAACAAAACCCGTTTAAGCCAGCATTTTAAACTTCACCAACTTATTTGAGGCTTCGCTATTTATGACGGGAATGGGAAGGTTTTTATGTAATTGCTTCTAATTTATTCTCGGCGATAATGCTGATGTGTAGGAGGTAAAACTTAAGCAATATCAACTAAAGCATACACGCAACCTACATAATGCCTCCCACACGAAGCCTTGAGATCATCTAAAGGTCGATGATTGGTGGTGTCCCGTAACTCCCTTAAGGAGAGGGGTATCGCTCAAGACCCAGCAGCGAAAATCCCGCCTTTAAAAGCGGGGGAGGGTCATATATTAGTTCCGGTACACTGATACATTAAGGGTTCGGTCTGAACGATTTCCCTAATCACTTTCTTCATCCCCTCATGTTTTGTTCCTCTGCTCTGTCTGGCTTCATCCTTCACAGCAGAGGCTCTTAGGGGTGACCCAAGCACCCCCGCACACGCTTACCCACTCTCTCCCCTAATCTCTACGATACTACCTCAGGGATCCACCTACCCTATAGGTGGATAAACCCCTCACCAACACCAAACAAAACCACTCAACCAACACATAAACTTAAGAGTATACAGAAAGTAATTAAAACATTTAAGAATACCGAGGAATTATACAGAACAGGTTGCGACTATATATCCACAGCTTGTCGATCGCTCTAGAGAGCAAGCCTCTGGAGTCATTTCTCTTCTTTCAGTCTACGGCTTTCCACATCCTCCCTATCCTGATGTAGTGCTTGGATATGCGCCTTGCTAACTCATCTACCCTTCTACTTGAAATCAGCTTAACCCCTTCTATGAGTGCTGATAGTGCTAGGGGATTGCCTTTCCTAGCCATGGACTCTAACTCACTGTAACTGTACATGAATACGTCCACCCTACGTAGGTCGAGCTCGGAAGCTATAGCGAACCTATCTAGGATGTTCATACCTTCTACTTCATCGGTAACTACGAGTACGTCAACATCGCTCCACACACCTCCACCACTACGGCTCCAGGAACCGATGACTATGACTGCCTCCACAAGCCCTACCTTCTCCCTGATCTTCTTCACCGCCTCCTCTACAGCGCTAATCCAAGACTTCTCAAACGTGTTCTCACCCAATCAATTATGAGCTTAGCGCTATCTAGGGCTCTCCTAGCAGTTACTTCATCGTAGTAGAGCCCCGGGTATCCAGACTCGAAAGCGTTCGGGTACCTAGACGGTATGTAGTGCCTATCAAGTTCTCTAGCAGCTACATATAACTCACTACCTACCTCCTCAACCTCCCTCAAATAATCTAGGAGTTCTACTAAGCCATGCCCCCAAGCACTCCTCCCATGCGCGTAAAGCAATGCCTTCAACGCCTTCTCAGCTGCTTGATGTGACTGAAAACTACTCCACTCGTAATTCCCATCATCAACACTATCGCGAGCCGCCTTAACATCCCTAAGTGCTTGAGCAAACCACCTCCTCGCTTCCTCAAACCTCTCCAGAAATCCCCACCCTAATATCTAAACATATCTTAGCTAATCAATAATTAACTACCTTAATGTAAGCACGATCCATAGTCTCCAGTACTGTATGTTAGGAAGAGGTTACTTACTCGTATCTTAGCGCTACGGCTGGGCGGCAATGTATTCATTACACTTCTCAGCAATATAGTTTCTATTATTATTATACTGTGTTATAAGCTATCACTAGAGATGTTCTGTATAGCCCTCTATACTTCTTTTCCTAATCCTATTCTCTCCTCTAGAGGTCTGATCCTTTTGTTTTTGCCTTCATTTCTCATGGTTTCCTCCACCCCTGCTTTCGGGGAGCTGGCTTCATCGCCTTAAACTCCCTGGGGCGAAGGCAGAGGGGGTTCAGGATTCTTCATCCTTATCGTGAAAGGACAATATGGAGGTTTAGAAGTATACATCACGCACGATTCGAAGGGTCTTCAGTTAAAAGTCCTTGAATCCTCTTCTATCTGCTTCCTCAGTTCGAGGTCGTCTAATATTGCTATACCCTCATCAACTGCTTCCACGACCGCCGGATCCTTCTTACGTAGTTTTTCCATGAACTCATTGATTGTGAGAATTATCGGCTCAACGACACCTACAGCAAGGAGACACTCCTCAACTATGTCGAGCCTCCTCAGCGGGTTTTTGGGTAGAACCGAATCGACGACCACAAGTACATCGATATCGCTCCAAACATTGAAGTCTCCTCTTGCATAGCTACCGAAGACCATAGTAGTCACTTTCCCCAACTTATTCTTCACGCACTCGGAGAACGTCTTAGCTCTTCTAATAGCCTCCTCCTTTAGCCTCCTCCTAACCTCGACAACTCTCTCCATATCCCCTCCACCCACTTCAGGACTACTTCAGCATAGCGTATAGCCTCCTCTGCTTCGCTACGTGAGTAGTACTCTTCTGGAATTCCCTCGCTCCACGCATTCGGATACCTCGCAGCTATATAGAACTTGTTCAACCTTATACAGGCTTCATACACGTCTTGAGGAGGTTCAACTGATAGCACCTCCCTTACCTTGTTAAGGAGCTTTGGTAGCGAGTGTCCAGGGGTAGGGGCCCCCACCCCCCACAGCAACGCTTTGAGAGCCTTCTCAGCGACTTGATGAGCTTTGAAGCAAGCCCAGTTAAAGTCACCTCGCTCTAAATCTCCGTGGGCAGATCCCAAAGTCCTCCTCGCGCTCTCCATCCACCTAGAATATTCTGCAACGTCAAACATTGAAGCTCACCGCGATGAATCGCTCACCCCTCTTCTAAAGCTCTTCCAGCAACTTCCCTACGTAGTGTGAACTGCCATACTGCCTCATCTCCAACCTCTATACCCTCATTAGTCGCAGGGGACTCGTCTATCCAGCTTTCAACTCTATTTTGTAGATTCCATCCGTACTTCATGGGGTTCCGTCGAAGTGAGCGCCACACACCTCCTATTTGATTGAACGTCATAGAGAACATCAACCCCCAAAACCCGCACAACATAACTGATCATAGGATAGGAGATCATTAACCCACAACATCATCACTCAAAATAGAAAACTATCCAAAACATTTAAGCTTTACAACACTCTAGAAACAGCTTGGAAAATATTGTCAGCTATGAACGCCGCTAGTTTTCTATGCTTTGAAAGAGCTGAGAACTATCTAAGCATTAGATCGACAATGCCTACCTCCTCTCGTCTAGTGCTGGTACTGCAAGGTCTCCAGCTACGTCCCTGAATCTTCACTTCTCGAAAGCCTGTCTGGATAGAGCAGTCTTTCCACAGCCCTCAGGACTAGTTGTAAAGAGCGTCGTATAGTGTTCTGGAGAAGGGTTAGGCTGAGGTCCGCCAGAGGCTTTGAGATATCTTTCGCTGATAAAGGAAAGGTGCTTAGGCAGGTAGAAGAGTTTGCTGAGATGAGTGCAGATAACCTGTTAATGTCTATGGAGTACTTAGCAGTTACAACAACTCCAAACCTTCTTCAGATTGAATGGGTCGAGAAAACGAGGTTTTGGAGCATCTGAAGTATATGCATGAAGCATATGCAAAAAGTAAAAGTGTATGCATATGCGGTTTGTGTTTCAGTGTTTCAGAGGATCATTAGCTCTAACGGCTTCAACTTACCGGTTACTGGGTCGACTTGATAGCCCAGTAGTTCTAGTGTGGTGACGCCTAGTAATGGAATAGTGTTCTCCGGCCCTATGACTACTAAGCTTGTAACTCCTCTATCCTCAACGATTATGTATGCTTCAGCTACTGGATACTCAACCGCATCACCGCTCGCAACTCTGAACTTACGCTTACCCATGATCTCTAGACCTAGTTTTTCAGCAATGGTTTTGGATATCATCGTGTAGATTGCTCCAGTATCAGCTATGAACTCTACCTCCACTCTAACCTCTCGCTTCAAAGGATTAGCGATAACTCCCTTAACGCGAACATAACCCATAGCTAGACGCCTCCTCAAGTTTCGTAGCTTTTCATTATTTTTAAATTATTTTCCGCTCCTACCTTCGCTTGAGGGAGTTTAGTGAAGGGTGAGAAGGAGGGTTTGACTTATGAAGCTAGGCTCCTGAAAAGCGGGAGTGGAAGATAGGTGGGGTGATGAAGGTAAGTTGTAAGAAGTGGCTAAAAGCGATTGAGGGAGTTAATGTTTTATGGGCATTTCCTTCCTTCGTCTAGTTTTTTAAGTGTTTTTATGTTGTTAGCTTCGCTTACATCTATGTTTGTTGTGGAGATCCAAGCTTCTAGTATTTCCTTAACTAGGTAGTTAGTTATGAGTCTACTGCTCATCGCTAGTACGTTTGCGTCATTCCAAAGCCTAGCTCCACGCGCTGTTTCGGCGTCATTGCATAAAGCTGCTCTAACCCCACAGACCTTATTAGCTGCGATGGAGATTCCCGTACCTGTATAGCATATAGCAACCCCCCAGTCAGCGGATCCCTCAGCAACCAATTTACCTATTTCATAACCGACTAAAGGCCAGGCTCCGGCTTACCTGTCTTAGGCGATCCAACCAAAACCACCTCAAACCCCTTCTCCTTTAGATATTTAATAACTGCCTCCACAGCTGGGTATAGATCGTCAGACCCTACGACAACCCTCCTCCCCGGGAAAGGCATGCTTTCCACTTCCATAACTTAAAGCTAAGCCAGCTTTATTAAGTCACTACTCGTTAACTGTTAGTTAAAGAGAAGTTCATATGTTAAAACCTTATCCAGTGTTCAGATGTAGAAGCGATAGAAGCGTTTGAACTAAAACCCTGAGTTATGAAGTAAAAGTTTTAAGTATGTTAAGATTTAACTATCTACGCAATATTTGCTAGGATACGGTATGGAGTTGCTAGACGTAAGCATTTCAATAGTGTTTGGATTAACGTTTTTAAACATGGTTGCGTGGCTTTACGGCTTTAAATCTTTACGGGAGAGTTTAAATTCCCTTACGCAAGCTGAGGTTTGCCCTATTGATGATAGAATCAAGGTTTCAGTTATTATCCCCACTAGGAATTCCTCTAACTCCTTACGTAGGCTTTTACTAAGTATTGACGAGCAGGACTTCAAACCGGCTGAGGTTATTGTTGTTGACGACAATAGCGTTGACAACACGCCTGAGGTGGTTGAGGAGTTACGTAATGCGTTAAGCCTGAATGTAAGGTATTTAAGGCTTAACGACGTTGCCGTGGATTGGGCCCCGAAAAACTACGCCTTAATTCAAGGGTTTAAGGCTTCTTCAGGTAATGTCTTAGTTTTCATAGATGTTGACGTATGGTTTAAGTCTAGAGACGCTTTAAGGAGATTGATATGCTCCACCGTTAAATATGGCTTAGCTTCTTACGCACCTTCCTTCCACTGCCGGTCAAGTACATGCCGTAGTATTGAAGTCGTGTTAACTACGTTCTCACATGCTTTCTTAGGCTTTAATAAAGTATTCAATTTAAGGAGTGGCTTAGCTTGGTTTTACGGCTGTTGCTGGGGTGTTTTAAAGGACGTGTATGTAAGGTTAGGCACGCATGAAGCTGTTAAAGGGGAGTTAGTTGAGGATAAAGCCTTAGCTAAGAGGGCTAAGGCGTTGGGGATACCTTTTAAAGTAGTTGAAGGCTTTAACTTCGTAGTTACTGAATGGTACGAAACCATTAAGGAGAACGTTGAAGTCCTAGGCAGAGTTCTACACACATACTGCCGAAGTAAGTTTAAGGCTTTAAGCGCTGCTGTTTTAGTGGGCTTAAGCTACGTACTGCCTCCTTTAGGTATATTCTTAGGACTCTTAACAGGGGTCTATACCCTTACGATAGCTTCCGCAGCTAACTACGGCTTAATGACTTACACGCATATGTATGGCGCTAAACTAAATAACTACTCAAGGAGTTACGCTTTAACAACGCCTTTATCGGGTTTAGTCCTAGCTGCTGGGTTGATGGCCTCATGTAGTGAAACACTTAAGTGGCGTGGTAGGAAATATCGCATACGTAGGTAAGGATAAACTTATTTAAACCTACAGCAAGATATTATCGGTGCGTATTTATGGGCGAGAACCTTAGAGTGTTGATTTATGGCTTAGGTCCTATAGGTGCTTTAGTAGGTAAGTACTTAGATAGGAAGGCCGGCGTTGAGTTGGTTGGTGGGGTTGACATCGACCCAGCTAAAGTAGGTAAAGACTTAGGTGAGGTCGTAGGGTTAGGTAGGTCCTTAGGTGTTAAGGTGGTTCATGAGCGAGACGCTTTAACTTTAATGAAGGCTGTAAAGCCGCATGTCGTCGTCCTCTCCACAGGGACATACCTAGATAAGATATACCCGCAGATAGTTAGGGCTATTTCAGTAGGGGCTAACGTAATATCCACTTCAGAAACGCTTGCTTACCCATGGTATAGATACCCAGAGTTGGCCACCCTTATAGACGAATACGCCAAGAAACACAACGTAAGGGTTTTAGGCACTGGAGTCAATCCAGGTTACGTATTCGATACTTTACCGGCAGTTCTCTCGTCGGTTGCCGTTGAAATAAACAGGATTCACGTGGTGCGGTCTCTAGACGCTGCTAAGAGAAGGTACTCATTCCAGAAGAAGTACGGGTTAAGCATGACTCCCGAGGAGTTTAAAGCTAAGATAAGCAGTGGTGAGATAACAGCCCACGTAGGCTACGCTGAGTCTGTAATGCTCCTAGCGTGTATTTTAGGTGTTAAGATAGATAAAGTTGATGAGGGTCAGGAACCCGTAGTGGCTGACAAGTATATGGAGACACAGTACTTTAAGATAGAGCCGGGTAGGGTAAGCGGCATTCACGGATGGGGTGTTGGTTACGTAGGGGGTAAGGAATTCATCAGATACGATCTCTACGCCTCCGTAGGGAGGCAGGACTACGATGAAGTGGTTATTGAAGGTGAGCCGAACATTAGGTGGAGGAATGACTTAGGGGTATCCGGCGATATAGCGACGGCTGCTATGGTTATAAACATGATACCCAGGCTTATGAAAGCACCTCCGGGACTTATAACGATGAAGGACGTCATGACCCCATCAGCCTTCTTAGGTGATTTTAAGTGGTTTACGTAGATAGAACACCTAAGTCTAGAGAGCTTTATGAAAGAGCTAAAAAACACCTACCGGGAGGGGTTTCATACGGGTTAAGGGCGATACCCCCATACCCCTTCTACGTAGTTAAAGCTAAAGGATCTAGGCTGTGGGATGTCGACGGCAACGAATACATAGATTTCTGGATGGGCCACGGAGCTGTAGTGACGGGGTTTGGCTACGAACCCGTTATTCAAGCGATAAGGGAGCAGCTGGAGTTAGGCACGCATTTCGGATGGTGTAACGAGTGGGAGGTTAGGTGGGCTGAAGCCGTTACTGAATGGTTTGGCATGGATATGGTTAGACCTACTAACTCAGGTACTGAAGCTAACATGTACGCTGTGAGGCTTGCGCGAGCATACACACGTAGGGTTAAGGTAGGTAAGTTTGAAGGTGGGTGGCACGGCGGCTATGAAGGCCTACACGCTGGTGTTAACTACCCATACGATAAGCCGGCTTCGTTAGATTTAACCTACGCACCGCCTAAGGATTTAGTTTTACTACCGTATAACGACTTAGACGGCGTCCGTAAGAAGGTTAAGGGAGAGAACCTGGCCGCGTTAATAGTTGAGCCGGTAATGGGTGTTGCCGGATGTATACCGGCAGAGAGGGAATTCCTTAAGGGGTTGAGGGAATTAGCTGATGAGGAGGGATTCCTACTGATATTCGATGAAGTAATAACAGGGTTTAGATTCTTCAGAGGCGCTCAAAACTACTTCGGGGTTAGGCCAGACCTCATAACCACCGGTAAAACGGTTGGCGGTCAGTACTTCCCAGGTGCTGGGGCTTTAGTAGGTAAGGCCGAATATATGGAGTTGCTAGACCATACGAAACACCCGCATTTCTGGGAAAGGGCTTTCCATGGAGGGACTTTCGTAGGTAATCCTCTCACGATGAGGGCAGGCTATACGTTAATAAAAGACTTACTAAGTAAGGGTGAGGGCTTCTACAGTAAGTTATACGGTGTTGGAAATAAGCTGAAGTCGATGCTTGAGGAGGTTGTAGAAAAGCACGGTATTCAAAGCTACGTAACTGGGCTGGGGTCTATGGTCGGCATACACTTCACTAAGGAGAAACCCATCAACGGCTTGACCTCAGAAAGAACTAAAAACGTGAAAGCATGTGAGGCTTTATTCAAGCACATGCTCGATAACGGCATCGTATATCAATCACCCACGAAACCACATCTATTCCTCTCGATAGCGCATTCCGATGAAGACTTAATCAAATTCGTTAATGTTTTCGAGGAGTTCCTCACGCGTAATAAGGATCTGCTGACCTAATATAAAGTTAGATTTTCTAACTACTTACCATATTAAATAACGTCTATACATTCGACAATGCAAACTAACACGTGGTACTTACCTGCTAAAGTATTTAAACATGCGAATCGTTATATATTCGGTGTTAATACTATGGTTAAACCGATGACTCAAGACGCTTTAATGTCGGCATATGGCGGTGAATCAATGGCGCATATGAGGTATTTAATATTCGCTGAAATAGCTGAGAAGGAAGGCTTTAAGAACGTAGCTAGGCTGTTTAAAGCCATAGCTTACGCGGAGCAAGTACATGCGAGAAACCATTACGAAAGACTGAAAGACTTAAACGTAGATGCTAAAGTAGTTGCTGGAGCACCTTTCGGCCCAGGCAACACATCTAAAAACCTTGAGTTAGCGATACGTGGTGAAGTATTCGAGATTGAAGAGATGTACCCAGTCTATATGGAGATAGCTAAGTATCAAGGCGAGAAAAACGCTGAAGTAAGTTTTAAATGGGCTTTAGAAGCTGAGAAGATACATGCCGAACTCTATAAGAAAGCTAAGGAGTACGTGGATAAAGGTCAGGATATGCCGTTAGAAGGTAATGTATGGATATGTCCGATATGCGGGCATACACATGTAGGTAAGGAAGCACCCGATAAATGCCCTGTTTGTGGAGCACCTAAGAATAAGTACGTAGGTTTTTAAGTTGAAAAATTGAAGGGATTTTTCAAGTAGATCGTTTAACTTGAGTTAAATGGTCTTCTAACCCTGTTGTTCATCACATGGTTTTAAACTCCTTAGAACTACGTCAATATAGAAAGGCATTGTAGCGAATATAGAGATAAGTTCAGGTATCGCAGCACCTCTAGGGATTCTGTACGTTAAATGCGCATACCAAGCTAGAACACTCACCACCAACGACGGTATAGGAGTTACTTTCTTAAAGACCGCCATATACGTAATTAACATAATAGCTAAGGATAGGAAGAAAGCTACTGAAACAATGAAATGTAGCCGTCCATAAACCTCGTCGAAAACGGCGACTAAGGTTAGGCTATAACCTACTAAAACACCCACGTATGAGAGAACTCTATACCTTCTAAAGATACATCCAATAGATGTTATTACTAGCAGTAAACCCCCGAGACTTAACCCAAGGTTAAATATTAAAGCTACGTTACTTCTTACAGCATGGCCTAAGTCGCTTAAAGCGTTGTTATATATGTTAAACCACCCTGAGAGGAGTGCAGCTAAAGCTATGAAAAGCAGAGGTATGGCGATAGCCGCTAAAGACAGCATTAACCAAACGTTACATCTACTCAATTTATGCATCATAACTGAAAACCCAACACTCTAAATAAGGGAAAGCTTATAAATCTTCCGATCGCTGAACAACGTAGGAATAAGCGTAACTAACGTAAGAACTTAGCGATTTAAGAAGTTGTTAGTATTGTTCCTTAATTGATCACCTAAGCGTTGAAAGTTATATTTACGTAACTATATAATTCTCAAATAGGTGTTGATGTGTGAGTATAGCTGTTGAAGCTAGGAATTTATTTAAGAAATACGTGACTAAGAAGAGGCTTGGTTTAATACGTAGCGTTACTGAATATGTCGAAGCTTTAAGAGGTGTCTCACTTAACGTTAGGCATGGTGAGGTAGTTGGTTTATTAGGACCTAACGGCGCCGGTAAAACAACAACCATTAAGATATTGTCGACTTTACTGCTACCGGACAGCGGTGAAGCCTACGTTGAAGGTTTCGACGTAGTTCGTGAGGCGGATAAAGTTCGTGAGAGGATAGGAATAATGTTAACTGTTGAGAAGGGATTCTACAACAGACTTACTGGTAGGGAGAACCTCGAATATTTCGGTGCTCTATACGGCATACCGCCTAAAATCCTTAAGGATAGGATTGATAAGCTCTTAAACCTTCTTGAGTTGGATAAGCTAGGCGGTAGCGACAGGCTTTTCGAAGAGTTTAGCTTAGGTATGAAGGCTAGGTTATCTTTAGCTAGAGCGCTTCTTAAAGACCCTCCTGTAGTGTTTCTTGACGAACCAACTTTAGGGCTTGACCCACCTTCAGCTAGGAAGATAAGGCTTTTAGTTAAGGAATTAGCTAGAGAGGGGAAGGCAGTTCTATATACGTCGCATAACATGTTTGAGGTTGAGATAGTATGCGATAGGATAGTTATGATTAATAAAGGCAGGATTGTTGCTGAAGGAAGTCCTGAAGAGCTTAAGAGTAGGATACCTAAAGTTAGAGCTTTAGAAGTGCATCTTCGTGAAGCACCTAACCACATAATCAACACGTTTAAGGAGATGGGACTAGAGGTTTCTCAATATAGTCAAAGCTCCGAAGAGACTTACGTGCTTAAGATATTGACGAAAAACCCTGAAGAGGTAGTTGACGACGTAGTTAAAGTGATAACTTCAGCAGGTTTAGACATAGTGAAGTTCAAGCTTGAGGAACCAACGCTGGAAGACGTCTTCATATACTTCGCAGGTGATTCAAGTGGGTAAGACGGACTTTAAACAACTCGTCAGCGTTGAAATGCGTTTCGTCTATGCTGACGTGTTTAGGAGGAAGAGCTTACTCTTAATGCTTGTTTTATGGCCTTACATGATAACGGGCTTCGTATTAATCGTAGGTAGCGCTGTGGGGAACCCCCAAGCCTTCGCTTCACGAGTGGGTGTAGATCCAGCACCGTTCTTCATAGTGAGTAGCTTCATACTTATGTCTACTTTCGTAGTTTTAGATGACATTATGTGGAAGCCCATATTCGACGAGGAGGTTGGGACGATGCCGTATATAGTGTCCAGCCCTGTAAACAGGCTTATGTACTACATAGCTATACCCCTACCTCGTCTAACCCTTTCGGTAGTTATAGGGTTGACCAGCGTGGTTCCTGTATTAACTCTCTACTGGGGATTTGAAGGCTTCATAACTAGCGCTTTAGTTCTTTTATTAGGTATCTTCAGCGCCTTAACTTTCTCGCCGTTAGCGACTTCAGTAGCTATGGCTACATACACATATAGTGGGGAGTCGTGGAGACTTATGAACGTGTTACGTCCCTTACTCATGGTTTTAGTAGGTGTTTACTACCCTAGGTGGGTTATGCCGATAGCTATGTATGTAGTTACGGCGCTTATACCTCCGTCAAACAGCGTTGAGTTAATTCAAAGGTTGTTAGCCGGTATAGCTACGGTCGAGAGGTCCTTAATGCTTTTAGGCGTTGCTACGGCCTTAGCCGTAGCTTACTTACCGCTAACTAAGCTTAGTGTCTTGCGTTGGGAGAGGAGCAAACTTAAGGAGGGTGTTAAGGTTTGAAGTTTTTAAGAGCTTCTAAAGCCGTTCTTAAGGCATATCTAACCGCCGAGCTCATTAGGAGTAAGGGGTTGGCCTTCGGTTTGATGTCTTTAGCTATATGGCTCTCCATGTTCATAACGCCGGTTACGTTCTTCGCCGAATCGCAGGCTCAAGCAGGTACGTTATCTGCTGGAGTGTTAATAGGTATTTCAGTGTTTCTAGCTTACTCAACAGCAACTTGGGATTGGGCGTGGTTGCTTAGGTGGTTACTGCAACTAGGTGTTCTGGAGTATGTGATAGCGTCAGGTAGTTCGATATTCACGCATTACTTAGGCATGGTTCCAGTGTCTATAGCTTGGTATTCAGTAGCTCTTTTAATAGCTTACGGCGTAGTGTCGACGTTCGTAGCACCCCCAACGATAGCCTTAGTTAACCCATTACTGTTTTTAGCCGGTGTTGCTTCACTGCTTTTCGTGCTTCTAGCTTATGCGATGTTATTGGGTGGGACGATAATAGGTGCTGGTAGCGCTGGGCCCGTGGTTGAGTTTATTAGCTGGATCTTACCGGTAGCGACTGGCGGGTTAACACCGCTGAAATCCTTGCCTACGGTAGTTCAAAACATAGCTTTAGCGACTCCCTTCAGTTACCCAGCAGAGTTGATTAGATATTCCTTAGGGGTTTCAAACCCTATACTCGACCCTAACTTAACCGCTTTGATAGGCATTCTCTACTCGACGGCGTTTCTAGCGTTCTCAACGGCTTTCATGAAGTATCAGCTGAGGAAAATGCTTAAGGAAGGGGTTAAGAGCGTAGCTGCTTTTTAAATATGTGTGATGGAGTGTTTAAAAGCTGAAAAGAAAACTACTTAAACATACTTACTTAACTAACTTCTTAACCGCTTTAACGTACAACTCCGGCAAGACGGTTAAGCTGGGGATATCGACGAATTCGTCATCGCCGTGCATACCTCCCCCTCTGGGACCGAAGTCAATGGACTCAACTCCTAAGAGGGTGAAGTACCTTGAGTCGCTAGCTCCAGCACCTTCACCAACCCTTCCATCAAACCCAGCCTCTCTCAAGACATCTAAGAACGTAGTGACTAACTTAGATGTGAGTGGTGTGTTCATATATCCGCCTGGATCGCTTCTTACCTTAACTTCAGCGTTACGTAACGTATTCATCACCACATCATTGAAAGCTTTCTCGACGTCTTCAACATAAGCCATAGCCCTAACGTCGAAGGTTACCACATGATTATTACCGCTTAACGAGTACATGTTGGGTGTTGCGGTAACTCCAAAGTCGCTGTAACCCCTTACGGCAAGGGGAGTTCTGGAAACACTCATTAAGGATTTAAGAAGTTCTGTAAGGTTTAAATCCACCTCCACATCCTCACCTTGAGGGTCTGGAGTGACGTACTCAAGCTCCACCTCAGAGGGGATTACGTTAGATTTTAAGAACGTACCCCTAACCTGCCTAACGTAGTGCGAGCCCTCCCTAACAAACACTGAAGCCGTTAGTAAGGGGTGGGAATCAACGCCGGGTATGAAGTATGCGGCATGTGCGTGTTGCGATGTTGGGTAGTAGGCGGTGAACTTCACTTTTTTAACGAAGCCCCTAACCCTAGATTTTAAGGCAGGTACAGATATAGTGACGTTAAACGCCTTCCTCCTCCTCACTATGACGTTCATACCCATTCCATCACCGTTTATTAAGTATTTAGGTATGAGCCCTTCAGACTCAAGCTTCTTCGCCATCACCCCCGCTCCGTTAGCGCCGCCTATCTCTTCATCACCTGTAAACGCGAAGGCAACACCGCAGTCTAAACTCTCCTTACTTAACTCACGAACAGCTATCATGATAGCTGCTACGTTAGATTTATCGTCTAACGCACCCCTACCATAAGCTTTATCGTCAACTACCGTTAAGTTAAAGGGGTCGTAGTGCCATCTCTCTAACGCCACAGGAACTACGTCGAAATGAGCTAAAAGCATCACGCAAGGCTTACTACCCAACAAGCCATAAACACTGTAGTAACCGTTAGACTCAAGAACGTTAACGTCAATTCCATACCCCTTAAACCAATCAACCATAAACTCAACTATATCTTTAGAAGGTTTTAAATTTTTAGAAGGGTCATTCACCGTAGGGTAAGACACAAGCTGCTTAAGCAACTCCAGAACCTCATTTCTGAAAGCTCCAACCAAGGCATTCACCAATACTACTATAGGGGAAGAGAGTAAAATATTAACGACATAGTTTATGAGTGAAAACCTCCTCTTCTAAAGACTAAGTATGTAAAACAGTCTGGCTTTAAATTATGTAGTGTGTAACACTTCATATATATAGAAAAACGTTAAGGAAAGCCAGATCCTTCGTAACGCGTTAGGGATATGTTTAAAATAATGCAGCAAACCGACGACGTTTAAAAAGGGACATAGAGAGGAGTTGTTGCGGAAACGTAAACTTTATTAACAACTCAAAATCTGTTTAAATAGTATTAATAACGTCGTTAACTATTACATATGTAAACTAGAATATTATATCGTCAACCATTTACGAATGCTTCAAAGGATTTTTAATAAAATCCTTAAAACATATATGCTTATATACTTATATTAAGCGTTTAATAATGAGGTGTATATAGTGAGCACCTCCACCTCTAAGGAAGCGCATCCTAAAGTTTACTCACCGCCAATACTGGTTTTAGGGCTTCTTTTAGGTGTTTTCGGAGCTATTATTGGGCTTGAACTTATCGTTCGTGTGGGTGTTAACCCCAATACTTCCATAATCGGTGCTTTAATAGCTATAGCAGTATCCTACCTACCTTTCGCTAAGGCCTTTAGAAACGTACACTCAGTTAACTTAATGCAGACGGTAATTTCAGGAGCTACTTTCCAAGCAGGTAACGTGCTTCTATTAACTATAGCTATTCCATACCTCCTCGGAGGTACTACAGTGGATTTCCTTATACCGGTTTTAATAGGTGTAGTTTACGCCGGGCTAATAGATTTAATACTAGCCTACAGCATTTTCGACTCACCTTTCTATCCGGCTAGAAATCCGTGGCCTATAGGTGTCTCAACAGCTGAAGCTATTAAAGCAGCCATAGGTAAAGGTAAGAGAGCTCTTTTACTGCTTTACGGTATGATATTCGGCGGTACCCTTACGTACCTAGGCTATCCTGGGGATGTAGTCGGTATTACTTTAATAACGCAGATTTTCGCTATAACAGCTTTCGGTATAGGTCTTCTCCTCAGGGCTTACGGCCCGACATATTTAGGTATAGACTTTTACAAACTATACGCTCCTCAAGGCATAATGGTCGGTGCTGGAGTAGCCGCACTTATACAGTTCTTAATGCTGTGGGTGAAGGTTAGAAGGAAATCGGCTACCCCCGCATCACAGTCCCCAAACGTTACCATACCACCTACTTTAATTAGTGCTGATACGGCTGTAAGAAGGTTGCTAATAACTTACGTGCTCTGGACTTTAGGCGCGTTTCCACTAGCATACTTTGTTGGAAGTTATTCAGGTATGAACACAGTGCAGATCTTCGCGTGGGCTCTCTACTACGGTTTCTGGGCGTGGTTCACAACTTTAATATGTGGTCTCTCCGGCATGTACGCCGGTTGGTTCCCCGCTTTCGCTACAGCACTTGCTTCACTAGCTATAGGTTTATTGCTTGGGTTCCCACCCATCGCTCACGGGGTAGGCGTTGCTTACGTAGCAGCTACAGGTCCTGGAATGGCTGACCTCAGCTACGATTTAAAGACCGGGTGGATATTAAGGGGTGAGGGTAGAGACCCGGAGTTCGAGAAGGTCGGTAGGTGGTGGCAATTCTGGGCTAAAATACTAGCTTTCGCGATATCCGTTACGATGGTTTTAATATTCTACACAGCGTATTTTGACGTTTTAAAGCTTTTCCCACCAGCATCCAAAACTTTAGCCGCTACAGCTAAAGCAGCCGCCGACCCTGAGTTAGCTAGGTGGTTACTTACGTGGGCGCCCGTAGGCTTCATACTGCAGATTGTTGGAGGTCCTGAAAGGCAGATAGGAATCCTTTTAGCTACTGGTTTAATGATATTAAACCCAGCAGCAGGTATAGCTGTCATAGTTACCGTTATAGCTAGGCTTGTATTACTGAAGGTCTACGGTCCGGAGAGGTTAAAAGATATATTCTATGTTGGCGGGGCAGGCGCTGTAGGTGGTTCCGCTATAGTGTCCTTCGTTATCTACACGTTAAGGGCTTTCCTACATATTTAAAACCGGAAAAGGCCTTTCTCTTAATAAATAAAGTTATCCTATTCTTTAATTATAGAAGATTAAAAAGCTTACTCTGGAACCCCCTTCCTCATTATGTTCTTTACTTCACCGTGAAGTTCCAGTATCTTCCTCCATTCTTCCTCATCATAGAATTTAGCCCTACCTAACGTGTAGTCCTTAGCCACTTCAGTCACAAATCTCGTGGCTTGCTCTAAAGCCCAGATATTCGTAGGTCCTGTAGCAGATCCTGGGACAACCATCCTGGTAGTTATAGCTACACCAACTACGGGCGCTGTGGTGTAGATCCACGGCTGTACTATGCTGTTGATGTGGTATACCGGCGTCGTATATGGTAGGATGTCCTGCATAGTTATAGGTACTATAGCGGGTGGCTCACCAGTAACTCTAACGAGTATGTCTATCAAGTCTTGACTTACTTTTAAAATCCAGCCCTCCTTAATTGTTGGGGTTATAGCTATCCCTGTATGCTTAATTACCCAATTAGCTTTAGTAGCGTCTACGGATAAGATAGCGTCCATCTCCGGATGTGCTTCCTTCTTAAGTAGGGTTAATATATCGACAGGACTGTCCATCATAGGTGCTGGCTTATGCGGTCTTGTAGGTGCGTTTGGACATACGTGGGTAGTTATTATCACATCCCCGGGTAGGGCATCACCCCTCCTCTTCATCTCACTTAATTTATAGGCAGTAGCTAAAGCTACTATAGCTCCATCAGCATCCGAAACCAACCCTATAAAACCGGGTCTAGCGCCAACACCGCCAAGCCTACCCACAACCCCTAAAGTAGGGGCTGAACCACCGACCGTCTTACCTTCCTTACCAGGGATTTTTATAGTTATGAAGTCTGTCGAACCTTTACCGCCTTTAACTACTTCAACGTTCATACTCATGAAATCAAGCAATCCTTTACCTCTGAAGAACTCCATAACTTTACCGCCGCTTACGTTAGGATCATCAAGTAAGTCTACGATTTCAAGAACATGTTTTAAAGCAGACGTTTTGACCACCGTTAAGCAAACGTTTTAACGGTTAATAAAGAATGCAAGTTATCCTTTAGAACACTTAAGTGAAGCATGGCCTTAGCCTTGCAGTATATCCCTAATGTAGTCAACTATTCGTATGTTTAAGTTCTTCTCTAAATCCCTATATACTTCTTCGTATTTAAGCCCGTCGCCTAAGATTATCTTTCTTCTATCTACGTAACCGAGGAGAACCTCCCTACCTATATAGTGGGGAAGGTCCGCTGAAGTTATTGGTATGCCTGTATTAAGGTCTGTAGTAACGATTAAGTCGGGAAACGTAGCTACTCTGTTGTTCTGAATGTCTAACGTCATATATTCGTTGAAGAACGTTATTAGGGTTTCGCTACTGTCGCAGGTGAGTTCAGCCTTCCCTAAGTCAAAACCTCCTCTAGTCTCTAAGGCTACGTTCTTAAGTAAGCACCTCCCTACGACTTCCCCTTCAGCTTTCTCAATAGCTTTATACCCTGCTTCAACAGGGTTTTCCCTGAAGTACTTAACGATGACTTCCCCGACCTCGATAGCTTTCTTTAAAGCGTTTGGAGCTCCATGGCTCTTCACGAAACCCGCCGTTATCGGGTTTCTAGCTACGGCTACCAACCCACCAGCCTCTTCGGAAATTCTCCTTACTAACCTGCTCGATATCTCAAGCGAGGATGTGATTAAGGCTTCAACGTATTTGTTCTTCGCTGGATTGCCTCCAGCAACTGCCTGGATAGACATATACGATGGATTCCTATGTAAGCCCATAGAACCCATAACTCCTGTGGGGTGCGCCCTACCATCACATGGCATATCCACAACTGGAATATCCAACACAGACGACGCCACCCAACTAAACACGGAGTTTAAAGCACCCACTTCCGGAGGTATTAAACCCTCCACCTCAATCCCGGCCTCGAGGAGGAGCTCAACAGCCCTAACTACTTGAGAGGGCTTTAAATATTTTTCCTTAGCTGCTGGAGCACCCACAGCTGAAACAGTCACGACTATAGACTCATCATCTACTTCGTTAGGCTCTAAGACTGTAAACTCCCCCTTAAACTTTAACGCCATATCAACTATCTCGATGCCGTCGCTTATCGCACCTCCTCCACCACCGCCGTAGAAAGCACTTCCGTAAATTAACGGAAGGACTTCCTCCTTCTCTTTGAAACGTATCATAAAGACCCACCCAATATATCCTTAAACGTGTGCGTTCTAATAAGTTCGAAATACATAACGCTAGCCGACGCTAATAACGGGTCAACTACAGGTATCCCCACCCGTTCTTGAATCACTGGTGCCAACCCTAAAGTTGAGTATCCCGTACAGGCTAAAGCTATTACCCCAGCACCTAAATTCTTCAGATATTCAGCAGCAGAGATCACAGCGTTTAAATCCTTACTTATATCCAAAGTTGTTTTAACGCCGTACGGTCTAGCATACCCAACCATATGCGAGCCTAAAATCCTTAAGTATGGCTTAGGCGCTTTGTCAGTTATGCCTAAAACACCAACCCTATCACTAATCGTTAAAGCTATTGAGGCTGTAGCCGAACCAGCCCCCACAACAGGAACGTTAACCCTCCTCCTTACTTCCTCCAATCCAGGATCTCCAGCGCAACTTATTAAAATACCGTCTACCTCATCTACTTTAACCATCTCCTCAGCCAAGCTTAAGATCTTAGGGATAGCCTCCTTCTCCGTTACTTCATCATATATACCTTGTGGTTGATCCTTTATGCATTTGTTAACGGTTTTTACCTGAGGAAAGGCCCTCTCTATAATTCTCCCGTGAAGGCTCAACTTCTCATAATCTTCAATGAATATCACTCTAATAACACCTACTTTAAAATATTCCTTCATTTTAAACACCTTTTATTAATCTACTGCGCCACTTAAATACAGAACCTGTCAGAATACATACAGCTTTAAATGCTCGTTAACGGTTAAATTATGGAGGCAGTAAGTTTTGAGGGTTGGTTTTGTTACTATTGGTCAGTCTCCTAGGGTTGATGTTTTTAACGATATTAAACATTTACTACCTAAAGATATTGAAATTATAGAGAAAGGAGCTTTAGACAACTACACAGAAGAAGAAATAAATAAAAAACTAAAACCAAGAAAAAACGAAACAACATACATAACAAAGCTAAAAAACGGAAAAGAAGTAAAAATATCAAAAAACAAAGTCGTGAAGCTTGTTAAGGTTAAGTTGGATGAACTCGTTAAGGAGGGTGTGGATCTCATAGTTATAATATGCTCTGGTGAGTTCCCCGAGTATGACGTTGAAGTGCCTGTGATTTACCCGGATAAGTTACTTAAGGGTGTGGTGTCTACACTTCACGTTAAGGGTGTTTTAGGTGTTTTAATACCGGGGGAGGAGCAGATCCCGTATATGAGGAAGAGGTGGTTGAAAATACATCCGGAGGTTGAGGTTAGGGCTATCTCGCCATATAGGTCAAGTCTTGAAGACTTCGTTAAAGTGGGGAGAGAGCTATCTAGCAAAGGCGTTAAATTCGTCGTTATGGACTGTATAGGCTATACTTTAAAGCAGAAGGAGGCGCTTAAGGAAGGTTTAGGACCTAACAGTATGGTATTAAATACTAGGTCCATCATAGCTAGGGTTTTAAGCGAGTTACTCTCTTGACGTTTTAGAGGCGTTGATAATGGGATTTGAAGACATTCTTCACGTAATTAAGGGTAGGAGATCCATACGTGAATTCATAGATAAGGAAATACCTCGCGAACATCTAACCAAGATCGTTGAAGCTGGGGTTTGGGCGCCTAGTGGGAGTAACATACAGCCTTGGGAGTTTATCGTGGTTGACGACGTTAAAATGATAGAGAAGGTTAAGCTTGTATCTCCTGGTTTATTCGGTAACCCTAAGGCTTTGATTGTAATATGCGTTAATAGAGCTAAATATGAAAGAGGGGGAAGTCAAGGACGTTTAATAGCTTTAATGGACGCCAGTATGGCAGCTCAAAACATTATGTTGGAAGCGTATTCCTTAGGCGTGGGTTCATGCCCTATAGCTTCCTTTAATAAGTTAGCAGTTAAGGAACTCCTGAAAATCCCTGAGCATGTCGAGCCTGTTCTAATAATAAGTTTAGGCTACCCAAGTAAGTGGCCCGACCCACCTAAAAGAAGACCTCTTAAGGAGGTGGTGCATTTAAATGAGTATGGAAGACCTTATGAAGGATGAGCACTTTAAGTTACTAACGTTTTTAATTGTTAGCGCTAGAGGATGTGTTGACGAACCGCATCTATACGGCCCTCTGAGGTTGATTGACGCCGCTTCCAAATTAATAGATATCATGTCTAGGGAGGGTAAGGCCGTTAAAGAGTTGATTGAGGTTAAGGAGTTAATAGATAAGAATAAACACTTAGTTATGTATGATGAAAGCGAGTTTGTGAGGTTTCTAGACGATTTAGTAGTGCGGATAGCGAAACTCATTAAAAGTACGTAGTTAATTCCCGCTCATTTAAGCTGTTGGGTTTTGAGGGTTGCTATAATAGTCGTTATAACTAACTTCATGAAACTATAGTTAGGGCTTTGAAGTGGTTGACGTTAATTCCTTAGCCTCTGGGTTTAAAGAAGTTTTTAATAAAGAGCCATGTTTAATAGCTTCTGCTCCAGGCAGGTTAGACTTCCTCAACACACATCAAGACTATAAGGGCTTACCCGTCGTTTCGGTAGCTATTAACTTACGCACCTTCGTTGCTGTAGGGGATAGCCATGACGGTAGGTTTAAGGTTTATACGAACTCGCTGAGGCTTTCAGACAGTTTTGACTTAAGGAACCTTAAGTTAGTTGGGAGTGGATGGTTTGGGGATTACGTTAGGGCTTCAATCCTTGCTTTAATGAGGCGGGGATGCCTCATTAAGCCTTGCGAAATCTACATAGATAGCGACGTCCCTATAGCCGCTGGCTTAGGAAGCAGTGCTGCTTTAGAGGTTGGTGTTGTAGGCGCTTTAAACGAGCTACTTAGCTTAGGTCTTAACGTTAAGGAAGTGGCTGAAATAGCTTTCGAAGCTGAAAACAAGATTATGAACATACCTTGCGGTAGGTTGGATCAATACGCATCAGCTTACGGAGGCATACTCTCAATAAATACTAAACCTCCGTACGACGTTGAGAGGCTGAACTTCAGTAAGGGTGTTTTCATAGTTGTTGATTCCGGCATAAAACATTCCACGGCGGATATACACCCTAAGAGACAGCTAGAATTGAATAGAGGGTTGGAAGAGCTTCTGAAGTTAAACCTACCTGAATCGCTTAAGAGTAAATTAGGTTTAAAGTATTGGGAGCCTCGCTGGGACGAGTTGTCTGAGGAGGAGTTAATGCCTTACCTCACTAAAGTAGATTACATAGCGTCTAAGAGGATAGTCTTTACGTTAAGAATGCATAGATCCACATTACTAGCGCTTAAGATCCTTAAAGGTTTGGAAGTTGATGTAAGTGAAGTTTCAAAGGTCTTAAGGCTTAAACCTTCCGAAGTGATTGACATGCTAGAACGTAACGACGTTAGCTTAAGGCTCATAGGTGCCGTCATGACATATCAACATAGGTTGCTTAGTGAGTTATATGACGTTAGCTTACCTCAAATAGATAAGATCGTTAATACCTTACTTGAAAGTGGGGTTTATGGAGCTAAGCTCTCCGGTGCCGGGTTAGGAGGTTCAGTAATAGCTTTAACAAACTCTAAAGACGTAGCTGTTAACGCGTTAAATAAAGTTTTAAGTTGTTGCGCGTCTAGAGGCTGGATCACCTCAGTTGATTCAGGCCTGCAGGTGATGCGGTGGTGATTATACGTGAGTAGCGACCGTATAGTTCAGGAACTACGTTGGGATCCTGTACTGGGGGAATGGGTTATGGTTTCTAACGTTCGTGAGTTAAGGCCTTGGCACCCTGAAGGTTTCTGCCCCTTCTGCCCCGGCACTCCAGAGACGGGTCACGGGTGGGACGTACTGATATTAAATAATAAATACCCTATATTAAGTGAGGAACCCCCTAAGTTAAGACCCCATAAATTCTTTAAGAACGCCCCCTCATACGGTAAGAACTACATAGTTGTTGAGACGCCGAAACACGATTTAGATGATCTCAGCGATTTAACTGTTGAAGAAATACGTAAGGTTATCACATACGTTATAGATAAATATATTGAGGAGTTAAGCGATAAGAGATCTGTTTACTTCCTCTACTTCCGAAATAAAGGGAAGGAAGTCGGCGTTTCACTCACACACCCGCACTCCCAGATATACGTGCTTCCATTCATACCTACTAAAGTAAGGAGGGAACTTACAAACGCTTTAAATCACTTCAAAAGATATGGGAGGTGTTTATTCTGTGATTTAATAGACGCCGAGGTAAGCGATAAGGAAAGGATTATCTTAAAAAGCAGCCATTGGATTGCGTTCATACCTTACTACGCTCACTGGCCTTTCGAAGTTCATATATACCCGTTAAAACACATCAATACTTTAAACCAAGTAAATGAAGTTATGGCTGAAGACTTAGCATACGTCTTAAAGAAAGTGTTGTGTGGGGTTAAAAACATCTTTGAAAACCCCATGCCGTACACGATGGTCCTACATCAAGCACCTATGCGGGGACATTACAGCTACTACCACCTACATATAGAGATTTACGGTATGTATAGAACCAGCGGTAGGTTAAAATATGCGGCAGGCGTGGAAAGCGGTGCTGGAAACTTCACATATGATGACACGCCCGAAGAAGCTGCTTCGATTTTACGTGATACGATAGAACGTAAATGCGTTATTCAATAGTTGGTTTAACCACATTAATTCTGTAGACCTCTATTAAAGACATGCCTTACTAACGTTTCATGTAAGTTTTTAACGCTTTATGCTACGTAAAGCTTATTAACTCTTACGCGTATTGGATAGGGTGTCCAAAGTGAAACCCAACACGAAATTTTTGGTTGTTGCGGTTCTTTTAGTAGGTGTAGCTATAGGCTACGGAATTAACTTAATCAACCCAGCAACCACACTCATTACAACCACTAAATACGTCACAACCGTAGTTACTTCACGTGAGGTAACCACAGCTACATCCACAGTGGTTGGGAAATACCCCCTTACCGTAGTTGATTCTTTAGGTAGGTCTATAACAATTAACAGACCTCCTGAAAGGGTTGTATCCTTAGCTCCAAGCATAACTGAAATACTATTTGCTTTAGGGCTTGACGATAGGGTCGTTGGCGTTGATGACTTCAGCAACTATCCCCCGAAAGTCGTTGAGTTGATTAACGAAGGTAAGGTGAAGACCGTAGGCGGTTTTTGGAATCCGGACATAGAAAAAATAGCGTCTTTAAAGCCGGATTTAGTAATAGCTTCGTCAGGCACGCCACCACATATTAGACTTAAGGATAAGTTAAGCGAGTTAGGTATAACCGTCATATACGTTAAATCCACATCCGCTCAAGACGTTAACGATATATTCAGCGACATTCAGTTAATAGCTGTGGTTTTCGACGTACTGGATAGGTCGAGTAAGTTAATCGCTGAAGTTCAAAACACGCTGAACTCGATAACTCAAAAACTTAATGAAGTAAATGCTTCCAAACCTAAAGTCCTGCACCTAGTAGGCCCGCCGTCTTGGGGTATATTCAGCTCAGGGGGCAACACATTCATAGGGTGGGTTATAAAGACAGCCGGCGGGGTTAACGTGGCTGAGCAATACGTTGGGTGGCCTCAACTAAGCTATGAATATATAGTAACGCAGGATCCGGACATCATTGTAATAACGGCTACGGGGTTAGATCCTAAAGCCGTGTATGAGGAGATAGCTGGATCACCTATAAAAGGTACTAAAGCCTTCAAGAACGGGAGGATATATCTATTAACGGGTGAAGCCGATGACGTGCTCAGCAGGCCTGGACCTAGAGTTAACGTAGCTCTTGAAATACTGGCTAAGTTAATACATCCGGAAATCTTTGGATTCATTCAAAGAAGTGACGTAATCAACATAACTCAATTCGAGACAACCCCCGTCTCCAGTATCTCAGTACTTGAGGGAGAGGTACCTAGCTAATGAGTTTGGAGATCTATAGAAAATCAGTTAAGCGTTTTTTAACCGCTGTTTTAACACTATCTATACTAGCTATCTTAACCCTATCTACCTCCCTCTCGTTAGGCACTTCTAAAACGTTTTCATGGGATGTTCTTCCCTGCGTTTTAAGCTTCTTAAGAGGATGTGATGAAGGCACTTTATCAATAGCTAAGATAAGGGTGGCTAGAACCCTAGCTTCATTTTTCGGTGGTTCAGCGTTAGGTGTTGCGGGTGTTTTAACGCAGGCAATAACTAGAAATCCTCTAGCTGAACCTTACATATTAGGTCTATCGTCAACAGCTTTAACCGCCGTAGCACTTACGTTCCTCGTTAGTTCCTCGTTAGTTGTTTACAGAGGGGTTATGATATTAATAGCTTTCGCAGGCGCTTTAATCGGGTATTTCCTAACCTTAACGCTTAGCAGGCTTGCCGGTAATTCAAGCCATTCACTAATCTTAGCTGGTATAGCTGTAACGTCGTTTTTCTCAGGTATTTCACATATACTTCTTTACTTAGTGCAGGGTGTTTTACGCACGCCCTACGTCTTCCTACTCATGGGTTCGACGTCGTATGTGCTGCTTGAGGAAATAAACTACATAGCAATACCGACGGTGTTGGCTACAGCTGCTGTGTTGTTTTTAGGCCTTCCTAAAATGCTTAACGCGTACATTTACGGCGACGAACACGCTAAGCAGTTAGGCTTCAACCCGAAGTACGTCTCCACACTTTCCGCGTTTATATCCAGCTTACTAACGGCGTCTGTGGTCGCGGTCTTAGGCATTATAGGCTTCCTAGGCCTCGCCGTACCACACATAACTAGAGCCTTAGTCGGTTCGGACCATAGGTATGTAGTACCTACAGCTTTTGTGGTTGGGGGTTTGCTACTGACTTTAGCTGACGTATGCGTTAGGCTTATTTCGTTAACGCCTCTAGGGTTGAGTGAGTTGCCTGTAGGTATAGTTACGAGCGTTATGGGGGCGCCTTTCCTAGCCTACCTAATTTTAAGAGGTGGTAGTAGGTGAAGATTAAGGTTTTGAATGTTTCCTTCGCTTACAACTCAATCCCCACTCTTAAGAACGTTAGTTTTGAAGTAAGCGAGGGTGAGGTTGTTTACGTAGTAGGGCCTAACGGCGCCGGTAAGACAACATTACTTAAGGTTGTGGCTTCCATGCTTAAACCTAAGAGTGGGGCGGTTTACATAGATGGTAGGGACTCTAGAAATTACGACGCTAGGGAGTTAGCTAAGGTTTTCGCATACGCTAACGCTCGAGTTAACGACACCCTACCAACTACCGTGGCTGAGTTCTTAGCTACTGGGAGATACCCTCATCAAAAACCTCTTCAGATATTCGAAAGTTATGAAGACCTGAAGTTCATTGAGGGCGTGGTTAAGGAGTTAAATATAGAGCATTTAATGAGTAAGAAGTTAAGTCAGTTAAGTAGTGGTGAGTTGCAGAGGGTAATCATAGCTAGAGCTTTAATACAGCAACCGAAGGTTCTACTGCTTGACGAGCCGTCCGCCTTCCTAGACATAAGGTACAGGCTTGAAGTACTCTCCTACGTCAACAAAGTGGTTAAGACCCGCGGTTTAGCTTCATTAATAGCTATCCACGATCTATACCTAGCGTCAACATACGCCGATAAAGCAATACTTATGTCGAATGGCGAAATAATCGCGGCTGGAAAACCCGAGGATGTCTTCAGAGAGGACTTAATAGAGTCTGTGTATAAAGTTAAGGTAAGGATAGTTGACGTGAATAATAGGAAAGTCGTGTTACCTATTGAGGTTATATATTAAAACCAGATGCTGTGGTGGTTACGGAGTAAATTTTATAAGCTTATCTTACATTTATTTAGTGGGCATTTGGGTAAAGTAATCGTAGCTTTAGACCCACCTGAAGGTGTGAACCCGTTAGATTGGGTGAAACAGAGATATACGTCTTTAAAAGACTTAGCGGAAGGTTTTAAAGTCGGGCTTCCTCTAACCTTACGTGTTGGTTTAGGGAAGTTAAACGAAGTGTTTAGAGATTACGACGGCTTACTTATAGCCGATTTAAAGCTTGCCGACATAGGGGATATCATGGTTAACGTTCTTGAAGGTTTAAGTAAAACTAAAGTCAATGGGGTAATAGCCCACGCTTTCGTAGGTTATGAAGACGGCGTAGGTAAATTAGCGCTTAAGTCTAAGGAGTTAGGCATAAAGTTGATTACCGTGGTTTCAATGAGTCATAAAGGCTCTCTAGAGTTTATGGATAAGCACTTAAACGAGTTGGTTGAGCTCTCTATTAAAGCTGGTGTGTGGGGTGTTGTAGCTCCAGCTACAAGACCTGACGTCGTTAAGCGTGTGAGGGCTTTAGCAGGCGATAAGCTTAAGATTTTAACGCCTGGGGTAGGTTTTCAAGGAGCTCCGCCTGGAGTAGGCATATGTGCTGGAGCGGACTACGAGATAGTCGGTAGGGCGATTACCTCTGCAGCAGACCCGATTAAAGCCTTCCATGACATAGTCCTTAAGCAGGAGGAGGCGATTAAGGAATGCGTGAGTTAGCGATTGAGTTCTACAAGAGAGGCATAGTGAAGTTGGGTAGGTTCATACTTAGTTCAGGTATTGAAAGCCCGTTCTACATAGACTTAAGGGTTATGTACAGCCATCCAGACCTAATGAAGTTAATCGTTAAGGAAGCCGTCGACAAAGTAAAGTCTGAAGACTATGAGACCTTAGTTGGCGTCGCAACCTCCGGTATAGCTCTAGCTGCTTATATAGCTTCACATATGAGCAAGCCCATGGCTTACGTACGAGTGGAGAGGAAAGACCACGGAACTCGAAGCTTCGTTGAAGGCGATGTAACCGGACGTAAAGCGTTAATAGTTGATGACGTAGCAACGACGGGTGAATCTTTAGAAAGAGCTTTCAAAGCTTTAGTTGAGGTTGGCGCTAGACCTAAGGGGGTTTTAGTAGTGGTTGATCGATGTCAAGGAGCTCAGAAAAGAGTGGATGGTTTAGGACTTAAATACCATTACCTCACAACAGCTGAGGAAATATTCGAAACATTAGTTAACGAAGGATATATAGATGCAACAACGTATAGAGAATTAACACAATACATTAGAAAATACCAGCAAGTTTAAAAACTCGAAAACGAGAACATTTTTAAGGCTTCGAAAACGCGAGGGTTTAAAACTCGTTTTAAACGTTCAACTTTATTAATAACATCCATCCACAACCCCCGAGTGAGTGATTTGCGAGTTAATCCTAATGAGGTAATTGTTGTCTATGATATCTGTTCCCGCTCCAGCTTCTGCTGGTGTTTTAGCTCTATCGGCTATCACGCTTAAATTCATGTCCTCTAACGCGTTTCTTAAGATTTCCTTTCCTCTGAGAACAGTTGTTCGTAGACATCTTACGGGTATAGATAACGCTAATTCTAATACCTTTCGATCTAAATACGGCGTTACTATATTAACGTTTATTAACTTTGATATCTCCTTTTCAGGATATCTGCCGTAGGCCCATGCCCTCCTTTTCTCGTCAATCTCGTTTTCTAGCAATTGTGCGTGCATAAATGAATAGCCTGAAAACACTTCATCACCTCCAGAGCCTGTGTATATACATTTACAGTTATTTCTAGCCTTCTCTAGGATTGCATAGAATACGATGTCGTTTCTAATCTCTATATAGTCTTCATGCCCTCCTTTTTTAGCAATCTCCGATATTACAGGTAGTATTTCAGTGATGTACTTATCGTCTATTTCTATAAAATCTATGTCAAGACTGAGTACTTTAGCTACGTGTAAAGCGTACGTAAGGTCTCTTGGAATGCCGTTCTTATAGTATGCGACTAAGGCTTTAGGTATATGATTAACTACTTTAACAGATATAGCAGCTATAAGTGAGGTGTCTATACCCCCGCTTAAAGCTATGCAATCGCACTCAGTGTTTCTTATAACGTCAGCTATTCTATCTATAAGAAGCTTCTCGTAGATATGGCATGGCATGTTCGCTACTTCCATCATATCACCCTAGCAATGAAGTAACCGTTAAACTCATCAATCCTCACAATCTCATATTGAACCCTTTGCTTATGTCTCGGCGTATATGTAACGAGTGTATGATACTCACCTTTTTCACCTAGAGGGTCTATACCGATCTTCTTAGCGTACTCTATAAACTCGCCTACATTACCAGCGTTGAGTTCCTTCCCAATCCAGTTAAATAACGTGCTCACACCACCTATGAATAATGCGTTAATACCGTACTCCATCTCCTTATAAAGTATTTCGATGGGATCCAAACTCCATAAAGGCTCTACAAGCTTCGCACCTACTTCATCTGCGATGGACTGCATATACGTTAGGTGATCGCTTATGTAAACATCCCCAGCTACTATAACATCAACTCCTAACTTCCTCAGAGCCTCTATTGTTTCAACCTTCTCCCTCCCTTTATTAAGCTTAACGACGATGAGCGGTATGTTCATCAATAAGAACGTCTCAACACTCTTACCAATATTCAAGAGGTGTGGACTCGGCCTAGGGAATTCGTATACGAGCATAACGCCTAAATCTACAGCACCATAAAGCAGAAGCGCATATATGGAGTCCTTCCCGCCTGACACCATAGCTACCTTCATACGTCACCTACCTTTAGCTACGTCCACAATCCTACTATACTCCTTCTCAACTTCAGATGATAGAACGTCTATATTGACATGCCCATATAGATGGGATAGCACTGCGGTACCTCCAGCACCTACGCCTTCTTTTACGTATCCGTTTTCGTATGCTTTAAGGCCATTGAAGCGAGAATTAGAGAAGCTTAGTTTTGTATATATTATGGGTATTTCCGGCGCTATATCTTTCACAAGCCCTCTTATATCGGATGAGAAATCCTCAACAATCCACTTAGTTGTGGCTATAGCGATCTTACCTCTTGCGGTTAATCCAAGTCTTTTAAGGATAGCTGCAACTGAACACATCTGTGTACCTCCAGCTAATAAAACCACAGAGCCCTTCTCAATAGCTCCACTAACGAAACCTGCTATAGATATGTGTAGAGGATCACCGAACAACGCTACAGCTTTATAAACATCATCTATGGGTATATCAACAGCAGATCTTTTAACAGCATCCGCGAATACCTTCTTTTTAATCTCGTGTGGGTTTGATGGAGACGCACTACTGACCTTCCCGATAGCTTTATAACCTAGTGATTCCATTATAGCCATAGCAGTTGTGGTTCCGCCGGGCATTGATTCACCAACGACTATAGTGGTTTTGCTAGATCCTAACATCATCCCCAACGTTTTTGAATAATTGAACAGTAAGCGAGCGTTTTCTATTGGTAGGGCATCTTCAACATCTATTCTCCCGCCGATGATCTTTCCAGGTATGTCTATATGTGGAATTCTTGGATCTATATAACTACCGACATCAACGATTATGAATGGTATGGCAAGAAGGTTTAACGCCACTCTAGTGATTATAGCCGGTGTTGGAATGCCTTCTGGAGTAACGGGTAACGGGCCGCTTCTAGGTTCTCCATAGACTAAGTATTCAACATCTAGTGCTGGGGTATAGAGTGTTGCCTCGGGGTTTTCACCAGCTATGCTTATTCCCGATATCGTAGATACTTTAGTATTTGCTATGAAATATATAGCTTGCGGAAATCTATTCGGGATTTCATTGATAAGGTTATCAGCGCATCCATACAGATCTACAACCCCTATGTCACGCATGAGGACCCCCAGCCTATCTAGTTAAGCATATGGTTAAAAGTCTGTGTTTACTAATATCTTGGCAGATTAGCATGAGAGTAAGTAAGATTGATAATGATACTGTCATAGTAGAGTTTTCGAACCCTATGAAGGTCGTGTCGACGGTGCCTGTAGTGTCTAATAACGGTTATGTAGAGAATATAATTTTTAAATTTATCCCTAAGGACTTCAATGTTAAGAACTTAGCTGATTATTACAGATCCGTAGTTAAAGAAGTAGGTGTTGAAAACGCCGTAGTGTTTATAACGGCTACGTCAATAGATAACTTCAACCATATTAGGATAGATGACTTAAGTGCTGATGTGTTTATATCCGTAGGTTTAGAACCGCCTGTATGCTTAGAAACAAACGTGTTTACACCTATGACAATATCAACAATAAACATTGCTGTGGCGGTGCGGCAACCGTTAACGAATAATGCTATGGTAGATCTATTGAGAACCGTTGCCGAAGCTAAATGCTTAGCTTCCAATGATATCATGCTTAGATGTAGAACTAGATCCTCAGGAACCGTCACCGATGCCATAGCTGTTTTAAAGCCGTTGAACATGAATGAAGAGATTTTGTTCGCTGGTATGGCGACAACTATTGGGAACGCTATAGCTAAAACTGTTCATAAGATGATCGTATCTAAAGCACTACGTGACGAAGACAAGATGTTTAACTACTTAACCGGGCTAGGCAAGGACGAGTTTTTAAATATGTTTAGAGATCTTTACAGGTATATGCCTATACCTAATGTGTCTGAGGAAAAAGCTGTAGAGATTGCGAGGATTATATTACGTAAGATTCTAGGCGATCCAAACACATGGAGCTTCATCATAGCAGCGAGAGAGCTCGAACTCCACGGAATTGTGGGGACAATACCAAACGTTAGTGAGGAGGAATTCGCCAGGGACTCACCTAAGGTAGTGGCTGATGAAATCATTGGCATGGCTCTCGCCACATATGTAGCCGGACTAAAGGGTTTATTCTCTATGTACTGGGTGGAGCGATTAAAAGAAAGTAAGATTCTTAAGCATGGAATCTTCGGCACTTTTGAAGATGATATCATATCAGCTCTCCTAGGATCTTTATATACTCTATTATATGACTACGTCCGAGGTAGTTCTGAAGATGTTTAAAATACCAGTATGTCTTATTATGGCTGGAGGTAGGGGTTCTAGATACGGTTCTCCAAGTAAGGTAGTAGTTAACGTATGTGGAAAGCCGTTAATAGAGCACGTCATTGATGTCGTAAAACCCTTGTGTGGATGTGTTGTTATAGCTATATCGAAACATACGTCTGGCTTTGCTGTAATTACTAAGTTATGTAGTAGGTTGTATGTTGAATGCGTAGAGACTTTAGGTGAGGATTACGTTGAAGATCTATCGCTTTTAATATATTCGCTACCAAAACCAACTCTTGTCGTGTCTGGAGATGTATTCACGTATACGTCTGTGATAGAGGATTTTACGGTGAAGGCCTTGAAAACAGACGGCGACGTCGTAACTATGACGATACTTAAGAATGGTGTAGAAGAACTTATAGGGATCTCGCTATTTAAGGGATGTGGTGGGTCATGGTCGAATATTGCTTACGATTCCAGTAAAGCCATAGATGTAGATACCCCGAGTGACTTGGAGATAGTTGAACGTTTATGCAGACAAGGCATGTTAACCGCCTAAGGTGATGCCTTTGAATAGATACCACGGCGGTAGGGTAGCTGAAAACGTTTTAGATTTCTCCGTTCCTGTAAACCCTCTTGGACCACCGAAACATTTAATTGACATTCTTAAGAGGGTAATTAAGGATAACGTAGATACTATCATTAAGTACCCAGACTATGAATACAGCGATCTTAAGAAAGCTTTAGCAGAATTCTACAACATAAAAGAGCAGTGCGTAATTCCATTAAACGGTGCTGCCGAGGCTTTATACATAGTATTAGCCGTATATAGACCAAGAAACCTCATAGTGGTTGAGCCTACATTCGGTGATTATAGAGAGGCGTCTTATGCGTTAGGGGTGCGGTTGACTTCTATTCATTATATCGAGAATATGGATGCCTTCATATTCCCGTTAGAACCGCTACTCTCAATATCGAGCAACATAGCTAGGAAGTCAGTAATACTTCTATCGAATCCGAATAATCCAACAGGAAGTTTTATTGAAGTTAAGTATGTAAGGGAAATAGCTGAATCATTTAGAGAAAGCCTCATATTTGTTGACGAAGCTTTTATGGACCTCTCTGAAAAATTCCGAGAAAATGCCTTACACCTCGTTGAAGAATACGATAACATAGTTGTTGTGAGGAGCTTAACGAAGTCTTTTTCCGTACCAGGTCTTAGAATGGGCTTTATGCATGTATGTGGTAAGCTTTCAAGGATTTTAGACCTATATAGGCAACCATGGAATGTGAACTCGATAGCTAACCACGTGTTTATAGAATTGCTTAGTAGGTTTAGAGACGATATGAAGGAGTTTCTGGAAACTTCCAGGAGGTATATAGTCCTTGAAAGGAGTAGGGTTACGTCGCATTTAAAGTATATGAGATTCGTCGTATATAGATCCTACGCTCCATATCTCTTAGTGCGAAGTCACAAGTTTATAGCTGAGGAGATGAACAACATGTTAATGAAATATAATATTTACGTTAGAGATGCTTCATCTTACACTCCTTTAACAAAATACTTCTTTAGGGTTGCTATCAGAAGTAAACACGACAACGACCGCTTCATTGAAGTCATGCGTAAACTCTTTGGTGATCGCAATGAATAACTTAGTAGCAAGAGGTGTTAGGTCTCTACTTTCTTTCCTTACAACCATACCCACTGGCGAAGGGGATATTGAAGCTGGTGCTAAGGTCTTCTACTTAGTTCCTCTAATCGGGTTGTTTGAAGGAGGTGTTGTTGGACTAGTACTTAACGTCTTAAGCGTTTTTGAGCTACCCACGGATATGATAGCCATTCTGTGCCTAGTTACTCATATAGCTATAACTGGAGGGATTCACATGGATGGATATTGTGATTACCTTGACGTTATAGGATCTCATAAAAGAGGTGAAGAAGCCTTAAAGATAATGAAGGATCCTAGGAGAGGCACATTCTCCGTAGTTATACTTACGTTATCCCTTATGGCAAACTATATCTCTTTAAATAAGCTAGTTGCTTTGGGAGTTCCTGAGCTTACGTTAATTTTGATTTTCGTATACGTCTCTGCTGCTGAATCCATGTATATCATTGCGGTCATAGGTAAGGAGGAGCCATATATGGGTCTTGGCCATATGTTTTCTAAGTATGCGAAATCTTTTAAGAACGTTGCGATCAACGCAACTCTATATAGCTCAGTAGCATTTTTACTTACTGTTTCTTATGCGAAGATATTTCCTCAAATCTTAACAGTGCTGACCTTAACTATTATTGTGTGTCTTTTCTCTTATAGAGATTCAAAGCATAGATTAGGATTTGTAACGGGGGATGTCATGGGCTTTACATACGAATTGTTGAGGACGTTGAGTCTTCTAACGCTTTCTGTAACGATATAGTTTAGGTGTCTTCAATGATTCTCCCGGATTTTATCTATCCCTCAAATCCGTTGCTGATGTTCGCAAGTATTCTTTTAGCCCACATATTAGATTACTTATACCCTTACCATAGCGGGTTCATGCTATTCATACATCCCGTACATACGTCGTATGTAATGGCACGTAAGTTAGGTAAGCCGTATAGCTCTAAGGTAAGAGGTTTTATTGCGTGGATAGTAACGGTTACAACACATTTACTTTTCTACATTCTCATCCTATACATAGCCTGGAATATAAGTATGTACTTATGGGTAGTTATTGCAAGCTATATAATGAAGACTTCCTTCTCATTAAGGCTTCTACTAAGCATCGTGAAGAAAGCTCTTATTTGTGTATCTAGAAACGACTGGAATTGTTGTAGGTATTGGGTCCAGCAAATAGTTCGCAGAGATGTTTATCAAATCGATGATGAACACGTAGTCTCCGCGGCTATAGAGTCCCTAGCCGAAAGCTTAGTTGATGGATATGTCTCCCCGCTCTTCTACATCACTATGTTAGGACCTATAGGAGGGTTACTGCAAAGGGTTGTGAATACGATGGACAGCGCTCTCGGATATAAAGATTTAAAGTATGTAAACGTAGGGTGGTTTTCAGCAAAAATGGATACAGTAGTAAATTTTATACCTGCTAGGGTAGCGGCATTACTAATAATAATATCTTCACCTGTAATAGGAGGCAGCATAAAATACTCGTTAAATATTTGGAGGATTTATAGAGGGGTTACAGAAAGCATAAACGCTGGAAACCCCATGTCCGCCATGGCGGGAGCGTTAAAAGTGAGGCTGGAAAAGATAGGTAGTTACAGTATAGGTGAATTCGTAGAGAGATTAGATGACATCGCAATGATGAAGGCTTTAAAGATTTCCACGTTTGTAGCTTTGATATGGCTCTTAATCACGGTGGTTTTAACGGTTTTCTTATCGACTTATGTCTAGAGGTAGGACGCCGTGAAGATAGTACTTAAATCAATAAATGATTTAATACCTCATGAGGAAATCGAATATGATAGAATGAAGAATATCTTAGTATCTATGCTAAAAGTCGGTTATATATTTAAACCGATAATCGTCGATAAGGTAAAAAACGTAATAATCGACGGTCATCATAGATTTCACGCTCTAAAGATGCTTGGATTTAAGCAAGTACCTGTAGTGGAAGCCGACTATGGAGAGGATATTAAATTTATTAATAGCTGGATGCATGTGTCTAACGACGTTAACGCTAGCGAAAATCCTAAGAGATTTTTCAACGAACTCCTTCACTCTGTTAAACACGGTACTAGTGAAGTATATGTGAAATTTGATGACGACATATATAGAGTAGGTGTTGATCAAATAGATTTCTACTTAACTATGAAGGAGTTTACTATTAATAAAAACCCGTTATCGATGCTGTACAAACTTCCTTCGAATAAAGACGTTTGCTTCTCATACAACACTTGCATTATAATGCCAAAACTACATGAACAAGACGTATATAAAGTCACTTCCGAAAATATAGTTCTTCCGCCAAGAACCACATACCATGTAACTCACCTCAAATCAATAAAGAGAATTATTCCACTACATGTACTTAAAGCATTTTAACGTTGTAGATTATCACCTTTCTAAAGCTTCTCACAGAAAGTGCATTACCTCTCACTAAGAAATTCTTAGCTCCAGTCATAACTAAATACGTAGATTTGCCATACGTTCCCTGTAGATTTAGAGTTAAGTTATATGGTGAAACCTTAACTACGGCATTTAAGCTAATACCGCAGACTGAGGAAAGTATGGGTAAGTAAGCTTGGAAAATTGACTTTAAGCCTTAGTCTTAGGTTTTAAGTATATCTTACCACCGATTATTGTGTTATTCGGTATTAAGACTTTATTCCCGTCAGCTTTAACTACGATGGTGAATAACGTCGTTACGTCTTCAATGATTCCATCTTCACCGGCTATGATTACCGGGTCACCTATTTTGAATGGTCGTGCTATGAGTAGGAAAAGGCCTGCTAGTGCTTGCCCTATAACTTGCTGTGATGCGAAGCCTACCACCATCCCTAGGAAACCTCCTAAGGCGACGCCTGCCGCCCCTCCGGCTACACCGCCAGCTATTGAAGCTACTAAAGCACCTATCCCTATGATTTTAACTACGTTTCTAACGGCTGCTGCGGTAGCGTGTTCGTACTTACTACGTAGTGTCCAGTAGAAGAACGTTGCGATGCCGCTAACTATTAAGTAACCGAAAGCTATGGCTAAGAGTATTTGAACGTATGTGCTGTATTCCTCTACGTGGATCTTAAACGTAGGTAGTAAACCCGTAAATATGTATTGAACTACCGCAGCTACAGCAACATACAGAACAACTACAACTATAGTTTTTAACATCGCTTTAGAAGCTTCCTTAGCAGGGCTTTCATGCTGACTTACTTGAGTCATTATACACACCCAAATCTAATACTTAATTTCCTTCCTTAATAAATTTTTATTTAGATATTGACGTCCTTCCAGCGGTAACTGATTTTACGTTAACGCGTTATGAAAGCCCATAAATAAGCTATTACCAACTGAGCTGAAGTCGTTATTAAAGCTAGCTTAAGCCATTCACCCCAACCTATCCTTAACTTCCTCTTCTCACTTAACGATATAGCAACTATATTCGCAGTTGAACCTATTGGAGTGTAGTTACCTCCGAAAACAGCTCCGAATAAAAGCCCCCAGAAAACACCTCTATTGTTTAGTACAGCAGCAATTAACTTAACGGCCGGCGTTAAAGCCGCTACTAAAGATAGGTTATCAAGTACGGAGCTAAGCGCCGCAGATAAAAACACTAAAACAGCGTTAAGTATTAACGTATTAGGTGTTGTTACGCCGCCGGACGACTCCATCATTAAGTAAGCTAACCTTACAACAACACCACTCCACGCTAACGAATAACTAAGCATTAATAACATCATGAAGAACGTTATAGACGTCCACTCAACACCTCTGGAGATTATCTCACTATATTCGGAGATGTCGTAAAATGGTGCTGTAAACACTAAGCAAATATACGGAACTATAGCTAATAACGCATTAGGATCTACCTCAAACCCCGCTATGTTAAGCAATGCTTCAGCTATGTTATGCGTTAACGTTACTAAAGCTAGGAAAACCGACAATATAGCAAGACCCACTACCCTCGTCTTTCTCTCTTGGCTGGTTAGGTTGACTACGTACCTAGTTACGTATGCTTCAACACCATCCCTGTTTTTAATCATATGCGTTTGTAAGTCCTTAACGTAACCCCTCCTAAGCACTAGGTAGGTGCTTAACAAAGCAATTAAATTGATTAACGATAGCGGGAAGGCATTAACTAGAAAATCCCTAGCTGATAAACCGGTGGCGAAAGCTAAGTAAATACTGACTGGGTTACCTACAGGTAACGCAGCACTGCCGGTGTTAGTAGCTAAGACGGAGAAAATCAGCAGTTCTTTAGGATCAAACTTAACGAGCCTACTTAACTCAAAGATCAACATCGCAACATATACTATACTTGTTACCTCACCAACTACCATGGCCATAAACCACGCTAGAATACCTATAAAAACTATAAGTAGGGTTGCGGAACCCCGACACAACCTTACAAGCTCCGCTGCTAAGTATGTGAAAACACCTAAACGTCTAAGCACTGTAACTAACGTCATAGAACCAATTAAAAACAGTATTAAAGCCCAATCAACACCTGCTATAAGCTTCTGCGGCGGGGCAACACCTAAGAACGTTACCGTAGCCACAGCTAAGAAAGATGCGAAATACCTGAGCTTCATGTCTATAACCGTTAAAGCAATAACCGCTAAAAACAACGTAAGGGTTAAAACCTCCTCAATCATAACTTGAGTTGAGTTTATATCCGCTACTTCACCTCTTAACTCTAGCCAACCATTAATAAGTTCAGAACCTACCTTACTATCTGAAGGTATTTTCACACTTAACACAAACACCGTTGAGACAGTTAGAAGCAAAAGCAACGTAAGCGTAAACTTCACGACCAGCCTCGTTCTCCTCACCACTTCCTAAATATAAAGTATTGAAGTATTTAAACCCTACTTCAACGAATCATATATAATAATCCTAAGCGAATTAAGTGTTTAGGTGATGCGTAACGGTTAAATTCACGAAGAAAAACTTAGGCGTTGCCTTAACGGTTTTAGCCGTAACCCTGTACTTACTAACTTCATTATATTCAATTACGACCTACGCATTACCCGCTTCATATTACCTAATATACTACGGTGACGGCGGAAACACCCTCAACAAGGCCTTAACCCTAGGGTGTTACTTAGTGAGGGATTTTAAATTGTTTGAGATAGCGCTGCTCTGGTGTCCAGATAAATACGCTGAAACGCTAAGAACTTCCGGCGTTTTAATAACGCCTAACTTCAACGTCAGCTTAGGAAACCTCAACTACAGAATCTACGGTCCCCTACAAAAAGTAAGTAGCGGTAATTACGAAGTGGGTACGGAGTTCTGGTCTTGGGCTATATCACGCGTTAGTGCGGATTTAATGTGGGATTACTTAAGCTTTAAAGGCCGTGATGTAGTTATAGCTGTGCTCGATACAGGCATAGACCCCACACATTCGTTACTCTTCGGCAAGCTTAGAACTTTAAACTCAAGCGACCCTAACTACCCAGGCGGGTGGATGGAGTTCAGCAGATCTGGAAAGCCCATCTGCTCCAGACCCCACGACACCCACTGGCACGGCACTTGGGTTAGTAGTATAGCCGTCGGTGGTGATACGAGCAACTACCTCTTCGGGGTAGCTCCGGAAGCGAAGCTCATGGTTGGCTTAGTCCTTCCCGGAGGTTCCGGTACGGCGGCTCAAGTCCTAGCAGGTCTTGAATGGGTTTTAAACCCATACGATTGCCTGGGGAAGTCATTAAACGTAGAGCCTCCGGACGTAGTGTCAATGAGCTTCGGCGCCCCAAACAACTACTCAAACATCTTCCTACCGGCGGTGAGGAAGTTAATTGAGGCCGGAGTTGTTTTAGTTGCTGCGATCGGTAATGAAGGTCCGTATACGTCGTCAAATCCAGGCAACATTTGGGGTGTGGTCGGGGTTGGCGCTACTGACTTAGACGATGACCTAGCTTACTTCAGCAGTTATGAAGAAGTTGAATGGCCTTCACCGCCTGCGAGCTGGCCTTTCAAAGGCGTGTACCCAAGTAAGTACGTTAAACCAGATTTAGTTGCTCCAGGTGTTGACGTGCCTGGAGCTTACCCAGGCGATTTAATAGTTGCCGCCAGCGGTACTAGCGCAGCAACGCCGTTGGTAGCGGCTACAGCCGGCATCGTTGCCGACATCCTTAAGGGCAAGGGTTTAAAAGGTTCGGCACTCGTTGAGGAGGTTTACGAAGTTTTAACGTCATCTGCTAAGAAGCTCGTCGACGTGTCTGGAGTTGGTAATGGTAGGCTTAACGCGTATTTAGCTGTGTCTAAAGCTTTAGGACGTAATGTAAGTTCGTTGAAATTAAGGCTTTCCTCAAGTATAGTGAGGTATGGGGACTTAATCACGCTTACCGTCGATGGCTTACCGATAGGTGCTGATTTAACTGTGTTTCTCTCCGGCACTCGCGTATATTCAGGTCCTTATAAAGCGTCAGGCATTAGCTTTTACGTCCCTCCAACACACTTCTCAGGCAATGAGGTAATAGCGTTATCTCGTGACGGAAGCTTCTACGGTGAGACTATTGTGTATGTGGCACCGGATCTGAAGGTATCACGTGAAGTGAGTTTAAAGGACTTCATGACAGTTACGATTACGGGCTTAGGCATAGGTGATTTAATAACGGTATACCTTAACGATAACTTACTTACGTTAGACACTAGCAATTTAAGAGGGTTTTACAACGTTAGCTTAGCTGTACCCTACGTTAAGCCCGGAACATACAGCGTAGTGGTTAAGGACCTCACAAACCCTGTAATCACTTTAAAGAGCTCCGTAACCATATCTGAAGTCGCTAAAGAAGAACTCCCTACGGTCGTTGCTAGGGTAGAGCCCTACTATGTTTTAGGTTATGTGGGCTTCTTCGACGTTACCGTAACACCCGCTCAAGCAAGTTTAAGAGCTAGTCAGTTATATCCTTACGAACCCGTCATTCAGGTGTTAAACATCACGTCCATAAGCAATGGGGTTTCTAGGATATTCTTTAAAGTAAGTAAGGTTCCTTCGGAGGGGGTTGCTTTACTAGATGTTAAAGCCTGCTTAAATAACATATGTTCTGAAAATTACGTACTACTTAAAATCGTTGAGAAAGACCCTATCTCCAGCTTAAGTGTTGAGCAACAACAGATAAGCACGTTAGTAGCTGGTTTAAACTACAGCATAACCATGTTAAGTAAACGTTTAAACCTCTTAACAAGTAACGTAAGTTCATCCTTAACTGAGTTGATTACTAAGCTAAACCGCTTAAATGATACGTTAGCTAGCCTAGGCAAGGATGTTGGTGATGTAGAGACGCACCTTAAAGCCGTGGATGAGTGGTTAAGGGGGAACATAACCACGTTATCTTCTAGAGTATCTTCAGTAGAGGATGAGTTGAGTAATGTGAAGACCTTCGCGTCCGTAAATACTTTACTCATTAGTTTAGCGTCTCTCATAATTGCCTCAGCGTCTTTAGCTATGTCTTTCCATACATTAAGGAAGAGAAGGTAGCTTTAAGTATGTAAATGGAGTTATTTACAATTTAACAATTAAGCTCGCCTTATCTGTAAATAAAGGTTTTTATTGTTTTCACCGAATAAATCACTGGTGTATTTGTTGTTTAAAGTGGTTAAAGCTGAAGAAGCCGTCGGTAAGAGATTGGCTTTCGACGTTACGAAAATAAACGAGCGTTTTAAAGGAGCTGTTTTTAAACGCGGGCACGTCGTTAGGGCTGAAGACGTTGAAATCCTTAAAGACTCAGGTCATTACTACGTCTACGTAGAGGAGGAGAGCGAGGAGTTAAAGAATTTAAGAGATGAGATCGGTGAGGTTGAGGCCGTATATGAACTAGGTAGGTTTATAGTCGGCGATAATGTGGAGGTACATGAAGCCGATGAAGGTAAGGCTGTAATAACGTCTAAAGTTAAGGGCATCGTTAAAATCAATTCAGAAGCTCTTAAAGCTATTAACACGTCGGGAGTTTTCGTTGTTGTTACGAGACGTAATAACGACGTAGTAGATGTAGGAAGTACTGTAGGGATTGTTGATTTAATACCTTTAACCATACCTAGAAGTTATCTAAACTACATTAAGGATCTATTAAGTAATTCCGTTCCGGTAGTATATGTGAAGCCTTTCAACAACTTAAGAGTAGGTTTAGTAATTACAGGTACGGAAATATTTGAAGGTAGGGTTGAGGATAAGGCTTACCCCGTAGTTAAGGATAAAGTGGTTAAGTACGGTGGGGTTCTAGAAGGTGTTGTTAAAGTACCCGACGATAAGGAAGTCATTAAATCAGCTATAAGAGAGTTTATTAACTCATATGATGTGGTTATAGTTACTGGTGGGATGAGCGTAGACCCCACGGACTTCACTCCTAAAGCTATAGCTGAAGTATCTGATGAGGTAGTAATTTACGGGATCCCAATCAAGCCTAACACCATGACTATGGTAGCTTATCTGGAGGGGAAGCCCATAATCGGAGTTTCCTCGGCTATAATCTACTTTAGGGATTGGAACGTACTAGATTTGCTATTGCCTAGAGTTATGGCGGGCGATAGGATATTTAAAGAAGACTTAATAACTTTAGGTGAGGGAGGTTTAACGGAGGCCTTCCTTAAAGGTATGGGACGGTATTAACGATGAAGTACTTATTAATTGATAGGTACGGGAGAGGCTTAGATAGGTTGAGGATAAGCGTTACTAACAGATGTAATCACGCATGTATTTTCTGTCATAGGGAGGGATTGAAAACCTTCGAAAGTAATGAATTAACGCCTGAGGATTACGGCTTCCTAGCTAAGGTAGCTTATAAGTTAGGTATAGATAAACATAAGCTCACCGGGGGAGAACCTTTAGTTAGGGAGGATATAGCCGCGGTAGTTAGAGAGTTAAAGCTGAACTCCAACGAAGTTACCTTATCCACTAACGGCTCCCTACTTAAGAGTAGGGCTAAAGCCTTGGTGGACGCTGGACTTGATAGAGCTAACGTTAGCTTACACTCGCTTAAGGAGGAGGTCTTTACATATATAGCTAAAGCTCCTTTAAAGCCTGTGCTTGAAGGAATACGTGAATCGATGGAGTACGGCCTTAAGATCAAGTTAAACTACGTAGTGATGAAGTCAAACATTAACGAATTTAAAGATATGGTGGACTTCGCTTTAACCAACGGATTCGACTTAAACGTTATTGAGTTAATACCGTTAGGCACACCTCCGAAGGTTTACGCTGAAGAACACGTGAGCTTAGATAAGATTGAAGAGTATCTTAACGCGATCGCGTTAAGTAAGCGTGTTAGAGAGTTTCAAAACAGGCCTGAATACCTCCTACCGTCAGGAATTAAAGTTACTTTAATTAAAGGTTATAGCAACCCGTACTTATGTGCTGGCTGCACTAGGCTGCGTGTAACTCCTGAAGGCAGGTTTAAAATATGTATTTTTAGAGACGACGTCTTTATAGACGCTAGAGCGGCTATTAAATCACGGGATGAATCAAGTTTGATAGAGGCTTTTAAGAAGGCTGTAAACCTTAGGGAACCTTACTTTAAATTCAGTTAAAGCAATTAAGGTTGTTAACAAGTTTCTTCTTAGGTGGTTTAATGAACGTAAAAATGGTTGATATTTCAAGTAAGCCTGAAGTCTTCAGGGAAGCAACAGCTGAGGGTTTTATAAGACTTAAGAAGGAAACCGTGGAGTTAATTAAGAAAGGCATGGTTGAGAAGGGTGATGTCTTAAGCGTTTCATCCACTGCTGCCTTACTAGCCGTTAAGAAAACCCCGGAAATACTGCCGCTTACTCATAACATACCGATAACTTACGTTTTCACGGACTATGAAATCCTAGATGAAGGCGTTAAAGCTAGAGTTACCGTGCGAACCACAGCTAAAACAGGTGTTGAGATGGAGGCTCTTGTCGGCGTGTCGATAGCTCTACTAAATATTTGGGATATGGTTAAGAAATACGAAAAAGACGAACGCGGGCAATACCCAACAACTAAGATAGAATACATTAAAGTTCTAGAGAAGGTTAAAAGTCAAACATAGACGTATTTCACAACGTTGAATCTTGAAACAAAGGAAAACCTTAACCTCACAGTCTTTCATTAACAGTAAAGGTTAAGATTCCTCAATAGTAGAGTTTTACGGACGTCAGCATTTTCCAATAGTGATGAAGAACTGCGTTTTTTAGTTGCTTTGTAGATAGATACTTGAGGTGTGTATAGGGTATGAAGATAAAACTCTTTACTCTTGCGTTATTATCGTTATTGATAATCAACGCGTATCCAGCAGTCGTAAGCTCTCAATCCTCTAACCTGTCAATACCGAGCATAACCTACGGCGCTGGTGAGATAGTTGCAGCTAATATAGGTCCTACAGCCCCAGCGATTACTTCATCGGGCGGGAGTTTTGAAGTGGTGTTACGCTCTGAATACGCGTCCGTAAATATATCCACAGCTTACATATGGTCTGTTAAGTCTGTTGGGGATTCCTTAAATTTACTTAACTACACAGTGTCTGTAGTTAAGGTAGGGGATGGAACCTACAAAGTAACGTTACCTGATAACGTGGAGGAAGGTCTTTACGATCTTGTCTTAGTTGGGTCTGCCGTGTGGAGTGTGCCTAGATCTGTTTGGGTTGTTAAGGAATGGCCTGAAGTGATAAGGTTTGTGGAGAATACAGATCTGCACTTCATAGTAGGGTCTCCAGACCCGTTTACGGGGGATATGAATAGATTTACGGCGTTTACGATAAATAACCTACTGAAACCCGATTTCGTGATATGGCTTGGAGATATAGCTGATAACGCCGCGTCAGCTGAGTACGTAATGGCTCAAGCATATAGGTATTCATATCTTTACAGTATTCCCGTATTAAGCATACCGGGTAACCACGACTACAGCGCTGGCGACATTAAATATCCGAAATACTTAGGCCCAACTAGATGGTATAGAGTGATCGCAGACAAGCTTTTAATCATCGGGATTTTCTCGTCTGAGCAGGGAACGCCTTCCTGGCAGGATCTAGCCTTTGCTGAAGGCATGCTTAAAACATATAATCACATACCGTTTAAAGCAATTTTAGTTCATCACCCACCTTTCTACTATCAGGGCGAGTTACGTACTTGGTATGGGGATGAGCAGGTTTTAAAGCCTTACGCTCCAGGGGTTACAACGCCCGTAAGTAGTTACTGGTCTAACAACATGACAGCGTTAAGGTACTTCCTAAAGTTAGTTGAGGATTATAACGTGACGATGGTTCTCTCAGGGCATGTGCATAGAGACTTCTTCACTAAATACACTAGCGTTAGGACAAACACAACAACGCTCTTCCTAACCTTCACAACTACAGCTCACGGCGCCGCCCTATACAATGGGTTAAGCCTTATGGAATTCAACCTTACGTCAGGCGAGCTATCCTTCCCTATTAAACCACCGACCTTTATAGGCTTTGCTAACTCGACGATGGCGTTAGCGTCTAATAGCATACCTATAGGGGTTACATACACTTATATGAACGTAATACATTCAAAACAGGCTTACTCAATTACCATGGTTAACAATCAGCAATGGTTAAACTTAACTGGGAGGATCTTATGGAGCCTACCCTGGAATGGGACGGACTTCAACGCTAAGCTAGCTTTAAATAACTCCGGACTTAAGATCTTAAGCCACAGAATCGTTGGGGACAGGCTATTCCTACTTATAGAACTTAACCTACCGTATAAAGGAAGCGCTGATTTAAAGCTATACCTCGCCGATGACTTAACACCTCCTGAGATAACGTTAAAGTCTATAGTACCTAAAAACCCAATAGTAAATAGATCCACGACCATATACCTATCGCTGTTCGACGCTGGATGGGGTATAGACCCGTTAAACATTAAAGTCATGTTAGGGAACAAGAGCTTAACTTATACGATAACGCCTCAAACATATACAAGTCAATTTAATGAAGTATACTTAACGATCTCAACCACGGTATACGGGAAAACCACGATGACCTTACCACTAACCATTGAAGTTAGGGACTTAGCAGGTAATATAAAGATAGCTACATTTAACGTAACTTTCTCAGCATCAGCAACCCAAACCATAACAACACCATCCCCAACCAGCACCCCCGCACAACCACCTACGTCAACAGCATCAATTACAACATCGACTACCTCACCAATGACAACCCCAACAACGTCTAAACCTACGATTACAACGACCACAACTGTAACCACATACCCAACAATTCAACCGCCTACCACATCAATCGCATCATCAACTACGTCACAACCGCCAACAACTACCACGGTAAGTACTACATCACCTACGCCACCAGACCTCACACCATTGATAGCCGTTGGCGTAGTCGCCGTACTTTTGATATTGGGCTTAGCCCTCATATTGAGAAAGCCTAAGAAATAACGTTTTTTAATTTGCGTTCCCAATCTTAATATGGTGAACTTAAAATGAGGAAAGCCCTGTCCATACCGATAATATTCATGATATTAACAGCATTATTAGCGCTTTACGCAACGCCATTAACCGTGAAATCCTTTACAGTAACTATAGCCGTTGATCTAGCACATGGAGAAAGCAATAAGTACTTAAACTACATAATGGGTAACATAACGTTCGTTAAATGGAAGGTAATAGAGAAAGGTACTACGATAACAAGCGATTTACTGGCTGATGTAGACATATTACTCATAGGTCAACCCACAGTAGCGTTCACACCGGATGAGTTAGAGGCTATCGCATCCTGGCTTAACACCGGTAGGAAAGTCCTATACATAGCTGGTGACAGCGACTACGGAACCGGACCAACAACCATAGACAACGTTAATAAGGTCTTGGAGTATATAGGTGCTAAGTTAAGGCTTGATCAAGCCGCCGCATACGCACCTGACAACCCAACACCTACATACACATATAAAGGTCAGGAATGGCCTGTCAACGCTAAAGCCTACTATAGGATGTTAGCCTTCGTAGAGCCCGACAACATACCTGAGTTAAACACTCAAATAATAGATGAGGGGATAACGAAGCCCATCCTAATGCATGGACCCGGCGTTGTAATATGGGTTGATGAGAAAGGCTTCTACCACAACCCAGTTAAGGATACGTTCCCAGGACTTATAAGGATAGCTTGGTTCCATAAAGCCTACATAGGGGATAACACACCGCCAGCTCCATACCTCTACGATCCCTTAACCTACGGTAGCGGGTCATTCGATTTCGTAGCATACGCTGCGGAGTACTGGAGTGATAAAAACGTAGTAATAACTGTAGCGGCTGAATCCCTCTATGGAGACTATGAACCAGCGTGGGCCTCCGTGTATTATGGTGTAGAACTTGATGGGCCGAAGTTCGTAACGAACTTAATTAAGTGGTGGATTTCAGTAATAACGACGAAGTTCGTAACTGTTACACAGACACAAACAGCTACTAAAACAGTAACTTCAACAGCAACGTTAACTGTAAAAGAGACACTTACACAAACAATTACATTTATATCAACAACTACGGTCACGCAAGAAGTAGGAACCTACACTCTAGCTTTGGCCGGCGTTTCCATAGTGTTATTAATAGCTCTTATAGCCGTACTACTTATGAAGAGAAAGTGAACCAACCCAAAAGTTGAATTACTTTTTAAACATTCACCAACTCACTAAATTTATTAGTATATTTAATACTTAAGAGTTGGTGGGACTCTTGAATAAAGCGCTGATCGTAGGTCTTATCGTCGTTTTCGCGGTAGTCGTGGGGGTGGCCTCAATTACCCTATGGACGCCCTCAACGACACCAACCACTACATCAGCAACTACAAGTCCGACGACAACCGGAGCAACCACACCTACGACGCTACCGACCACATCCGTAACTTCAGTTACAACGCCAACAACAACCGTTGTGATTACCTCATCAACTACTTCACCACAAACGACTACTGTAGTTACCTACCCTGAATATCCGTGGCTTGACCAGCTGAAACAGTTAACTACGGAGAGAAACGTTAAGCTAGTCGTAATAACTAGGCATGAACAGTCTATATTAACCCTTACTAAGAACGTCTTCCTTAAATCACCGGTTGCTAAGGAGTTAGGAATCGTTGATATACAGTTTATCTCAGCTCCGGCTGAGCTATGGCCTGACTACATAGAGAAAGCTAAAAAAGCTGGAACACCTATAGACGTTGCTTGGGGTGGCGGGCCAACACTATTTAACAACCTAGACGTTGAGGGTTACCTCCTACCAATAAATCAGAGAGACCCTGTTTTTCAAGCGATTTACTATGAATTAAGTAAAATACCTGAGAGGATAGCTGGAGCTGAATCGTATAAAGTCGATGGGAATGGAAACATTAGATGGATAGGTGCCAGCGTAAGTAGCTTTGGCTTCACAGTAAACAATCTCCGGTTAACTCAATACGGACTTCCAACACCTCAGAAGTGGGAGGACCTCGCTAGGCCAGAGTACGCTGTATACCTACCAAGCATTCCGATGATCAGCATAGCAGACCCAACAATGAGCACGAGCAATACGAGAATATTCGAGATTATACTGCAGGCTAAGGGTTGGGAGGAGGGTTGGAGGATATTAACTTTGTTAGCAGCCAACTCCATAGTTTACTCAGGCAGTAGTGACGCTAGAGACGCTGTGATAAGGGGGGACGTAGCTATAGGCACGACGATAGATTTCTACGGGTATATGGCTCAATACGCTAACCCTAACTGCAGGTATATAGCACCTCAAGGTGAGACTATAGTTAACGCTGATCCAATAGCTATATTAAAGGATACGAAGCATTTAGTTCACGCAGTAGCTTTCGTAGCTTGGGTTCTTAACGAATACGGCGGTCAGCAGATATGGCTTGATAAAGACATAAATAGATTGCCCGTCAATCCGAAGACTTTCGATACATTAATGGGTCAGCAGAGGTTAGATTTAAAGCAGGCTTTAGAGGAAACTTTAAACGCTCAAAGCATACAGTTTAACGAAACGCTATCTTCAAACTGGGTTTACTCAGTAATTTACTACTTTAAAGCCACTTTAGTTAGCGCGCATGACGATCTTCAAGCTACGTGGGCGCAAATAGCTCAAGCATACCTAAACGGGAAGATCTCTAGAGAGTGGTTTGAATATCTTGTGAGGTATATCTCAAGTCCGTTAACGTTTAAAGACCCGATAACTGGCAACACAGTATCGTTCACCTTAGATTACGCGGTTTCAGTTAATAATAAGCTGGCAAAAGACGCTTCAGTTTATCAAGCGTTAATGACTCAGTGGGAGCAGTTAGCTAGGGAGAGGTATAGAAATGCTTTAAACCTACTTAAAGACGCTATGGCTGGTAAACCAATCCCTTCAGGGTAGGTAATCCGCCGTATCGTTATTAAAGGTTACATTAGCAAAAGATACGTTTTAGTGGGTGATTAAGCAGAGCTTCGTTTTTATGAGTGAATATCACTAGATTATGGGTTGGAAGTTTGAGGCGTGAAGACCTCACGCTCTTCGGTACGGGTACGGCGTTATTGCTAGCATCATTACTTATTAATGCGTTACAACCCTTAGAAATCTCTAAAGTTGTTAGCTACGCGTTGATGTTGTTGGGTTTTACGGTAGGCTCTGTTATGGTTGTTAAAGGCTTGTATAGGTATGATTATATACGTTATAGCTTTACCTTAAGCTTCCTATCCGTAATAACGCTTCTTTATCTTTTCCTAACGCTCTTAATTGAGGCTTATGGAGTTCCTCAAGCGTTTGCCGTCTTCCTAACGCCATTAGCTGGGGCGTCGATAGTAGGCTACTTACATGGTAAGTTACGTGAAAAGGGTGGGATGCTTAAGGTAGGCAGTTTAAGGAAGCCTGATCTACGGCGACGGCTACGAGCTACGTTATACCAGCTAGACACCACTATGTGGTTTTTCCTGTTGTTTGGGTTTCTGTACTTGACTGTGTTTATGGTGCTACCTATATTGTTGGTTTTAACGTATTCCTTCACACCTCCAGCAGGAGGTGGGTGGTGGAGTAATTTCTATAACGTCCTTAGGACGGTAAGTTACGTAAACTTAAATCCGATAGTTAAGGAGTGGTGGAGCGTTGTTAACTTACCCAACGGTCAGCGGTTATTAGTAGTTAGGGGGGTTGATTACGGGCCTATAATCAACAGCTTGATCGTAGCCAGCGTCGTTACCGTGTTCGCAACCGCATTAGGTATAGTGGTGGCTTTCGTTCTCGCTAGGTATAAATTCCCCGGACATACTTTATTGAGGGTATTAGCTTTAATGCCTTTATTCAACACCCCCTTCATTAACTCATTCGTGGTTAAGCTGATATGGGGGCAGGACGGACCGATCTCATCCTTAATAGAGCTTATCTTCGGATATAAACTTCGGCTGGAGGGTTACGTGGGAGTTATATTAACTCAAATAATAACCTTCTTCCCGATAGTCTACCTTAACGCATATAATAGCTTCCTTAACGTAGACCCATCAACTGAAGAGCAAGCTGAGAATTTAGGTGCTAAAGGGTTTAAACTCTTTAGAAGCGTTACTCTACCTTTAGCTCTTCCAGGCATAGCGGCAGGTGCGATTCTCGTTTTCGTATTCAGTCTTGAGGATTTAGGAGCGCCGATCGTGTTTAACGCGCAGAACTTAATGAGTTATAGAATATTCAGAGGTTTTCAAACAGCGACTGGGTTAATCTCGCCTGAGATAGCTGCGTTAGGCGTAATTCTACTAATGATTACTTTAGTCTCTTTCCTAGCTATTAGAAACTACGTAAGCATGAGGAGTTACGCGATGATTAGTAGGGGAGGGAGGCTCTCCCCAAGGGTGAGGTGCCCGGGACCTTTAGGCTTGCTAGCTATATATCTGGCGGTCTTCCCAGTGATTCTGTTCGCTATTCTACCGCAGCTGGGGGTTATCCTAATATCCCTAGATGTTTTAAAGCCTTACCCAACAGCCACTGGGTTGGATATCAGGATTCCTGAAAACCCGTTTATGTACTTAACTAAGGTCTTATCCGACTCCACGATTTACAGCTACCTACTTAATACGTTCACATACGCCGGCATTTCCGTACTTATAGCTGTGTTTTTAGCTACGGCCGTAGGCTATAGCGTAAGTAGGTTGAAGATTAAATGGTTAGCAAACGTGCTTGATTCCTTAGCTACCTCGCCTCTAGCGATACCGGGTTTAGTTATAGCCCTTGGATACTACTATTTCTTCTACATTCTAGCTAATGCACTATCGTATGTATTTCCAGGGATCTACGCTGATTTATCGCCTGGACCAACGTTTAAAACATGGGTTGTTTTTATAATAGCTTTCAGCGTTAGGAGATTACCGTATGTAGTGAGGTCTGTTTTCGCGGGTTTCCAGCAAGTTCATGAAAATCTCGAGGAAGCTGCGATGAATTTAGGCGCTACGAGAATTAAAGTAGTGTTTGGCGTGATATTCCCCTTGATAGTTGGCTATATATTAAGCGGTGCTTTATTAGGTTTTATCTACATGGCTACTGAAGTAACGACAAGCGTTACGTTCGGAGGTATGAACTCAGCTTACGCGCCTATGACATACTACATGGCTCAAAACATAGTTGGCGCTGCCGGGCAAGGACCCATGCTAGTTGCCGCGATGGGTACTATATTAATTATGATTCAATTGGTTGTGGTGATAATAGTTGTTTACGTATTTAAACAGAGATACGCATTTATAGGGGTGTAGAGGGTCTGAAATGACTAAAATTAGGTTGGAGAACATCTCTAAATATTACGGTAACGTTGTCGCTGTAGACGACGTAAGCTTTGAAGTTAGGAAGGGTGAGTTCTTCGCTATTTTAGGCCCGAGTGGATGCGGTAAAACAACGACGTTAAGGATCATAGCCGGTTTTGAAGTTCCCGATATAGGGAGGGTTTACTTCGATGATGAAGACGTTACCTTCGTTAAGCCGTATAAGCGAAACACAGCTATGGTTTTTCAGAACTACGCCTTATGGCCTCACATGACCGTATATGAAAACGTTGCTTACGGGTTGAAGCTAAGGAAGAAGGAGTTAAACCTAACCGACGCGGACATCGATAGGATGGTTAAGGAAGCTTTAGAGCTTGTTAGGCTGTCAGGCCTTGAGAATAGATACCCGCTACAGCTTAGTGGAGGTCAGCAGCAGAGGGTTGCGTTAGCTAGGGCTTTAGTGGTTAGACCTAGGGCTTTATTGCTTGACGAGCCTTTAAGCAACCTAGACGCTAAGTTAAGGATTGAAATGAGGGAGGAGTTGAAGAAACTTCAGAGGAGTTTAAACTTAACGACTATTTACGTAACCCACGATCAGTTGGAGGCGATGAGCTTAAGCGATAGGATAGCAGTCCTTAATAAAGGAAGGCTTATGCAGGTGGGTACACCTCAAGAGCTTTATTTCAGACCTAAGAACCTCTTCGTAGCGGACTTCTTGGGGAGGAGTAACATATATTCCGGTGAGGTAGTGGCTAAGGGGGAGGGTTACGTGGAAGTTAAGCTGGAGGATTCAGATCTGATAGTTAGGGGTGTAACACCCTTTGAAAACATCCCTAAAAAGGTGGCGGTTATCATCCGCCCTGAAATAATACGTCTTGGCGAGGGAGGCGACGATATGGACGTATCCGTTAGGGGCGTTGTAGACTTCGCGATGTTCATAGGTGATAAAGTAGAGGCTAGGTTAAAGATCGGTAAAATTTCGATGCTTATCTATCTTCCAAACACTTACAATATCCGGTTAGGCGATGAGGTAAAGTTAACCCTACCTTGGAGGAATATCGTCGTAATCCCCAGCGACTAAAGATATAAAGAGGAAGAAGAAGTTACGGGAAAATAAGATTGCATTACATGTTAAACCTTCTCATACTTCCTTATCAACTCAGATAGGAGTTTATGATGTTCTTGCTCGTTAACCATTAGAGCCTCGGCTAAGGCTTTAAAGACGGGGTGTTTAACCTCTCTATAGATATGATTATACGTTTCAATCATGTCCGACTCTATGGTTAAGTGGTCTTTAAGCAACTTTACTATAAGTGAGGCCTCCCTAGCCGTAGGTTTAACGTCCTCTAAAGATTTAAGAACCTCAACTTCTTTAGAGATCGCTTCTTTATAAGCCTTCAATAGAGAATCAACTAATATACCGTGAATCAACGTATCTATAAGCACTTTCTTAATCACGACATCAAGGTCTGAATGCTCTATACCCTGCAGTTTCAATACCCTAATGGCGTGCATATATGAATCTAACGCTTTCTTCTCCACATCTAACGCTTTTCTTATAATATCTTCGACCAAAGGATATCACCATATTTAAATACTATGAAGTACTTAATAAACTCAATACTTTGAATAACCTAAGCATTTAAAGAGAAAAAGTAAGTTAATTACGATGAAAACCTAAAACGGAAGCATTTGCGTGAGGTTTAAATCCTTTCCTTAAGCAGTTCGTATAAGGGTCGTTAACACAGCTTATTAAACAGGTTAATGTAAAAATATAATGGGGGCTTAACCTCTGGAAGCGGAGTATATAGAAATAAATTTCAAGGATGTATGCGCGTCATGTGTTGAGAACTGCTGTAGAAGATATTACGCGGTATTACTACCCGATGAGGATAAGAAAATACCTAAAGTTTTAAAACCTTTTGATATCGCGACTAAGTACGGGTATGTTAAAGCTATAGGTGCTCGGGGAGGTCTTCCTTGCCCGGCGCTTAGTCCAGAGGGTTACTGCACGGTGTATAGTGAAAGACCGTTTGACTGTAGGATATATCCTCTAGTGGTTTACTTAGATGAGAAAACGGGAGAGAAAGTCGCTTATTTAGACTTAGGATGTCCGGCCGTAAGGGAGAGTAGGATAAGTAAAGACCTTGTAGAGAAGCTTTTAAAGCTTTACAGAAGCGTTAACGTAAGTGATGAATGGTTAAGGAGATATACTCACGCGCCTTGGCATAATAGATTCATTGAAATCACGCGCTGGAGGTAGTCATAGTTAATAAGCTCCTAAAGGTTTATTTCTGTTGATGGTCGATGACGAAGATACTTAAAGTAGATCCGATAAATCCGGAGCCCGAGGTGTTGAGTGAAGCTGTAGCGACCTTAGCTAGTGGTGGGTTAGTAGCTTTCCCTACGGAAACAGTTTACGGGTTAGGGGCAGACGTCTTCAACAGCGACGCCGTGTCTAAGGTTTTTAAAGTTAAAGGAAGGCCCGCGGACAACCCGTTAATAGTGCATGTTGACTCTCTTCAAATGCTTGATGAGGTGGTTGAGGAGGTACCGGATAACGTACTTCACGTGCTTAAACGTGCTTGGCCAGGCCCGCTTACAGTAATACTGAGGAAAAAACCTACGGTGCCTAACGTAGTTACGGCAGGCCTCCCCGCAGTTGCTGTTAGGTGTCCAGCACATCCTGTAGCGTTAGCTTTAATTAAGGGGTTGGGTAGGCCCGTTGCGGCACCAAGCGCTAACCTATCCGGTAAGCCCTCACCAACAACGGCTGAGCACGTGATTAACGACCTCTACGGTAAGGTAGATGTGATAATAGACGGCGGTGATACGTTCTTCGGGGTTGAGTCAACAGTCATTAACGTCTTGACAGATCCACCCACTCTCTTAAGGCCTGGTCCTATAGGGCTTGAGGAATTAACTAAACTCTTCGGTAAGGATATAAACGTACCTCAGCATATTAGAGGGTTTAGTGAGGCTGAAGTAGCTTTAAGCCCTGGCATGAAGTATAGGCATTACGCACCTGAAAAACCTTTAGTACTGATTGAATTAAGCGATTATGGAGACTTAAGTAAGTTAGTTAACGAAGTTTTAACTGTGGTTAATGAATTAACTTCCTCCGGATTTAAAGTGGCTGTGATTGGAAGCGATGAAACCCTAAGTTACTATACCGATGCAGTGAAGCTTTCACTAGGTTCTAGGAAGAACCTATATGAAGTAGCTAAGAACTTGTTTAAAGTTTTAAGAAACGTTGATCGTTTAGACGTGGATGTAGCTGTTGTGGAGGGATTTGAAGAAAAGGGTATTGGGTTAGCCATAATGAATAGGTTGAGAAAGGCAGCAACTCGCAAGCTAATCAAAACTTATTAAGGATGTATCAAAGGGGAACTTGGGATGTTCAGCTTTGAATCGTATGGTGAGAATCGTTTATAGCGAGAAACACAAACTTCATGCCGACCCAAGAGGCTATCATCCTGAGAACCCTGAGAGACTTGAAAGAGCTTTTAAAGCGTTGATGGACGCACCATTTAACAAGTATTTGAAAGTGGTTAATCCTCCAAGTCCTAAGGAAGACCTACTCTTTTTAGTTCATAATGAATACTACGTGAATTACATACTGGAGGAGTCTAGAAAAGGATTTCATTACATAGACTTCGATACATACGTTACTGAATATACGTATGAACTCGCCGCGAGTTTCTTTACAGCGTCCTTCGAATCCGCAGCAGAGGCTTTAAATACGAAGGAGTTCATAGTCGTAATGCCGAGACCCGGCGGGCATCACGCTGGAGTTAATGGAGTGGCTTTCGGAGCGCCTACCTTAGGTTTCTGCGTGTTTAATTACGCAGCGGCAGCTGCGAAAAGCCTCCTTCTAAAAGGTTATAAGACACTCATCATAGATTTCGACGCACATCACGGAAACGGCACTCAAGAAATCTTCTGGAATGAAGGTAGAGTAGTTCACATAGATATTCATGAGGAAGGCATTTACCCAGGAAGCGGTGACGTAAGGGACTTAGGCGGGGTTAATGCTGAAGGAACTAAAATAAACATACCGGTCGTCAGAGGCGCCGGCGACGAAACCTACCTCTGGACTTTAGCGAACGTCATCGATAAGGTGGTGGAGGTTTTTCAACCGAACGCTTTAGTTGTTTCAGCTGGTTTCGACGCACATTCAGGGGATCCTCTAACTGGGTTAAACGTCAGTGATGAAACATACAGAGCCTTCGGCGCGTACTTCAATAAACTCGCGTATAGTGACGTGAAAGCTGTGATATCCGTTGTTGAGGGCGGTTATGGTAAGGGTTTAATATCGGGATTAGTGAACTACGTTGAAGCGCTACTTTCAGGGCAGTTCATAAAGCCTGAGATCACTGGAAAACCTTTAATACGTGAAGGAGCTTTAAGAGATTTAAAGACCTTGTTAAGTAGGTACTGGGGTATTGAACTTCAAGTTTAAGTTACGTTTTTTACTCTGTCCTTAACATCTTATTATGGTGTTTAACATGTTTAAGGGGTATGAACGCGTTTCAAGTCTAGACTTAGTAGTATGTGATGCTTTATCTATAATGGTTTTTGAGGATATAGCTCCTGAAGTGATGTATGAAGACTTAGATAGGGGCTTAAACGGCCTGTTAAGTAAGCTGAGAGCCTCAGGAGATTTAACCGGTAAGGAAGGTGAGGTTTTAAAGCTTTACCTCCCTGAAAAACCGTTTAAGAGGTTAATCATCGTTGGAGGAGGGAAAACCTCCGAGTTAACTAAGGATAGGTTAAGGGTTTTCGGCGGTGAATCCGTGGTTAGGGCTAAGGAGATGAACTTAGCATCGTTGTGTATAGCTTTACCTAAAGTAAACATGTCCGTTGAAGATGTCCTTTACTTAGTGGCTGAAGGGGCTGGTTTAGCAAATTACGAATGGAGTAGGAAGAAGGAAGTTAAGTTAGTGAAGGAGATTAAGTTTGTTGGTAAGGAGGAGATATTGAAGAGCTGTGAAGTTTTAGATACCGTAGCTAAAGTAGTTGAGGCTGTGAACCTAGGTAGAGACCTAGCCAACGCCCCAGCAGATGAGATAAACCCACAGACCTTTGAAGAAGCTGTATTTAAGGTTTTCAACGGATTGCCCGTTAAGATTAAGGTACTTCATAAGGAAGACCTCGAGAAGTTAGGCATGAATGGGATACTATCCGTCGGTAGAGGGTCAAACATCCCTCCAAGACTTATCATAGTTGAATATGAGGGGGCGGGACCTGATAAACCTTGGTATGCCGTAGTGGGTAAGGGTGTGTGTTTCGATGCCGGAGGCCTTAACTTAAAGGACTCTTCAGGAATGCTTGAGATGAAGTACGATAAGTCCGGAGCTGCTTACGCAGTAGCTCTAGCTTACGCGGTAGCGAAGCTTAAACTTAAAGTAAACTTAGTTGTTTTAACGCCGTTGGCTGAGAACCTACCCTCAGGTAACGCCTACAAACCGCTGGACATTATCAGGATGTATAACGGATTAACGGTTGAGGTAAGGAATACAGACGCTGAAGGAAGGTTAATACTTGCTGATGCTTTATCATATGCTGAGAAGAATTACCGCCTAGCTTCAATCATAGACTTAGCTACGTTAACGGGGGCTGTAGTCGTAGCTTTAGGTAGTCACGCAGCAGGCCTCTTCACAAACAACGAAGACTTAAAGAACTCCTTAATTAAAGCATCGGAGGAGACTTCAGAGAGAGTTTGGCCGCTGCCTCTATGGAGGGAATATTACGAAGACATAAAGTCGGACTTCGCAGACATAAAGAATATAGGAGTGGGTAGAGCAGCAGGCGCGATAATCGGTGCGGCATTCCTCAGTAAATTCGTTGAGAAAACTCCTTGGGCACACTTAGACATAGCAGGTATTGCTTGGGTGCAGGAAGAAGGCCCTAAAAAACCTTACCTATCTAAAGGAGCCACCGGGTTTGGCGTAAGACTCCTATTGAACTTCCTTAAGACCGCTTCAAACACAGCTTAACTCAGGAATGTTATTTTAACGCAATGCATATTTAGTTCTTTTAAGATAAGTTTTGAGGTGTTGTAAATGGTTAAGCTATTACTAATTAGCGGCTCTGAATTAGAGGAACTTCTAAAGCCTGAGGTATTGATCCCGGAAATTGAAAACGCATTTATAAAGTTCTCTCAAGGTGCTACCGTAACACCGCCAAGGACTGTGATGTGGGTTGAAGGGAATTGGTGGGGGATAATGCAGTCTTACGTTCCGGGTTACGGCGTGGGGGTTAAAGTAGTTAGTTTAATACCTCAAAACCCGTCGCGTGGGTTACCAACGATTCAAGCTATAGTGACATTATTCGATGGGGTTACTGGAACTCCCCTAGCCGTTATGGAAGGAGGGGTTTTAACCGCATTAAGGACTGGCGCGGCTAGCGCTGTCTCAGCTAAGTACTTAGCGCCTAAGGAAGTTAAGCCTATAGCTATAGTTGGTACTGGATATCAGGCAAGGTATCAACTTAAGTTCGTATCTCACGTCTACCCTTCAGATACGGTGAAGATCTATGATATAAAGCCTGAAGCCATGGCTAAGTTTAAAGAGTGGGCTTCCTCGCAAGGCTTTAAAGTCGTAGAGACCTCCTCAGTTAAGGAGTTAGTGAAGGATTCAGGGGTAATTATCGAAGCTACAACAACTAAAGAACCGATAATATTAGGTGAGTGGTTAAGCGTAAATCAGCATGTGATTAGCATAGGAGCGCATGCGAGGGACTACAGAGCCTTCGACGACGTGGCGATAACGAAGTTCAATAAGATAGTGGTTGACTCCAGGAAGGCTGTCTTAGAGGAGACGGGAGACATAAGAATACCTCTTGAGAAAGGCTTAATCAAAGCAGAGGATTTAGCGGAGTTAGGTGAGGTGGCTTCACACGTTAGAAAAGGGCGTGAATCAAACGAACTAACGTTGTTTAAGAGCGTTGGTTTAGCTATTCAAGACGCTTGCGCTGCCGCGTTAGCCTATAAGTTAGCTGTTGAGAAAGGCTTAGGTAAGGAAGTAACTCTGTAGGTTAAGTTAAAGTAATTTTTTACTTTCGCAAACCATTAATATATCACGTAATTTAATCAGCCTCTCTCTTAAGTCAGGATCTACTCCCAAACCAACCCTATCGCTTAATTTAATGTACGCCTCTAAAATCGTTGCTACAGTACCGGAAAGCTTCGTTAAAGGTGCTTTAGTCTCCTTAAGAAACGCATCAACACCTTTCTCAGATATCCTATAGATTATTCTCCTCCTACTTGCTTCAGGTTTTTCCTCCCTAACGATAAGACCCTCACTAACTAACTCGTTTAAAACCCTATAGATAGTGCCTATAGACGGCTTCCAAGGAGCTTGAGCTATATATGAAATCTTCTTATATATTCCATAACCGTGCATGTTAGGCTCTATAATAAGCGAAGCAAGTATTAAATGCCTTAACGATTGAGGTCTTTTTCTCTTCGACACATATTCACCTACTAAATTAACTGATAAAAAGCTTATTAAAGGTTAAGAATGTATTTCTCAGGAATATAGGGGGTAGGGATCTCAGGTGAAAAGCAGTAACACAGCTGCTGTAGTGGATAAATACCGTGAAAGAATCGTTAATGGACCTGTGTTGAAAACGTTAATATGGCTTGGAACCCCTTTAATGATTGTTCAACTGGTTAACGTATCCTACAACATAGCCGACGCCTACTGGTTAAGTAGATATAGCGATGTAGCCATGGCTGTGCCTAGGCAGGTATGGCCTTCGTTAATGTTCTTCAACGCCTTAGCCATGGCTTTAAGCACGGCTAATATGGCGCTCCTATCTCAATACATAGGTGCTAAAGTATATGACAAAGCCAGCGAGATAGCTTCAAAGTTTTTCACGATTACTTCATTAACAGGTATAGTTTTAGGACTTACTTACTTCACAATACGTGAGTCAATATTCAAGTATATAGTAGCTACACCACCTGAAATATTTAATGACGTAGTTACTTACGCAGGGATAATATCCTTCGACTTGCTCCTTTCTTACTTCATGTTAACATACTCTACAGTGTTTCAATCAATAGGCGACACTAAAACCCCAGCTATAGTTAACGGCATATCAGCGTCCTTAAATATAGTGTTAGATCCTATAATGATCTTAGGTTTGTGGGGCTTCCCAAGGCTAGGTGTTGCTGGAGCAGCTATAGCTACGGTACTATCACGTTTCGTCGGCGTTATTGCTTTATTAACGTTTATTAAGCGGAAATTCCCTGAGTTGAAGGTTGGATTCACGAAACATTTAGGTGCGGATTGGGTGATTTCCAACTTAAGAATAGGGCTTCCGGTCTTCATATTTCAAGCCTCTAATAGTATAGCCTTCATGTTTCAGAACAGGTTAGTTAATTCTTTCGGGGTTGCTGTCGCTGCGGCTTTCTCCATAGGTTTTATAATAATGGATTTAGCTGACGCTATGTTATGGGGTTTCACAGCCTCCGTTGCTATAATGGTTGGGCAGAGCCTAGGAGCCGGTAACTTAAGCAGGAGTAAGTCAGTGGCTTGGAAAGCTCTTTACTCAATAGCTTTATTAACTTTCGTAGGGACTTTACTGGTTTATCCAGCTAGGCACTTCTTAGTGTCAAGCTTCACGAATGACGAGATAATCTACTCTGAAGCCATAACCTTCATCGAAACTTTCCTCTTCAGCCTTCCATTCTTCGCGATGTTCTTCGTCGCTATGTCTGTAGGTAGGGGGTCAGGACATACGTTATTCCCGACGCTAGTGGGTATGGTGAGGCTTTGGGGGGTTAGGATCGGTGTAGGTTACCTGCTAGCTTACAGTGTTGGCTTAGGGTCTTACGGTATATGGTTAGCCATGTCTTTAAGTAATTACGTATCCGGTTTAGCGGCTATATTATGGCTTAAATACGGTCAGTGGAACAAGCCAGTCATTAAAAAACATTAAACCCTACTCTTTCTTATAGGGCTTACCTACATGTCTAGGCGGTCTCGCCCTACCTATAAGACCTGCCGTAATAGCTAACGTAGCTATATATGGAATAGTGTTTATTAAAGGTATCGGTATTAAAGCCTTAGCCACCTCTAAATTCTTTAGGTACTCACTTAAAGTCCATAAAAATCCGAAGACGAAGCTACCCCCTAAAGCATATGTGGGGTTCCAATTAGCGAAGTTAACTATAGCTAAAGCTATGAAGCCTCTCCCCGCCGGTAATTCCTTAGTTATTGCTGCTAACCAATCAATGCTTAAGACCGTCCCTCCTAAACCAGCTAAAGCAGCACCAACTAAAGTTGAGATGAATTGCGTTCTTTCAACGTGAATCCCAACTACGTCAGCAGCTTCTGGATTCTCACCCACCGCCCTTACTTTAAGTCCGTAATCAGTTTTGTAAAGTATGAAGTACATTACGATAGCTAAAGCTATAGATAATATGAAGAGGGGTGAGACGCCGATTACAGGCAGCCTAGGCATCTTAGCTTCATACCTTGGCGTGTAATACCCTCTAACATGCCATATAACTTCTATAGCGTAAGCGACGAAACCGTAAGCAAATAAGTTCACCCCTATACCGCTAATGACTTGATCGCCTTTTAAATAGACGGAGATAACCCCATGCACAACACCTATGAGCAACCCCATGCCAACGCCTGCTAATACACCAGCCCACGGATTTAAGAAGTAGTCGGCAACTGCCACAGCCGCTAAAGCGGAAAGCAGCATTATACCTTCTAAGCCTATATTAACTACACCACTTCTTTCGCTGAAGATCTCGCCTAAAGCAGCGAGTAGGATCGGCATTAAAGCCCACGTAGATTTAAGCACCACATCTAAGAGTAACGTTAAGTCAAGCACCTTCAACACCTCTTAAGCTTCTTTTCAGCTTAATCCTCTTAAGCATGTATGTAAAACCAGGGACAGCCAAGGAAATTATGATTAACCCCTGCACACCCTTAACTAATTCAAGCGGGACTCCAGCCCTTATCTGCATGCCTCTGGAACCTGCTGAAAGCATTCCTATAACTATAGACGCAGGTATTATAAGTAACGGGTGGTTCAACCCTATTAAAGAAACGGCAATCCCGTCAAAACCTAAACCAGCGAGGTTTGAAGCACCTGTGGTTATAGCGTATTCAGGCGGCCTACCGCAGATTTCTAGAACGCCGGCAAGACCCGATACTAAGCCCCCTAATACGAAGGCGTAAAGCGTAGTTAGGGTTGGGTTAGCACCTGAGTATTTAGCTGCGTGGTAGCTTATGCCAGTTACACGTATGTTATACCCTAGTCTAGTGTTCCAAATAATGAAATATACTATCACAACTGTAGCTAGGGAAATCACGTAAGATAGAGATAACTCACTGCCTGGAACTATGATTGGTAACCTCCCAGGTGGAGGCATGCTAATAGTCTTCTCCGCCCTTAATGGGTTGAAGTATACGTAAACTCTAGCGTACTCAACTATCCAGAAGGCGATCCAATTAAGCATTATCGTAGATACGACTTCATTCACATTTCTTAACGCTTTAAAAAGCCCGGCGATAAGCCCCCATAAACCACCCAACAGAGAACCTACTAAGATCGCTAGTGGTAGGTAAAGCGTGGGTGGAAGCTTAAGTGAAGCAACCATTATAGCTCCTAAAGCCCCCATATAAACCTGACCTTCAGCACCGATGTTGAAAAGACCGGCTCTAACGCCTACAGCGAAGGTTAACGCTGTTAACATAACCGGGGTTGTGAAGCTTAAAGTCATGGCTATGTAGTAGGGGTCGCTGACGTTTAACGATGTGTCTACTAAAGACGCGTAAGCTAATATAGGGTCGTAACCGCCCCAAGCTATTAGTAAAGCACCCAGTAGAAACCCCACAAGCATGGCTATAACTATATTAAATAAATACGATAGGTTCTCCATAGATGCCTTAGAAGCCAACCTACTTAAGTAAGCACTCAACTTTAAACACCTCCTAAACCCCTAACCTGATCTAATGTGTATCCACCCATCATCATCCCTATAACCTCCTCACTAACGCGGCTGGGGTCAACAACACCCATTATCTTACCTTCATACATTACAGCCACCCTATCACTTAAAGTTAAAACCTCATCTAAGTCTGAAGAAACCAGCAGAACAGCTTTCCCAGCATCACGTAACTGTATAAGTAACTTCCTAATGTATTCCGTAGCCCCTACGTCTAAACCCCTAGTTGGTTGCGCAGCTACGACGACTTTAGGTTCTTTACTTAATTCCCTACCAACAACTAGCTTTTGTTGATTACCGCCGCTTAAGCTCTTAACCGGAGAGTCTAAAGACTTCACCAATATGTCAAACTTCTTAACTATTCTGTCTGCGTGCTTACGCGCTTCAGACCACTTAATGCTCAAGAGCTTACTAACGAATGCGCTATTCCACTGCAGCGACAGTATGGAGTTCTCAACTACGGACATATCCATAGCTAAAGCTGTCTTAACCCTATCTTCAGGTATGTAAGCTAAGCCTAGCGAATATCTATCTTTAGTGTGTTTATATGTTATGTCAACGTTATCTAAGTAAATCCTCCCCCTAACGACGTTTCTTAACCCGGCTATAGCTTCAACAAGTTCTGTCTGTCCGTTGCCTTCAACACCAGCTATCCCGAAAATCTCGCCGAACCTGACGTTAAAGCTCACCCCCTTAACCGCTTGAGTCCCTAAGTCACTCATAACCCATAAGTCCTCAACCTTAAGAGCGTCTCCTTGAGGTTCTTTAGGCGTCTTCTCAATGGAGAAGACAACCTCCCTACCAACCATCATCTTAGCGAGTTCTACTGGGTTAGTCTCGCTAGTTTTAACTGTACCTACTACCTTCCCCCTCCTTAAAACAGTTATTCTGTCCGTTACCTCCATAGCCTCACGCAACTTATGAGTTATGAATACTATGGTCTTACCGTACTCCTTAAGAACGCGTAAGCTCTTAAAAAGTTCCCTAGTTTCGATGGGGGTTAAATTCGTTGTAGGTTCGTCAAGAATAAGTACGTCAACGTTCCTCACCAACATCTTAAGGATTTCAATCCTTTGCCTAACCCCTAAAGGTAAGTCCTCAACGGCTACGTCTAAAGGCGCTTCAAGCCCTACCTTACGCATTAACTCCTCAACATCTTTCCTAGATGGTTTAACGCCTTTAATACCTAACACTATATTCTCATAGCCTGTAAACACCGGAACTAAAGACAGGTGCTGATGAACCATACCAATACCTAAGCTTAACGCATGCGACGCACTTTTAAGAACTACCTTACTACCCTTTACGAATATCTCCCCTTTAGTAGGTTTTAAAAGACCTGATAAGATCTTCATAAGCGTTGTTTTACCAGCTCCATTCTCACCTAACAAGCCGTGAATCTCGCCCTTACTAAGCTCGAAATTCACACCTCTTAAAGCTACGGTCCCGTCTGGATAAACCTTCACTATGTTACTCATCACTACGGCTTTACCGCTAGAGGAGCTCATTAAATCCATCGATCCAGTCCTCTGAATACATGGTAAAGGTGGGCTTAAATATTCTTAAAGGCTTTTAATAATTTAAAAAATTAAGTAGGGTTATGGGTGTAAAGGATCTGGTTTACCCTACGTTTAACGCTGTCCTCACTTCTTTAATTGTATCTGACGTGTATGGTATTTTAGCGGCGATGTCGGCGAAGCTTAACCCGGAGACTTTAACTCCTGAAGGATTCGTCTTTATCATCTCTTCAAGCTTCTTTACCTCATCCCAAATCCAAGAGGGTATGGAGTCCCTCATGGTCTTGACTTTGTTGTAGATCTCGTCTCTATTGACGGTTCTCCCCGCCTGTATAGCTATAGCTAAGAACGTATCTAAATCCTCTAAGGTGCTTACTGAAATACCTCCTTCCTTAAGTCCTAACTCTAGAACGCCTCCGTAGGTTGATATCTTACCTGCGTAGTAATCTAAAGCGTTCTTAACCGCCGTATATACACCTACGTCAACACGCTTCATCATTGAAGCGATTATATAGCCTGGCTTTATCCAGTCTTGATCTGCGTCAACACCTATGGCAAACGGCGGTCCGTAGTCCTTACCGTTCTTCTTACAGTACTCCTCAACAGATTCGAAGATGCCTAAGCCTGTGGCGCCAGCTACGTTATAAACAACACCCGCTCCCTGACCTAGCTGAGCGTCTGTAGCTGTTTTACCTTTAGCTGGGTCGTTAAACGCGCCTGTATATGTGTAGAGGATCTTTAAAGGCGTTATTGAAGTGCCGGTCTTCTGCTTAAACACTTCCTCACCATATCTTATGCCCCAGTAGTAACCTGCTTCAAACTTATACAGAACAGGTATTTCCATACCTAACACTACACCGACAGCTGAATATCCGTATTGATGAGCTATCATCGCCGCTAAAGCACCTACTAAAGCACTACCTTCATGTTCCTTAAACATAACGCTTAAAACGTTCTTCTTGTCGGGTATGTAACCGTCGATTATCGCGAAGAGCTGGTCTGGAAACTCATCCGCAACCGTAGTAACGGCTTCAGTCATTAAGAAACCAACCGCAACTATAACTACATACCTACCCTCCTTAGCTAAAGTCCTTAAGTTGGGGAGGTAATCAGCTTCTTTAACGCTTTGAACCTCCTTAAGCTCAAGACCGAAGTCTTTAGCTGCTTTAGAACCGCCTAAATAAGCCATGTCGTTAAAGCTGAGGTCTCCCCTACCTCCTATGTCGTAAACTATAGCTATGGCGTTCTTCGTAGGTTTGGGGGTGGTAGTTGGAGACGGGCTTGTCGTCGGTGTAGTTGTTGTAGGCTTAGGGGATGTTGGGGTTGTTGTGGGTGGTACTTGAGAGGTGAAGTACCAAGCAACGCCAGCCACTGCGATAATAACGACGACAGCTAAAATTACTGCGGTGGTTTTAGTTATAGCTACACGTAAATCCATCGGATACACCACATGTATATAGTATAGTTAAAACTTAAAAGATTTTCTTTTAAGTAGGGTAGTAAATCTTTAAATGCGTGAAACCCTTCATTACCTACATGGTTATAATTAAAAATTATCAAAAATTTACTTACTTCTCATTAAGGTTTATCTCGTACTTCACTCTACGGTTATTGCGTTAACAGGACATGAATTAGCGGCGTTAACCACGCATTCCCGTAATTCTTCAGGCACCTCACCTATAGATATGTTGTTGTCCGTCTGTTTAGAATACTTATCTACTACTCTATTCTTGCCTTCAAGCACGAATACTTCAGGGCACACCGCTGGCGCTATACCACATGATATGCATTTGTTTCTATCAACAACGACTTTAATTGAACCCATAATGCACCACCATTACTACCTATACTTTCTATGTTTATATTGCTTAATGTTTTTAAACCTTAACTACATATATTCAGTATAAAACACGCAGTCGGTGATGAGTTTGAACGGACGTGAAGTAAATTCCGTAATGTCTGAAGTTAGAAACACCTTAGCTAAACATAACCTGTATTTCGATCCGTACTCCATACTTGAATTAATCACAATATTAGAAAACACGCCATGCAACGTAAATGAAGACGCCAGCTTATCTGAATTCCTTAACTCAAAACTTAGTAGATTAAGTTCTGAAGCCTTACCTAAAGAGGTAAGCGTGGAATTTACAGAGATAAAGAGAAGGATATGCTATCAAAAGCAAGGTCATACCATAGAGTGAAATTCAATACTTACGCTACATCATCAGCAAAGCTGTTTTACGTAGGAATTCTTTAAAATGCAAGAAATGTTTTAACGCTTTTAACGTAGTTAATAATTAGGTGATGTGTACGTCCGGGAAAACTTCTTCATATCTTTACGTTATGATGTTATTAATCGTTAGTAGTTCATTAACTCCAGTTCTTAAAACGTCTAACACATCTTACGTAGCTGATAATGACTTAGAAACGTGCTTAAACGTTGTTAAGACCTTAGTAAGTAGATACATACCTTCGCTTAAACTCAACTTGAGTAAGTATGAAGTCCTTAACGAGCAAGTATACACTCAATATACGGGTTTTAAAACCCAGGTATTTAAGCTAAACTTAAGCAACGCTGTAAAGCTAGAGGTTACGACATCCATTATTAACCAAGCATGCTACGCTATAAAGTTTGAAGTTACGTTGGATTTTAGAGGTTTAAATGCTACAGAACAGCAAACACTACCTAACATCATATCCGACGGGATAGTTGAGATGTTTAACGACTTTAAAAAATCGATGTCTTCGTACAGCAACGTATCGATTGTTGGAGGTCAATTAATCATTAATGAAACCCCAGTCTACTTCTTCAAGAAAGACGTGGTTTCATTAACTCCAGCTACATTAACATATAGAATTTACTCTGCCCCACCTCTATCGTTTTACACAGTATTTAATGAATACCCCCTACTTGAAGGCCTAGTTAAGACATCCCACATCAGATTCAACTTAAGTGAGGTGGAAGCCTTAGATAAGCTTAAGAAGTTTAACGTCTCCTCCTATAAGAAAGTCTTCAAAGCTTTCCTAATCTATGAAACTCAACTAAGACCTGCTTACATAGTAGTTATAGATCCTTCAACTACGGCTGTAGTTATGGGTGATACTGGCGAGGCTTACCACCCCCTCTACTCTAAGTCAACAACGGCTGCTGTAGGACGCACAAATGAATATCCAACTATAACATATGTGATTTACTCAATGTTGTTAGTCGTTGTGCTTGCCTTAGCGTTCCTCATATACTTCACGAGGTTAAGAAGTCGTCGCTGAAGTCCTTTAATCACGTCACTCATACCTTAACGCGACGGCTGGAGGTATTTTAGCTGCTCTATACGCGGGCATGATGCCTCCTGCCACACCTACAAATATAGTTATAGCTATAGTGCTTGCGAGGTTTTCAAGCGTTATCTTAGGTGATGCTTGAATAACTATGTTCGTAGTTGCTGAAGCCGATATTGTAAGGCCTCTTGAAGCCAGTACGTGAGCACCTAAAACACCTGTTGTAATTCCTATAGCACCACCGATTAAAGACATTATTAAAGACTCAGCTAAAATCATTAGAACAACGCTCGCGTCTGTAAACCCTATCGCTTTAAGAACCCCTATCTCCCTAGTTCGTTCGATGACTGAAGTTATCATTGTTGCAGCTGTTCCCGCAACAGCTACTGCGAAAGCTGAAAGCGAGGTTGCGAACGTTATGAAGTCCATAGCACCCGTTATCGAAGCTACGATCCTAGCTATCTGTTGAAAAGCTACTATCGTTAACCTGTCTTGATATACGCTCCTTAACTTACTTACAGTCGACTCAACCAATACAGGATCTTTAACAACTACGAATATTCCAGACCACTTATCCTCACCCAATACGGTCTTTCCAGACTTAAGAGGTAGGAAAACGCTTTGATCAGGCGACACGAAAAACGCCCCTCCAAACTCCTTTAGGATTCCCTTAACTCTAAAACTCACGCGTTTTAAAGCTACCTGACCTCCAGACTTAACCTGAGGTATGTTAACAGTTATAGCATCTCCTAAATCGTAAAGCTTCACCTCCTTATTTGAGGTGTAGGCCACTGCGTTACCTATTACAGCGTATGCTGTCTCAGATTCTGAGGGGAAATCCCCAGACTCCAGCTCTAAATTGCCGACAGCTTTAAGCAGTATTGAAGAATCTATAGCGTATATAAACACGCCTTTCCTACCCTCGGGAGTCGTTATAAATCCTTGAAGTGAGAAAAACGGTTGAGCGTCTTCAACCTCATCAAGGCTTTTAATGAAGTCTAAATCGGATTGCGTGAGTTGATATCTTTCAGTAGGCATAACCACTACAGTGTTTTGACCTAAGGAAAGTATCTGTTGCTGTACGTAATCTGCGTAACCCCTTACGGTTGAAGTCATCATAGTTAATGCTAGAGGACCTATAGCTATGCCTATTATCGTTAAAACAGCTCTAAACCTCTTCTCCGTTAAGGCTTTCGAAGCATATCTTAAGATCTCTAACAACACTTAAAATCACTCTCTAACGGTTGGTATTGGATGTGTCTTTAAATACCTGTAAAGCAATACCACCACAAACGCTAGAAAAACAATTATAGCGATGATCACCCCATACCTAAACAGCAACTCTGTTTCTGAAGGTTGCGGGGTTACGGTTACCGTAGGGGTTACAACCTCCGCTACATTCAATTCCTCAACCACCTCCTCAACTTCGTTGTATGGGTTTCTATAACTTAAGACCAGCTTAATCTTACTTAAGTAGCTTCCCTGATACCTTATGGAGAAGCTCACCTGAGATGAAGGATCTAAATCACCTATGAACTCCTCAGGACTGCTTAAGTCACCTACGATTAACTTACTCGTGAGTCTCTGAGCTTGAGCGTTTCCAACGTTAATTATAGTTCCTGAAACCCTATACTCACCGTTAATGTAGGAACTCTTCACATCCGTAAGCAAGAGCTTGATGAAGGGCTCCACACTAACCGTGAATGTCGTGTTGAAGATCTGCCTAAACCCGGTTGCCGTAGTGTATATAACCGTAGCCATAAAGGGTATGTTACCGTATGTTATTGCCACAGGAATTTGAGAGGATGGTAACGGGTTTAAATACACGGGAATTTCAACAACCTTAACTTCGTTAGGCAGCAATCTATCTATGTAGATAGGGGTTGACTTAGGCAGTAACGTGTAGGTTCCGTAAGGATATACAGCTAGGTAAACGTTGTAAGCTGGTGAAGAACCTAAGTTTAGGAGCTTAACCTTCATGTTAACTACGCGTGAATCTTTAAAGTTTAAGCTATCATCACTCCAAACAGTTATAAGTATCGGCGCTCCCAAGACATTCACAGGTACTTTAACCTCGTAAGATCTTAAGTTACCCCAATGATCTATGAATGAAACGTTAAACAGAGCTTCGTACGTACCTGGGCTTACGTTAAGTACGTTAAGTTGTAGAGTGAAGTATATGAAGTCACCTTTACTGAATTGAGTTATCGTCTGTGGTTGCTGTACAGTCTTCAACAACTCTTGTATTTGAGGCGGGAGTTGAGCTTGAATCCCTTGCTGAAGGGTTGGGGTAGACGAGGCTGGGAGCTTAACCACGGATTTATTATTTGACGAGGCGACTATACCGTTAGGTAGGGAGACTTCAGCAATAACGCCGTTCATCTGTGGGAAATCGAGGTTCCGTAAAACAACTACTAAAGCGTTCCCGTAAGTTCCCGGCTCAGCAGGCTTTCCAACCCATGAGGTCGTAACTAATTGAATCCCAGAGGTGTATGAGTTAACTTGAATAGGTACTTTCAAAACTTCAGTAGCTCCTAAACCCTCACCACCTGAGAGGATTAAATAGTAGATGTTTAGTTGAGCTTCGTAAGTTCCAGGGCTTACGTTACCTACGTTTAACGTGTATGAAAGCTGAACTACTTGATTAGGTTGTATAGGGCCTGCTACGTAAGCAGTACGTAATCCTTTACTAGCGCTAACGCCTTCAGGCAGTAGAAGCTCTGCGTTGATAGCTGAGATCGGGTATGGATAGCGGTTAACCAACGTAATAACGTAGGTAGCGTTTTGCGTGTTGGGGAAGACCGGATAGTTATTCATCCAGCCGTAGTTCACAACACCTAATCTTCCCAAGGTTTGAGGTGGGTATATCGTCAAAGGCAACGTTACAGTAAAGTTCTTACTGAACTGTATGTACGTACCGTAAAGCGTTAGGTAGTAAGTTACTAACACCTGCAACGTAACGTTACTTACGTTTAAACCCTTTAAGTTAAGGTAGGGTGTTAACCTACATAGACCCCCGGCAGATAAAGTGTTTGAGCAAAGCCCCTCCCCATCAACTATGGTTATATTTTGCGGGCTCACTACCTTAACGTAAACATATTCAGCGTTATACCTTCCAAGATTCGTTAACTCAACATGTACTGGAAGTAAGTTCTCCAAACCGTAGGAAACTGTTGGGGTTGTAGCACCCCACCAAACCTTACTTAGAACTACGTTTGGTTCGTAAGATCTAGGGTTACTTACGTATAGGTTGACGTTAAACTCTTTAATTGAGTAAAGAAGTGAGGAGCCTGTACGGACTACGTAAGTAAGGGTTAAAGTTCCGTTATACACTCCAGCTACTGCGTTAGGGCTTACGTCCACCAACGCTTGAAGGGTGCATGTCATACCCGCTTGAACTGTGGTTAAGCAATTGCCTTCTAAGGTTCTTACGTTGAATTCCTGAGGTAGTTTAAGCTTAGCTTCCAACACCGTCAGCGGGTCTTGACCTAAGTTTGCTATCCTGAAGTTTAGGTTAATCTTCTGAGCTGTTGGTAAGGCTTCAGCTGAGGAACCTCCGTAACTCCACCATACGTCAGTAAGCTTAAGTATGTTTTCAGAAACCACTTTAGCTGAAGATTGAATTGATACGTTAAACCAGAACTCCGCGTTCCTATATGTGGCAAGACCTTCTAAAACTAACGTAAATTTTAACTCACTTAAGCCCTGTAGAGATGTGATGATGTCGTTAAACGTTAAAGTGAAGATATCGCCATAACCTACCGCCCTACTTAACGTCGTAACTACGTAGTTCCTCCCGTCCCTGCTTTGAAGTCCTTTAGGCAGAAGCAACTTAGCTTTCAAGGAGTTTATAGTTTGATGGCCTACGTTTTGAAGCGTTACATATATACTAATGGATCTGCCCTCGACGTAAGACGTACCGTAAACCCACCCCGAATCAACGACATCTAGCTGAGGGGCAGGTGCTTCAGACACCTTAACTTTAAACGGTATTTCAACGTTCTTAGCTTCGTATTCAACGCCGTCTTCCGTATTTGCCGTAACGTTAACCTTAAGCGTTATTCTATATTCGTCTGGTGACGTATTCGTAGGTATGTCTATCCCTGTTAAGATAAGCTCGTAAGTGTTGCCGCTGGGTAATGCGGGTAGGTTAAACCTAATCTCCTCAGGCTTTAATTGCCTCCCTAATATCGCCTTACCATAACCCCCCACAATGTCTGAGTTACCTACGTTCTTAAGCCTTAGATGTAAGGCGGCGTTCTGAGTCCCCGGAAAAACCTCGTTAGAATCCCACCACACATCAACTACAGCTAAAGAAATCGCAGGATATGGGTAAACGTAAACGTACGTCGTTAGGGTTTCAGACTTTACATTCCCTGAGCTTGTACTGTAAGTTACTGAAATGTCAATGTAGTAAACACCTGGGTTTACGTTCTTACCTACGTTTACGTAATTCCTAAGTATAAAGACTTCACCTGACTCGTATTGAGTTTTGAAGGTGTTGTTAGGTGAGAGAGCGTTAACGCAGCTTGAACCACTAGCTACAGAAAACCCCGGAGGTAGTTGAAAACATCCCTGCACATCCTTAATAGAGACGTTCTCTAAATTCCTAACCTCAACAACTATCCTAGCGTTCCTACTCCCTGGATATACTTCAGTACTGCCTGAGGAGCTGTAGAAATGCGTATCAACAACCGCTAGGTTAGGAAACGCCTTAACTGTTTTAGAGGTGAGGATCACGGTTAAAGGACTGATTATCGAAAGTAATGTAATAAAAGTTAATACCACACCAGCCAAACCACGTAGGTTTTCCGCCTTACAGCCCATATCAACCACCGATTTACGTAAGGTAGGCATGCTTAAATTTTTTATGCGTTTATTTCCTTGGTGATGGTGTCGAACGTTAAAGCAGTTGTAGAGCTTGTTGACGTTTGGAAGATGTATAAAGTAGGTGATATAATCACCTGGGGCTTAAGAGGTGTAGACCTTAAGGTCTTTAAAGGGGATTTCATAGCTATAATGGGCCCTTCAGGCTCAGGCAAAACAACTTTATTAAACATCATGGGGTTGTTAGACAAGCCAACTAAGGGTAAGGTCTTCATCGACGGTATTGAAGCTTCTAAACTTAGCTCTAGAGATTTAGCTATAGTTAGGAATAGGAAGATAGGTTTCGTGTTTCAGCAGTTTAACCTTATATCGAGGCTAACGATATATGAGAACCTAGAACTTCCTTTAATCCCCTCCGGACTTAACGCTAAAGAAAGACGTGAGAGAATCGTCTCAACGCTGAAGTCCGTAGGCGGTGATGAGGCTTGGTTGAGGAAGAAACCCACGCAACTTTCCGGTGGTCAACAACAGAGGGTAGCTATAGCGAGGGCTTTAGTTAATAACCCGTCCTTGATACTAGCGGACGAACCTACGGGAAATTTAGATAGGGCGTCTGCCAAGACAGTAATTCAGACCTTCATGAATTTAAACGCTAAAGGACAGACTATAGTGATAGTTACACACGACCCTGAAGTAGCTAACTGCACTAATAAGATATACGTGATAAGAGATGGTAAGATAGTAAGCGTTGAAGAACCAGATAAAGATAGGTGTTTAGCCTTACGTGCTTAAAGCCCATATTAACTCGCTGGAGGTATTTTATTATCGGGTTTGTAAATTGTGTGGTTATAGAGCTAACGTGTTAGGTGTTGACGTCGAAGTTCTTGAGTTTCAATCCTCCGTGGATACTGTTGAGAAGGCTTCTCAATTGAGTGGTTACGAACCAGGTAAGATAGTTAAGACATTACTCCTTAAAGCTGGGGGCGAGTATATAGTGGCTTTAGTTAGGGGTGATAGGAAACTAGACTTAAACTCGTTAAGTAAAACCTTAGGCGTTGAGGTAAGCCTCGCTAAAGCTAAGGAGGTTAAGGAGGTACTTAAAGTAGATGTGGGTGGGGTAACGCCGTTAAGTGAGGAGGTTCTAAAGCTTAAAATCTTCTTAGATGAAGGCATATTAGAAAACGAATACGTTGTATGTGGTGGAGGCGATAGAAGAAAACTTTATAAAGTTAAGACTGAAGACCTGATTAGAAAGTTAAAACCTACGTTAATACAACTTACTTAAAAGTCCTTGCTTTTAATGAATACGCAATACTAAAATGTAAGGCTTAAGTGAGGGTGGGTTGAATGAAAACCTATGAGAAGGTGTTGGTGGTTGGTTTAGGTGAGATAGGCTCTGCAGTATATCGACTCGTTAGTGAGTCTAAATATAAAGTCTTCGGCTACGACATAGACCCTAAGAAAAGCGTTGACTCTTTAAGTAAAATACCTAAGCCTGTGGACGTAATCCACATAGCATACCCCTACTCTAAAGACTTCATTGAAGTTACAGTAGGTTACTTACAACAGTTTAAACCCGACTTAGTAATTGTGGAGTCTACGGTTCCTGTAGGAACTACCGAGCAGGTTTTCTTAAGATATAACGCTCACGTAGTACACTCACCGGTTAGAGGGAAGCATCCAAACATCTACGAACATCTGAAGTTTTGGGTTAAGTGGGTGGGGCCCACAACTCAAGAGTCCGGGGTTAGAGCTAAGGAGTACTTAGAGAGTTTAGGCCTTAAAGTTAAAGTAGCTAATCATTCAAGAGATACTGAGTTAGCTAAGCTTTGGGAGACGGTCTATAGAGCTGTCATGATTGCTGCTTGGCAGGAAATACATAGAATATCGAAGAAGTTCAACGTTAAGGTGGAGTCTATAGCTGAGTTCATCGCTGAAGTACATCAGGTGTTGAAAGATAGGCCTGTGTACTTCCCAGGCTATATAGGGGGTCATTGCTTAATACCAAACACTGAAATACTTAATTCTATAAGCCCGTCTAAACTCTTTGAGTTTGTGCTAGAGTCTAATAAAACACGTAAGCAAGAACTTGAAGATGAAGCCACACGGGAAGAAGTTGAAAAGCTGAAGAAGATATTCCTTGAGTTAACCAATAAAGAATACTATAAAGGGTTTGAAATATAGTTAAGTATCGTGGTCAATATGAACGACGGGAAACGTAACCTGCGGAGAATGAGTAGCCTTCCTGAAGTTAAGGCTTACTTAAATGAAGTTAGGGATGCTATGAGAATAAACGATCAGGTAGTTTTTGAAGCGCCGGAGAAGTTGGTTGGTGAGGTAGTTAAGGCGGTTATGGGTGTGGAGCTCTCGGTTATTGATATTTACGAAGGTAGTAAAGGTTATCTAGTGTTTGTAGTTGAGAAAAGGTTTTAATCCTCTATAGTTGCTTTTTCAAACGTACGTACCGCAAGAGCCGTTAAGGCCAGAGTAAGGATCGCCAACAAAGCAACGTCGTATAAGGGGTTGAAGTTTGACACGCCAGTAAGCCAATACCTCATGCCGTCTACGGCATATGTTAGTGGGTTTACGTAAGCTACGGCCTTCATCCAATCCGGCATGTTACTTATTGGGTAGAAGATACCGCTCATAAATAGTAAAGGCATCGTAAGAAGGTTCACTATCATTTGAAATCCTTCAGTGCTTGAAAACTTTAAAGAAAGCGTTATACCTAACGATGTGAAACCCATAGCCAGCATTAAGCCGTAGATAAGCGCTGGTATGACGCCCTCAACCCTTAGCCCTGGAGCGATTAGAAACATTAAAGCAAGTATCATACCTCCTTGAATCACTGTAGTCACTGAATCCCCGAAAGCCCTGCCGAGTATTATCGCAGATCTAGGTGCTGGAGCCACTAGAGTTTCTTTAAGGAAGCCGAACTGCTTATCCCAAATCACTGAAACACCGCTTATGAACGAACCCATGAATATAGTCATTGAGATCATGCCAGACGCTAAGTAAGTTATGTAGTTTAACCCGCCGAAAATCGCTGTGGCGCCGGGGAAGTTAAACACGTTACTCCAACCTAACCCAAAGAAAACAACCCATATGAGGGGGTTTACAACAGTCATGAGTACTCTAGACCTAGCGCTTACGTACCTCTTAACCTGCCTATACACCATGACGTAAAATGCTTTAATGAATCCCATATTCTTCACCTCCAAGCTCTAGGCCCTAAGTGAGGCCTTCCAGACTCTTCAAGAGCGTCCCTCAACTCCCTCCCAGTTAGGTGTATGAAGACTTCATTTAACGTAGGCTTCCTATAGCTCACCTCAACTATTTTTAAGCCTTTAGAGGTCATTACATCGAAAAGCTTAGGTATGGCTGTACTGGCGTCCTTCACTACAACCTCCAGTAGGTTCTCCCGTACCCTAACGCATTTCTCAATGAAGTTTGCCTCAACGCATGAGGCGTTATTCACCACCTTAACGTAGATTACCTCCGAACCAAGCATTGACTTAAGCTCTTCAGCCGTCCCTTCAGCTATTATCTTCCCCTTATCCATGATTGCTATCCTATCGCATAGCTCTTCAGCTTCGTCCATGTAATGAGTAGTTAATACTATAGTGGTGTTCCTCTCTTTCTTAACTGACATTATGTAGTCCCAAATCCTAACCCTTGTCTGGGGGTCTAAACCGAGCGTCGGTTCATCAAGGAATAGCACGTCGGGCTGGTGCAGTAAAGCTCTAGCTATTTCTAACCTCCTCCTCATACCACCTGAGAAGTACCTGACCTGTTTGTTAGCGAATTCCTTAAGCTCTACGAACTCAAGCAATTCAAAGATCTTATTCCTTAACGCATCTCCGTTTAACCCATACAGCCTACCATGAATGAACATGTTGTCGTAAGCAGTTAATTGATTATCTAGGCTGGGGTCTTGAAAAACTATCCCTATCTTACTCCTAACTTTAGCAGGTTCTTTAACTACGTCGTAACCGGCGACGTAAGCCTTACCTGACGTTGGTTTAAGGATGGTCGTAAGTATATGTATCGTCGTGGTCTTGCCGGCTCCGTTAGGACCTAGAAGGCCGAAGATCTCCCCTCTCTCGACCTTAAAGCTTACGTCGTTAACAGCTACTACGTCTTTAAACCTCTTAATTAAGTTCTCAGCTACTACCGCATATTCAACCATTAGAAACACCTTTAAGTATGTTTAGAACTTTAATCTCGAAATCCAATATAGCCTTCCTCAACTCCTCACGTTGCTGTTCACTAAGCTTATCAGCTCTAGAAGTTAGATCTCTCATAAGCATGAAAAGTCTGTAACCACCTACTTCGTTAATAACCTTAAATGCCTTAGCCCTCTTTAAACACTCCTCAACCTCCTCAGAATGTTCCTTAAGGTATTGCAAGCCTTTATCAGTTACTTTATACATCTTAACAACCCTATCTTGGTAGGGAACCTCCTCAACACTTATTAGAGAATCCTTCATCAACGACTTAATAACTGGATAAACAGCACCCGGGCTAGGCCTCACACCGATAACCTCCTCAAACTCCTTCATAATTCCGTACGCGTGTTTAGGCCTATCCTTAAGCACGTACAACATCAGCAACTTAAGATGTTTCCTACCTCTAAACGGTTCTTTCATGCTCTATCTACCTATATATCTATAGATATATGCCTTATAAACTTATCTTCGAAGAAACCCCAGCTTAATTAAGAGGGGATAATTACCTTAAATCCCTCGAGAACTTTTCTAAGATTGGTCTAACCTTATGCGTTAATTTCAACTGTAGATGTTGATAACCTTCAGCCGGCGAAAATATAAAAGCATAGGAAAGTCTACGTTTAATCCATTCATAATCTTTATTGATGAGAGCATATGTCAGTTCGTAGTCGACGGCCGTGAGGTGGGCTTCGTAGACTTCAGGGTAATATTCCATGATGGTACGCTCGTTGATAGGTACGTTCATTTTCTTCAATTCACTCACTTCAACAACTTCATGAATCATTAAGTACTCGTTACTTAAGACGTCGTCTAAAGTTGTTGTATCGCCTGTGGGAGTATCGCATGTTAAGTATATGTAGAGTTCGTCTGCGGAAACCTTCTCCACGTTGTAATTAAGTAACTTAAGCTTTTCAGCAACTTTCGATATTTCAGTTTCTAACTTCACTAGGTAATCCTTCAAACTGCCCCTGTAGTAAAGGTGTGTGGTCAAGTTTAATAAGTTTTGATGTCATACTTACTTGAGGTTTCGTTTATGGCTGAGAAGTTTGAATGGTATAACGTGTTTGTTAAGAGAGATTATAAACCAGATCTAGAGAACGACGTAATCGTTACGTTTAAGGTAACGCCTGCCGAAGGTTTCAGTCTTGAAGACGTTGTGGGTGCTGTAGCTTCTGAGAGTAGCGTAGGTACTTGGACGACTTTAGCGGTTCTACCTGAGAGGATTTGGAAGCTTATGGGTAAGGCTTACGAATTGATTGATTTAGGCGATGGTTCTGTGTTAGCACGTATTGCGTATCCAGTTGAGCTTTTTGAGGAGGGTAACTTACCTGCGTTCTTAGCTTCAGTGGCGGGTAATGTATTCGGTATGAGGAGGGTTAAGGGTTTAAGGGTTGAGGATATCTACATGCCTAAGTCATTCATGAAGTACTTCAAAGGGCCTGTGAAGGGGATTAAAGGTGTTAGAGATGTATATAAAGTTTATGATAGGCCTATACTCGGTACGGTACCTAAGCCTAAAGTTGGTTTTACAGCTGAAGAGCTTGAGCAGGTAGCCTACGAGTTCCTCTCCGGAGGTATGGACTTCGTTAAAGACGATGAAAACCTAGCGTCCCCATCCTTCTGCAGGTTTGAAGCTAGAGCTAAACATTTGATGAGGGCTATAGATAAAGCTGAGAAGGAAACCGGTGAGAGGAAGGTCTGGCTAGCTAACATAACAGCTGACGTTAGGGAGATGGAGAGGAGGTTAAAGCTAGTAGCGGACTATGGAAACCCGTTCGTAATGGTTGATGTGGTCATAGCTGGGTGGTCTTCATTAACTTACATTAGAGACTTAGCTGAGGAGTACGGCTTAGGCATTCACGCACATAGAGCTTTCCACGCAGCATTTACGAGAAGTTCAACACACGGTATGTCGATGTTCACATTAGCTAAGCTCTACAGACTTATAGGCGTTGATCAACTACATATAGGAACACCTGAAGTAGGTAAGCTGGAAGCTAAAGCTAAAGACGTAATCAACTACGCTAAAGTCTTAAGGGATGAGGTTTACGAGCTCGAAGCAGGTGATCCATACCATATGAGGCAACCTTGGAATGCGGTGAAGCCAGTACTGCCTACGTCCTCCGGAGGTCTCCACCCAGGGACGTTGCCTGAAGTTCTTAAAGCGTTGGGCGTAGACTTAGTCATTCAAGTCGGTGGCGGTGTTTTAGGACATCCCGGAGGGCCTAGAGAAGGTGCGATGGCCGTTAGGCAGGCTGTCGACGCTTTCATCAAAGGGATATCGCTGGAGGAATACGCCGAAGAACATAAGGAGTTAAAGAAAGCATTAGAGAAGTGGGGTCTTTCACGAATAGCTTGAGGTTACGTTAAATGGGTAGCGGTAAATTCGGGGTTTACGTACCTGAAGACCTCATGATCGAGTTAAGTAGGTGTATGCAGGCTTTAGGAATTAAGAGTAGATCCGTAGCTGTTAGGGAAGCGTTAAACCTTTTCATACTCGAGCATAAGTGGAGATACGGAGGTAAAGTAACAGGTGTTTTAGGCCTTGTTTACGACCACGAAGTAAACGACGTAGATGAAGCTCTGACAGACATACAGCATAAATACCTTCAAAACGTGATTTCAGCCCTACACATACACTTAAACGAGAGGGACTGCATGTTACTCCTCGTAGTTAAGGGGGAAGCTTCAGAAATTAAAAACCTCTTAAGCGAGTTAATGAACTTAAAAGGCGTTAAGCTGGTCAGGCCTTTACTATTAAGTGCTGAAAAATAACTATATCTAAAACTCTTTCATTAACGACATAAACGATATATCTTAAAATTGAAAATCATGTTAATATAGGATTTAAAATAACAAAAAGCAGTTAAGCTTGGATAGCACTAATTATTGATTACCTTATAACATTATAAACCACATCAATGAGGTTAAGCCTTCTTTTCTTCCTTCTTTTCTTCTTTCTTTACTTCCTTCTTTCCCTTCTTCGACATCTTACATCGCCGGGGGGTTCAACCCCCATCTTTAGACATTAGGTATAGTTTTTAAGCTTTACTCACGCAAGTAATCATCGATCATTTAAATAAATATTTACTAGTTTGAAGAAATTTTAATTAACGTTAACAACGCCCAACATTCGTGGTTTAACTATGTTCATGGTTAAGTCTTAATTCTACTAATTAAGACTTAACACACGTTTCCAGAGCTTTATAGGCAGAACTAACTAGAGATCTTTAACTGCTTTAATCAATTCCCGCACTCTACTTAGACTTATTGGATTGCCTGCTTTTCCATTTTCTCTAATGTAGGAACCTACTATAGCCCCATCAGCATATTTTAGAAGTTTTCCAGCGTTTTGAGGGTTTAAACCACTACCTATTAAGATCGGCACTTTGGAGAACTCCTTAACTTTCTTCAGCAAGTACTCCTCAGGCTCTACCCCTGTCTTAAGCCCGGTAACCACTATTGCGTTAGCTCCTCCTCTTTCTATAAGATCTGATACTAAAGATTCTAGAGCTTCATCATATGCCTTATCTGAAAGCCCTAGGAGTTGATGGTATTTATGTGTAAATGTAAGGCTTGCCGCATGCTTACATACCACGTCAGCAAAGATCTCAACCCCTGGGTAGTTAATCCTCACTGACCTCAGTTTAGGAGCTTCAGGCTCTATAACCCCTGAATCAGTAACTAAAGTCTCCACGAGAGCGTTGACACGAATGAATTTAGCGCCGGTAGCTACAGCTATCGAATACGCCTCACGGCCTGAATTCCTAAGTAAGTTAATGCCTACCGGTGCTTTAACGTTTTTAACGACTTCCTTAACTATCACGGTCATTGAAGCGATGGTTAGAGGGTCTCTAACTCTCTTCAGGTATGGGCTATCCCCGAAATTCTCAATTAACACTGCGTCAAACCCCTCATTAACTAGTAGGGAGGCATCCTCAACGGCCTTATCAATTAATGAAGATATGCTAATCTCCCCTCTGTATGAGGTGTTGGGAAGCCTCGGTAGATGCACCACACCGATTAAGAATTTACTACCTCCTTCAACCAAGGGCTTAACCCCAATTACTTAGTCTTTTAATGAATTTATTTAAGGGACCTTCACCCGCTACGTGTTGCGACGCTACCTCAACGGAATCGCTTAAGGCTTCAATTGCTTCAACTCCTATGAGGAGGTCTTTAAGGAACGTAGCAACTAAGACGTCGCCAGCACCTCTACTGCTTACGACTCGTACCTTAGGTGGTTTAAAACAGTGTTTCCTGCCTTTAATGTAGAGGCATGCCCCTCTACCACCCATTTTAACTATTACATGCCTATCCGGTTTCTCAACACTTAAGGTTTTAGGAGTTAAGCCTTCGAGTAAATCACTAAGTATTTTAAACTCAAGCTCATTACCGAACAGTAAATCAACGTTTTGAAGTAGGTATTTAACGAATTCAGGGCTTAAGAGGTCTATTCGTGGAAATAAATCGAAGGATAGCATTACGCCTGAATTCTTAACTATGTTGATGAACTCCCTTACCTCACTATCTGGAAATAGTTCAAGCCCGTAACCCGATATGTGAAATATTCGAGTGTGTTTAAGATCTAACTCGTTAAGTACGCTTTTCAACGATGTATGCGTGGGTCCTCTGTATGTATAGACATACCTTCTGCTACCACTTACTACATGCGTTACTAAGCAGGTTTGACCTGAACCCCTAACGTAAACTACGTCGTCAGCCATACGTAAAGAGTCAAGCATTTCCTTAAGGATTTTCTCAACGTAATCGCCGCCCGAAGGTGTGTAAAGCCTTAAACCCACACCGTAAGATTTAAGAGTCATAGCCACGTTTCCTGCGGAACCGCCTGGAACAACTCGATACGTGTTCACCAACTTCTGCTTTGTCCTTAACTTACTCAAGCATAACTCCACATCTAGACAGGCCTCACCCAATATAATTATTTGAGGCACTTAACCACCTTAATATCTCTAGGAATTAACAGATTTAAAATAGCCTCATCAAAAGGACTTAAGGGTTGAGGCTTGGTTAGGGTAGTAGGGGTAGACCCTGGCACTAAAACCATCGACATATGCCTCCTTGAAGACGGGATAGTTAAGGATGAGTTATCTATAGACTCCTACGAAGCTGCTTTAAACCCTAACATTATCGTTAAACATATCTTAAAGCTAAACCCTATTGATTTAGTCGTAGGTCCTTCCGGTTACGGAGTGGAGATTACGTACATAGATGAAATACCAGACGATATTTTCGAGGATTGGTACTACACATACATACTCCTCGCTAGGAAGGAGGAAATCTTAGAAGGTGTTTCAAGAGGTGATGTAGGATCCTTCATATATTACGCGATGGTTGGTATGGTGCGTGAGTTTAAAAAGATGAAACTCCCGGTGGTTTTCATACCTGGAATTATAAACCTACCTACAGTACCTACTTACAGAAAGTTCAATAAGGTAGACTTAGGTACGGCAGATAAATTAGCTGTTACAGCGTTAGCCGTATATAAAACTGCGGAAAAACATAACATACCCTTAGACGAAGTTAACTTCATACTTGCTGAGATGGGTTTCGGTTATAACGCGGTGATAGGTGTTAAGGAAGGTGTCGTTGTGGACGCGTTCGGAGGCACTACGATGTTAGGTCCTGGATTTCTAACGATGTCTTACGCCGATTTAGAGGTAGCGCAATTAATTAAGGAGTGGGTTAAGACAGACGTCTTTACGGGCGGTGTTTCATACATAGCTAAAGTTAAAACATTCGAGGAGCTGATTAAATGTTTAAACGTTAATGAAATCTGCTATCAAGCATGGAATTCATTCATAGAAGGTATAGTTAAAGCCGCTCATGCGTTAATACCGTCAACAGGGCTACCGAAGTATTTCCTCACTTCAGGAAGGCTTTCGAAAATTAAGGAGGTTATAGACGAGCTTAACTTAAGACTTCAGAGAAGTCCTATATTTAGGCATGTGGTTTTAGAACCCGTCGGTAACTTACGAGGTGCTAAGAAATCTAAGGAAACAGCGCAGGGGTATGCGTTAATAGGTGATGGTTTAGTAGGCGGTGCCTACAAGGAAGTCGTTAACCACCTTAAGATTAAAGAAGCTAGGGGTACGTCATTAGACTATATTAGACATCCTAAGTTTGAAAGCTTTAAGGAGAAACTACCTAAGTTTAAGTGAAGTTCAAAAACCCTACTTCCTTCTTAAAGTCAAGTAGAGGATGAATGCCGCTATAGCTATACCTACCGCTATCACACCTAGAATTAAGGCCGCACCTCGACCGGAAGTGTTAGAAGGTGTTGGAAACGTACTTTGAGAAGCTTGCGTAGTTGACGTTAAAGTTGCTTGCGTGTTTGAACTTTGTTTAACAGTAACGGACGTAACGTATGTGTATGTCATTGTTGTTAACGAAGCTTCGGTAACTGCCTGAGGGATAAGGGCGACAGTCACTACGTAAGTACCTCTCTGGGGGTATGTGAGGACTACGTAAGAATCTATGAGGCTTAAGTCTGGTTTGCCTGTGTAATTCACTAAAGCCATGTTCGACGGTATGTAAACGTTACTTAAGGAGGGTGGGTTAAGGACATATTTAATTATACCTTCACTTACGTTTATCGAGTTTATAGTTACGTAACTTACGCGTATCTCACTTGCGTTGCCGACGGATTCCACTATTAACGTATTTCCACGTAGCTCCGTAGTTAACGGTATTCCGTAGATATCCTGAGCCACTATAGTCTCCGGTATGGGCGTGCCTTCCAACATCAACGAGATGTTTCCGGTGTTTACATCCCTTAAAGTTATGTGGATAGTGGTGCTTCCGTCGGTGTTTAGGTAATAATCTACTTGAGAGTATCCGTAGCTGGTGTGGATAGTTGATGCGGTGGTGAACAACGCTATAAAAATCAACGCCAACACAGAGGATTTAAATGAGGTACGGCTCTTCACATACATCTTTAAGTGGAGCATCTATTACACCATACTTTACAGTTCACTACTTAATTAAAAAATAAAAAGACTTACCCAGAAACCTCTTAGGAACTGTGATGAGTGTTGAAGTAATAGTTAGGAAGTACTACGATAAGTTGAGTGTGTTGCCTAGGAGGAGGATTATCCTCGCTGTTTACGTAGGTCTTATATCGTTGACAAGCTTCATAAACGCACGTAGTTACGACTTCAAAGGCTTCATGGAGTCCTTCCTAAGTTACTTAGCCATAGGCGTTATTCTAACGTTGATCTACTTAACCTTACTGTTGAGTAAGGTATTTAACGTTAAAAGAGTTTTAGGCGTTTCTTTAGTTACTTACGTTGTTTCCTTGCCGGCTGAAATCGTCTTTTTCAGGCTTACAGGACTTAAGGCTTCGGGCTTAGTAGCAAGTTCCGGCTTCATATACGTTGTGTTGTCGGCTTTCGTAAAACCTACAACCGCTTTGATCATGTCCTCAACAGCGCCGTTATTAACTTACATCGCGATTAACGAGTTGTTCTTAGGTAACGGCATCTACAACTTAACGCTTATAGGTTTAGTTGAAGTAACGTCGCTTTTAATTGGTGTGCTATTCATAACCTACATAGAGTTTAAGGGTAGGTCATTAAGTGGGGTTTCACCTCTTAAAGCTTTGAGGGCTTTCCTTAATACATGGCTTACTGGAGATCCGGAAAGCCTGGAGAACCTATTCAACAACATAGGCGGTAACGGCAACGAATCCGTAGTCGTTAAGGGGCTTGTATTTCTAAGGGGGGATTCAAAACCTATAGCGCTTATCTTCCCTAAAATGCATTACGGACCTTTTAAGAACGTCGGGTCTTCAAACTTCATCCATCAATTAAGGGGGGTTCTCGAGCCTAAGGTTAAAGTTCTAACGTTTCACACGGCAGGATCCCACGAACATAACTTAACGAGTAACCGTGATGCTGGTAGATTGGCTAGAGAGCTTGGAAACGCTATTTACAACTTGGTAAGCGGTAATAACGGTAAATCCCACGTATGTCGTCCTTACAGGACAGTTCTTGAAGATGGATGGACTTCCTTTAACTTAATCAGCGATGACTTCATAGTAATGTTAGTGTCTAATAAAACTTTAGGTAATGACGACATACCCGCCGTTTTATGGGACTTGCTGGAGAGCCGCGTTAAACATCTTGACGTAGCCGTGATTGCCGACGCACACGCGTTTAAAGGGGATAAAGTATTGGACCCTGACGTCCTCATACCTTTAGTGGAGAATACTTTGAAATCCTATCGATGTGATGCGATGCTACCGATTAAGGTAGGCTATGGTGAAAGCAGGGCTAGCCCGTTATGTTATGATTTATGCGATCCTACAGTTAAGGTCCTGTCTTTAAATGTAGGTGGTGAAAGATATGGGATAGTGTATATTTACGGTAATAACATGGATAAAAGCTATAGAGCCTTACTCGATAAATCTATAAGGTCGTTAAACGTATTTAAAGACTTTGAAGTTGTTACGCCTGACGACCATAGCTGCGCAGCCTCCTTAAAAGAATCACCCTATGAAATAGTTAAAGACTGCCCGGGACTTACTAAAACTGTAGCAGAAGCCATAACTAAAGCTGTCAGCGATGAAGCACCGTCGAAATATAGAACGTTTAACCTAACCTTCAACGGGTTTAAATACGTAGGTCCTAAAGTGTTTACTCTAATGGAGAGCTTAAACACTTTAGGAGGTATTGCGGAGAAGGGCTTGCTTATAATGCTTTTGCTTGTTAATTTGATACCTATCCTTACCTACCTAGTTTTCCACGGTTACTTCACGGCTTGAGGTTTTTAAGAGGAGAATCTCTTCAAGAGAGTAAGTAGCTGTAAGAGTTATAAGTTGTGGAACGCTCACTATAGCAGGACGCTTAAGGGGGTTAAGCTTGGTTAGGAGGTCTTTAGAGCTGGTAGTTGCTGAGGATGGTGACCCCTACACAATAGCTGTAAGTAAGCTTAAGAAGCAGAAATACCATTTAATAGGGATGCACTCAGCTGTTAAGAAGTGTTTATGGGTTCATAACGCCTTAACTCAAGGTAGGTACTGCTATAAATGCAAGTTCTACGGTATTGAATCACATAGATGTATTCAATTCACACCATCTACTTTATGGTGTTGGAATGCTTGCCTCCATTGTTGGAGAGTAAGGCCTCAAGACATGGGGTTACGGGATGAGGACCTCATGAAGTTGCCGTACGTTGATGACCCTTCAGTTCTTGCCGATCAAGCTATCGAGGAGCATAGAAGGACAGTAAGCGGGTATAGGAATGTAGCCCCGAAGGAGCTATGGCTTGAGGCTATGGACCCCAAGCACGTGGCCATCTCATTAACTGGCGAACCGACCCTATATCCAAGGCTTGGTGAGTTGATAAGGGAATTCCATAAGAGAGGGTTAACGACGTTTTTAGTTACTAGAGGTATAAGACCTGAGGTTTTAGCATCGCTTGAGGAGGAACCCACGCAGCTCTACATATCCTTAGAGGCGTGGAATAAAGACATGTATACATACTTTAACAAACCTTTAGTAAGTAAGGGTTGGGAGAAAACCGTTAAAACCTTAGAGATGCTACCTTCTTTCTCATCACCTACAGTGATAAGGATAACGTTAGTTAAAGGTTTTAACATGAGCGATAAAGACGTTGAAGGGTTTGCGAAACTCATAGATTTAGCGTCGCCAACCTACGTAGAACCTAAAGCCTACATGCACGTGGGCGGCTCTACAGGAAGGTTAAGTAGGGAGAACATGCCCTCCATGCAGGAGGTTATGAACTTCGCTTACAAGCTAGCTGAAGCAACCGGATATAAACTCGCTTCATACTCACGACCCTCTAGAGTAGCTCTACTTACGAAGCTTTCAGGACCTGTAATTAGATATGGAAAAGGTTGTCCAAAAGCTTGGGAAACAGAGGACGTAGGAGATGAATTCTCAGGTGAGTATGGAGCTGAAGAGTTTTAAATAAGTCTTGAACTACCGCGACATATTTAAAGAGATGGAAAAACTCATTTTAAGGGATTTAAATATATGGCTTAGTTATGTTTATATCTTTCGCGAGGATATACCCACATCTAGTTGGTGTTCTAACCTCCCACCACATGATGTCATAGGGTTTATTGCTTATCCCTACTATGTTCTTCATTAACGTCGAGAATTTAGACGCTATCCTAACCCTACCCACGTCGCCTAAGATCTCCCCATCCTTAACCAGTAAGGTGGCATCTCTACTTACTGTGGAGAATATGCCCTCCACATAGTTTTGAAGTCTGGTGTACCAGTTATTGGTTATTATGAGGCCGTTCCTCAACTCACTAATTAACTCATCCTCTTTGAAGTCTCCCAAGCCGATGTTTAGGTTCCAGGCCCTTGCGAATATCCATCCAGCATTGCCTGTGGTTTTAACACCCATTTTAGCTGCTGTGCCTGAATTATGGAGTAGGTTTTTAAGTACGCCATTCTCTATGATTGGTTTATCGTATGTGGGGCTTCCCTCATCGTCAAACGCTGACGCACGTGGCAATGAAGTATCGTGTGGTACATCATACATTGAGAGCTTCTCTGAAGCTACTACATCCCCTAACCTATACTTCATAAACATAGAGTAACCAAGCAATACAGCAGTAGCTGAAGCCATGAAAGCTACGTCACCTAGTAAGTTACCCACAACCAACGGCGATAATATGACTGAATACTTACCCGGTTGGAAATCCACCTTCTTATTCGTTATGGTCGCGTACTGCCCCGCCTTCAAACCCACGTCCTTCAACGCGTTAATGTCTAATCTAGTTGACCCATGTGCCCAATGACCGCTGAACTCACCCTTAAAAGCCCTTAAGTAAGCCTCTACGTAGGTTTTCTCCTCCATACCGCTAAAGCCCTTGCTAGTAGCTAACGCCCTTACAACCCTACTTAAAGTTAATGTTCCAGCAACCCTATCAACACCTTGAGAAAGTGCTGAGTCTATCATAGCTTCAGCGTAAGGTCTCGGATTATTTAAAGCCTCAACAACCCTTCCATCGAACATCCCGGTAAGGGCCTTCACCCCCTCCGGTTCAGGTAATGGAGCGTAAAGCTCCGACTCCTCAACCTTATCGGCTATTTCCTCAATCCTCTCAGTAGCCTTTAATACGTCCTCAGGTTTTCTAGCCGATATCTCTAGAGTTAGCAATCTTCTATTCTTAGCTAGAAGCAACCCAACCCTAGTCCTCATCCATGACTGAACCACTGAGGGCTCGGTATTCCACAGCTTAACCATGGCTGTGTCGTCGTTGATAACTAAAGCCGCTACATCGTCATACCTAGGCTTAAGCTTCGTAACTAACTCCTCAGCTAACCAAAGAGGTTCTTTCATATTAGAACCACCTCCCACCATTAAGCGATCACCCCCAACCTAACCTTCGAAATTCGGACGTTAGGACCTCCAAACCATACGGGAACACCCTGCGCGGGCTCACCCTTACCGCAAGTTCCTGGATAGAACTTTAAGTTCTTATCCACAGCGACTATATTGCTGTAGAAGCCTTGCGTAGTTATCTCAAGTACAGGGTTCCTAACGGGTTCAGCGAGCTCACCATTTCTAATCATGTAAGCTTCAAGACCCACATACCTTTGGTTCCACCTCCTATCATCTATGTTCCACTCCATGTAAGACTTAATGTAAACACCCACCGCCACACCCTCCAGTAACTCTTCAAACGTCATATTGCCTGGCTTGAAGTAAGTGTTACTCATCCTAATTATAGGTTCCGACGCGTAGTCCATAGACCTAGCTGCTGCGTTACTGTTAACGCCGAAGATCTTAGCCGTATGTCTATTATGCAACGGCTCGTTTAACAAACCTTCTTTATAGAGGTACCTAGGCCTAGCGGGGACCCCCTCATCATCGTATAGGTAGAAGCCGTTGCTCCCAGGTATTGTAGGATCTTCCACAACAGTAGCTAAGCTATTACCGACTCTGTAGACACCGATCATATTGGGCTTTACGTAAGACTCACCCGCCTGCGCAGCTTCCCTACCTAATATCCTATCCGCCTCCATAGGATGTCCAGCCGATTCATGGACTAAAAGCCCAACGATTTCAGACCCTACGACAACGTCTACAGCGTCTTTAGGCGGCTCAACACCTTCAAGAAGGACTTTCTCTAAGTTCTTAATCTCCCCAGCAACATCCTCTGAAATGTTCCAAGTTTTTAACTGCTCAACACCTCCAGACCCTGCGTACTCAAGCCTCCTTTGTAAAGTTCCTTTCTGCGGCTCCAACAGAACCACATTTAACGATACGTAAAGCCTAGGCACGTAAGACCTTACGTAAGCACCTTCAGAAGTAACTATTAACTTCTCCTGATCATGCGTCGTTAACTCAAACATATACGCTGGGACTTTAACTTTTAAAGCAGTTTTTAAAACTACGTCGTAAATCTCCTTACCTAACTTAATCCTTTCCTCAACGCTTAAGTCTTCAAGCTTAACCTTAGGTACTACACCGTATGAAGCCCTACCAACTCTTTCCTCGCTAAACTCTATTGGCTTACGCCTTAAAGGAGCTAAGGCCTTAGCCCTCTCGTAAGCAACCCTAACAGCCTTTAAAACACCCTCCAAACTTAAGTCGTTAGTTGAGGCAAAACCTAAAGACCCATCGACAAGAACTCTAACTCCAACCCCTTCAGTTCTTTCAACACCTACGCTAACCACTTTATCATTTCTAAGCGTTACACCATCAACGTAGTCTTTCTGATACCTTACCTCAACATACTTAGCACCTAAAGATAAGCCTTCATCAACGGCTTTTGATAAAACGCCTTCGTCTACACTCAAGTTAAACACCAAAACATATATTCTTGAAGATAATAAAAATCTTCAAACCATGAACGAAGTCAACGATATAAAAGCCCCATACGTAACTTATTAATGTGGGGTGCGTAAGTGTTGGGTGACTACGTTTGCTAACCTTAAGATATATAACACGAGGACAAGACAGATAGAGACGTTTAAACCGCTAAATGGAAATAGGGTCTTCATGTTTGTCTGCGGCCCGACAGTATATGACTACTCACATGTTGGACACGCGCGTGTCTTCATATTCTTCGACGTTGTGGCCAGATGGCTAAGAAAGTTGGGTTACTCGCTATTCTATATAGTCAACATAACGGATGTAGATGATAAGATAATAAATAGGGCTAGAGATGAGAAAATACATCCTCTAGAGTTAGCTAGGACTTACGAGAGATACTTCATGGAGGATATGATTTCTTTAAACGTAACTTCCCCGAATCTCTACGCGAGAGCTTCAGACTACATTAACGAGATATTCGACCAGATAAGGGTGTTGATAGATAAAGGTCATGCGTACGTAACACCTACTGGTGTGTACTTCGACATCACGTCTTTTGAAGACTACGGTAAGCTCTCAGGTAGGGATCCCTCAGAACTCGTAAAACATAGGATAGAGCCGGATCCAAGCAAGAGAAACCCCGGGGACTTCGCCTTATGGAGGGTTAGGCCACGTGAGGAATTCGGTTGGGAATCTCCGTGGGGTTTCGGCAGGCCGGGATGGCATATAGAGGATACAGCCATAACCTTAAGGCATTTCGGACCTCAATACGACATACACGGCGGGGCCGTAGAGCTTATTTTCCCACACCATGAAGCTGAAGTTGCTCAGGCGGAGTCCTACACAGGTGTGAAACCATTCGTGAATTTCTGGATACATGTAGGCCTGCTTACGGTGCAGGGAGAGAAAATGAGTAAGTCTTTAGGTAACTACGTCACTATTAGAGAAGCCGTTAGTAAGTACGGAGCCAACGCGTTAAGGCTTTATATACTTCAAACACATTACAGATCACCTATAGACTTCAGTTGGGAAGGCCTTGAAAGCGCTTATAAATCGGCTTCACGCATAGAAACCTCAGTAAATAGGCTTCAGCAACTCAACATCGTAAACGCAACCACCCCCTCAGAAGATGAGTTAACGTTGGTTAAGAAGGCTGAGGATGTGTGGAGTAGATTCGCAGACGCTATGAACAACGATTTAAACACGGCTCAAGCTCTCTCAGCCTACTTCGAATTGATTTCGCAGGTAAACGACTACACCAATAAATATGATTATATATCCGCTGAAGGCTACGGGAAGGTTTGGGCTGTGGTTAAAGAGATTAACGAGGTTTTAGGCCTGAAGTTCGAGTTAACCTCAAGTGATGAGTTAATTAAGAACTTAATAGAGTTGATAGTAAATGTAAGGGGAGAACTTAGGAAGAGGAGGTTATGGGATCTTTCAGATGGTATTAGAGACTCTTTAAAGAGGTTAGGTATAGAGCTTCAAGACACAGCTACAGGTACTAAATGGGTTTTAAGGAGGACTGCTAAACAGCCTTAACCCACTTTTAAGTATCGTGGGAAACAACGTTATCTAGTGTAGGATTACGTACTTAACTAAGCAGCCGCAACCTTCAAGGTTTTTACGCAGTTCTAAAATCCTAGATGAGGAACCGGCGGTGAGAACTACATCAACGCATGTGTTCCTTACGTGATAGTGTGTATAGCCAGATATAACGTCTTTAAACTCTTCATATACGTTCTCTATAGGCACGTTACTGCTTTTCTTAGTGATTATCATAACGCCTAAGCATGTATGTTCTTCAGAAGCATGTTTCAACTCCGTAAGGTATAGCTCAACAGCTTTCTCAACTATCGCCGATCTATTACAACCTAACTTACTGGCTACAGCGTTTAAATCTTGAGTCGTTCCCTCACTTAATGAAACTCCAAACCGTTTCTTCACACTACCTCACCTTAAATCCGTAGAAGAAGGAGGTGAGGTAAGTTAAAAACATTAGAAGTCCTATAGCTCCTGAAGGGGCTATGTTTAACTTCGTCGAAACTAGCAAACCGGTTAAAGAGATTAAAACGCTTAAACCAACGCTGTTTATTAACGTTTTACACGCGCATTTACTGACGTTTATAGATATTAAGGCTGGCATGAGGACCATCACGTGAGTTAACACATACCCAACCAACTTAACCAGTAAGATGGAGGAGACCGCTATCAGACCGTAGAGCGTGACGTCGTAGAGGTAGACTTTAACACCGGCAAGCTTAAGTATGTCTTTATCTATGCCTAAACATACGTGCTCCCTGAATGTAGTTACTGACGTAAGCAAAGCCGTTAAACCTATGCCTAAGGCAAGGTAAGCTTCTGAGGGGGATATGAGGAGCGGGTCCCCTATGATTAAGGCGTTAACGCTGTAAACACTTCTGAAGTTCACCAATACGTAGTAAAGTAGTATAACGCTTGACGCTGTAGTAGCGGCTACGAAGGCGGAAGTAGCTACGTCGGGATCCACACCCTTATAGATTAGATATCCAACCCCGAAAACCAACGTTAGAGAAGTAAGTGAAGCCCATAAGTAGAGAGTCCCGACCTTAAACGTCTCGGTAATTATTAAAGCTAAGGAGACGGCAAGTAATGAAGCATGTGAGGAAGCTGTTGAGAGGTAGTAAAGCCTGCGGGCAGCTATTAAAGGACTTAATGATCCGTAAAGCATTGCTAACGAGGCTATAGTTAAAACCCAAGTCAACTCATGCGTCATTAAGAAAGTTATTAAAGCTAGGAAAACACTTAATAAAGCGTAGGTAATTGCCGCCTGTAGGTTATTCATCTTCGCCTCACCTTAAGAACTATGGCAGTTAGAAGTAGGATGGCGATAATCAACGTTAAAACCAATGAATAATACCCCGCCGCGGTAGGTAGGTAGCTTCCTAACGTAGGTGATGTGCTTGCCTGATTAACTAAAGTAACGTTCTTTACAGCATTAACCACGTAAATTATCTTGTCGAGTAGTGAAGTATCTCCTGTGAAAGGCGATGGTATTTTAATCAACGGTAGGTTATAGTTCTTGCTTAACTCCTCCATATATTCGGAGTATTCAGAACCTTCAACTGTTATTAAGGCTTTAACCTGCTTCATCTCTATCAACTCCTTAACTCTGCTGACGTCAGCCGGTGTTGGCGATACCTCATGTTCCACCACGAGAAATGTCTTAACCTCTACACCCAACCAAGAAACGGCGTATTGAGTTAATGGTGAAACTCCAACAACGCTTAAGTTATACCTACCTAAGTACTCCGAAATAAGTTTCTGAAGAACTTCCACTACTTTAGCTTTATTTTCTTCATATACTTTACCGCAAGCCGGATTTAGCTTAGAGAGCACCTCACTCAACGCTTTAACAAAGACTAAGTAGTTCCTTGGGTTGTAAATAGGCATGTGCATGTTTTCCCTCCCGGTAATTGGATTCGTTAAAACCTCGATACCTTTAAGCTTAGGTATCTCAATCAACTCAGCAGTTAACTCACCCGAGGAAATCATCTCAGCTATCCTTAACTCGTAAGGCGTGTGAGCCGTCGAAACTATTAAATCCGCCTGCTTAAGTAATTTAACGTCGTCAGGCGTTAATTGATAGTCGTGAGGGTCAACACCTGAAGGAAGTAAAGAGTAAACCCTGTCTTGAGGACACGTAAGAACCTCAACATCGCGTTTAAGGCTTGGGAAAGTCACAACCACAGTCACTCCAGAACTCGATTGAGCTGCAGTAAAAACTACGTAGTGAAGCACAACAAACATAGCAACCACCACAGCAAGAAACGCGCTTCTCACGTACCCACACCCTCGGTTATATCCGTGCACAAACTTAATAAGTTTTATGTCAATATGTGCACGGGGGTAACGTGGAGATCCTTAAAACTGTTGATTTAACTGTAGGGTATGGGGAGCCTTTAGTTAAGGATATAAATGTGTCTCTGCCGGAGCGGTGTTTACTGCAGGTTTTAGGGCCTAATGGGTCGGGTAAGACAACCTTCCTTAAAACGGTTTTAGGCCTTCTTAAACCTTTGTCTGGTAAGATATACTTTAAAGGTGTTGACATTACCTCTAAACCTGATGTCGTGAGTAAAGTCTTCGGTTACGTACCTCAGATATTCACGCCGACTTACTTCCCATACCCAGTAACGGTTAGGGAGTTCGTTGAAACTGCGTATATGTTGTATAGGTCTGGATGGCCTAGGATAAGAGCTTCAAAAAGTGTTGAGGATAAGATCCGCTCAGTCCTTGAGTTGGTAGGCCTTGATAAGAGCTTATGGGATAAGAACATTTGGAAGTTATCTGGTGGTCAGAGGCAAAGAGCTTTAATAGCTAGGGCTTTAGTTTACGAACCTGAAATACTTGTTTTGGACGAGCCTTTAGCTCCTGTAGACCCTTCAGGCAGGGCGTCAATAGCTGAGTTGATAGGTAGCTTAACGAAGCAAGTCACCGTAATCGTGTCCAGCCACGACCCCACAATACTCTTACGGTATACCTCCTACGTCCTGCTGTTAGGCAACGGTCTTTACTTCTTCGGAAGTCCTGACGAGGTCCTACGTTCTGAAGTTCTTAAGGTTGTCTACGGAGATTTAGCCTACGCCATGGATAAACACATACATATATACGACCACCACTAAACATTTTTATTTATTCCGCTAAGGGATTAACCGCTGACGGCCCCTGCTGTTTATGGCAGGGGTTCTCCCCCTAGGGCTTCCATCACCTCTCTGAAGCCCCTCACCGGGAGTGCATCATCTATCAGCTCCCGCCGCCAGCACCGGGAAGGTGTGGGACTCATCCCAAGCCACGGTTGCCCACACCCAACACAATACATATTAAGCTAGAGAAAGCTTATAAACATTCATCCTACCTTAAAAGGCGAAGCCTTAAGAATGAGGTGGTGATATTGTGAAGTATGTAGGTATAGCAGCACATTCTAAAGACGTAAGCGAAGACTTAAAAGCTAAAGCTTCCGTCTTCTTACGTGAGTTACGATCTAAGTGTCCTAACGACGTAGCCTTAGTGGTGGGTGGTTACTGGGGTTTAATGAAGTTCGTCGTTGACGAAGGGTTAAGCTTAGGTTTTAACGTCGTTGTACTGCCCCCGATAGAGCAGGAAGATGTGGAATTTCCTGAGAAGGTCTTCGTGATTAAGACAGGGACTTCATATAGGGTTAGAAGCGTCTTCCTGGCTAGGACGTCAGACGCTTTAGTCGTATTAGGAGGTGGAGCCGGATGCATGCAGGAGTTAGTTACGGCATATACCGAAGGCAAGCCTATTTTCGCATTAGTGGGTACTGGAATGCCTACGGATGTGGTTGTTAATCTGCCTGAATACTTAGACGATAGGCATCTAGCACCGATTAAAAAGTATTTAAACCCTGTAGAGTTAACTTCAGAGCTTTGCCGGACTATATCCGAACGTAAGGGGAGAAAGCCTTTAGTAAAGCATGGGTGAGTAACACGTTTCGCTTTAGCAGCGGATGTGGGGGCTAGTAAGACTAGAGTGGGTTTATTCACTATAGACCCTGTAAAGCTCATCAATAAGAAAGTAGTAAACACTCCAGAGCCTAAGGAACCTGAGGACATAGCTAACACAATCCTTAAGCTAGCTAAAGAACTACTTAAAGAAAGTAGGGTCTCGTTAAACGACGTTGTGGGGGCTTGCATAGGCACTATAGGACCTCTCGACATAAGATCCGGCGACGTAGTTAATACACCTAACCTAGGTTTTAAGTCATTTAAGCTTAGAGAACCGCTTAAGAAAGCTTTAGGGGTTCCAGTCTACGTAGTTAACGATGCTGTAGCAGGTGTTTACGCAGAGTATATGGCTGGGCATGGTTCAGCATACGATAACGTAGTATATCTAACTTTAAGTTCGGGGATAGGGGCGGGCGTTGTTGTCGACGGCAACCTACTCTTAGGTAAGGATGGCAACGCGCATGAAGTAGGTCATGTAGTAGTTGATTATAGCTCAGGAATACGGTGTGGTTGTGGTGGCTTAGGACATTGGGAAGCTTTAGCCTCCGGTTCAAATGTTTGGAAGCTAGTTGTTAAGTTAAGCAGTGCTTGGTCGTTGGGGGAGACGCCGTTACTTAGTTTAAGTAGGGTAAGAACGGTCGGCATGAGCGAATTACTTGAGTATTGGCGTAAAGGAGATCCGTTCGCTTCGCACGTGGTTCAGGAACTCATTAAAGTTAACGCTGCCGGGATAGCGTCTGTAATTAACGTTTACGACCCGGAGGTTTTCATATTAGGCGGTTCAATAGCTTTAAACAACCCGGACTTCATCTTCGAGATAGTGGATGAGGTACGTGAGTATTTAGTGAATAGACCTCCGGAGTTTGCTATTACGTCATTTAAAGATGATGTGGTTCTTTATGGCGCGGCATGGATAATTGTGAAAACTCCTAAACAACTTTTGAAAATTCAAGGAAGCGTTAATCTCTAGGTGGTTTCAGGAAACCCAGAGATGTATGGTTCTTCCATATCTACTCTTATATACCCCCAAGGCATAGCTTGCGTGTTGTAAGCTCCGTAAGGTGTTCCACTACGGTCAACAATTATCAATCCAGCGGTATCCTTACCGAAGAGTGATGTGTGAAACTGCAACGCCATCTTAGCCGCAGTAATCGCTGTATACCCTTCTTTTATAAGCTGTACGGCTCTATACGTAAGTAAAGACATCATTATAGTTTCCCCAACTCCAGTGGCTACGGCGGCGCCATATCTGTCGGCGTAGAATCCTGCGCCCGGTATTGCTGAATCACCAACGCGTCCCGGAAACTTAAGTATTATGCCGCCTGTTGAGACTGCGGCAGCTAACCTACCGTCGTTATCTAAGGCAACTGCCCCTACAGTATCTAACATCCCTAACTCCTTAGCTATTTTAACGTTTTTAGCGAATCTAACCGATGTTGGGTCTGCCTTACTTACATACTCTTTATAAAGCTTGAGAACCCTCTCCGTAGGTCCCGGATGTTTGGGGAGATTAAGTCTGAAAGCTAATTCGTCAGCGCCTGAACCGGAAAGTATGATATGATCTGTTAACTCCATAACCTTCCTAGCTAGGACTACCGGATTTTTAGGATATGTAACTGCTGCTACAGCACCAGCTCTTCCGGTATAACCATCCATAACGCCGGCGTCCATTGTAAGCCTTCCTAAAGCATCAACCACGGAGCCCAACCCAGCGTTTAAAATGCCTGAATCTTCTAAGACTATCGTAGCGTTAACTACGGCGTCTAAAGCCGTCCCACCACGTTTTAAGGCTTCAATGCCCGCTCTTAAGGAAGACTTAATCACTTTTGTTACTTCATCTCTGTTGAAGAATCTCCAAGTACCTGCTCCAGCGTGTACTACTACAACACCATTCAATTAAAACCCTTGAAAATCTTTGATTTAAGTTTAAAAATTTATTTTAAGCCAAGCCATCGAAGAAGCTCATAATACGCTCTAGTCTTAGCTATGTTTCTGGAGTTATTTGGCCCTGGTTTCTTCATGAAGAATGCGTTAACGGGGTATACCGTCCCTCTAACTCCTCTATCTAACGCTATCTTGCCGATTCTAATTAAATCCACTAGAATCCCTGCGAGGGCTGGGGAGTCGTTAATCCTAGCGTTGATATATATAGAATCTCTAAACCCGTTGAAGCTTATATACTCTAAGTGCATGGCTACGTATTTCTTATCGCCTAAGGGCTCTAGGTAACCCGTAGGCTTTATATAAGTGGGTGTTTCATATCCTAAGATGTCTTTAACCATACTAGACTTAGTTATCTCCTTCATTTTATTCTTGTCTTCTAAAGTTAACGCGTAGAAATCTGTGTTGCCCCCGATGTTGAACTGAACTATGAACTCTACCTTCCTATTCCTCTGGAACATATGTTCTAAGATATCGGCAGTTAACGGAGTGGCTCCAGTAGCTCCATCGTCTCCGAATACAACAACTCCGGATTCCTCGAGGAGGTTAAGCAACCCGTCGTTGTTAGCTACGGGTGTTGGAATAGCGTTAACGAAAGCTGCTTGACCTACCTTACTAGCGTACTTAGCCGTTATGTATGCGTATACGTGCGTAGCGGGAGATTTACCTGAAAGTATATACTCCTCAGCCACTTCCTTACTTGGGTAGCTGTTGCCGTATTCAGTCGTTATTACGTTAACTACAACATCCGGTTTAAGGCTTAACCATTCACTCACGAGCACATCTACAGCTTCGGGAACCCCCCTCACATCATCTAAGCCCGTGGCTGAAAAACCCATTCCCTTAGTTGAATCTCTATGTACACCCCTAGAAACCTTAAGCTTCTTAAGCTCTTCAGGGATTGGGTAGTCAGACCCCATAACTTGAGTGGCTATTTCGTATAGGCTCTTACCCACTTTAGAGTTGTCAACGTCATACACGCCAACGATCTCAATATCTTCGATTTTGTAAGGTAATTTATAGTTAGCTAAGGGGATGCCGTAAGGCTCAACTAGACGTTTCTTAAGTCTTTCTAAACCTACGGCTAGGTGTGTAGCTACATATCCAGCTCCAAGTAACACTACTTTAATACTCATATTATCCCCTGTAAATATTTATCGCAGTAAATATAAGTTTGCTCAAGGTAAAGACGCCTAGTAGCCCTATAACTGGAAAGCTTACCATTGAGAGGCAGGCTCGGGACTAGATAGCTTATTGAAGTGCGTTTACAACTGAAAGCCTCGCCTTTTAAGGCGGGAGAGGGTCATAGTAGTATCTTACCAGGTGTTTCCACGTTTTCATTTACCTCCTTATGAGGAAGTATTACGGTATTCTTAGCTATGTATACTTCATCGCCTATGGTGACTTCATCGCCTAACACGCAACCTTCCGAGATCCTTACCCACTTACCTATGTGTGTGCCCTCACCTACTACCGAGTATTCTATATGTGCAGCTGGCTCAAGAACTACGTTATTTAATAAGACGGAGTTCTTAACCCTAGAGTTAGATCCGATTAAGGTTTTATACCCTACAACCGCGTACGGACCTATAACCGAAGCTTTACCTACCTTTACATTTCTATCTATGAATGATGGCTGTATTATTGTAGCGTCCTCACTTAACTCAGCTTCGTTGGATACATGACCTTCAGGCATGAAGTGCTTTAAAGCTTTAATGTTGGCTTCAAGATAGTCTTTCGGAACGCCTATGTCAAGCCATAAACCTTCATGAACGTATCCGTATAGCTCACCATCCTTAACAACTTTAGGGATGACATCTATAGCTAGCTTAGAGGGGGTCTTACTTGGGAAGTATTTAAGTGCCTGCGGCTGGAAAACATAAACCCCCGCATTAATTAAGTTACTGCTTACCACGCCCTGAGGTTTCTCGACAAAACTAACTACTTTGTTGTCTGCGTCAAGTACTGCTACACCATATCTCGACGGATCCTCAACTTTAGTTAAAGCTATTGTAACTAACCCGCTGTTGCTTAAGTGATGTTTAATAACTTCAGCGAAGTTTATGTTTGAGAATATGTCGCTGTAAACCACGAGGAAAGGGTCTTTAATACCGTATTTATTAACTATTAACGGCACAGGTCCCGCATCGCCCAAAGGGTTTATCTCCTCCACATACTCTATCTTAATTCCTAACCCCCCACCATCGCCGTACCTGCTCTTAATCATGTCGGCTAAGTACCTTACAGACATAAACACCCTATAAACGCCGGCGGACTTCAACCCCTCTAAAATCCAATCAAGTATGGGCTTCCCTAAAACAGGTAGGAGTGCTTTAGGCCTGGTTAAGGTTAAAGGTCTTAAACGAGTCGCGTAACCTCCAGCGAGAACTATAGCCGTATCCACACTCAAGCATAACACACCTAAATTAAATCTCAATTTCTCAATTTAAGGTTTAATTGTTTTAACTTATTTGAAACACGTTTAAAACTTTCCTAGGTGTTGTCGGGTAACCCTCAACCAAGTCATAACTTACTTTAAGGTTCTTTAGCAAGCTACCAACCCGTCTACCCGTCAATAGCTTATCCCCTGCTTTAAAGGCGAGGTCGGCAAGCCATAAAGCCTTAAGGCTTGAGTTAGATATTTCATCAACACTTACTTCAATCCACTTAACTAAACCTCCCTTACCCCATTCAAAAACCCTCTTACTTCTTACGAACCTCCTACGCAGTCTTTTTCTAAATTGATACCTATCTTTAAATACCGCCGGACAGAAGTGAACGCTTACGTCAATCCCCGCGTTATCCACCCACTTAAGGATCTCAAGAGCTACGTCTTTAGAACCCTCAACGCTCACTCCGTCAACACCTACTTTAAAGCCTCTCTGCAGGAACTTCTCGTAATTTGATTCACTAGCTTCAAGCTCGTTAAGGTTGACGAACTTAACCCCTAACTCACTACTTTTAAGTATAACATCCTTCAGGAAGTTCAGCGAGTTAGGAAGAACTGGATTCTCAACCCCCACATCTATAGGGTATTCTAAAGCCTTCTTTAAAGCCTTAAACGAGTGCTCCCCCGTTACATGTATTCTCAACTCATCTAAGCCAGCATTAACTAAAGCAGTTAAGTTTTTATCATTTACTAGAAAACCTGTAGTATATAGATGTATGTGAAAACCATCGCCTAAGAACTCCTTCAGATGTTTAATCATTTTAACAACGTCATCCACCTTAACTAAAGGATCGCCTCCAGTCACACCAACACCTTTAGACCCAGACACTACAACCTCCATTAGTAGATCCTTCAAATCCCTAACCGGGGTTTCGTTAACGTACATAACGTCCTTTCCTTTCTTAGCTAAGGAGATAGGACAGTAAAAACAGTTCTCGGGGCATAAGCCTGTGGTGAAGACAACGCTTTTTAAACCTTCCATACAGAGCTTACAACCCTTAGGTAGCTTACCAACCCAACATCCTATGTCGTCACACCTACCTGAGATCACCAACTTAAGTCTTGACTCCCTCTTAAGTTATGTTGAATTCAAGAGTTAAAAGGGTTACTTCAACATCCACTCAAAAACTAGGTATATGCCTTCAGCTAAGGTTACCTGCTTCATATTCTCAGGCGGTTTACCGAAGGCTATTTTACGAATTCTATGTAGCGCCTTAAGATCCTCCGAGATAGCTTCATATTCGTTAGGTAGGTAGAGAACGCCCTCAAGAGGTTCTGAAAATGATATGTTATTCTCCTTCTTGTACTTCCACACAGCCGAGTTCACCTGAATTAACGCATTAATAAGCTTCTCATCACCTCCTAAATCCGTAAGCTCTTCTTGAGTAATCACTTCCCTACCTAAACCTTTGCTTGAGTACATCTCCCTCCATATGTAGTCCGTTACGAAAGGCATTATAGGATGTAGCAACTTCAACGCGAGTTTAAAGACTCTATGAAGTGTGTATCTAGCCCCTAAAACCTCCTCTTGATTGAGGTCTTCCAACCCGTAAGCCCGTTGTTTCACAGCCTCTAAGTAGTTAGAGGCGAAGACATCCCAAACCAACCTATATAAGTCGTTGATAGGGTCGAAAACATCTAGGTCTTCGTAAGACTTAATAACGCGTTTAGCTACTGTAACGGCGTACTTTATCATTGCTTTATCGATTTCCCTCAACTTAACTTCATTGAGTTGCGGCTCGTCAAAAAACGATATAAACCTACCTATGTTCACCAACTTAGTTGCGAAGGCTTGACCCGCCCTTACAACGTCTTCAGACCACCTATAATCACTTCCTAACCTACCAGCTATAGCTGCCCAATACCTAAAGGCGTCGGCTCCATACTTCTCCACATACGGCATTGGATATATCACATTACCTAATGATTTATGCATGGCCCTACCTTTAGGATCTAACCCCATGCCTGTAATCCTAACCCACTTAAACGGCGGCTTACCTGTTAAAAGCCAAACACGTAATGTGCTGTAGTAAAGCCACGTCCTTATGATGTCGTAGCCTTGAGGCCTTAACGCATGGTCTAAAGCCTTTAACGAAGCTTCACGATTCTCCAACCAATTCGTAACGTAGAGGACGGATATAGAGGAATCAAACCAAGTGTCGAAAGTTCTCTTCTCACCCTCTAACTCATCCTTAGGCGCTCCACACTTCGGGCATTTCTCAACCGGTGGTGGATCCACCCAAGGACGGACATACTCTCCATACCTGCCGAGGATTATGTGCCCACACCTCTTACATCTCCATACAGGAACTTCAGTACCGTAATATCGGGTTCTAGAGATTGGCCAATCCATACCTAAGGACGTAACCCAAACGTCAAACTTGACTTTATGTTCAGGTGGTTTGAAAAGCATGGCGTTACCTACTTTAAGGATTTCGTCTTTAAAGTCTAACTGCTTTAAGAAGAACTCCTTCATATGTATGTATTCTATAGGTGTTTTACATCTCCAACACGAAGGTACTTGATGAGTTAGTGACTCAACCTTCAGCAAAAGCCCTGCCTCATTAAGCTTTTCAGCGATTGTCTTCCTAGCTTCCTTTACCGGCAGACCTTTAAGGAATCCGGCTTCATCATTCATCGTTCCGTCGGGGTTTATCAGTATCTTAGGTGTTAGGCCCTGCTCTTTAAAGAACCAGATATCCCTAGTGTCGCCGTAGGAACACATCATAGCTAATCCAGTACCGAATTCAGGGTTGGCGTAGGTACTTGGCAGTATTGGAACTACGCCGCCGTAAAGCGGTATGACGGCATGTTTACCGGCAAGCCTCCTGTTATATCTTTCGTCATTCGGGTGGTATATCACGGCTTTACATGCGTTGAGGAGTTCCGGCCTAGTGGTAGCGATTACGATGTCCTCACCTGTCTCAACAACTTTAAACTTTATGTAGTAAAGCCTCCCCTCCTCCTCAAGGAACTCTACCTCCGCCTCAGCTAATGTAGTCTTACATCTAGGGCACCACATGACGGGCCTAACTGACTCGTAGATAAGGCCTTTATTCCACATATCTATGAACGTCGCTTGAGTTATTCTTCTATACTTAGGTGAGTCCGTACCATCCCTCCAATAATCGAAAAGACAGCCTAACCTACGCCACACCTTAACCAAGTTGGCTTCATACTCGTCGAGAACCTTACTAACCATTTCTAAAAACTTCTTCCTCCCTTCAGGGTCTTTAGCAATTTCATGAGCACTCACACCGTATTTCTTCTCAACAACCACCTCGCCAGGTAACCCATTTCTATCGGCATAGAAAGGCACTAAAACCTTATAACCAAGAAGTCTTAAAGCTCTAGCAACCATATCTATTTGCGCGTAGTGACCGGCTTGAGCAACACCCCACTCACCGGAGGGATAGGGTGGCGGGGTATCTATAACTACGTATTTATCATCGTTTATGAAGTCTATAGACTCTTTATAAAGACCTTCGGCCTCCCACAAACCCAATAAACTCTCCTCTAACTTAGCGTCCCAACGCTTAACCTTAATCCTAGGCTCTAAACCCACTTAACCACCCAAAAATAACTCAGCACCTTTAAAATAAATTGAAGTGGTTATTCGGTTAATTTATAAATGGCCAGTACCATAATAATGGAAGTAGGACATCTGGTGGAACTAATGGATAAATGTAAGAAGTACTATGTGGAAATTACTGGAGCACCTTATCCCGGTCATATTGGTAAATGCCTCTGGAGTCCTAAAGATTCTCAATGGAGAAGTATGACGAAGTTGGAGCCTGGGGACTGTATAATCCACTATATAACTAGTAAAGCACTTAATCAAGAGCTAAGAGGACGGTTCATCGGGTTCTCGAAAGTAAAGCAGAAGTGCACTGAGCTGAGTAAAAATGAGCTTAGGGATAAATTAAAGAATATGGGTATTTGGAGTAACGATTATGAAAGTTTTGCTAATAAGTGGTTGAAGAACTTCGAATTCTATTTCTTCGTGGTGTTAGGGGATTTCAAAGAATTCCGTGAGAAGGTTCCTCTCGAAAAAATTCCCGATTATAAACCTCCTCAATCTTATATAGCTCCACTTGACAGCGAGGTCGCTGAAATGATCATAAGGATGGGTTATGAAGAGCCTGAGGAATCAGAGAAATTAGCGGTGGAGGATGGGTTAGTGGATTTCATTAACGGTCTGCTTGACGCAGGATTGAATGTTTTACTAGTTGGCCCTCCGGGCACTGGTAAGACCACGCTAGCTAAGATGGTTACCGAGAAACGAGGCTTCGAGCCATACTATGTGGTTGCTACTGCTCATTGGAGCAGGTATGACTTGATAGGTGGGGTAACCCTAGAGTCTGGTAGTGTTAAGTGGAGGTCTGGCTACTTACTGAGGGCCCTCGTTAGACATATAGAAAACAGGGAGAAGTACGGGAGAAGCGGCAAGAGCCAGGGAGAAGTGGCTAGGAACCTAAGCGGGCAGGATGCGTCTACAGGAGGCAATAATGGTATGAAGTATAAGGGAGCATACCTTATAATTGACGAGGTTAACAGGGCTGATGTAGATAAGGCCTTTGGGGAATTCTTCCTAATATTCTCAAGCCATAACCCGTATGAGAGGATCATACCCCTAGACCTAGTAAATGAAATTAATGAGTATGTGGAAAATGGACGAGCCGATGAAGTGGCTAAGAAATTCATTGAATTCGCCATTGGTCAAAATAAGAAGCTCGAGAAGTCTGAAGATGGAACCGGCTACCGAGTCCCAGAAGATTTCCGCATTATAGTCACAATGAACTTCGTTGATGCAAGAAACCTATTCACCGTGGGCGAGGCCTTTGCACGTAGATTCGCTATTGTCGAAGTTAACCCTCCAAGCGATATTGACAAGTTGCTCGGCAAGATATATAAAAACCTTAAGGAAGAGTTAGAGAGAAACAATGAGTTATCAACCAATGAGAATATTGATGAAGTCCTAGAGAAGGTTAAAGAATTGATTAATGATAAGCTAAGGGTTCTCTACACCAAGTGCGGAAAACCCGTTGATGAGAAGGCTGAGGGGGAGAGTAGGAGTAGGCTGTCAGGAGCACTAGTGACTATTAGTCCTGCGAGCCTCTACCTCGCTGCCAAGACATTTGCAGCCTACTATGTAAGGCTCAACAAGGAAGATAGGAAGAGGTTTGAAAAGGATAAGGATCGTGTGGATAATGTCCTGAGAATGTGCGTGGAGGCTGCACTACCTTTATCAAGGCTGTGGAATGAAAGCGTTAGAAGGCAGGTAGAGGGCTTGATGAAATGTGTCTTCGAGCAGCAGGGACAGAAGGACTAAATATATCGAATACATGAGTGAAAAACTCGTTGATCTCTACCTACTACTAGATAATGATCCACTAAGCCTCTTCAAGTCTAGCCGAGATGAGGCAGCTGGGAAGAGGCTGGAACCCTTAAAGAGCATAGAGGATTTGATCACCCTTATTTTCAACACATATAGGTTTAAGAAGATAAGTGAGGAGCTGGCCGGGATACTAGAGGAGGCTAGTAACATAGTGCTTAAGAAGAGGATCTATGAGGATATCGAGGAGTGGTCTATAAGAGGGATCATCAACTGGCCTAAAACCATAGTGAACTATATACACTACAGGCCCGTCGTCCAGGCAGTTGTAAGCTACACCTCGGCTTCACCAGAGAACCTATTATTGAGAGCCATTGTAGACTACGTGATAAGCGAGCTTAGCAACATATGTAGCTTACTGGAGAGAGGAGGCTCTGCAGAAACCGGGGGGACAGGTCTGTCGCCTGAAGAGATAGCAAAGCTACCTGGATTAAGGAGTGCTAGGGAGGAGGCTTGTCAAACACTGGAGCGGCTTGAACATGCCGTTGGACAAAGCTTTCTAGTATACATACCTGGAAACCTCTATGGCCCTGAAACTCTCGACCATATCTACGAGCTGACTAACGAGGTATCTAATACCCCGTGGAGGCCTGAGTGGGTTGACAAGCTACTAGATAACGTGGTATACAAGTATCTATTTGATCCATCCACCGAGAAAGAATACAGAGAGCTAACTATAAAAGTGCTTGAAAGGATATCGAGGAGAGAGCATGATAGCATGGACGTAAACCTCCTCAGCGATAAACTATATGAGCTCTACCTGCTATACCTGCTACTAAGGGTACTTAGGGAGCAAGGCAAAAGACCTGCAATCAACCAGTGTGGGAAACTCGGGAAGTCGGGTGTAGGCGATGTAGTAGTATGCTTCAACCAGGATCTTGAAGCACCATTAAAGGTGAGGCCAGATATACTAGTCCATTGGGAGTCGAGAAATGTTGTAATCGAGCTAAAGTTTTCCAGTTTACCTGGATATATTGGCAAGGGAGTATACCAGGCCATAAGCTATATGGTCCTACTAGGAGCTGGAATAGGATTGCTAATACATTTACCAAAAGACGAGCAGGAGGCCTCTGAAGGCAGCTCTGAAGATGAGGATGAAGCAGTTGTTGGTCAACTGGAGCTGGAGAAACCAGTAGAGATCACTGCCTGCAATGGTAGCTGCAAGTATGTTCTCTACAGGGTTGAAATAGAGCCTCTGGGTGAAAAAGAGGAAGATAACATAAAGAAGCTCAGGGACCTATTAGTTAACGCTGTATAAGCTAATACTACTTCCTCATGTAGCAAGGAACCTCTCATACGCTGTTCCACCAGTGCTCTTTGGATATGCCCAAAACTTTTTATTATTTCATGCATGTAAATCAAGGTCGGTAGAAATGCCTTTAATCAATAGGGTTCTAAGTAAGGTTTCTAAAGGTGAACCAACATTCGGTGTTTGGATAACTATCTCGCATCCAGAAGTAACTGAAATCCTCTCTAACCTGCCTTTCGATTGGTTCGTTTTTGATATGGAACACGCGCCGCTAACCATTAAAGACGTTGAGTTTCTGATGATGCCGCTTAGAGGCACTGATATCGTACCTATAGTGAGGGTGCCGTGGAACGACTTCGTAATTATTAAGCAGGTACTGGATTTAGGTGCTGAAGGAGTTATAGTTCCTTGGATAAACACTAGAGAAGAAGCTGAGAAAGCCGTTAAGGCGATGAAATACCCGCCTGAAGGTATTAGAGGAACCGGGCCTAGGAGGTGTGTGATGTACGGCGTTCGCGACGCTAAAGAATATTTTGAGAGATGGAATGAAAGCTTCATACTGCTGACTCAGATAGAAACGGTTGAGGGGGTGAAGAACATAGAAGAGATAATAGACGTTGATGGAGTTACAGGGTCTTTCATAGGTCCAAGCGATCTTTCAGCGTCTTTAGGGGCTTACAGAGACTTTAAAAACCCAGCATATATCGAAGCTTTGAATAAAGTACTCACAGCAACCCTTAAGGTAGGTAAAATAGCTGGCATAATGTCCAACTCCCCTGAAGACGCCGCGGAGAAGTTGAGGATGGGTTTTAACTTCATAACGCTGTCTCACGACACGCGGTACTTGATAGAAGGCGCTAAACTCTTCTTAAAAGCTGTGGGCATACCTAAATAACGCATGACCTGCTGAAACACACTCAAACTAACTTCGTTATAAGCTCCTCAAGTTTTTCCTTACCAACATGCAGCAAGGGCTCGCCATGGCTAGGCATTAAATTATTGAAATCTACATACCTAAGTTTCTTTATAGCCTCCCTATTCTTCATAGGGTCTATCGAGTAATGATGGGGTATTTCATTAAGTTCTCCGTTTTCCTCAACTACTAAATCACCCACGAATAAGGACTTAGTCTTTAAGTCAAGTAGGCATATATGCCCGGGTGTATGTCCAGGTGTGTGAACAACTTTCAAACCTTTAAACATGTCCCCATCTCTTAAAGCTACGTTTACATTCACTCCAGACCTAGACTTAATTAACTCAATCTCATCTACGTGAGCAGCTACTACGGCATTGCTGTTTTGAACGACGTACTTTAAACTGCCTACATGATCTCTATGATGGTGAGTTATAACAACAGCCGTTAAATCCTTAAAAGTTAAACCTAACGTATTAAGATAGTCTTTTATTAAAGACCACGTAGACTCCAACCCCGCATCTATTAAAACCACATCAGCACCTCTTACTATGAGATATACGTTAACATAGCTGTCCTTAACTAAGTGAATATCCTCATAAACGTGAACCAAACCTACACCACCTCAATAAGGTTTCATCACGTAAAATAAACTTTACTTAAGTAATTACCTAATCCACCCTTGCCAGAGCTTAACAATCTTTAAAGCCCTCACTCAATAGATATAGACCTACATCACTATTTTGACGTATTTTTCCATGAAATACTTCAGGCACTGCGTTACTGCTATGTAGCAGTTATAAGGAAAATCCCGACGATCATAATCAACGACCCAAACACTAACTTAAGGCTGAAGTCCTCTACCTCCCTATTAATTAAGTATGAAAACACGATACCAAATAAAGGATTCGTAGAAACTATCGGCGTAACTACGCTAACATTACCTAAGCTTAAAGCGTAGTAGCGAATGAGTTGCGCTATATTAACGGCTAACGCCGCCACCATTAAAGAAGTTAACGGCATAACGTTAAAACCCCTTAGCTCACGCCGTAATTCAGATTTAAAAATCAACAGCGGTATGTATGAAGCTAAGGCAATTAAATATGAGATAAATATCGAAAGAATCGGTGTTTTTAAGCCTGTAGTACCAATCTTAACTAAGAGCGGTAGAAACTTTAAATTATGACTTTTTGTGTTAAACGTATCTTTCTATACCACGTAGGGCTATCAAGTAAGCTGAGGCAGTATGAATGTCAATTCTCCTACTTAGTGCTACCGCTGTAGCATCTATTGAGGTATATGCTGGATTAACCTCAATTAAGACTCCATTTACCTTTTTAACAAGTATCTTCATCTGTTGTAAGTATTCCCTCAAAGACCACCTACCAACTTTTCCATGATTTTCACTAGGTCTCTTAAGCTTTTCAACAGCAAAATACCTTACACCATGAGCAACAGCATATTCTAGAAGTCTTGATAGTGATTCTTGCCTAATCACTTTAGCCTTCTCTCTAGGCAACGTTACAACTTCTGGAAAATGAGCATTCCTCACATCTCTTAATCTCCCATATGAGTCTACTATGGCCATGTTTATTCTATCAACATTAAAGTCAAAGCCAGCGTAAAAGTTAGCGTCTGGCTGAACCTTGTGCTTCTTCTCAAAGTACTTTAGGTAAAGCTCTATGGGAATATTTAGATAAAGATATAGTCTCTTCCTGAATACCTTCCTCCAATTCTCTCTCTTACTTTTGAGCTTTATTGTTATACCTGCTCCATAACTGTAGCTACCAGTCATCAATTCCTGAATTAGTGGTAGGTGTCTTCGTCCGAACTTGACAGTAGCTTTAATCCACTCATGTCTACCATCCGCATGAGGTATCTTGATTAGAGCTTTATCTGTAGCCACTAACCTAATGTTTCGATTACCTTTCTCACTTGAACAGCCAACAGAATACAGTAGCGGTTTCCTCAGCTTAATCCTCTCTTGCTCCTTATACAGCTTAGCTACCTTTATAGCAGAGTTAGCGTACCAAGCATTAGATAGGATACCTGTTACCTTCCTTTTAACTTCGCTTTCCTCGACTCCTACTCTGAACAGTAGGGCATGCGCATATTCCACGGCATCTCTGAAGAGTCTCATTAAGTTGATTAGCTTGCTGAGAGAGACCTCATCTAGGCTTAGCTTTCCCACTATTGTTGCTCTTTCTTCTTCTGTTTCTCTAGCCATAGCTTAATCGCCTCCTCTGTCGCTTTCTTAATAGCACCATAATGACCAAACTTCTTTACAGCTTCAATCTCGAATTCTCTCCATAGCTCATCTAGTACTTCAATAGTCTTCCTAACCATGTATGACACCTATAAGAAGTGAAAGAAGTAAGACTTATAAAGCTTTCCCTCCTCATATTATTGGAGTCTGAAGCCAATGAATGAGTGAGGCTGATGAATCTAGATGAACCCCGATTATCTGAGGGGAGTTCGGCTCCCGTAGGGTGGTCGGGAGGATAATAGCCGTAATGACCCCAGCCGTGCCTAACACAGTTTAATATATGAGGGCACGGTTGAGGTGAGCGGTCACCGAGAATATGACGCTAGTAAGTAACGCGTAGGAAACCCCTTTAAGCGATTTAAACGCCGACAAACCCCTAAGCGATACCATAGTAACTCCAACTATAATTAATGAAACTCCAACAGCGGCAAGAGCTGATAACTCCTCCTTAAGTAATAGGACCCCCAAAATAGTTGAGTATAACGCGCTGGAAGCGGTTATAGTTCCTGAAACGTTAGCGCCTACTAACTGAACGCTTCTATATAGGAGATATCTACCCAAGCTGAAGTGCAGCAGTCCAGCTAAGGAAACTGCGATCAACCCATAAACGTCGAATGTGAAGTCCTTAAACTCACCGACAAGTAAGGAGGTAAGTAAGTACATAGGGCAGCCAATAACTAAACTTAGAAACACACCGGTATATGCGTAAGCGTGGAGGAGACCTCTCCTAGAGGTCGCTAGGTTTAAGCCAAAGAATAAAGCTGCTAGAATAGCTAGCAATTCAGCAACCATTTAACACACCAAGCTTTCAATGTATTTCCATATAAAAGCGGACTTACCTGAAACATCAGCAGGGTTTAAAGAAGCCTGAAGTAATCGAGAATTTCTTAATAATATTATATGGAGAAATTAGTTTTAAAACTTAGACGTAGTTATTTAATGGTGTCTATGTCTTGGTTAGCCTCCTAAACTACGAAGATCTTTCAAAGCTTGTTCTAGTGTCAAGTCCCGTCCTCCACCCGTCTTTAGAGATGGTTGCGTTCCTCACGGCCAAGATAAACCTTGAGAAGAACTTATATGAATCAGCTGTATGGATAGCAAACGTAGGAAGTGGTGAGGTATATCCCTTCACTAGCGGGCCTGAAGACACCTGCCCGCAGTGGTGTCCTGACGGTAGGAAGCTAGCGTTTATATCGCGGCGTGGTTTATTAGAAGGCGAGAAAGGGGCGAACATATACATAGCGTCTCTTGAGTCTAAAGAGCCATGGAAACTTGCCTACTTTAAAGGCGGTATAGCAGAGTATAGATGGTCTCCAGACTCTAAGAAAATCGCCGTAATATCCAAGGTGGGTGAGGTTCATGAAGACGTGAAGGTAATAGACAGAATACCGATATGGAATAACGGCGAGGGATTCACCTACAACCTCAGAAAACATATTTTCATCGTAGATACGTCAAGCGGCATCACACAACAATTAACTAACGGCGACTACAACGTCACCACCCTAGCTTGGAGTCCTGACAGCAGAAAGCTTGCCTACGCAGCATCCGTCGATGAATTAAAGCCTTACGAATCTAGGGTGTTCATACTTGACGTAGGGTCGGGAGAACGTGTTGAACTCCCTATAAAGGGTTATTCAGTATCGGCGCTTACGTGGAGTCCTGACGGTAGTAAGATAGCCTTTATAGGCAGGAACGTTAGCGGGGAAAGAGGTTTCGCCTCGCATAATAGGGTATACGTATATGACCTCAACTCCGGAGAGTTTAAGTCTTTAACCAAAGGACTAGATAGAAACGTGTTAAACACTTTAGGGAGTGACGCTAGGTGGAAAAGCTGCTCACCAACGCTTAAGTGGGTCTCTAGAGGCGGGCTTCAGGACGGCCATATATACTTCTTAGTACCCGACGCCGGTAAAGTCACACTCTACCGTGCGTCTTTAGATGGAGGGCTGGAGAAGTATGTTGAACTCGACGGAAGAAGCGTGGACGAGTTTGACGTTTCTTCAAGTGAAGACCTCGCAGTCTTCACATCCATGAGCCCCATCGAGCCTGCCGAACTCTACGCGTTTAAAGCTAGTAGCTTAACCAAGTTAACCAACTTCAACGAATTCTTCGTTAAGTCCTTCAACTTAACGAAGCCTAAGCACTTCACGTTTAAAGCAAGCGACGGCGTTGAAATAGATGGTTGGGTGCTTTGGCCCCCTAAAGAAGCTGTGAAGAGTGAGGAACTGCCTTGGATACTCTATATACACGGCGGCCCTAAAACCATGTATGGAGACGGCTTCTTCTTCGAATTCCACCTACTCGCACATAAAGGATTCGCAGTAGTGTATACCAACCCCAGAGGTAGTGACGGCTATAGCGAGGAATTCGCTGATATAAGATGTCACTTCGGGGAGAGAGACTATCAAGATTTAATGGAAGCTGTTGATTACGTACTAACTAAGTATAGAGGTAAACTCGATCCGAAACGTGTTGGCGTTGCTGGAGGCAGTTACGGAGGGTTCATGGTCAACTGGATAGTCACACATACAGATAGATTCGCGGCTGCGGTAACCCAAAGATCCATAAGTGACTGGATAAGTAAATTCGGAACTACGGATATAGGCTTCTACTTCAACTCTGAAATGATAGGATGCGGTCAACCACCTTGGAAGAACCCGCAGGCATACCTCGAGAAGAGCCCGATAATGCACGTGGAGAACGCGAAAACCCCGACCTTGATAATCCACAGTATGGAAGACTACCGTTGCTGGCTAGACCAAGCAATAGAGTTCTTCACAGCTCTAAAGCTTAAAGGAGTTGAAACACGCCTCGTACTATTCCCAGGAGAGAACCACGAACTCAGCAGAAGCGGAAAACCAAAACATAGAGTTGAAAGACTGAAGCACATAACGCGTTGGTTCCTGAAACACCTTCAAGGCATTGAAGAGAAAGACTAACGAAACTTAAAAATTAAAACGCCGCGGTCTACAACATAGTTCCTCACGTTAATAACCCCACCTAAAGTTCAGTACGTAACACACTAATTTTTAATTAATAAGTAGTTAGTAGTAAATATTTATGTTGTGATTGATATGAAGTTAGGTTACGTAATTGGCTTAGCAACACTTCTTTTGTTGGGCATTGCCTTAGGTTATGGGTTAGGCTCGAGCTTTCCTACACATACAGTTGAGGTTACGAAACTTATTACAAGCATTAAAACAGATATTAAGACTTTTACCTTACCAACTACAGTAACTATTACGGTGGTTAAGACTGTGTCAAGGACTGAGTTCATTACCTTCACATCTACTACCACTTCAACATCAACTATAACTGAGAGAAAAGTGATAATACCGCAAGGGAATCAACTCGTGATTGCTTGGATGCTTAGCACATGCGATAAGAGTGAATGGAGTGTTTTAGAAAGGTTCTCAAGGCAAATAGATATAGTGTCTCCCGACTGGTACTACCTTACAGAGGATTTAAGTGTGGGTAAGTACGATAAAAGATGTGCGGAGGATAGGGAGTTTATAGAGTTCCTAAACAGTTTAGGAGTTAAGCTTATGCCTATGCTGGTCTCAGCAAATAGCGAGTTGGTGAGGAAACTCGTTACGGACCCCAACGCGATAGATTCGTTATCTGCTGAGCTGGTATACCTCGCTAAGAAATATAACTACTACGGCTACAACATAGACTTCGAAGTCTCAATACCTGAATACTCAACAGAATTCGCGTCATTTATAGATAGGCTTGCTAAGAAACTCCATAGTAATGGACTCATACTTACGGTGGACGTACCAGCTAAAAGGATGGAGTGGCCCTCCAGCTATACAGCAACTTACGATTACGCCAAGTTAGGGAAGACGGAAGTCGACGCAGTTATCATCATGGCGTACGATTTCTATGAATGGGTAAGCGGGCCTAAGCCCGTAGCCCCGATTTGGTGGGTTGAAGACTGCGTAAGATATGCGCTACAATACATACCACCTGAAAAGCTGATCTTAGGAATCCCCAATTACGGGAAGACATGGTCCGTAGATGGAACATTTAGGGGTTGGCTACTTTATCCAGATTGGCTCGCACTTATTGAAAAAAGCGGTAAGAACTACACGATAGATAAGGAATTAATGGAGAAAGTTCTAGAGCTAAACAACGAAGTTGCGTACTTCGTAGACGGCGAGATGGGCTACTATAGAGCGTTTATAGCCGTGAAATATGAGCTTAAGGGGATAGCCGTTTGGAGACTGGATAAAGGAGATCCGAACGCTTGGAGTTTCTACGCTCGTGCTTTAGGTAAGTAATTAAATACTCGTTCATTATCTAAATTAATACTTTCCCTTCTAAAGGTTATCCACAACGTTATGTTTACTTAAGTTTTACAGTTGAAGACCTTTAAGGAACGATGATAAATGGAGATAACCCCCTTAAGGAGGGGCATCTCTTTTCAGCCAGTTAAGAACGAATTACCGTCGTTAGTTAGTAAGTAAGTTACTAACGTTGCTTTAAGAGCTTAAACATAAGTCGGAGTTATCAGCTATAGTGGGACGTGAGTATTCCGAAGTATATCAGCATTCAATGCGTTTATTCTATGATGAGCATGTTGTAGGATTGTTTATGTTGTTATAGTTTAATTAAAGTGTTTAATTACTGTAAAGCTTTTATTTGCGTGAATATTTATTCACGTGATTGGTGATTCACATGAAGGGTTTGGTAGTATGTGTGTCAAGGTACTTGTCCTTCGTTCTCTAAAATAGATATATTTGCAGTAGTGAATAAGTTCAGACGTGAGAAGAAAGTTGATTTTGCCGCGATACATCCACAACTATGTGCTACCGACGGTGATAACTTCTGGAGGACTTTATTATCTGACGGCAATAAGATAACTAAGCTTGTTGTAGCGGGATGTGCTCCAGATATGCAGTTGAAGATGTTTAGATGGGTGTTTAAGGAGACAGGTTTTGAAGAGTCTAAGTTTAAACCTGTTGAGATAAGGAACTTAACTACTGAGGAGGCTATTCAGGTAATAGAGAAAGCACTTCAGGAGTAGGGGGTAGGTATGGCTAGGGATTGGTATCCAATAATAGACTACAGTAAGTGTACGGGTTGCTTAACCTGCGTTAACTTCTGCCCACATAATGTGTATACGGTAAACGACGACGGGAAGCCTAAGGTAGTAAACCCAGATAACTGCGTTGAACTCTGTAGAGGTTGCCAAAGGATATGCCCGTCGGGAGCTATAAGATATTACGGTGAGTAGGGGGTAGGTAAATATCTTTTCTCTAATTTAAGAGGTATGCCTTAACTCCGCATAAGTTAATAACAACTCTTAACCACATATTTTCGGTGTAGGTGGCCGTGGATCAACATCCTTTAAAGGAAGTGACGCTTAAGATTAGAGAGTTAGGTCTCTGCTCAGCAATCCCCCCAATTCAAGACATTGATAAAACCTTACACCTACCAAGCGAAAGTCTTGAAAACCCCCTCAAGCTTTTAAGGTCAGTTTTAGAACCTACTAGATTCAAGATCCTCTACCTCCTACATCAATCACCGCTACCGACTTGCGTAATAGCATACATACTTAAGCAGGATAGGACGCTTATCTCACATCACTTAACTAAACTAATGGAACTCAACTTAGTAGAGGTAAAGCGAGTAAAACGCTTCAACATATACAGCCTCACAGAACGTGGAACCACTATAGTAGGTAAGGTCTTAGAGCTATTCAAAGAAATAACCCACCCTCCAGAGGTCTGACCTTTATGTTGGGTCTTCATTCCTCATTGTTTCCTCCACACCCGCCCTTCGGGAGCCTGGCTTCACTGCCTTAGACTCCCGCATTGCTCCGTCAGACTCCCTTAAGCGAATGTGAAGGGGTTCTGGGTTCTTCACCCTTATCTCACAACTGCTCATCGTTCGTCAGAATCCCTACATCCCACTTATTATCTATAGCAACACTTAATAAATTTTCGAGGGAAAAATCAAAGAGCATAAACCCGCAGCGACACCACCAACATAAACAACCATTCCTTAATGAACTAAGGCAATATCCAGAACCTCCGAAAACTCGGTAGAATTCATAAAAAAGAGCATGCTTTATTTTTGGATTTAAAAGTCGTGTAGAAATTAGTTTCCAATGTATTACTAGGTAAAGCAAGCATATTAGTAATCTCGTAGGTAAAACTTATTAACTTCTAATGCGGAGAATTTTTAGGTGCTTACGTGAATGTGAGGATTATATTCGTCCTGTTAGTGTTATTTGCGGTGGCTGTAGCACTAGGTTTGATTTTTAGCTTATATAATTCCGCTTATATAATTCCTTAGAAGTTTTTAGTAGTTCGGCATGGCTTAATAATCGGATTTCAGTTCCAGTTGTGGAGGTTAGGGAGGATATAGTGGAGATTTCAGAAGATCATAGCCTATCATGTCCGGATAAGTACTACCTTCACGTGATGACTATAGGCGTGAACGGCACTGTCGTTGATCAGGAGACCCTTGAGTATGAGTTCCCTGCAGGATGTGTTGAGAAGAAAGCGTTATTAGTAAGTATTGACTTAGGTAATGGAACTTTAGTAATAGCACCTATGATTAAAGACTTAGAAATGGTGAAGAACGCTATACTTATGATACGGGTACTTAAAAGCGTAAACGGTTCATTCGTAATCAACGACTCTATGTATCGTATACCTCCATACGTTATGATTGGCAGGGTTGAAAACGTTAGGATAATCCTTAAGGAAGACCCTGAGGTTGGGGTTTGGGCGGGTCTTGAGGTAGAGTATGTCAATGGATCCAAAGACAGTCATGGGGTATTCGTCGGAGGCTTCAGAATAGATAAGATAGTTCGGATAGTACGTGAGAAAACCTCGAAAGGCTGAGTGTTATTTGACTTACCTTAAAGGCATAGGGTTCAACACGATGAAGGTAATATACTACAGCATCTGTGATAAAGGTCTTTCAAGTCTTAACTTTATAGGGTTTGGGTCTAAACATTACTCTTAATCATTCTTAACAACTCCTTAATTTAGACTAGAATGTTTAGGAGAAGTGCTTTCGGGTTGTACTTTATGAATTTGCGGGAGGCCTTAAAGTCGTTGGGGATGGCATTACCGTTAGTGCTTATGTTGTTAGAGCTGTTGTTTTCAACTTTCTTTAGGGCTTCAATGGATGTTGTTAACGTCGGTTTAGATAGGGATAGGTTGAAATCCTTTCTTGAAGAGCAGGTCGTTCCGGAGGTGGGGTTATTAAGAGCTGCTGTGGAAGCTTACCCGGACAACGTTACTATATGGGTTGCTAGCGATAATCTCCTCGCAGTTGAAGCGCTTAAGATCCTTAACTCACGCTACGCTTACGTCGTTAAAGAAAAGCTTGAGGAATATTTTAACGGGGGGGTTCAACGGACTTCATGAAGTGCTTTTAGGGGTGAACATCCCTAACGAAGTTAGGGACTCGACGATCTTAGAGCTGGGTTCCGTATACTCTAAGAAATTCGGGACTACCTTCATCATTAAGTATGAAATACATAACGGAACTTCAATAAATGACTGGCGGGAATATGCGGATCTCCTAGTCTATAGAGCGCTGGACGCACTTATCGAAGGGGACGTTAGCGTAGCTGAGGAGCTCCTCCAGAGACTTACTTCTATGTGGGATGGCTACGGGTTCTACGATAAAGTCGTTAAAGCACGTGAGGAGGTGGAGGGTGTAAGGTATTATTCGACATATAAATGCGCCCTCTTCATATATCTCTACAACGCTTTAAAGCATGTGGACTCTAAAGTAATACATGAACACAACGGCATCTATAGTAAATGCGTTAATATAATATCAAAAGCACAGCATCCAGTCTACGGAGGCATCGCGACAGAATACATAGCAAGCAGTGAAGAAGACGTAGAAATATTAGGTGACGTCAACACTGAAACCACGAGTATAGCAGTCTTAGCACTATTAAGCGATTACCCAGAGATGGTTGGAGCTAAAGCTTTAAGAAAACAGCAGGTTAACGCATACATAACGTTGATAGCCGTTACGTTAATCATAACCCTCTTCACACTTACTGTAGCGTTCCAGATATTACGCAGTAGAATCAAGTAGAACTGCAGAGACATAAATAGGCAGAATTAACCCTTTAACAGCTAGAGATATATCAACTTTTACAGTACTTAAACACATCCGCCGTGGAATAGTGAATGCTATAGGGAAAGCCAAGTATTTAGTTACGAAGTCCTATAGTCTAGTATGATAAGGTCTTGAGGGACGTGTTGCAGTAGTTTAGGTATGTGTTTCTTCGGGATTAGATATATTCAAGGAGCTATCTTCTCATCGTTGACTTTCTTGATAAGACCGTCGACTTTATAGACCTTGCCTTTAACCACAACTCTCTTACCTTCTAGTAACGTCCTAAGCTTCTCTCTTAGGTTCTTATCCTTAGGAGGTTTAACCTTAACGAGTACGCATCGAGGACGAGTTTACTAGGAAGGATGCATCCAATACTATCAACGTTTCTCCCTCTCCTCCCTAATAATCTTTACAGAATCTATCCTTGTTCTCCTCCGCTTCCTAGCCTTCCCCTTGATATTATCCAGTAGCTCTAAGAACTCAAGATCTTTAACGCGTTCCTCGAGAAACCTTCTGATCTCATCACTCCAATCAATGAGGTACTTCTTCATCTTCTCCTTAAGCTCCCTCGGAACTCTAACCGCTACAACTTCAGACAAAACGTATATACCATGCAAATCATATAGTATACAAGAATATAAGCGTTGCATCCTAAAACCAGTCATAATCACATCTGAAGACATAGGAGTAGAAGAACTACGTAGGAAATAAAGGTCAAGCAGTAAAGATAGAGCCGAAAGAGCTCGAAAACATATAAGGATACCTCTTTAGAAAAACCAATCATAATGTATAAGGATCTTTAAACGGGGAAAACTTAAGATCTAACACCTAACCTATACTAATACTGAAACCGTTGCAACCGGGTTTGACGTTAAACGTCAAACCAAAACTTTAAATATTTTCCCTAACAATAGCTCTTGTAGCTAGGTGAACAGAATTTGCCTATAGAGAAGAATGCTAAAATGTTTACAATTATAGGAGTAGCGATTCTCGTATTAGGAATAGTTCTAGCGGCATTGCCGAACATAGCTAGAGGAGGAGAAGGAGAAGGACGTTTAGAGGTTAAAGTATATAGTATAGATAGTTTCATGACAGCGGTTTACAAAGTTTATGGAAATCCAAGCCTAGGGTATTGGGTGGCTAAAACAGTCATTAAAAATAGTGGAACAGGCCCATTATATAACGTTAAAATAACTTATAAAATCGAGGGTCTAACAGACTGGAGTGAACCAAAGGAATACAAGCTAATCCCTCCAGGTGGAGCGATAGTAGATCTGTACTATCCCGTACTCTTACAAGCGCCAAACCTTCAGACCGCCACACCAGGAAAGCTCTACGTGAAAATAGAGTACAAGACGAAATCAGACGGTGAGCCAGTTACCGAAACAAAAACAAAGCCTATAAACATTCTTGGAAGCCGCGACTTCATATTCTCGGGTCTACCGCCGGAAGAGAACACTGGGAGCTTTCAAGATATATTCAGCAACTATAAACTATTAGCCGCGTGGGTCACACCGAAAGACCCGGTGGTAGAAAGATATGCGGCTATGGCGAATAAGCTAACAGGTATGGGTGCTGGTGCGGCATTGAACGATCAGGAAGCGCTCACATTCCTCGAAGCGGTGTGGATCTTCAGCGTATATAACGGGATTACATACCAAACAGAATCCGAAGCATTCTGGTCAGGTAAAGCATCTCAATGGGTTAAATACCCTAGAGACGTGATCCGGGATAGGAGCGGTACATGCATAGACACCTCAATATTCCTCGCTGCTGTGGCGATGAGTCAAAACTTAAAAGCTTACATAGTTCTCATGCCGGGACATGCGATACCCATAATAGTGCTCCCAAGCGGGCAACTCCTGCCAATCGAGAGCACCACTCTAGGAGGTAAGGTTAGTTTCCAGCAGGCTGTTGAAACAGGTGCCAGAGTAGTTCAAGAAGCTCTCCAAGGCCCACACCTCATATTAGATGTTGTTAAAGCGCAAACATCCGGAATAGTACCGCCGGAACTGCCGGAACTACCGCCTAACGTTCTAGAACAGTGGGGATACGTTATGCCTGGTGTTATGCCTGGTGCGGGAGGACAAGCAGGGGGAGGACAAGGGGGAGGAGGGATTCCACAACCACAGCCGCAACCGCCACAACCACAGCCACCACAGCCACAGCCACCGCAACCTCAACCGCCTCAGCCGCAACCTCCACAACCTCAACCACCACAACCACAGCCACCAACCAACACGAAAAAGATTGTGAATCCCTATGGCGATCTACCCTGGTCCATTACTGTGCCCGCGGATTGGGAAGCCGAGAACTATGCTTACGAAAATGCTTACGAAGTAGACTTGTCCAGTCCAGACGGTATGATCCTAGTAGTAATAATATGGAGTCGAAGCCTCAGCGGGAACGATATAAAGTCTAGCATAGAGTCAGTCTTCAACGAATACTACAAGGGATATCAGGTGACAACCGATAACCCCAACGGCGCCCTAGGAAATATTCCAGCAGAGACCGTTGTATATAAACTTGGCACGGGAGACATGGCAATAGCGCGCTACACGAACGTGCGGGGGTATGGTTTAGCAGTATTCTATATCATTGACCAAGCAGTCGCTAACCAGGACACGATAGTTGCTGTGGATCAAATCGTTCAAACATTTCAAATAGGGGGTTGAGGGGTGAACGATATGCTCGGGCATAAGAAAGTTTTAGGAATCGCATTACCTATGATATTGCTATTTATAGCTATTGTTAGTGTCGTCTCCCACGCGCAAGTGCAGCCTCCCACAGTATTCGAGATAGAGGGTGTGACAACCCTAAATGTGTTAGACAACGGTATAGCGTATGTGAGGGAGGAGATAAAGTTCAGCGCTCAAGCGTATATAGCGTTCAAGCGAGTCTATAATCCAATATCGACTTTCGTGAGAGAGCTAAGACCGAGAGCTGCCCCTGAACAAATAGAAAATCTCAGCATAAGCCTTGATGAAGCTAATAACAAGCTAACAGCAACGTATACCTTGCTGGGAGCCGCAGTATATAAGGGCAACGGTTTGTGGGAGCTTGCAATAGCAAAGCCTGGTGAAAAACTGACTCTCACTACTCAGTACGGGAATACGCTTGTCTTCACACACGTTTACGGTGCGGGAGAAGACTATAAAATCATGGAGACTCTGACCGTAAACCTACCCGCCAAAGCGGAGAACATCAGATATGATACGGATGAAGGGAAAATATCCTACAAACTTAACGTCGACATCAACACTGGAATGTTTAATAACAGTAACATGCTATATGCAGGCATAGCCCTAATGCTCATTGGAGGAGTAGTGATGGCTGTACCTAATGTGAAAAAGATTAAAAATAGCGGGAGCGTTAACCATTTCCAAAACTTTTTTATAACCGAAAGCCTGTCTTTTAAGGCGGGATGAAGGGTTTATAAGTAATTGCTTTATTTTGTGATGTTGTTTGGTGTGAGAAGTAAACATTAAACAATATCAACTAATAAAGCATATAAACAACCCATACTACGCTTTCCACATGAAGTTTTGAGGTTTTAGGAGCCGATGATTGATTAGAAATTCCATAACCCCGAGTCCCCTCTCGGGGATAGGGGTAATGGGCCGGAGGCCCGGCCCGGAGGTGAATGAAGAAAGATGTACCTCCAAACCAATGAACCGCTTAGGAAGGGGAACCCTCGCCCTTCAGGGCGGGAAGGGGGCCAGAGCTTTGCGAGGCGTCGAAGATTTGGCTAGGTTTATCTTGAAGATGAAACGTTAATATTTACTGAGCTGAGGATGGAGCACTTATATCAGAAACAGTTATTGTTGCTATTGTTGTCAGGGTTTGTTTTATCTTATGCGTATGTTATTTGAAAGCTTTTATAGTTCTCTGAGATATATAACGATCGGGGTCCCCGCACTTTCCCGGAGTCGGAGCCGTTGACACGGTCACCTGAATCAGAGAAGCTTGACATCATAATTAACTCTATAAGAAATAAAATAAATATTCAAATTCTACTGTTATTAAGCATAAAACCCTCCTACACCAGGGAAATCGCCGACGTTCTCAAACTGAATGAATCCTCTATTTCAAGGCGTCTCAAACTCCTTGAGCAATTGGGGATAGTAAGGAGTTGCTGGAAGAGGGTTGGAGAAAAAAATGTTAAATTACATGAGTTAAATATAAAAGAATTTAGCATTAGATTTGATGGAGGGGCCCTAGAAGTATCATTCTCAGATGAGGAAAAACACAGGGAGTTCATCAGGCTGAGGAATACAGTGATACCAGAATGTGAGGAGCTAGTTGGCAGGGAAGAAGAGCTATACACCATACACTCATCCAACGTCCCAATAATACATTTATGGGGACTCCCTGGGATTGGAAAATCGAGCCTTGCTGCCTGGTACATCAAGCGCTATAGGAAGAGAGAGCCAGTATACTGGTATGTACCCATCGTATCTGACACGGCTGAGACACTCAAGCTAAATCTGACACTCCTCATTTCAACCATAACAGGCCTCGATGTCAGGACCGTAATGAATAGCGATATCCGTACCCTTGCTAACCTCTTAAACGAACATTCGACGGTTCTGGTATTCGACGACTTCCACGATGTCAACAAGCAGGTCAAGGAATACATATTATCCCTAGTTGAGAGGATCGAATACCCTGCGAGGGTCTTCATAATATCGAAGTTGAAAGAGAGGGAACTCCCTTACTGGAAAGGAAAAGTACTAGATATAGAGGTCAAGCCACTTCCTCCTAATGAAGCAATAGAGCTAACGAAGAAGCTCTCAAAGGATCTGAGCACTAATCTATCCCAGCACGACATCTTGCAAATAGCCAAGCTAAGCGGGGGGATACCGCTCCTCATACACGGCATAATAAACCTGTATAAGTCAGCAGGACTACCTCTAACAGAATGTATAAACAGGGTTGTGGCATCCTACTATGAGTCGAAAATTGGGGAGGTAATAGATGAGAACGACAAGCTCATACTTGAACTGTTAATCGCCGGCGGTGGGGTACTTCCTATTGAAATACTCTGCAATATACTCTCCTTAAGGCAAACCGCTTGTTTAAAGCGTTTAAACATGCTTGAAAGATTAGGCCTTATAGAGATATTAGGTGAAGATGTTAAGGTTAGGGAGGGGGTAGAGGGGCTCCCCAAAGTTGCAAACAAGCCGAGACTAAAGCACCTAGTAGAACTGGTAGCTCTCGCGCTTAACCAGCACCCGGATATCAGGCAGAGGATGCGGGGTCTTCTACTAATGGCCGATAACTGTCTTATAAAAGACGCCATCCCAATCATAGAGAAACGTCTTCTTCATGGTTCGAGCTGGATGACCTGCTGTTTCGGCCTCTACCATAGCGTACTTGAGAAACTCCAACAATGTGAGGGTCTAACTACACAGCAAAAATCCCTGCTTGCAATAGAAAGAACATTAGTAGAAATCACAACTAAAGAAATAGACCTCCGAAAGGGCGTTGATATAATAAAAAGGCACCTGGTTGGCTTGAGATCCAACAGGTTCCTATATACGAGGGTCGCAGCCCTATTGGCAGGCATGCTCATGAAGATCGGGAATTTGGATGAGGGAAGAAGGATATTAGAGGAATCAAAGTCCTTATTCCAGAAGCTACCATCTGAACTGAAGAAGGAGATAGAACCAACTATACTTGCGAGCGATACAATACTGGCATTCTACGAAAATGACATGGAGAGGGCGTTGGATAACTCGATGAGAGAAGCTCAACTTGAGTTAGAGAAAGATGATTTCGGCAATTACGCTGTCGCATTAGTCCATATAGGCGTTATGCAAGCCTACCTAGGTAAAATAAGCGAGTTAAAGAAGACACTTGAGGAGATAGAGGAGGTTTCAGACCTGCTACCAGGAGATCTAAGGGATACCATTAAAGTCCAAGCCTCACCCCTCTCCATATTTACCTCACTATTGGAAGGAGATCTTAAGGCAGCTAGGACCAAGCTGGAAGAAGCAAAAAGAAACAAATTCTCGGACGCCGTAAAGGGCGACCTCTTTTGGGAAGAGGCCGTCTTAGACTACCTCATGGGCAACATAGAATCAGCAAGGGAGAAAGCAAAACAAGCTATCGAAGGAAACTACAAAGGAATCAGCAATGAGGAGCTAGCCCTAATGAAGGCAATCCTTGGAAATAAGCTACATAAAAATGAAGTCGAAAAACTCCCACAAGGCATGAGGTTGCTCTACCAGATAATAGAGTCGTATGGAACCGCTGATAGGGGTTAACTGCAGGGGGCGGTTGAAGGCTTAACTGCCTCTACTCCCTTAATCTTCTAATCTTCAACTCGCCTCTGATTCTATAAAGTAGAAATAATGTGGTGCCAGTCTCTAGGGTAGTGAATACTATGTTCCCTTATAGGACGGCTAGATATATCTAGTAGTATCAACCGAACTTTAAATGAAGCGATTGTTACTAATTCCCAATATACCTTCCTAAATGCCAAGGAATGTATATGGTGAGCCCGCCGGGGTTTGAACCCGGGACCTCCGGCTCCAGAGGCTGGAACCCATATCACTCTGTTACATGAAGTCAAGTAAAGTCAGCAACATTTTAGGAGGTATGATAAGAAATTCTATAATGGTAAACTTACTCTATTACAACGTGTTTTAATCTCAAAATTATATATAATACTTGGGTGTAGTTAGGTGTCTAAGGTCATACGTGTACGTTATGAAAATGGTGCTCTCAAACCTCTAGAACCAGTAGATCTAGAGGAGGGAGAGGAGGTCCTAATCGCTATTAGACGTGATATAAGGAAAGTACTCAAGAAGTATCGAGGGATTTTAGGAAGGTCATCGATTAAGGAGTTACTAGAGATCGAGGAAGAGGCTCATATTCAATGAGGCTAGCTTACATTGATACTAGCTTCATACTCAGCATTTTACTCAAAACTGAGAAGAGTGACTTAGCTGAGCAAATCTTAGAAGCGTATAGCGACTCACATTTTACGATTTCGGGGATCGCAATTAATGAAGCCCTATATGTTGCAACGTATGAGTATTATAGACAGAAGGGCATAGTTAAGGGAGGGTATGGTTTAAGTAGATTAATTTCAAAACAGGGGTATCCTAGGGAAGTAATAGACGCAATAGATTCTTTCCTAAAAGATTTGAATACTAAGATAATAAATGATTACTTTGACTACGATGAATATCTTCAAATAATTCAAAATTTTAAGCTACTTCCTAATGATGCACAAATAGCTTTAACATGTAAGCACTACGGCATAAACACAATTCTGACTTTCGACGAGGACTTCAAGAGGATTCCTTGGCTAAGAGTTGCGCCCTAGACCGTCAATATATCTGCTGAGATAATCAATGATGAAGCTGGAATCAACCTAGTTCTCATCAGAACTATAAGTCACGGCCTTACTGGAGAAAGGGGGAACATTCATATAGTGGGATTTAAGTGGCGGACCCGCCAGGATTTAAACTCGTATAGTGGTGTTAAGGTTAATCATTCAAAGAGATACTTAATCCGAGTAAAGTTAAGAGTTCGTATAGAGGTTCCGCTGATAGCATTAATACTATAGTGTCATTTGTCTCGAGAGCCCTGTTCTAACCCTTAGCTTAGACAGCGAATCAGAGGGATTTTAGGGTAGGGGGCATGAGGAGTCAGGAGTTACCATGGTTTCACAGGGAGGGATTCAGCACTATAAAAATATTGGTTTTAGGGATGCAAAGATGCCTACCGCTTCCTGGGCACGAATACTGCAACAGTTGCTATTGCAGCTATGACTCCTATTACTGCTAGGGCCACACCTAGTTGTATACCCGGCAATACCTGAGTAGCCGATGTAGTCGCTACTGTAGATGTTTCTTGAGGCATTAATCCCGTGGTTGCAGCAGTCGTTACAGTCGGCGACGTAGTAGCTACCGTAGACATAGTCTCCGATGCTGGAGTACTCTCTATTTGTAGAAAGTACACAACAAACCTCAGGTTACCTTCACCTAGGGCTTTGTCGAAGCTTACTACATATATGTTGCTCTCCTCTAGCGTTGGCCTACCATGAACATTGAAGTATGAGTCCGCGTCTATGCTCTCACTTAACACGTATTTCTTAACTAGGCTTAAATTGGTATCATAGATGTATAGTACGTGCCTCAAGCAGGCTTTAATATATTCAACTCTGAAGGCATGTAGGTGGTCGTAGCCATACACAATCTTAGGTGCTCTCTCAACGTCCCTATTTACGGCTACCAGCTCTCCATCCAAGCTAAATTTAGCGATACCAAGGATGCCTGAGGCGTAGACGTATCCTTTACCGTCAAAAGCTACGCCATTAAACCCACCCACATATCCCTCACTGCCATCAGGGTAGTCAATCACTTTGAGGACTTCAAGATCGCTGTCGAGAACCGCTATCAACGAGTGCTCCGTATCCTTGGAATCTGCGTAACCCCCTACAGTCCATATTCTGCCGGTAAAGGGCTCCACATCTATGTCATATATCGTCCCCCCCTTCCATGAGCCAACGTATATCTTCTTCGAGGATATGAGGCTGAGGTCACGTGGATCCCTCTTCTCAACAAGCCAAACTGCCTCTTTTTCACCGTCTCCGTTCACGTCTTCACCAACCCAACCACCTACATATAGTGCCTTCCCATCATGTGCCAGCGAGAAATAGTCTGATAAATCCACGACTTTAATATTTGCTAGAATATTGAGGTCAGCATCGAATACGTAGATACCTGGGTTGCCAATAACGTAGAGCTTCCCATTGATCGAAACACAGTTAATAAACCATCCCGCCCAGCTATCGGTCGACTTCCATTCCCTCACTACGCTGCCATCGCTTTTACTTAGCAGGGCTACATATGGTTTACCCCCAGTCGATCCTAAGGCAGCTACGTAGTCACCGAATACGCATGTCCCAAAAGCTTGGCCGTCCCCGTCTGTTGGGTTTATATATTTAACCCACTTCACGGATACCCCAATAGACCCCGCATTTACTATTGTTGCGAGTAGCACTAGTAGTTGCAGAGATATCAGTATTAGTGCTGGTATTGACAGTAGTGAGCTACACATAGAGCATCCCTATAATACTTCTACTGTGCCCCGGTTAATATCCCTAAGATGCTCTACACTTCTAGCTACACCTCTTCTTCCTTGACTAGTGTTTCTGGGATGCCAGGGTTTATTTCCTCAAGTGCTTGCTTGATGTGCTTGAGCCTCCTGTGTACCGTGGTGTGGGATACCCCGAGCTACCGAGCAATCTCCCTTGAAACACGGATCGGTGGGCCCAACTTCTCTGGGAGTAGCCCTTACCTTATGGGAAGAGTTGATTGAGAAACTACCTATGGTCTTCTTTGATAGGTTTTTAATTGTGTTGGGACTATAGGTTATAGTGGGGTATGGGATGAGTGAAGAGAGTGAGAAGATAATGTTTGTCAAAGTGCCTCTTCCTAGAGAGGTTGTAGAACTCGCTAGGGCCCGGGGCGTGAGTGCTGAGGAGCTGGCAAAGGCTGCTGAGACGCTACTACTGTTAGAAGCCGTGTCTATGGAGTCAAAGCTGGAAATGGAAGACGCCCTCAAAATAGCCGATGAGGCGACAAGGAAGGCATGGGCAAGGCTGAAAGGCGCTATGCAGCAGTAGTCCTTGACGCCAACGTGGTTATAGCGGCACTCATCCGGGAGCAGGGACTCAACCGCTACATAGTCTCCCTAGCTCCGATCATCTACTCCTTCTTCTACCCTGTAGCCCTAAGTAGTGAGATCCTAAAGCACACAGAGGAAATAGCGCGGAAGGCTGGTAGAAGCGAGTATGAGATACGCCTAGCTCTTAAAGCTATATTAAAGCGTGTGAAACCCCTTCCCAACGAGAAGGTTGCAAGATATCTCTCAGAGGCACAGGGGTTTGTTAAAGATCCCGACGACGCTGTGTATGTTGCGAGCGCGCTTCACCTGCGTTACGAGGAGGGGTTTAAGCAAGCTATACTAGTTACCTGGAACAAGCGGGACTTCGATATCTGGCAGCTGATGGAGCGCTGGGTAAGGGTGTTAGACCCTAGGGAATTCTATACTAACTATCTAAGGCCTCCTTTCTCACCTATCCGGGTTCGGCGTCTATTATGCTGTACCGCTAGCTTAGAGAAAGTGGTCGAAGCCGCACTTCTCTACATAGGTGAGCATCACTACTTGATCGTCAACTCAGAGCCTCCAAACAAGGTTGAAATTGAAACTCCGTGCTACATGATACTGGTAGAATGGGATGACAGAGAAAAAGGATATTGCATCTCACCACAGCTACTAGCTACAGGAGAGTGCATCGAGAAGGCGCAACAACCGATAACGGAGGAGAGGCTGCGAGAAATAGAGCTAGCCAGGCAGATATGCAAGCCATAACCGACGAACGGCAATTTCTAATCTATTCATATCTTAAGGGGTAATGTATGGGATATGCTATCTCCGGCTACGAGGTTATAAGGACTTAAGAGTTACCATATATTAATGGTAGTGAGGGATAGGTTGCCTCGTGAAGTGGTGGTTAAGGTTAAGGTACCTTCTCATTATGTTGGGGATGTCGAGAAGGATGTTAGACTAGCTTATGCGATTGACTTATTCCTTAGGGGCGTTGTTAGTGTTGAGCGTGCAGCTGAGCTGGCTGGGATGAGCCTATATGACTTCCTAGTAGAGCTTCATAGGAGAGGGATACCAGCCTATCCTTATAGTGCTAAAGAGCTCCGAGAGTAGCTAGGGATTGAGTAATAAGGTGAACCACTGCCTAGTATTAGATTCCAGCGCCATAATAGCACTTGCACAGGTAAATATGACAGACATTATAGAAGCGCTTGGTATGGGAGATAATTATACCTCACGCAGTTTACGAGGAAGTTGTCGCAGAGGGTCATAACAAGCCTGGCTCAAAGGAGCTGGGAGACCTTGTACGCCAAGGCAAGGTAAAAGTTTTGACGCCACGGGATAGGGCACTAGTAGAGGCCCTTCACGACCCTTTAGGCATGGGCGAGTCGGAGGCAATAACATTAGCTGTTGAGTATAAGTGTACAGTTATCCTAGACGATAGAATTGCAAGACTTAAAGCAAAATCCATGGAGTTAAAAACAAAGGGACAGTAGGTCTTCTACGACTGGCTTATGATAAAGGCCTCATAGATAAAGGCAAACCAGTCCAAGCGCTAAGAGGGTTAAAAGAATACGGATTCAGAGTGTCTGATAAGATAATAAACGAGGCCCTAAGAAAGCTAAAGTAGGACTTAACAAATAATAGCGGACCCGTTGGAAGTTGAACCCGCACGTGAATACCTACACCGGCTCTCCAGGCTGGAGAACTTCATCGCTAAGTTGCTTATAAACCACTTAAACCATGCTACATGGTCAGTAAAATGATTAGTTGTTCCTCATCGGTAGGTTTATTCTACTGTAACATGCTTTAATCTTTTTAAAGCCATACATTATAGTTGGGTGGCAACCATATGTCTAGGGTTATCAGGGTTAGGTATGAGAAAGGTGTTTTCAAGCCACTTGAGCCTGTTGACCTTGAGGAGGGCGAGGAAGTTCAGATAATTATAAGGTCAAGTGAGTTAATTGACGACAAATTCTATGGTATTGTAAGAAAGCACAGGCCCGACATTAGGAGAGAAGAGCTTCTTGAGGTTCTTGAGGAGATAGAGGATGAAGGTTTTCGTGGGCACTAGCGTCATACTAGCGTTCCTCGCCGGCCAAGATGATAGGGCCTAGAAGCTCCTAAAGGAAGTTGAAAATCGTGAAATTATTGGATACATCAACCCCACTAGTAGTTGATGAGGTCATATACGGCTATCTAAGGCTGTTTCTGGGATGTCGTAAGGCTTAAATATTCTGAATAACTCTTAATTTCTTGAGTGATGATATAGTGTGAAATTTTGATCTCCTACCCTATGATCAGTTATGATGTGAGGGTTTGGGGGATGATGTTCGATGTAACACCATCAGATGGGAGCCTCATGGCGTTAGGCTCGACAGAGCCCCATGCGGTGCGGGCGAAGCTAATGAATCCACACCAAGGGCTAACCCAAACCACGGAATACCGTGGTCTGGGAAACGCTTACAACAAGACTTAGCTCTAGGAGGATAAGGGAGTTACTAGCGGGGAGGGATGAGAGGCTCGTAGGCTTAGTCAAAAACGATGTCTGGCCTGTACTGAGGCTCTTTACGACATTACCACTAACGGCAGAGCCAGGAGAGATAATCCAGTACATGGAGGGATACGGTCTAATGCCTACAGACGCAATAATAGCATTAACATGCAGGCAACATGGGATAAACGCTATAGCAACACTAGACGAGGACTTCAAGCGAGTACCATGGCTCAAAGTTATTTCACAAAAGGAATAGACCCGATCATCACGCTTAGTGTAAGGGAGATGGGAATGAAATGTCATGGAGCCCTCTACATTATTAAAGGTGCCCTGGTGTTATTTGCTGTTTTTGCTTTGAGTGTGCTAACTTGTGTAGTGCTCGTGCCCATTATTGGTGTGCCTTTAGTAGGTACTACAGTTATGCAGACGCTCTTTATTTTGCTACCTTTGCGAGAAGATTATAGTATCCTGGGTTTACGTGCAGTCAGGCTCACTAGAATGATTGCAGTATTCACGGTGGCTACCTGCATAGCATCCTTGCTAGCATACGCAGAGCTCCACATAACTAATTCGGAGCAATTTAAGTCCCCTATACCAGGAATAGAGCAGAACCCTATCCAGTACTTCCTCATCGCTCTAGCTCTAGCCCCTACAGGTGAGGAAACATTATTTAGAGGGCTTTTCCTTGGATATATGCTTAGACATGATGTGAATCCATGGCTCACAATAATTGTATCGGCTACACTCTTCTCATTTATGCATATGCTGCCTTTCCATAATGCACCAATAACCCAACAAGCCTTCATCTTGGCTATAGCGTTCCTTATGAGCATAATAGCTGGATACTTACGCAAGCAAACAGGATCTCTTCTGCTAGCCATAATTACTCACGTAGGATTTAATCTGGGGGAATTATATGGGTCTTATTACCTATATAGGGGCTTCCATAACATTAAAACTAGATGCGGATTCCATATCGATAGGAACACGTTTTATAAAACGTAACATATTATCTCTAATACGTATATCCATTATTTTATACCATATAATCTAAATGAGTAAATACTATCACTTGGGGATTGTGGAGATATGGCGAGCCTGCCGAGATTCGGGATCCGGGATCACCAGCTCCGAAGACTCGGGACTTATAAACAATGTCTCCAGAGGAAACCATCAAATGGAAACACTCTGCATGGGTGATTATCGTCAAGAACATCAATCAAGATAATCTGGAAACTGAAAAAGACTAATTGTCCTCAATGCATATAGTGTATGGATGAGGGTAAGAATTGTCTAGGGTCATAAGGGTAAGATACGAAAGGAGTTCTCAAGCCATTAGAGCCTTTGGAGCTGGGGAGGGTGAGGAAGTAGATATTGTTATCAAGTGCAGAGTATTCGGCGAGGATGATTATCGCAAGGTAAGGAAGTTCATAGAGGGTCTCCCCAGGGCAGAGTGGGGTTGCTCGATTCGGCGGAGGAGTTATATCTTGAGGAGGGTCTTCGTCGACGCTAATATCCTCATACGCGTGATAATAGGCAAGGAATACCGTCTAGGGCCTACCTGTTTTGGGAAGCCTTATTTGCGTTTTACAATAATAATATAATACCATTTAGACATGAAGAACTTTAAATACGAAGACAGGAAGTTTAGCAGTCCTCTTCTAGGAGCTTGAAGTATTTTTCCCTAGTAAGCCCGGCTTCAGTTAATATGATTCTTATGAGTCCAGGTTTAATCTTCTTCCCTGGATGTACAGGTACTACTATTCTAACACCTTGTTCGTTCAGCAGTATCACGTGTGAGCCTCGTTGCCGTATGGGCTTGAATCCTAGCTTACTAAGCAACTTAATGAATTCGTAGGGATCTATGGGTGTTATTCTAGGCAACCGCCTTCACTCTCTGAAGACCGACAACTCTACGGCTCAATAACTCCTTCTTCTCCTCCTCAGAGAGACTCTCAAGATAAAGCTCTATAGCTTCCCTAACATTTTTAATCACTTCATCCAAGCTGTCTCCCTGTGTATGACACCCCGGAAGCTCCGGTACAACCGCGATATAGCCACCGCTCTCATCTTCCAGTATAACAACACTGAACTCACGTACTCTCTCATTCATACGCTAACCCCCGATAGTAATACAGACCTAATCGCTTAAAATACCCTCCTGAATTAATTAGTGCCGTTTCTCCCTAGATGTTCATTTCAATCATTTTATGTGTTTTCATGGTCTTATCTAGGGAGTTCCGCCTCCACCTAGAGGGCTCGCTTACCTCATCCCGTAGGTTCATGGGCGGCTGTCGAGGGCAACGGCACGACCCTCCCATCTATGTTTTGATCACCCCCACCTAGGCTTGGAGCATTGCTCCCATCGCCTAAGCGGATTCCTAACATATTTAAACACCAACGTTTATAAACCTTTCTCACAAACATCAAATATGTCGCAGCCCTCTCTAAATTTATACGGGAATTACAGCCAAAATAAATACTCTCCAATAATTCATGGCAGAAGCCATCACAATACTCATCAGCACTAGCTTGACACTAAACATCGCAAAAAGCCTTACTTTAAGATAGGAAGTGGGACTAGTATGAGCTTAAGCCCGTCTTAAAGTAAAGTGAGTCCGGTCTACCGATGCATAACTTGACTTGAGCCCTATAGCGCCATTGAGCTAGCCTAGATCCCTAGAAAACCCTATATAGGCGATATATGAGTGGCGGGCCCGCCAGGATTTGAACCCCAGACCACTAGCTTCGGAGGCTAGAACTAATATCGCTCTGTCACATAAAGTCAAGTAGAGTCTGCCGCACGATCGGAGAAATGATTAGTAACTCTGCGACGGTAAAACTTATTCTACAAGCAATAAAACAAGATATGTAAAGTTTTATAGCCAATATTTCATTATAGTATAGTGGGAGAGGTGGGATTTGTGGAAATGGTGGTTATTGATAGGAAAGGTAGGATCGTTATTCCTAGTCGTGTGAGGAAAAAGCTTAATTTAAAGGATGGAGATAGATTGCTTGTTTTAAACGTTAAGGACGACATTCTAGTTCTCAAGAAGATCGATGTTGAAAAGATACTAAGAGATATTGCTAGAGAAGTTGCTAAAGCCGAACTAGACCTAGAGGGGCTTACCAGAGAAGTTGAGGAAGAGGCTAATAAGATTGCTAAAGAAAAGATTTCTACTAGATACTAACGTCTTTATAGCAGCTTTTAAATCAGGTTACACGAAGACCACACAGCTTATCCTTAAGCTTCTTAGTGATCCCGATATAGAGTTAGTCGTTAATAGCGTTCTCCTTGAAGAGTATAGGTCTTGGCTAAACAAGCTATCAAGCAGGCCACCATACATAAGGGAGTAGGCAGGAATTCTTTACGCATTAATTATAAGTAAAGCAGTTTTAATTGAGCCAGATCGCAACCATATAGAGCAGTGCAAACCCTTTATTCCAGAAGGGGAGTATGCTGATCTATACCATGCTGCAACATGCTTGAAAGCAAACGCTATACTCATAACAAACGATAAAGATTTCAATAGAATAGCTAAAACCGACATTATAAAAGTATGGAGTGTAACAAGGGCTGTAAGAGAACTCCTTAAAGAAGAATAGTGAGAAAAAGAATGTTTTTACTATTATGGTTTACATTAATTATGATACGTCTTCAGGTATGAAAGCTTATCGGAGATAGGGGCTTAAAAACATATAAATGAAGTGGTTGCTTCCATGTCTCTACTTCTGTTACTATTTCTCTTCCACATCTCTTAGAAGCTTGTCTATGAGGTCATTACTGAGATAGAATCCCTTCTTCCTAAGCTCCTCTATTACTGGCTTAATCTCTTTAATCAAGCCTTTCAACTTCATAGTCTTCAAAAGACCTAGTGTACCTATGATTTTTAAGCCAAGTCTTCTTGCCAGCTTCCTACCTTTAAGATCATCTATTATTAATAGGTTGCTCCTCTCCAGGGCTAAGGCTATTGCTTCGGCCTCGCCCTCATCAACAATAGTCTTTAACATGGCGACTATTCTCTTATCACGAGGCTCCTCGACAGATAGAAAGTTTAAGCTCTGGTAATACTCTTTCTCTTTAATGCTTAGTTCCCTCATAACACTTGGCGAAATTATTATTCTCTAAAATAGAAGGCTGAGCTTCTCTAGCAATCCCGCATGTTTGAGGGCTATGAGGGGAGACGTGTCTGAGATAGCAATACTAGTTTCTCGTTTCTCTAGCAAGGTCCTCGGCAACCCTCAGCTCCTCCTTCAGCTCCTCTTCATCTAGGTTGATTATGCTGACCTTCCTCCTCGAGAGTTCCCTCATAAAATCCTCAACACAGAGTCCAGCAAGCTCAGCAGACTGCTTAAGGGTAAGTCTGCCTTCACGATAGAGCTCAACAGCTAAGAGAAGCCTAGCCTCGTACTCATCTATACCGATGTGTTCAGGTATGCTTATTTTTAAAACCCTTACACCACTCATTATCGCAACCCTATGGTAATTATACATGTCAACCTTAATATTGTATTATTAAAAAGACTAAGATATAATCTTATATATAGGTGAAGCATTGGCGAAGGATAATATCGTGGTTGAAGTAACAGAATTCACGCCTACATATAGTAAAGGAGTCGCTAAACTCTATGAGGCAATAGGGGAGAAATTCTCAACCAAACTTATTGAGTGTTGATGTAAAGTTAAAAAATGTTAAAGTACTATTAGCTATTAATGATGAAGGAGAAGTTATTGGTAAAGTTACTCTAGATTTAGCGCATAAGCCCTATGCTGAAATAGTGAACTTAATGGTCCACCCCAGCTACTGTGGCCAAGGTATAGGTAAGAGACTTGTTGAGGTATGTATTAGGATCGCGAGGATAGGGGATTCTACATACAATATCTTATGACCGACGTTAGTAATAGTAGCGCTCATAGATTATACTCTAAATACGGATTTATTCCAGTAATACTGCCTCAGAAGATATTTAAAGACAGAGATATGTGGCTCTATAGATTCTCTGATGAGACCTTTATTAAAGAATTTCTTAACACTCACCCATTCACCAGGTATAGTATTTCCAAAAGGAAAGTTGAATACATGGATATGAAAGTCTATAAGATAGGATGGAATGATATTCTATCACAAAACCATCTATACCTATACTTTAAAGGTCTACCTGGACAACCGACTGAAAATAGTACTATGCTTAGAATCACAGGGGTTAAAAATACTTCAGAGAAATCTAGGATTAGCTTTAAGTATTCATGAAATGTGTGATAGTATTAGTGAAACTGATTACTCCGAATTCCTATTAAAGGCAGTAAACATAGGTAAGGAAAGAATAACCCTCAACAAGATAGTACCATTAGTTCCACCTAATATAGAGGTTAAAGGTGCTTTAAATAAAGGAGTAATTAAACTAAATCCAAATGAAAATATAACCATAATTTTTAAGTGTAAACTAACAGAGAATTTTTGACATACCACCTTTATCTTTCAATACCATAGTTATAACGATTCATATATATGCGAAGGAATTCCTAAAACATCCCATTAATGTCAGCAGGTTTTGAAAATTTGGACATAAAAATAATTGAATAATATTGAAGTCTTATAATAAATTTCATACTCATACCTAATTTATCACTCTCTATAAAAGATATAGTAAAAGATAACAACGTCCATAAAGGAAAACCTTATATAGGGGGTATTTATGTGGCGGGCCCGCCGGGATTTGAACCCGGGATCTCCGGCTCCGGAGGCCGGCACCCTATCCAGGCTAGGCTACGGGCCCTCAAACCGTATTACATTTAGTGTTTCTGCTTTAATGTTTTATGGTGACGATGTTTAGTATGGGGATAAGCCGTTCACTCTGATTGTGTCTTCATGTTTTGTATTCGACACGGTCGACTACATACTATTGCGTGGTGAAAAACACTTATAAGCTCTATCTAAGGCATGGAAAGACATAGCCTAACACAGAAAACTACAGATTAACGTTTCTGCCCCAAGCGAAAAACTTATAATATATACATAATCAACGCTATGCCTCCCACACGAAGTTTTGAGGCCTTCAGAGGTCGATGATTGATTAGATATCCTATAACCCCCACTCCTCAGGACGGAGGAGGTCAACTCTCTTTGCTTGAGGTCTACGATAGACTTAGAGGTGGTGAGAACTTCATGTATGGAGTTAAAGTGGTTGACGCCGTAATCAGTGATAGAGCGTATAGCGTAGAGAAAGCTAAGAGGGAGTTGGGTTATATGCCTAAATACGATTTAAGGAGAGGTCTTTACGAACGATTAAATGGTACCGTAGTAACGGTTTCTTATAAGATAATGTTTTAATCGGTTAGTACCTTAATCCACTTAATCTCCCTTAGGTATTCCTCCGGCGGTTTAGACGGTGCTCCAGTCATGGGGTCAGTCATCTCTTTAGTTTTCGGGAAGGCTATAACTTCCCTTATGTTGTCGTAGCCTAAAGCTATAGCTACAAGCCTATCCAAACCTAAGGCTATACCACCGTGTGGTGGAGCTCCATACTCTAAAGCCTCCAGTAGGAAGCCATATCTATCAAGCATTTCATCCTTGCTTAAGCCTAATATAGCTAAGATCTTCTCCTGAAGTTCCCTCTTGTTAATTCTAATACTACCCCCACCTACTTCATAGCCGTTAAGGATTAAGTCATAAGCTTGCGCAGTAACTTCCAAGGGGTTGGTATCCAGCTTAGGTATCTCTTCAAGCTTAGGTGAGGTAAACGGGTGATGCATGGAAGTAAGCCTTCCCTCCTCGTCAAGCTCGAAAAGCGGGAAATCCACCACCCAAGCAAACTTATACGTGTTTTTATCCGCTAACCCTAACAACTTACCTAAGGAATTCCTGAGATTACCTATAGCTTCCGACGCCTTAATATATTCACCGGAGGTCACTACCAAACCTTCGCCGATCCCTAAGTTAAAGACTTTAATTAAATCGCCGGCTAACCCAACTTCATTAGTTACTACGTCGTTAGACCCACGTAAAACATAGACGTACTTAACCTTACCGTCGGACGGTATGATCTCTTTAATTAACCCCTCAACGTTCTTAGTAAGTTCTTCACTAAAGTTAAATCTTAAAGCTCTAGCTACGTCCCCCTCTCTCAAGGGGATTAAACCACGTACATGCTCAGTAACGGTTTCAAGAAATAACTCAAACCTAAGGTCCGGCTTGTCTATCCCGTATTTATCCATAGCCTCCCTATACTTTATTTTTGGAAAGGGATTCTCTAAATCGACGTTGAAAACCTTCTTAAAAGCGTATCTCATAGCCTCTTCAACTATGTTCATAACGTCCTCAGCAGTTACGAACGACATCTCAACATCGAACTGCGTGAATTCAGGCTGCCTATCTGCTCTAGGGTCTTCATCTCTAAAACACCTAGCCACTTGATAATATCTCTCGAAGCCAGCGATCATCAAGAGCTGTTTAAAGAGTTGAGGAGATTGAGTTAATGAGTAAAACTTACCTGGGTAGAGCCTACTCGGGACAAGGAAATCACGCGCTCCTTCAGGGGTACTCCTAGCTAGATACGGTGTCTCAACCTCTATGAAGCCGTTTGCGTTGAAGAACTCCCTTAAAGCGGTGATGAACTTAGCTCTAACCGTTAAGTTTCTAAGCATTTCAAACCTTCTTAAGTCTAAATACCTATACTTAAGCCTGAAAGTCTCGGAAGTAGTCTTCATCAACTCCTTATCGAATATCGGTAGGGGTAAAGGCTTAGCTGGATTAAGCACTTGAACCTCCTTAACATCTATCTCTATCTCTCCAGTAGGCATCTCAGGATTCACTTGGTTTGGAGGTCTTAACCTAACAACACCTTTAATCGCGACTACAGACTCTAAACTCAACTCACTAACTAAGCTATAGTTAGGGTTCTTAGGAGTTACAACAGCTTGAACTAACCCAGACCTATCCCTAACGACGAGGAAAACAATCCTCCCAACCTTTCTTAACGCATGAACCCAACCATTAACTACGACCTCTAAACCCACGTGCTCTCTCCTTAGTTCACCACACCAATGCGTTCTTTTCATGAACACAACCTCACACCAATTAAGTAAGTGTATTAAAATATAAGGATTGACATACGTTAACCACCATTGACACATACGCTTCCAACGATCTACGTCTTAACTAACTAATCAAGTAACTCAAACAGATAAAACACTAAATATAGAACGTAAAGGGAGTTAATAGACCTCCGTCCTCACTGTTCAATGTGAAGTCCTTGATTGTAAAGATCTTCCCAAATCTTCAGCGTCTCTTCAACTTCCTCCTCCTTTATTTTTGAGATTCCCATACCAGCGTGTACTATTACGTAATCTCCTTCGTTGACGGGCTCGTCTAGAGCTAGGATTACCTCCTTACTTAAACCGCCTAAATCAACTTCAGCGTATCTTAATTCACCAACGCTCCAAACCCTTAACACCTTAGCTGGAACCCCTAAACACATCTTCAACCCCCTTAACATATCCTCGGTAGGTTAATAGATTTCGACTCTATTAATACCTTACCCCCAACTTCAGTTACCCCAACTACCTTACCCACTAACATCTTATTCGGTGGGGTGATGACCTCACCGATGACTTCAGCGTTTACCTCACCAACCCTCCTTAACTCCTTAAGGACTTCCTCATGAACTTCAGGATCTACAGCTAATACGGCAATACCCTCTGAAGCTAGGGAGAGTGGATCCACACCTAAGGCTTCAAGAAATGCCTTAACCTCTTCCCTCAATGGGATTTTATCCCTATATACTTTAATCGTTAACGACGTGCTTGAAGCCCACTCGTTGAGAGTAGCTGCTAACCCCCCTCTCGTGGGGTCTCTAGCGGCGTGAACTCTACCTTCGAAGGTCTCAATAACTTTAAACACGGTTTTAGTCAATGGTTTAGTATCGCTTCTTAAGTTTGTTACCTTATCTAGAAGACCTAGTTGAGCCGCTAGTATGGTGGCTCCATGCTCAGCTATATAGCCGGTAACGATGATTTTATCCCCTGGTTTAAGCTCCACATCAACAATAGGTCTTCGAGACACCCCTATCCCCACACCAGTAATTACGAGTTTATCGATAGACCCTCTAGGCATTACTTTAAAGTCCCCACCTATTAAAGCAATGCCCTCACTAACTAAGGAGTTAATCATAGAGTCTACAACCTCCCTCAACTCACTCTCTGGGAAACCCTCTTCAACGACTAACGTATCCATAAAAGCTATGGGCTTAGCACCCATAACCACTAAATCGTTTATAACTCCGTGAACCGCTAATGATCCGATATCGCCTCCAGGGAATTTTAGAGGGTTGACGGTGAAGGAATCGGTTGTAACTACTAAGTAGCTGCCGTCATTTAACTTCAATACAGCTCCGTCATCCATAACTTCAAGTCCGTAACCTCCCTCAACCCTCCTTAAATTCTCGGGGACCCTATCTACAATCAATTCTTTAATGAATCTCCAAGCTTCTGAAGAGCCGGATCCGTGAGTTAGAGATACTTTAGACTCGGTCAGCCTCGCCACCAACGTTATATTTTAAACAACGTTAATGAATATTTTTACTATGTTTGAAACATAGCATTGGTTGATGAGGGAGTGTTCGTTGAGTGACTTGAGGTTAAGGATTAAGGAGCTTTATGAAAGGAATCCTAAAGCTAGTGAAATCGTTAAGATCATACGTGATTACGCGTCAATAATTAAAAAACACGTTAAGATTATGGACTTCTGCGGAACGCATGAATGGACTATAACGTACTACGGTCTACGTTCTTTAATGCCTAACAACATAGAGTTAATTGCCGGTCCGGGATGTCCCGTATGCGTTACTCCTGGGTATTACGTAGAAGCTCTCATTAAGCTTTCGTTAGAGGGCGTTAACGTCATAACTTACGGCGACGCGTTTAAACTCCCTTCTGTCAGGGGTTCCAACCCTAAAAGCTTGGCTGAGGCTAAAGCATTAGGTGGTAAAGTAACGGTTGTTTACAGTTTTTTAGATGCTGTTAAGGTAGCTAAGGAAAGACCGAATGAAGAACATGTCTTCTTCTCCGTAGGTTTTGAAACAACCATGCCTGCCGTGTCTACAACGCTGTATTATAGGGCAGTCCCACACAACCTCTACGTGTTAAGCGCTCATAGGTTAACACCACCGATAATGAAGTACTTAATGAGTAACGTTAAAGGAGTTGAGCTTGATGGGGTGTTGGCTCCAGGCCATGTTTCGGCAATATTAGGTTCTAACGCTTGGGAGTTCATCCCTAAAGACTATGGAGTAACGACAGTCGTGACAGGGTTTGAGCCTCTTGACGTTTTACTAGCTGTTTTACTTATTCTTAAATCGATTAAGGAAGGTCGTGCGGAGTTACTGAATGAATATAGGAGGGTCGTTAAACCTGAAGGGAATTTGACGGCTAAGAAAACGATTAATGAAGTTTTCACTTATGTGGACTCTTACTGGAGGGGTATTGGGGTAGTTGAGGGTAGTGGAGCTAAGTTGAAGGCTACGTACGAAAGAAACGACGCTGAAGTAAGGTACGGGATAAAAGAGCCTAAAACACATTCAGATATAATTCCAGGGTGTAGATGTGGGGAGGTGGTTCTAGGGTTGCGTAAACCTACGGAATGCCCGTTATTCATGAAAGTCTGCACTCCTGAGAATCCCTACGGCCCCTGCATGGTTAGCTCGGAAGGAACTTGTAGGATATGGGCTGAAAACCTACCGCTATCCGTTGAAGGGATATAATCATTTAAAGCTTCACAGTGATCGGCCATGAGCGGCGAGGTAAGGAGGCTTGCCTTACCCATACTCATCGGGATGGTTTCAGATTCTGTTCTAAGTTTAGTAAGTTTAATAAGCGTTTCAAGGCTTTCCGACGAGGCAGTAGCTGCTACAGGCTTAGCCTCCTATTTCTTCTTCATAGTGAATTCACTGGCTTCCATATTTAACATAGGCTTACTCATAGTTGCTTCGCAAGCCTACGGCGCCGGTAAGATAGACGCGTTGCGTAAAGCCGTTAATGAGTCGTTAACCCTATCGCTAATTACTTCGTTGATTCTCTACGTAACTTCCTTTATATGGTTGCCTCCATACATTAACGTCATGTCGGGAAGCAACCCTCAAATAGCTGAGTTGGCTACGGCGTATTTAAGCTATAGAATACTTTCGGTTCCCGCCCTAATGCTTAACCAAGTTTTAGCAACTGCTTATAGAGCTGTTGATAAGCCTTGGCCCTCTGCTTATGCGTCGATAGCGATAAGCGCTTCAGGCTGTATACTCATACCGTCTATGGCTTTAGGGTTTTTCGGCTCACCCGCTTTAGGCGTTATTGGAGCGGGTATGGCTTCCGCAATATCTCAATACGTTGGGTTACCTACATACTTATTCTTTAAACTACCTTTCAGGATCGGCTTCTCAATCCCTTCGAATTTAATCGTTCGTGTATTAGCTGTAGGGGCTCCAGCAGCTTTAGAGAGGGTTGTAGCCAGCGTAGGTCAGAACATATATATAAACGCCGTAGCTAAGTCAGGCAGTCTCGCATTAGCAGCGCATAACATAGGGATAACTGTTGAGTCTTTAGTTATAAATCCTATATTTGCGGTAAGCATAGCTACCTCAGCTAAAACCGGTCATAGAGTCGGGGCCAATAACGTGATGGAGTTAAGCAACTTACTTAAGGAGGGTATTAAAGTAAGCGTTAGTTGGATGGGCGGCGCTACATTACTTTTAATCGCTATATCGCCTTTCGTAGGTAGGTTCTTCACGCAAAACCCTGAAATAGCTAAGTTAGTAACTGCTTACTTAATACTAGCGGCGATATCTGAGTTAGGTTTAGGCGTTGCTCAAGCCTTCTACGGAGCTTTCAGAGGTATGGGAAGCACTTGGGCCCCGCTAGCGATAAGCTCGGCAACAGTTATTCTTTTAAGAGCTACTCTAGCACAGCTCCTACAACCATACTATGGTGTCTTAGGGGTGTGGTTCACTCAAATAACTGACATGTATGGAAGGACAGTAGCTTCAATACTGCTGTATAAGATGTTGAAGAACAAGTTAATAATTAAAGTGGTTTAACGTCTAACTAAGTAGACCACGGCCAAACCATTAACTGGTTGAAAACCCTTTAAATTTTAAAGCAAGTGATGTGTGGAGAGGGTTTAGATGGTTCATGAATGGGCTTTAGCTGAAGCCGTAAGCAATTACGTGTTAAGTAAGTTTGCTGGTGGTGGATTACCTGAGAAATCGGTGAGGCTTAAGATAGGGTTCGGCGAGTTGCAAGCGGTTGATAAGGAGATCTTTACGTTTGCGTTGAAGGAGATACTCCACATGAACGGCGTTACCTTAAGCAACTTAGAGATTGTTGAGTTGCCGGCGCGATTTAAGTGTAGGAGATGCGGTTTTGAATGGACTTTAAGAGATACGAAGGTTGAGGAGGAGGTTAGGGAAGCGATTCACTTCGTCCCTGAAGTCGTTCACTCATACCTAACATGCCCTAGCTGCGGCTCGCGAGATTTTGAGGTTATCGCAGGCAGAGGGATAGACTTCGTTGAGGTGTTTTTAGATTGAGTTACGGCTACTTCAGCAACGACCCAAGACTTTACGTAATACCTGAGAGGCTTAAAAACGTAGGTTATGTAATACCTGTCTTAAGCCCTAAAGGAGGTGTTGGGAAAACCGTCGTGTCCGCTGCGTTAGCCCTCACGTTAAGTGAGTTAGGGTTTAAAGTAGGTGTTTTAGATCTTGACTTAACAAACCCTTCACAACATATCCTCTTCGACGTCGAGTTACGTGAGATGCCTGAAGAGGATAGAGGCGTTAAACCCCCTGAATACTTCGGAGTTAAGTTGATGAGCGTTGCATTCTACTCCAGAGGCAATCCCCTACCTTTAAGAGGTTGGGAAGCAACTAACGTAATAAGGGAGGTTTTAGCTATAACCCTTTGGGACACGCTGGAATATTTAGTTATAGATACGCCGCCAGGCCTTACAGACCCCGTCCTCGAGATCTTAACCCTCGTTAAGAATCCTAAACCGTTGATAATCACAACCGCCTCGCAATTCTCAATCAACGCTTTGAAAACTATATTAACGATTCTTAAAGAGTTAAACGTAAGGCCTGTCGGCGTTATTGAGAACATGTCGTCTAAGCCAAGCAACGACGTTAAAGAAATCTGCGAAAAATATGAGGTGAGGTACTTAAGCAACGTCCCCTACGACCAAACATTAAACGCTAGTTTAAAACTCCCTGAGTTTCAACAAACTCGATTCTTTACATCAATGCGTGACATAGCTACGAAGATACCTGAAATTCTAACGTAAGTAGGGTGAGTATATAACATGGTTGCTGTTGCTGAAACGCTTCATAAGCTTATATGCGATCAAAGCGCTAAAATCGTTTGCTTAGGTACGGAACTCAGAAGCGATGATAAGGTTGGACTGCTGTTTTGCGATTTCCTAGCTTCTCTAGGGTTTGAACGTAGTAGACTAATTAAATGCGAGTTCGGCTTAGAAAACTGTCTTAACGAGTTAATTGAAAATAAAGTAAGTAAAGCCTTAATAGTTGACGCCGCAATATTCACCTCCGAAGAACTACATTACGCTTTCGTAGGCTTAGAAGACATCAAAGATTTTAAACTAGCTACAACACATTCAATACCGTTGAGTCACGTAATCAACATCTTAAGAAGTGAGGGTTTATTAAATGAAATCCTAATTTTAGGAATAGCAGCTAAAAACCTAGACGTAGGCGAGGAAATCACACCTGAGGTCCTTAAGACGTCTGAAGAACTAGCTCATTTAATTATTAAATTAACTGAGGAATGTGGCTAACCTTCAGTTAAAAACAATAATAGCCTTTTACAACCGAAAGCCTCGCCCTCAAGGGCGGGGAGGAGGTCTGTCTTCGGAGTGATGCTTAGCTACTGAATAAGGGCAGAAGTACTTGATGCTAGCGAACTCCTTGAACTTCTTTTTAAGGAGTGCGTAAGCACCCTTAGCTGAAACGCCGTATATTATCCCAACCTTACCATGTTTGTAAACCTCCTTAACGATGTCGTAGATGGTTTTGTTGACTATGGCACTACCTGTTATTAATACAATATCAACATCGCCAATTAACTCGCTGTTCTTGGATCCGTCAATAATCTTAAGTCCGTGCTTAACCTTACCTACGGTGTCTTTATTCAAGTCAGTAACGTAAAGCCTTTGAAACCTCTTTACTAATGCCTTAATATGGCCTGGGTGGTAACCTATATGAAGCATTCTCACATCACTACCGAAGTTCCTTACAATGTAAGTAGCTAATTCCTCACCGCATGCTTCAGGTTCGTTGCCTGAGCAGTGGATACCACCGTCGATGATTCCTAGCATGGTTAACAGAGCATTAAGAACAGCGAAGAAAACCCCCTTAAGCAAATGTTATCTAACTTGACATTATTAAGATCGCCTAAAAACCCTTCATAGCTTGTAGGGCATGGACTGAACGCATGGCCTTTAAACCCAGCTATATCGCATTCTATAAGTATTTCAGGACCTCTGATTAACGCATATTCATCTGATGGTAAGCTAAGCTCTTTGCCGTGTCTTGCCCTGCAAGTTACTGTTTGCTTAAGCAAATCATTCTTAACAAGCATGTCCTTAAACGAGTTGAGCAGGTATTCATCTTCTAGCAAGTCACATCACCATCTTTATGTATTTATTGGTAACTCAACATATATGTAAACACTTATCTAGGAGACGTGGCTAGGTTGATTGAAGCCCTATCCAACCTCACCGGCTCAATCACCATGGAGATACCAGGTCTAGTAGCATAGGCCTCAGCCAGATGCTCACCGTGCTTAGAGAAGTAGAGCTTAAGCCATCCCACGCCTCACTAAATGTAACAAGCGACCCGGGTACGCGTATGCTAATAGTAGGCTTCGAGACACCCAGGTTCATAAGGAGGAACTCAACTGTTGATGGCTATACAACACGACTGCAACAGTAGCAACAAGTGAAGAACTAAGGGCTGCGAGAGTAGGGATTACGAGGGAGCAGGGCGTTAAGATACTGTTGAACAATATCCCTGTAGACGAGGTAGAGTTCAACCAGCTCTCCATGCTTAAAGTAGTAGTCGAGGAGCCGCAGGCACAGATGGGAATACAGCTGGAGGTGATAGGGGTAGCTACAGCAGTAGCCGTGGCTGGAGCACTAGTATACATGCTTATAAGGAGGCGCTAGCAACGGGGCTACCTCGCTTCCCTCACAATCTCCAACTTTAAAAACCCGTTTAATCCCTACAACTCTATACCAGACCTCTTGAATATGAGTACCTTTACAGGGTCCACCGAGAACGTTATTGCAGCTGAGTACAGTAATGCGGATAATACTCCCTCCAAGGGTATTGGGGTGATGATTACGCCGAGTACCCCTAGGAGCGTGAACGCTGCGAGAACCCCTGTTACCGAGAGTAGGAGTTCTCTACTTGGTTTAGAGCTGTAGAATGGCCCCCTTTCCCTTACAACCAGTATTCTGAACTGGCTTGAGAACACTAGCATTAGCAACATGAATGTCTGCAGCTCCCCCACACTATAGTTGAATATGTACCTGCCTATGTAGAGGGCTAGTGCACCGAAGACTACTAGCCATAAGCCAATAATGCTTGAGACCAGCACTATATTTCTCACGTTGAGCCTCCCAGGCCTAGGCATGGGGCGGACATTATCTGTTGCAAGACTCATCGTGGCGAAGTCGTTTGAGAACACTAGGAGAGTCATACCCATGAGTGTTATAACGTCTTGACGCATCCATAGAAACGCTAGTGCTGCTAGAAGTGTGAACTGAATGGTCTTCGTAACCTTGTTCACCATCCATGTGAGTGCTCTCTGGTAGACAGATCTACTTGTATACACGACATCGACTATCCCCTCTAAACCCGGCTTAGTTAATACAACGCTTGCAGCGCTCTTCGCTACATCACTAGCGTTGCTAACTGCTACGCCGAGCTCAGCCTGCCTCAATGCTGGTGCATCATTTACGCCGTCACCCGTCATGCCGACCCTATGGCCTTCCTCCTGGAATTTCTTAACGATATAGTACTTGTCCTCGGGAAGAACCTCGGCTATAGCGTCAGCATCTACAACGCTGTCGGCAAGGCCCCCGTTAACCTTTACCTCGCTAATGCTGTATACTTCATCCCCGATCCCAACGGAGCTCGCAACCTCTCTAGCGATGAGCTTGTTGTCACCAGTGATCATGACGACCTTTAACCCCAGCTCCTTAAGCTTCCCTATGAGGCTCCGTGACTCCGGTCTAGGTGGGTCGGCTAGAGCTATTAGCCCAGCTATCCTGAGTCCGCTGGAGCCGAAGGCTACGCCTAGGGCTCTGTAACCCCTGCTCGAGTACTCTTCTAGAACCCTGTTGTAGGACTCGATGACGTCTCTGCTGTCACTGGATATTGATGCTATAACCTGTGGGGCTCCAAGGGCGACTCTAATAGTGCTCCCATTGTATTCAACGAGTGCCTCACTCCTCTTAGACTCCGGTGTGAACGGCTTAAACTCCTTTAGCTTGTAGGAGGGTTTAAGGTCCTTTGACTCGACGTGGCCTCTTACTACTTCATCTATGGGGCTTGTTGAGACATCTGGTGTAGCCATGTATGCTAGTTTAAGCACCTCCTCCTGGGAGAGCCCGTTGAAGGGCTTCACATCCACTATTGAGAGCTTATTTATGGTTATAGTACCCGTCTTATCCATGCACATCACGGTGACCATGCTTGCATCCTCTATAGCGTCGAGCCTTGTTACTAGTACGCCCCTACGAGCCATCTCGATGGCTGCAACAGCCTGCATAATGGAGAGGACGGCTGGGAGGGCTACTGGTACAGCGCCCATGAGTATGCTTATGGATAATACTAGTAGCTTAACGACTTCATTAGTGACGTTCATTACGAGAGCGTATATTATTGACGTGATCATTACAGCTACACCGAGGAGCATCATGTACTTGGTTATCTGAAGCATGACCTCCTGCTGGTGGGATCTAGGCCTAGCTATCTTCACGAGCTCAGCTGTTCTCCCAAAGTATGTTCTAGATCCTGTTGCAGAAACAACTATCTTGCCTCTCCCACGCCTCACAGCTGATCCAGCGAAGAGCTTGTCACCAGTGTTCTTCTCTACTGGCAGAGACTCGCCCGTGAGCATTGATTGATCTACTTCCACAGAGCCCTCGAATAAGACGCCGTCAGCTGGGACAATATCCCCTATTTCAAGGAGAACAATATCGCCGGGCACGATCTCCCTGACATCAATAATCCTCCAGGAGCCATCCCTAAGAACCTTCGCTGTAGGCCTGAGCTTAGACTTTAATAGCTCTAGAGCCTTCGTGCTCGTCCTAGAGTGCCTAAACCCTATGACGGCGTTGATGAATAATAGCGCCAGTATTATCAAGCCCTCGGTAAAGTGGCCTATGGCGAACGATAGGACTACAGCGATCTCGAGGAGCCACGCCATCGGGTTCCAAAGCCTCCTCAAAAAATCCGCTAGGGCGCTCTCACGCTTCTCCTCAACAACATTATAACCATACACCCTAAGCCTCTCAGCAGCCTCAGCACTAGTTAAACCAGTAGGCCTCGAGGAAACCTCACTAAATACTTTATCAATATCTCCAGCCATAGCGATCCAACCCACTATACTACCTCAAGACTCAGACCTGAACCCGCTCTGCATATGTTACTAAGGAGCATATAAAAAGCCTTAGCTTATAAATCCATTATCCACATATTAAAAGTGGCCCTACTTTATTAGATACATTCACGCTTAGAGTGCTCTCCAAACCCTTACCTTTTACCCTATGGATCCGTGAAAGCTGGTTCAGGGGTTGGTTTGCTCCTTCTCAGCCTAGTTGCTTCAGGCTCTTTACCTGTAGCGGGAATTTAGGGTGGAAAATTCATTAGGTATGCCTTGTATTTATGCATACTAATTCAGGGTGGGGTATATGGGGTGACAGAGATACCTCTCTATAGCACTACTACTCGTAATAGCCTCAAGCATGATACTACCCCTGAGCCTCGGCGAGAGTAGCAGGATATATACTAATCCAAGCGGGGTTGTAAACGTCTCATCGGCCCATGTAGAGCTGGATGTTGAGGAGACTATAGAGTTATATCTTGAAACTCTTTCTGGATAAGAGAGTAGTTATGAAACTGTAGAGTTGTAGGTCTTTCAGTAGGTGAAAGCTGCTATCCTATAGATATTTATGGATTTTGTGGACTTGAACGCTGTCAAAATCATGATGGAGTCATTGTCTTTTCTGTAAATAACTATTAGGACCATATCGTTAAGCTTCTTTATGCACCTGTGCGCATATTCCAGCTTCTCGTCTCTATCGGGGTTGCGGATGCATTCTTCAACGAGTTCCTTAGCTATGCCTCTTTGATGTATACGTTCAAGCGCGTGTAGCGTATAGCGTATTTTCAAGCCTCAGCCACCATAGCCTCGGGCCCTTCCAGGATCAGCTTGCTGAGATCCAGCTTTCTCTTCGAGAACCACAATATCTCTATGCCAGTTATCTCCCCCTTCTCATTATAATCAACTATAATGCCTGGGGTAACTTCGTCAGAATCAACGACTTTACCACCCCTTAGCCTAATATAAAGGACGTCACCAACGCGGTCATATTTCAAGCTGAGCTCAACGGGCACTCCTTTACACCCTCATAATAGTGTACGCCATCCTGTTTATAAAATGATGTCTCATGAAGACATTTATATTATTAAAGCTATGGCCAGACCTATTAAGCCCGGCGTAATGGAGTACTTGACTATAGTTTTAAGTCCTTGCTCTAGTCTGAACCTACCGAAGGAAGCCCTGATGACTGTGATGACGGTTAACACTAGCAGGAACTTAACTATAGTTGTTAAAGCACCTAACGCTGGGTTGCTCTCGAAAGGATATGGACCTCCGAGGAACGCTAAAGTGATTATCAACGATGAGATCGCTAAGTCGGCGTCATGTATGAAGTTAAATAAAGCCAGTAAAGGCCCGCTTAATTCCGTAGTTGGTCCTGCTATAACTTCTTGTTCGGCTTCAGGTATGTTAAACGGGGGCAGCATAAGCTTGGATTGCGTTGCTACCAATATAGAGATTAGGGAGAGTAACATAGGTATTAAAGTAAGTGGGTTCAGCCATAGCTGCGGAGCGTAACTTACTACCGCCGTAATGGACCACGTCGGCTCAGCTTTTAAGACCTTAGCCGTTAAATATGCTGGGATTAATAACGAGAGGAAGAACGCAGGTTCGCATAAAGCTATTACTGACGCATATCTTGAAGCCCCTTTAAGAGTGAATGGGTTAGGTATGGATATAGCGATTACAACCTCAGAAACCGCTACCCACACTCCGAAGAAGTAAATCAACAGTATTAAGTCATATCTAGAGTATATTGAGTACGGTGAGATCGGGAGCAGTAAAGTTGAAGCTACTAACGCTCCAATACCTACGAAGGCAAACGCTTTAGCCAGCGATATATTCCCATATCTTTGCGAGGATTCAGACTTAACCACCAATAGCTTTATGAAGTCTGCGAATGGTTGAAGGACGCCTAGAGGGCCTACATACGTAGGTCCCATCCTCCTCTGAGCTCTAGCGGTTAGTTTCCTAACCCACCACTCACTAAACATTGAGATAATCCATAACGTCGCTAACCCAGGGTATGTAAGCGCTGAAGCTAAAACACCGAGTATGTACATGATGTCCATTACATCAACCACCTCTTAAGAGGATTAAAGCCGTGAAAAGAAGCCCTATAAGAGACAACAAACCTAAGTAGACAGACATATACTCACCCCACTCGTTAAGTATACCGCTATGCATTCTCTCCCTTAAGTAGTGGTATAGCTTACGCGATAAGCCATATATAAAACCCCAGAAGAGCGTGTTGGAAGGGGCGTCAATCCTTGACAACGTTGAGGTAGGCTCGCCAGCTAAGTAAGGTTCTTTAAACTCTTCAGAAACGTTTGTTGGGTTGCTCTTAACGACTGAGTAAATAAACCACGTAATCAAAGCTGTGAAGGCTAAAACGCCAGACAATATTAAAGTAGCGGTTAAAGGATCTAGGAACATGCTCATCACCTCATAACACCTGAAGCCAAGTTTAACAACGTGTTGAAGAAAGACTGCCAGTAGTCGTAAACACCTTGAGGTGTTGCGAAAGACCCGACGACGTCGAACATCATGGAGGTTATGTAGGTAGTCGCTAAGCCAGTTACCAAGCAAGCAATCCCTAAAGCTAAGACGATCGCTGTAGGCAGTGAAACCTTAGTTGTTTGCTCCACTTTAGGACTCCCAACTTTAAAAACGCTTGCGTAAATTAGCTTCACATAACCTAAGAGTGATATAGCTGAAATCAATATAACCATTAAGGAAACGTACGGCATTCCGGCCTCCATGTAAGCACTATAGATGAGTAGTTTACTGAAGAAACCGCCGAAGGGCGGCACACCTAAAAGCTGGAAGACCCCTAAGAATAGGGCGAGACTCACTAAAGGATATCTCCTTCCAACCCCGCCTATGTCGTCAAGCTTCCTACTGCCTCCAGCTAAAGCTATTAAGATCCCTGAGACAAGGAATAGAAGTGCTTTACCTAAGGTATGGTTTACCATGTGGTAAATACCTCCAGCCAAGCCTAAAACGTAAGCAAGTGAGTTCTGATTTAATGTTGAGGAAGTACCTATGGCTACACCAACTAACACTAAGCCTATATGACTTATAGTGGAGTAAGCTAACAACCTCTTAATGTCTTCTTGAACAACCATCATTAAAGCCCCGATAAGACCTGAAGCTATTCCTAAAACCAACAACGCTATCAAGACAGCGTCCCTAAGCTGCACCACGAAAGCTGAAGGCCCGAAGATCGTGTAGAGGAATCTAACTATGGCATAAACACCGACATTAACTACGAGACCGGATAGAGCTGCTGACACGGGTGTAGGAGCTTCCGGATGCGCGTCAGGCAACCAGAAGTGATTGGGGAAAGCAGCCGATTTATATGTGAAAGCCCATAAAGCTAGGGCTAAAGCCACTGCTGAAGCTACGTAAGGATTGCCGAAGAAAGTCCCGCTGAACGGGTTTGGAACTGGATAATATACGTAGAACGTCAGCTTAAAAGCTAGGTCAGCCATGTTTAAAGTCCCGAAGGTTGCGTATATGAAAACAAGCCCTACGAAATATAGGGTAGTCGCTACAGCCCCGAACATGCCGTACTTAATCGCGGCTTCAACAGCTTCCGGCTTACTCCTGTAAAAACCTACGAGGGCGTAAGCACTTATTGAGAGAACTTCAAGCATTACGAATAGGTTGAAAGCATCTCCTGTGTATAGACATCCGATAAGCCCTACCTCAAGACCTAATAATAGGGTGTAGTAGTATGCGACACCTTCGTAATCCTTTAAATACCAAGCGCTGTAGATCGTGATGGCTAACATAACTAAAGCTGTAACCATGCCTAGCAGGGCGTTCAGCTTATCCAACTCGTAAGCTATGCCTAAAGGTGGAGGCCACCCACCGAAAGGATATACTTGAGTACCTGCTGTAAACACTAAGTAGGCGTTATACGTAGCTAGTATAGCCGCCCATAAAGAAGCTAAAGCCGCATATATATGGAAGAACTTAACGTTCTTTATTAACTTACCGAGCAAAGGTAATATAAAAGCAAACCCAACCAGCGAAGGTACTAAAACACCTACGGAGTTTAAACCAATCATAACATCACCTCAATCAAAGATCCTCCTAGCAAACTTCTCAAAAACTTTAGACACCTCCTCACGTACTTTATCCGGTTCAGTCACTTTAACGTCTATCCAATGCACGTATAAAGCCTTCCCCTCAGGGTCGACATCCACAACCACAGTTCCCGGAGTGTTCGTTATGGAGTTAGCTATGGTGAGTATTGCGTAATCGCTTTGAACTTCGTAAGGTACTTTAACTATCCCCGGGTTTATAGGCATTCTAGGATGTAGTATCCTACGCATTACATCGACGTGTGCCTTAACCTCATCGATGAAGAAATACCTTACGGCATATGTTAAAAGCCAGGCAAGCCTTTGAAGTTGTAAGAATTTAATTGGTTTATCAACGGTTAAGTTCGCCGTTAAAAATCCTGTGGCTCCAGCTACTAAAGCACCCGTTATTAAATCATATGGTGAGGCAGACCCCGAGAAAATAACGTAGACTATGAAGACAACCAAACCAACACCTAAAGCCTTACCTAACCTCTCCATGTTAATCACCCTTTAAGCTTAGCTACCTTCCTCACGTCCGTAGTTCCGTAAAGCCTGTAAATCTGAAGCGTTAAAAACACTAGGAAAAGCATCACGGCCAACCCTATCACTACAGCCGTTAAAACCAACGCCTGAGGTAATGGATCGACAGCAACTCTAGCAAAGCTTACAACGTCTGAAGCTTTTGGTGAGGTAACGTTAAGTACGGGTGGTGTTGAGGGCGACCAACCACTGGGCCAGTCTCTAAAACCTACGGCTATGGCTAAGACGTTACCCGAGTCTGAAAGTATCGTTAAAGCTATTATCTTCTTAATTAAGCTAGGTCTAGCGAAAACACCGTAAAGAGATATGACTAGGTTTAACATGATTGTTGAAAGCATGAATACGAATAGGAAGCCGTTAATGTCCATGTTCCTCACCTTTAAGAACCTCACGAGCTTTAACCTCAGGTATTGAGAGAAGGATGAAAACTAAGGTAAATCCTGCCGCAACAGCGAAAAACTCAAATAAGTTAAAGAAGAAGAGGGTCCCGCTTATTAACGAACCTCCTAAAGCCGGCGGCAGCCCGATGAACGCATTAGCTTTAGGCATGTTTTGAAAGATGTAGGCGTTAACTCCAATAACAAGGCCTAATATCAACGTCGCGAAAGACGTCATGTATATACCCATAAGCCCTAAGGTCCTTAAGGAAATCATCGAGAGCTCTGAAAGCCTTAACTTAAACACAACGTAGTATGTTGAGAAAATGACTAAAACCAGTAAAGGAGCTACGGCAGCTGCTGAACCTCCTTGAAAGCCTCCGCCAGGCGTTAAATGCCCGTGAAGAGCTATAGACGCGCTGACGCCTATTATTAAAGGCACTAAAAGCTTAGTAGCTGTTTTCGTTATGAGGCTTAAGCCATACCTCTCTATGTGGAGACCCTCACCACCTTCGTTTAAGGTGATTCCTCTCATGATAGCTAAAGCACCGACGATAGCTAGGAAGAAAACCATCGTTTCGAAGAGCGTGTCTAAACCTCTATAATCCCAAACTATCGCTGTAACAGCTTCAGGACTCATTACAGTCATGTTAGGCACTTCCGGGTTGAGGGTCGTGTATAGATACCACAGGGCTAGGTCTCTAACGGCAGGGTTTGGAAGGTCGCCTAAGCCTTTATATGTTAGTGCCACCGCTAGTAAAACAGCAAGAGCAACCAAGCTGAAGGCCTGTAGGTACCTACCTAAACGCATCTCTAACCACTCTCCTCAAACCTCTCTGTCTTCTTAATTAAGAAGAAAACGACGGCGGGGTAAAGACCTACAGCTACGGGGATGTAAACTAGAGCTATGTCGGGAGCCATGAGAAGGTAGAACAATATCGTATATGCTGTGCTTTGAATAGCTGAATATATAACAGCTTTAACTAAGTCCTTCTCAATAACTGCTAGGTACGTAGCTATTAAAGATAGGGCTCCAGCAACAGCCATGAACAGATATGAAATTAGTTTAGGCTCGATCATTCTCACCACCCATAACCTTCTTAACGAATTCCTCAAGGAAATCAACTACCTTGGGTTTTACTTCAGCCGCTCTAGATCTGTAAGCCGCCCTAGCTAAGGCATGTGAACCGACAGGAGCCAGCAAAAGCAGCAGGAAAGCCGTTACTAAAGCACCTCCAGCCATAAACCACCTGTAAAAACCTAATCCTTCATAACCCGCGGCAAACAGCGAAACCCCAATTAACGGTACGAAGGCACCCCATATAGTCCCCACCGTAGCTGCGTGAAGCCTTACGAAGAAGTTGGGAAACCTTAACATCCCTAAAGCCCCTATGAGGTCTGAGACAGCACCCCAAACAATCATTACCGTACCCACAACCATGAGCGCTTGATCTAACGCGTTAGCTTCCATACCTACTCACCCATCTCCTTCGACTCTAGGTATTTAGCTACGTAAATATCTAAGGCGTAGATCCATAGAGCCAGCACTATAGCCACGGGAATGAGAATTGGTATTTTAAACACGACGGCTAGTATCGCTAGGAAGGCAGCTAGGTCATAACTTAACGCGTCAACAGCTAAGACCATATCTGGAATGGTAGGTCCTTTAACGGCTCTAACCACGTAGAGGAGGAACGCAAGGAGGTAAACAGGTAGAGCATACAGTATCATGTTGAGTAAGACGTTCTCATCCAACAGGCTTCACCTCAGCTTTAGCTATAGTGTTAAGGGATAAAACCCTAGATTCCGCCTTAGCTGACGTCGCTAGTCTATACTCGCTCGTCGTTATGTATGCTTTCGTAGGGCATACGGTCACACATCTATAGCAGTAAACGCATTTAAAGTAATCCACTACTGGGTAAATCCGCCTAGCGTTTGTTTTAGGCACTTCATAACCTTCGGGGATCTTCTCCATCACTATAGCGTTTGCCGGACATTCTATAGCGCATAAAGAACAACCTATGCATTTATTTAAGTCTGCGTAATGCCTTCCTCTAGCATCTACCTCAACTTGAGTCCGCACTTTAGGATATTCTATAGTCACCGGCTTACTGAAAATACCTTTTAAAACCTCCTTAAGTAGCGATACCCTCATTTAAGCCCCCACCTACTTAAGTCTTTAAGCGTTACTTCCCTCACAGACCTACTCTTTAAATCGATTACGGTCGCTCTCTCCATACACGATATGCAGGGATCGAAACTCGCAAATATTATGGGTACATCAGCTATGTAGTGATTTAAGTAAGCAAAGGAGGAGTTTACTATGTTGTTGAGGGAGGGGGTTCTTATCTTAACTCTGTAGGGCTTATCCGCTCCCGAACTGCTTACGTAGTAGGTTAACTCACCTCTAGGGGCTTCAACGGTTGCGTAGGACTCACCCGCTGGGAACCTCCTAGGAAGCCTCCTCTCATCCGGTACTGCCTCACCTTGAGGTAAGTGCGTTAATATATACCTACACATGTTAATCGATTCGAAAAGCTCTCCAAACCTAACCATAGCCCTAGCGTAGTTATCCATGCCTTTATCCGTCACGACGTTGAAGGGTATCTCATCGTAGGCGTCGTACCTGTCTTGAGCTCTCATATCCGTCTTAATGCCTGAGGCTCTGGCTACCGGCCCCACCAATGAATGGCTAACGACATCCGAAGGCTTTATAACGCCGACTCCGACTAACCTCTTATTAAGCGTTACGTCTTCTTGAAACACCTTCAAATAATGTTTAACCCTCTCTTCAACTTTATTAAGGATTTCCAAGATCCTCTCAACCTTAACGCTGTCTAAATCCCTCCTCACACCACCAACCATCATATAATCCGCCATAACCCTGGCGCCAGTCAGTATCTCCTTAGCCTTCATCACGTATTCCCTATCCTTCATCATATACATAAAGAGCGTATCGTAGCCCACGATCTCCGCGGTTACGGCAAGTATCAGGAGGTGGCTATGTATCCTCTCCAACTCCATAGCTAAAACCCTTAAATACTTAGCTCTCTGAGGTGGTGTAACGTCAAGTATTTGCTCCACAGCCCTAACGTAGCAGTTCGCATGTACGGTATTGCATATCCCGCAAACCCTACCAACTATGAATATGTCCCTGAAGAAGCTGTTCTTCTCAGCTAGCTTCTCAATACCTCTGTGGTTGTAGCCCGTTATCACATCAACCTTAACTATTTCCTCGCCGTCGGCGTATAGCTTAAGCAATAAAGGTTCGTGAAGCGCTGGGTGCTGCGGCCCTACAGGTATCTCTAAAGTTAAGGGGATTTTAATAACTTGAGTGGCTTCAACCATGTTAAACACCTGAGTCCTTCCTCAGAGGGTAGATACCCTTCTCGGAGATGTCGTTAGGCACGAAGAAAGACCTCCTTAAGTATGGGTTACCTTCGAAGACAACCCCCAGAAGGTCGTAGGTCTCGAGCTCACCGGCTAAAGCTCCAGGAACGATGTCCAACAATGAAGGGATGCGTGGATCATCCCTAGGTATGTAAGTCCTTAAAACCACATACGTGTTAACGCTAAACACGTTCACGAAGTAGTCAACCCTTATTAAGTTCTTATCGGGGAAGTCCGTGCCGACTATAGTAGCTAGGTAAAGACCTTCAGCTCCGTAAACGCTAACGAGCTTCGTAAACACTTCCCTAACATTCTCAGGCTTAACCTCAATAACAACCCTACTTGGTTTCATATTATACGTCGACAACGCGTAGTCTTTAAGCACTTCCTGAAGGCTTTCCATCACCGCCCTCGCCTCCTTCCCCACCATCTAACTTCTTAAGCAGCTTAACTATACCGTCAAGTATCGCTTCAGGTCTTGGAGGACATCCCGGAATATACATATCAACCTTAACTACTTTATCAGCACCTGCTAAGACAGAGTACGAACCGGAAAAAACCCCGCCGGAGCAAGCACAAGCACCGACAGCAACCACAAACTTAGGTTCTGGCATCTGCTCATAAAGCCTCTTTAAACGCTCACCAGCTTTCTTAGTTACAGCCCCAGTAACTATGAGGACATCCCCATGCCTAACAGACGGTGCTAACTTAACCCCAAATCTTTCAGGGTCGTAATGTGGGGTAATAGCCGCTAACACCTCAATATCGCATCCGTTGCACGCGCCCGTGTTAAAATGCACGAGCCACGGCGAATATTTTACTATTTTTACCCTATCCATAGTTGCTTAAACCCCGACATCCGTATTTTATACATGTTTAGATATAAAACTGCTATTTCCTAACTCGCAATAAAATTAAGACTGATCTAATCAGTAAAGTAGCTATTAACCCCGTAATTCAACGGTTCTTTAACTTCGTAGTGTTTATTAAAACCACGCACTCAAGTTTAAATCTTTAGGGAGACTGATTTAAATACCCCTACGCCAAATAATAACCTGAAGCAATAGAAAAAGACTGAAAGATTTATAGGTATGGGATTGTACCTATTACCTGCCCTAAGGGGATGCCTCCATCGTTAGGGGGTATTTCCCTCGGAAGAAGTGTTTTTATCGAATAGTCTTTTAAAGCTGCCTTAACCCCCTTCACTAAGTAGTCGTTGACGGCGGCTCCCCCACCTAAGACTAGATGATTTACGTTGATAACGCCCTTATCTAATGCTTTAGCGACGATAGTTCCTAAAGAGTAGCCAAGACCGTATTGAGTCGTGAGGGCTAAGGACTTCTTCATTAACTCACTTCCTAAGTACGTGCTTAAGTCGTTAACGACGGCCTTAAAGAACTTAAGGAGATTAACTACGTAAGCATCATCTCCATACTCTATAGTGTAGCTATCCATCAACTCTTTCAAGACCACACCACCTCTGGAGAAGGCTTCAAGGGATATTGCCGGTTCACCTTCGTAAGTCCTTAAATAGCAAACCCCAAGCAGGGCTGAGAAAGCGTCTAAAAACCTACCGGTGGACGACGAGTTTACGTATCTACCATTCTTCAGCATCGTCTGAAGCAGTAAAACCTCTTCAACGCTATTAAGACCTTTGACGAAGCCGTATTTCTTAGAAAGCTCCACCACCTCATCGTGGTTTAGGATCTTAAGCAACGCAGTGACTAAGTATCTAGCCGGTCTGTACGTGGATTCGTCCCCTACGAAAGGCAGGTATTGAAGGTGCCCTATCCTGCGGTATTTCAGGTCTTCATCTATGTAGAGAACTTCGCCACCCCATATACCCCCGTCATCGCCGTACCCCACTCCATCAACTACGACTGCCGCCACCGGCTTACCTAAGATCTTCCTATCCGCCATAGTAGCTAATGCGTGGGCGTAGTGATGTTGAATTTCAAAAACCTTAAGGCCGTTCTCACTTGCGAAAAACCTCCCCAACCTGCTTGAGTTGTATTCTGGGTGTTTATCAACAGCCACAACGGCTTCCTTAACGTTTACCTTATAACTACTTAAGAGGAACTTTAGATACCTACTTAAGTCTTCCAACGTGTCTAGATCGTCTACATCACCTATGTATTGAGTTAAAACCACCTTATCCTCAAAGCCTACAGCACCTGCTGACTGTAGCTCAGCACCGAAAGCTATTACATCCTTAGGGATGTTAACACCTACTTTAACCCATTTAGGGGCGTAGCCCCGCCCCCTCCTTATGAGGACTTTCTCACCGTCGGTAAACCTCACAACAGAGTCGTCAACTCGATTAACTATCTCTCTATCATGCACTAGGACGTAATCAACATACCTTGAGAGTTTCTCATAAACGCACTCCTCACTCACACACATCGGCTTACCCTTCGGGTTCCCGCTAGTCATGATTAAGAACTTGTCTTTAGTCTCCATTAGAAGCAGGTAATGCAGTGCTGTATAAGGTGTGAAAACACCTTCAACGTCCATACCCGGGGATACGTACTTCGATACAGGGCTTCCTTCAGCTTTAGGTAAGAGCACTATAGGCCTTTCAGGCGAGTTAAGAATCTCAACAGCTTCAGGCGTTATAACTACCAACTTACTTAAGGTTCTAACGTCAAGCCCCATCACCGCAAAGGGTTTTGTAGGCCTACTCTTCCTCCTACGTAGTTTAAGAACTACGTCGTCGTCCGTAGCCAACGCAGCTATGTGGTACCCTCCCAACCCCTTAACAGCTAATATAAATCCCTCGTCAATCAGCTTAGCGGCTTCCTTCAAAGGGTCGTCGCATTTAACCTCAGCCCCTAAGTTATCCGTAAGCCAAAGTTTAGGTCCGTCGGCAGGGCAGCTAATGCCTTGCGCGTGATACCTCCTTAAATCTTCAACATTACTATATTCTCTTAAGCATTCATCGCAAAGCGGGTATTTACCCATAGCTGTGTTTTCCCTGTCGTAAGGCACTCTATACATCATCGAGTACCTAGGTCCGCACCACGCGCATGAGTTAAACGGGTACCTATACCTTCGGTCTTTAGGGTTTAAAACCTCGGCGAGGCAGTGCTCGCATATGGCGAAGTCCGGCGGGATCATAGATCTCTTAAGAGCTTTAGATTCGCTTTTAAGTATGTTAAACCCGTTGAAAACTCCGGCGTCTTGAAGTACCTCAACCTCTAAACCATCGATAACCGCGGTCGGAGGTCTTTCCTTAAGTAAGCCATCAATGAAGTTACGTACTTCAAGTTCAGACCCTTGAACCACTATCTCTACTTCAGACCCGCCGACGTTTTTAACGTAGCCTTTAACGCCTGCCTTTAACGCTAGCCTATGAACGAAAGGTCTGAAACCAACCCCCTGAACTATCCCGTCAACTAACAACCTAACTGTAATCAACTAGCTCTACCCACCAACAATTATTGGGTTACGTAGCTTAAAGGAACACCTTCAGAAAAGATAGCACGCCCTCCATAGCGAGAATCACGAGGGCTGAAGCGATGATAACGCCAACCACTATCGATAGTATAGACTTAGCTTTGTTGAGGTCGAAGACATACGCTACTAAAGAACCCGTCCAAGCTCCGGTGCCCGGTAAGGGGATGGCGACGAATACCGTAAGTCCTAAATAACCCCACCTATCTAAGTACTTTCGAGACCTCCTCCTAGCATCCCTGACTACGGCCATATACAAGTCAACAAAACGCGCTATTAACCCATTATGCCTACCTAAGCGAATCAGCAGGCCTTCTAAATATTTTAAAGTAGGCACGAGAATCACGGGCAGTAAGCAATTGGCTAAGACAGAAGCCACGACAAGATAAGATCTGAGTAATCCATCGCTAGCTATGTAGTAAGCCAGAGGTATAGCACCTCTAACCTCAGATACAGGTAGTAAAGCAAGCAAAACAACATACACAAACTCACTAAACGTCAAACTAGACATGCCTCAACCACTCACCACCTGTTTGAGGCTCCGCCTTTTAAGGTGGGGTAAAGTTTATAAGTTTGTGTTTAATGTTTTTTGTGTTGGGTGTGGGCAACCGTAATAGGGATGAGTCCCACACCTTCCCGAAGCTGGCGGCGGGAACTGATGGGTGATGCGCCCCCGGTGAGGGGCTTCAGAACGGTGATGGAAGCCCTAGGGGGAGAACCCCTGCCATAAACAGCAGGGGCCGTCAGCACTATAGGAAAAGTAATAAGCGTTGTGTTTAAGTACCGTCCTCAACATACTTACTTAATGAAGTCTTTAGCTAATGATCAGAATATGATCTACTACGACGTAATTAATATCCTGAGCTACTGCAACCTACGTAAGGTCGTAACGAACTTTTTAGACGTGGTATTTCACGGTTGTTAAGTATGTTTAAGCTTTATGTGTGAGGCCTATCGCTTCACATATGTTTTTCAGCCCTAATTTAATCAGCCATTCTTTAAGCCCTTCAACTATGTCATGAACTAATTTACGACTGTCTTTAAGGATGAAAGCAGTACCGATTTGAACAGCTGAACTACCGGCTAAAATCATTTCGGCAGCGGTTTTCCAGTCTGAAACCCCGCCAACACCTACTATCTCGGGTTTAAGCTCTTTATACACGTCATACACTACTCTAACAGCTATTGGATGTATTGGAGTCCCTGAAAGGCCTCCGTAAACGTTCTTAAATACAGGCTTACATGAGAAAACGTCTATAGCTACCGATTTAACGGTGTTAATCAAAGTTAAAGCTTTAGCACCGCCTTCTAAGGCTTTACCAGCGGATTTAACTACGTTATCGCTTAACCCCAACTTAGCTAGCACCGGTATCTTAATCGTTGAAGACACCGCCTTAACAACTTCATAAACGTTGTTTGGGTCTGAACCTATGTCGATTCCATACCCCTTAGTGTGAGGGCAGCTTAAGTTAAGCTCTACAGCGTCAGCACCGCTTTCCTCAGCAACTGAAGCAACATCTATAAACTCCTGAACTTCACTCCCGCCAACGCTAACTATGACGGGAATGTTTAACTCCTTAGCTTTACGAACTATAGGTGGGATTCCTGAAATGCCTGGATTCGCTAAGCCTACGGAGTTTAAAAGACCCTCACCTTCTAAAGCGATTATTATAGGTGGTTCATGACCTACTCTAAACCCCTTCGTCATAGTTTTCGAGACTACCGCGGATACGCCATACTTAAAAAGCCTCTCCACATGCTCCGGCGTAGACCCTAAAATACCGCTGGAATTCATTACAGGATGTTTAAGCTTAAGCCCAGCAACGTAAGTAGTTAGATCTACACCCACACTCATTAATTACCGCCCTTCATCAAATGTTCTTTGATATCTCCACACCTGAAGACAGGCCCGTCAACACATAGCAACTTATCCGTAGGTTCTAAAACGCAAGACCCACACGCACCTAACCCACACTTAACCACAGCCTCAAGAGCTACGTAAAACTCTAGACCCCCGCTAAGCCTTACCGAACATAAACTCCTTAAAATAGGTTTAGGACCAATCGCTATTAAAACGCTGTAGACGTACTCGTTAAGTAACTCCACAGCTAATTGCGACGCTAAACCACAGTAACCCGCACTACAGTCTTCAGTAGCTGTGAAAACCCGCACGTCAAGATCCGGGAGGACCTCCCTTAAGTTAAAAAGCTCAGCATCGCTCTTAACGCCCCAAACAACGTCTGCCTGAACGTTAGCAACGGCTAACTTCTTAATTAGGTAAGGCACCGGAGCTATTCCAGACCCCCCGGCAACGATTAAAGCCTTGCTGGAAGGCCTTACATAACTAACTTCAAACCCGTTACCTAAAGGCCCTTTCAAACCTACGAAGCTTCCCGGCCTCAACGCAGAAAGAGCTTTCGTACCTAAACCTCTAACTTTATATATGAATGATATAGTGTCTTCAGTTAAGTCGGAGACGCTCAACGGTATTTCATCAGATGAGGGTATCCAAACCATGAAGAATTGAAGCGGTTTTACATCATTAAGACACTCTCTCGAGATGGGTCGCATCTCAACACGCCATAAACCCTCACTTAATCTTTTATTACTTACTACCTCAGCAGGTTTTAACAGGTAGTTATGGAATCTCTCACTCGACGTGTTGATAGAAGCCCTATGGTTGAGGGAGTGAGTAATGTGTGAGCACTTACCTACGGCTACGTCCACATCCTCAAATACTTTACTCAAATGCCCACTCAATATACGCAAGAAGGCTTATAAGATTTTCGTCGACAGCGTTTTAACACGTAGACTTAAAATAATGTTTGGGGGTGTGGTAAGCGATTGTTTAAAGTGGTCGTAGAGCATTTAGAGCCTTGCTTAAGCCCTTGGGTTTTAACGGAGTATTCATACGTTTCGGAAGTTTTCAAGGGTAGGGTTGTTTTCACTAACGTGGTTAAACCTAAACATGCTGAAGTACTATCTAAGTTAGGTGAGGTTGTAAGCGATTCAGTTACTGAATCCCTAGCGCGTTACAGTAAAACAATCGTTTTAGACCCTATAGCTGAGGAGGTTCTCGAGCCTGAGGACTTGAGTGACGTAGATTATGTGGTTATAGGTGGTATAATGGGTGCCCACCCACCTGAAAGAAGGACGTGGAAATACGTAACCTCACGCATGCCTAACGCAATCTCAAGGAATATAGGGCCGCATCAATTCACGATAGCTGGGGCAGCGTACGTTGTAAAGAAGGTTGAGGAAGGAAGGAGGGTTCGTGAAATACCTTATGTATTAGGACTTAAGCATCTTAAGAAGTTAAGTAAGGACGTGGAGCTTGAGATCGAGTTGCCTTACGCATTCCCGCTTAACGAGCATGGGGAGTTAGTACTGCCTAAGGACTACGTAAAGTTAATCGCTGAGTATATGTTGCTTTACGAACAGAAAAACCTCTTCGAAGACTTTGAATGCCCTTAAACCATACACTCACTTCTTGAGGAAGTCCTCACGCGGCGGTGAGAAAACTTCAAACACTACCGCCGCCTCAGGCCCTGGATTTAAAACTTCATGCGGTTCATTCGACTTAAATAGGAGGACCTCACCCTCGTTAACCGTATACGTACCTTCTTGAGACTTAACCGTCAACCTACCTTTGAACACATAACTCACCTGCTCATGCGGGTGAGAATGCCAAGGAACTAAAGCACCAGGCTCTAACGTATTAACTATCAACATGAGCTTATCCCCAACGGCTAATATACATCTTTCGATCTTCTCCGTTGGCTTACTACACACGAAGTCTTCTTTCCTGAGGAGCATGTTAACCACATTAGTAAATGTTAAGCATACTTTAAAACCGTTTACCTCTAACGAAGGCTTTCATTTTATTATCTTTAAATAAACAATATAAATTGAAGGTGTGCTTTATGGTTCAGTAAATCCCACGTGAGGAAATCCTTCGAAACTTCTACGAAAAGATCTCCAAATGCAAACCCATACTAGGGTTCTGGCTTCATCGTCGCTTCTAATTATTTTTAACTACTTGCCTTCATCACCTCTAAAGTTTATTAGGTATATATCCCCCTTAACGCCAAAATCCCCTGAAAGTTCCTTAGCTGCACCCGCATCCCTCATAACGTTAGGGGTTCTCTACGCGTTAAGCTTAGCTGCTCTAGCGTACATAGCGTACACGTTAAGGAAGTTGGAGAAGAAATTAAGAAGTGAGGAACTTAACCACTTTAAGCATCTCCACCAGCTTAGCATACGTGTCCTTACTTCCTTCACTGGTGTTTTGTTAGTACGACTTCTTCATAGTTCTTCACTTTTGGAACTACATCAATAGTATTCACCTTTGAGCAGAATTCTACATCTTTTATTCTTCCAGTTTCTATTAGCAATCTGCCGGATCGGCTTCTGCTAACGAGTTCTACTAGATGTTGCCTGTTAGCCATATATAGCTCGTAGGCTACTAAAGCTTCGTCCGTAAGTAGTTGAGCACCGTCGCTATTAGGTGCCATCTTCAGTAGTTCTGCTACTATTGCACCAGCACCGAGAAGATCCTCAACTGCAAACATTTCTCCCCGAAAGCCCGCCATAACGATGCTGACGCTTTGGGGTTTTATTGAGGAGAGGTATCTAGCTATAGCTGCTGCATTAACTAAGCCCCCGACAATAATCTCTTTACATTTTCTTTTCACGGCCTCCGCAAGTATAGATGCACCTGCGGTACTCCTTATAACAACTTTTTCAGGAGGTCTTCTGCTCAGAAGCAGAATCACCTCGGTAGGCGAGTTATCTAGATTTGCTTCACCAGGTTTAAAACCATCGACTTCAGCTATTAATGGTGCTTCTAATCTTTGAGCAACCTCCAAAGCGTCACATAGATCCTCTCTAACAATGACTTCCCTGATCCCTATATGTAGAGCTGTTGCCACAGTTGTGGAAAACCTGAGTACGTCGACAACTACTACTGCGTCTCCAGGCTGTTCAGCTAGAGCCTTCTTGAAGAACCCTGCATAAACCTTGATTTTCGATCACCAATTTATCCTCTGCTGTTTGTTGTTTAAAATCTATTTGGCTTGAAGCACAGAGATTAAAAAGAAGTGTTTAGATAACGTTTTGTTTAAGCTATTCTTTGACCTTCTTGGGGAAGGTCAATGCCACGTTTATCAATCCTAAAATACCGCCGAAGATGCCTGCAAGCGTACACCACAGCCACAATATCCATGGATCTATTAATGGATTGCCAACTAGAGGGCCAGCACCTTGCCCCGGCTGTACACCTGCGAAGTAGAGGGCTAAGAACATTGATAGTCCATTAAAGTATGGGAGGCTACCCTGTTGGAGGAGTGGATGGAATCTCATTATGTATACTGCTATCGCAACCCATATGAAAATCCATATAGCAACCGATGTAAGTGGGTCCCATCCAGCATAGACAACGAAGTAGTTGTTTATCGTTGCGAATATAGCCATAGTTAACGCACCTAACGGAAATGGAACCCATATAAGCTTTAAAGCTGAGGGCTTCGCTCCGAGCGCGAAGTACTCTGCCCAAGCTATGAAGGACACCCATAAAGCTAGGTTGTACTTACCTAGTAACGTGCCGAAGGGTAGTGAGATGAGAACTGTTGTAGCGACAGCAAGCCAAAAAGGTACTCTCTGCACAATAACTTCAGAAGGTTTAGACATATAGTTAACCTCAATGAGTTATACATTAAAGAGGTTTAAATTTTTATATGCTACTAAGACATAGTATAGTTGAGGTGTTAATCTTGGTCGAGTATATCCCCAGAAAGACAATCTTAGAAAACATGTACAATAAGATATCCAATCGTGAGCCGATAATAGGTGTTGGTGCTGGTGTTGGGATTATAGCTAAGGTTGCTGAATTAGCTGGAGCTGATTTAATAATTATCTATAACTCAGGTAGGTATAGGATGGCTGGCTTCGGATCGCTCGCGGGCCTCATGCCTTACGGTGATGCTCACCAAGTGCTCCTGGAGTTAGCTCCTGAAGTGCTGAGTGTTGTTAAGTACACACCGGTTCTCGCCGGAGTTACCGGTACACATCCATTCTATCAAGGCTATAGGATGAGGAGGTTCCTACAACAGTTAAAGGAGATGGGATTCTCAGGTATTCAGAACTTCCCAACTGTTGGACTTATCGATAAGAACTCCCTATTCAGAAGGAACCTCGAAGAAACAGGGATGGGTTACGATAAAGAGGTTGAGGCAATAAAGATGGCTCATGAACTCGACATGCTCACAACACCTTATGTGTTTGATGAGGAGGATCTTATTAATATGTTGAAGGCCGGTGCTGACATCTTAGTATTACATTTCGGACTCACGGCTAAGGGCACTATAGGTGCGAGAACAACGATCACGCTAGAGGAGGCCACTAGGAAGGCTCAGGAGTGGGCTGACCTGGCTAGGAGCCATAAACAGGATGTAATAGTTCTCGTGCACGGAGGACCAGTGGCAGATCTTGATGACTGGAGGTATATCGCGGAGAGGGTTAAGGGAGTTCATGGATTCTTCGGAGCTACGACGTTCGAGAGATTACCCACTGAGAGAGCTGTTGCTGAGCAAATCAAGGCGTTTAAGAACGTTAAGATTAAGGCTTGAGTGATTAAGATGGTTAAAAAACCTGTAATAGCTGTGTTAGCTACTTTAGACACTAAAGAATGTGAGGGTTATTACCTTAAGGAGAGGATAGAAGCCCACGGAGGTAAGGCAGTACTCATAGATCTTTCGATGCGTAAATACATGCCGAAGTTAGGGACGCCGGACGTAGGTAATGACGTCATAGCTAAAGCCGCTGGGTATACGTTAGAGGAGGTTCACACGTTAGATCGCTCTAAAGCACAGGAAGTCATGGCTAAAGGAGCTGTGAAGATACTTAAGGAGATGTTGAGTAGTGGGGCTTTAGACGGGGTTGTTGGCTTAGGCGGCTCTACAGGTTTATCGCTGTGTGTTATGATAATGAAGGAACTGCCTCTCTTCATGCCTAAGTACGTGGTCACTACGGTAATAACTGAGGCTGGAAAGCTCATAGCAGGCACGGATGTAACGGCATTCTGGTCTATAAGCGACATAGCCGGTGGTGAGGAGGTAAACGCCATAGAGGCTGAAGTGCTTAACCGCGTTGCAGCTGCGGTGGTTAAGGCGTCTTCGCCGGAGCCCTACTCGATAACTAAGAAACCAACTATATTAGCTTCTCAATTCGGCAACACAACACCGCACTTAATAGTGGCTAAAGACTACTTAACCAAGCAAGGTTATGATTTGATACCCTTCCACGCGTTAGGGATTACAGGCGGGTACGTTATGGAGAGACTGCTGGAGTCAGGCGTAGCTTCAGGCGTTTTAGATGTAACCACGCACGAGCTAGTTGATGAGGTTGCTGGAGGCGTTTTAATTGCGAGTCACGGCGGTAAGCTTAGGTTAAAAACGGCTGCCGAGCTTGGAATACCTCAGGTAGTTCTTCCCGGGGCTGTGGACATGATTAACTTCTGGGCGCCTGAGACAGTACCGCATCACTTCAGGACTAGGTGTGCGTATGAACACAGTAAAGGTTTAGTAACTTTAATAAGGGCTACTGCGGAAGAGTTATATAAAGTAGGTAAGTTAATGGCTGAGAGGTTAAACGACGCGAAAGGTCCGACGTTAATAGTGTTTCCGTTAAGAGGTTTCTCGATAATCGATAATGACGTAAACGCTAAGCCAAGGCCGGGAGCCTACTGTCAAGAAATGGTTGAGGAAAACGGTAAGATAACGTTTAAACCCACTATGAAGCCATGGCATGACCCTAAAGCAGACTTGCAGCTGCTTAAAGCTTTACTCGAGCATTTAGACTTAAGCAATCCAAACATAGATTTAGTAGTTCTCGACTACAACATCAACGATCCTGAAGTAGCTCTCTTCAGCGCTAAAACGTTAGACGCTATGATTAAAGGGCAGTGGAGTAAAGGACGTTATCCACACATTGAAGAGTTAGATCCGAGTAAAGTAGTTAAAAACCCTAGGGAGTTAATTCAAGCTTAATGAAGTTTTCCTACATCAAACATTAACTACTTAGTTCGTCGTGAGTGATCATTACCTTATATAAGAATCTCTCAAAAGTAAAAACTTACGCTTACGTATTACAACTACACCAGCGATTGAGGTTGGATTGGCTGTTGCTTAGGTAGTTCATCAGGTATTTCAAAGAACGCTACTATCTGCAGTATAAACGCTATTAACAACACTATAATGCCTACGACGATGATTAACGTTGCCGCACCTATTAAGTAGAGAAGCCCGACTGTGGAGAACATACCTACTTTCAAAGCTTTAGCTATTTCAGAATAGCTCCTTCGTATGAATACAGCCGATAATACCATAAGAACCCATAAAACCACTAGAAACACTATAACACCCGCTAAAATTGAGGCCACGTTACCCATCATAGGACCTGGCACGGAAGTGTGTCTGATGAATGCAATTGCGAAGGTAGCTAAGCCTGCGGCAAAAGCTACGAATATACCGATAACGGATAATATAAACCCTATCAAGAAATCCCTAAATATCGATGGGTTATTCACAGCTTTCGATATGTGGTTAACAGCTATAGCTATTAAAACCAAGCCAACTATAGTCAATGTTAACCCCACGTAAGGCACTAGAGGTAGTAGAATCAATATAGATCCTATGCCGCCCATTAATTTAGCTTCTCTTAAAGTTACCATGTTGACATACCCTCATAACATAATATAGTTGAAGACGTTAATATGTGCTTACATAATCTCTTTAACGTGTTAAGCTAAGGCGTTTTAGTTTGACGGAGCCAAACAACCCTCTGCGGGAACGGTATTTCAATACCGGCGTTATCCAACGCTTTTTTAATCTCTTTAATTGAATCGCTTCTCACACTCCAGAAGTGCTGTGCCGGCACCCAAAACATCACTTTAATGTCTAATGAGCTGTCACTTAACGCATCCACTAAAAGCGTGGGTGGCGGTTCAGCTAAAATTAATTCATTCCTATCTAACACAGATTTAATGACGTTTAACGCTTTATCTATGTCTGAATCGTAGGAAATGCCGACTGTGAAGTCCACCCTCCTAGCAACGGATCTAGTGAAGTTCCTAATGTTTGATGAGGCTACGTAATTATTCGGGAGTGTTAAGACCTCACCGCTCCACATCCTTATCTGCGTTGACATTAAACCGATATGCTCTACAACGCCCCCGCTATCACCTACCATTATAGCGTCACCTACCTTAACCCTACCTTCAAGCAGTAGTGAGATGCCGGAGAAGAACTGGCTTAAGGTTTGCTGTAGCGCCAGACCGACGACTATACCGGTAAAGCCTGCAGCGACGAGTAAACCCCCTAACTCAACACCCATTATAGATAGAGCAATTAAAACACCGACTAAGACGATTAACCACTTAGCAGCTCTAGCGATGTTGAAAACTATCTCCGGAGGGGCTTTAAGCTTCAATTTAGCAACACGTGACGAGATATACCTAGCGACATAATATGAAATACCTACAGCTATTAAAGCTTCAACAACCTTAACCATAAAACCTAAATTCTCAACCAACCAAGAAACCACATAACCCCATAAGTCTGTGTTCATCACTTAAACCACCTCATACCAGACCGTAAAGCATTACATACCTAACCCTACGACCTTCGAAAGATTGTTTAAAGCCGACGTTATTTAAAGACGGATTCACATCAGTAACTACTTCAGCGTAGTTGGGGTCGGATACGTTAACGTTGATAGAGTTAAACACTATGGCGTCTTCCTCAGTTACGTAAATGCCTAAACCCTCTAAAGGCAAGACAACCTTACCTACGCGAATGGATTCTTTATAAGCGTTGCTAACGACCAACTTAATAACGCCTAAAGCTTGAGGCAACGATTTAGCTACGATCTCATCGCTTACGAACCTACATAAAACACCTAGATCCGGAGGCCCGTATAACGCGTATTTAACCCTACTTAAAGGCACTTTAGATATTTGAACGCCGTTGACGTAAACACCTAAGTCAGCAGGTATTCGAAGGCTTATGGAAGCTGTTCTCTTAGGTAGTAACGTAACGACATCTGAGAACTTAATCATTAAGTTATCAACGCTTACTTTAAAGCCAGCCGGAGGTACGGGCTTTAAACTAACTACTTCATCAACTCCAGCACTGACGTTTAACGAAGTTGGGATCCCGTTTTCATCAACTATAGTTAATTTAATTAAATCCGCGTTAATCCTTTCAAACGTTAACCTCACTACCTTAAGATCTACGTCAACCTTATCAACAACTTTAAACTCTCTTAGCATCCCTTACCGCACCTAACAACCAACCAGATTTAAGTAACCTACACCTTTAAAAGTTATATGAGGGGCTAAAAACATTAACCTATAGCTTTTTGTATTAATCTATGTTTTTCTACGCATCAAAGAGCGATAAGAAGGGCAGAAATATTTATAAATTCTCTATGGATAAAATATATTAACGGTATGGGATGAACTCTGTGATCTGGGTGAAAGGGACTGTTTGGTGAACCGCCTTTCGCCGTAGGGAGTTCGATGAAGCTTCAGGTAACTAAAGCGGATGAACTCCCGTAGGTGGGGGTTAGGGGATGGAAAGCCTTGATGAACTCAACCGTGCCGGATCCAAATACATGAAGGCATGATTCGAGCGAACGGTTAATAAAATCAACTATGTTTCTCCTTCCTATCTTTGGGTATATCCTCTTTTAGAGGTTCTACGTGAACTGTCGCATCCCAACCGAACTTATCTTTAAGCCTTCCCTCAATCTTTGAAGCTATCTCATGCGCTTCACTAACGCTCATATCCGGAGGTAATCTAATATGGAGGGTTGCCTCTACGTGATCCCCGTATTTATGTATGTGTATATGGTGAACGTCAACAGCGCTCTGCGAGACTTCCTTAACCTCACGTGTAATTCTATCCACGTCATCTTTAGACGGTGCGTAACCGAGTAAATCCTTAGAGGTTTCTATGATTACCTCAGCCGCTGTAACCATTATCAACACCGATACCGCAATACCTAAAACTCCGTCAACCCACCAATACGTAGCTCCAAGTACCGCGCCGAAAGCTACTAAAGCTGAAGCTATCGCATCGCTTCGATGATGCCAAGCATCACCTATTAAAGACTGCGATTCATGCTCACGACCTAATTTTATAGACCACCTAGCCATAACCTCCTTAACCACAGCTGAGGCAAGCATAACGGCAACTATAGCCCAGGTGAACTCCATAGACTCAAAGCTAACTAACTTCTCGTAACTCCTAGTTAGGAACTCAAAACCTACGACAGCCAGTAAAGTACCTATTACGATAGCTCCAATCTGCTCAGCCCTACCATGACCGAAGGGGTGTTCCTTATCAGCTGGCTTATAAGCCACTAAAAAACTAACTATAACTACAGCGGAAGTCAACGAATCCGAAAGCGTGTGTATAGAATCAGCGACAACCGCGATGGAGTTATAGCGAACGCCAACTACATACTTAACAATAAACAGAAGTAGGTTAACGACTATAGACACAGACCCTTCGAGAAGCCCTGCCCTTCTCCTATTAACGGAGTTACCCATAACTGAAAACCTCTCCATTTATGGTGGGGATGGTAGAACTTATAAATTTCTTAACATGATGTTTTGATGGTTTTGAGTTACATCACGTTCTTCTTCATTTAAATTCAAGAGCTACTTCCATTTAGTAACATATATGAAGGTAGTATCTTAAAGACATACTTAAGTATGGTTTTAAATCTTTACCAGGTGAGGGCCGAAGACTCTAGCTAAGTTAACATACGCAGGTACGTAAACACGTTTCTTTCTTTTCTTCAATGCCTTAATTATAGCTTTAGCTACTTCATCTGGTGAAGCACCTTTTTGAGGTTCTTTAACTCCAGCCCTCGTATGGAATTCGGTACTTATGTAGCCCGGATAAACCGAGATGACGTTGATTCCCTGTTTACTTAACTCATTTCTTAAAGCTTCAGTAGCGTAGTGAAGAGCTGCTTTAGAAGCTCCGTAAATAGGTAGTTTACTCATTAATACATGCACGCCGGCGGTGATTACATTAACTACTGTTGAGCCCGAACGCATCAGCGGAAGTGCCTTGATTATTAAGGCTATAGGCGTTACGAAGTTAACCATCGTTAAGTTAAGCACTTCTTCAACGCTATGATTCACCACTTCTTTATAGATGCCGAAACCTGCGTTGTTAATTAAGACGTCAACGTTACCTAATAAGTTCTTAGCGGCTTGAACTACGTAGTCCACGTTCTTAACATCGCTTAAATCGGCTTTAACGTATTCAAAACATCCCGTGAACTCAGATTTAATCTTCTTTAAGGACTCCTCATTGCGTCCAACACCTAAAACTACGTTGCCTTCCTCACGGCAGAATTCAAAAACTAACGACCTACCTATTCCGGAGGAAGCTCCCGTAATTAAAACCTTCAAACACAACACCCAATAATATAGATGATGAAGTAAAGATAAATAGCTGTTTAAGGTTTGAAGGATGCTGGATCTACCTCATAGGTTAGTCACGTTATACTTAATTTACATGCCGCCATTTAATTCTTGAGGTGTACTTGTGTTTAAACCTTTAAGCTGCTGTAATCGAGTCGAGGATATAATCAGCAGGTATAGGAAGGTTTTCGCAAGTGTTTCACGCGTGGATTACGTACCTATAGTTGCTGAGAGAGCTTTAAACGCTAAAGTGTGGGACGTCAACGGTAGGGGGTATATAGACTTCTCCTCAAGCGCTGCGGTGGTTAACGTAGGGTATAACAACGTTAAAGTCGTTGAAGCTGTTAAGGCACAGGTTGAGAACTTACTTCACTTCACACATATATACGCTTTCAACATACCGGCTTTAGAATTAGGTGAGAAACTCGTCAGCATAGCTCCCGTCGATAGAGCTAAAGTAGCTTTAGGGCTTAGCGGTAGTGACGCTAACGAAGGTGCTTTAATACTGGCTAAGGCTTTTAGGAAGCGGGCTAATCACCTACTAAGTTACGAAGGTAGTTACCACGGGTGTTGCGTTGCTGGGATAACAGCCTCCGGAATAGGCATGTATAGGGAGGTCTCTAAAACGTTAAGTGCTTGGGGTAGGGTTACGTTCCTACCGTTTCCAGACTGTTTTAGATGTCCTTTAGGCCTTAACCCTAAAACCTGCGGGTACGCATGTGTTGAGAAAGTTAAGGAGAAGATCGACGTGTTAGGTGATGACGTATACGCCTTAATAACTGAAGCCATTCAAGGCGATGCCGGCTTCGTAGTACCTCCGGAGAATTACTTCAAGCTTTTAGAGCCTTACTTAAGGAGGGCGGGGATACCTTTAATCGTGGATGAGGTTCAAAGCGGTGTGGGGAGAACCGGTAAGTGGTTTGCTATAGAGCATTTCGGGGTAAGACCTAACGTTGTGACGTTAGGTAAGGCTTTAGGGGGCGGCCTCCCCATATCAGCTATAGTCGGTAATGAGGAGATAATGAACTCCTTACCCGACCTATCCTATTCGTTTACGTTATCCGGCAACCCAGTAGCTTCTAAAGCTGCTTTAGCTGTGATTGAATTCATTGAAGAGAATAACCTCCTAAGAAGGGCTGAGGAATTAGGTAACTATACGATGTGGAGGTTAAAGAAAATAGCTGAAGCACATCAACTCATCGGCGACGTTAGAGGGAAGGGCCTAATGATAGGCATCGATCTAGTTAAGGATAGGGAAACTAAAGAAAGGGCTTACTTAGAAGCTAAGAAAGTTGTTTGGAGAGCTTACGAACTCGGCCTCATAATATTCTTCGTCAGCGGCAACGTCTTAAGAGTGCAACCACCACTAACTATAGAGAAGGAAACACTCGATGAAGGGTTGAACGTCCTCGAGAAAGCCATAAACGACGTTGAGGAAGGACTCGTTAAAGATGACGTACTAGATAAAGTTAAGGGCTGGTAATGACCCTCTCCCCGCCTTGAAGGGCAGGGTTTCACTGTCGGGTCTCGGGCGATACCCCTCTGGTGGGGAGTTACGGGCTTAACACCATTGTAAAGCATCGGAAGTAAACGAAATTACCTTCGAGTTAAAAATACTCCTCGGTGGATGTGAGGTGAAGGTATACTTCCGTGAGTTAAAGTTAAGCACTACTGAAAAGCTACAACTCGTAGATATAACACGTCAGGTTGAGGAGATAGTTAAGGAAAGCGGTGTAGTTAATGGGGTCTGCCTTATCTTCGCTCCTCACGCTACGGCAGCTATAATCATGAACGAGCGTGAGTCGGGGTTAATTCAAGACATACTGACTAAGGTTAAGGAACTTACGGAACCTGAGAGGAGTTGGAAACATAACTTAATAGACGATAACGCTCACGCCCATATAGGGTCTGTATTGCTAGGTAGTGATAAAGCACTACCGATACGTAACGGCAAGTTGGTGAGGGGTGTCTGGCAGAACATATTCCTGCTGGAGTTGGACGGCCCGAGAATGGAGAGAACGGTTGTCGTTGAGGTTTTAGGTGAGTAGTGAGTTAACTACACACTACCTAAGGAGTTTAGACTTAACCATCATCCCCTCAATAAAAAACAGCGCGAACGCCGTTAGGGAAACTATCAAAGCTATTAAGCCGTCTGGGGTTAAGCCCCTACTCATTACTAACGCTAACTCACCGATTAAAACGCCGGCGAAGAACATAGCATACACCGTAAACCTAGGGACTAACTTCCTACCTATAACTAAAAACCCTTCGAGACCTACAACCTTCGAGACTCTATAGCCGTCAGACTCCTCCTTTATAAGACCTAACTCCATAAGTTTCTTTACGTGGTAGTGTGCCGTACTTACCGGAAGGTTTAAAGCTCTAGCAATCTCCCTAACGCCTTGAGGGCTGCTTGAACTCAGTAAATACACGTATATCTTAAGCGATGTTTTACTGAGTTCCTCCCCAGCCACTACATCATCAACTCTATCTAAGTATCTCGTTAATTCCTTAAAACGGTTTAAACGTTCAAAACTTCGAACAGTAGCTGTTCAACGCTTAGAGTTTTAACAAACCCTAACGCTAGAAAATTTGAAGGTGAGTAGAGTGAGTAGATCGATATATATAGCGTTGGCTTTAACGGCTTTAGTATTAGGTTCAGCCATACCTTTAATAATAAGTACGTACTTCCCGCAAAACACAGTTAGTGTGGTAACCTACACCTCAGCACTTCCGGAAGGTAAAGTAATATCTATTAAGGAAACACCTAGCGAAACCTCCACCGGTTTAGCAGGCGTTACAACGTTTAAGTCTTATGAAGAACTAGCAAACTTCCTAATGAGGAATATCAACCTACAGCAATCATATAATACGTTGTTTGGTAAGCGATACTACCTTAGTGAGGTCCTCCTATCATCACTTCGGGCTGGAACGTCTGTACCTGTAGCGCTTCCGGCAGTCGTCGTTACCCCCACGGCGACCGTAGCAGTAGCTTCAGTAAGCCCTAAGGCCGCAGTCACTGAGTCCACTAGAGCATCAACTACGAACGTTCAGGTCGCCGGCGTTGATGAGTTAGATATAGTTAAAACAAACGGTGTTTTAATAGCTACTACGTCCTTGGATAGAGTTTTCGTCGTAAGTCCTTCGGAAAGGAAGGTTTTAAGCGTGATTCAACCGAGCGTTGATGGGGTTACTGGATACAGCGTTAGAGGGGTTTTCCTAACGTCTGATAAACTAGTAGTCATAGTTGAAAACGTGGTTTACATACCCATTAAAATCGACGTAGCAGTAAGTTGCAGATGTTTAGGCGTGTCTGCGGGAATCCCTAACACTACAGTAATCGTTTACGACTTGAAAGACCCTTCAAAACCGAAGCAACTCTCAACGTATTCAGTCACGGGTTCCGTGTTAAGCGCTAGACTAGTTGGAAACTACGTCTATTTAGTCGTGAGGCAACCGATAGTTGGGGCAGACATACCTTTAGTTAACGGCGCTCCAATACCCCCGCAGAGCATAGGCGTGGCTGACCCGCTGCCGGACACCTATACAAACATAGTCGTGTTGGATTTAACCGCGTTGAAGGTTTCCGCCTATTCGTTCATGACCGGATCGAGTAGTTGGATGTATATGACTCCTGAGAGGCTTTACATAGCTACTGGTGAGGACTTAAGCTACATACGCCCCTACGTTGAAGTACTTAAAGTCTTAATTAAGTACATGCCTGAGGACTTAAGTAAGGAGTTAAATCAAGCTTTAAATGAGGGCAACCTAACCAAATGCTATGAAGTCGTTAACAAATACTTAAGTGCTTTAAACCCAGCGGATTTGAAGGGAGTTAAGGAAGCGTTAAGTAAGGAGTTAGAATCCATTAAGTTCAAACAATCAACGCGGTTCCACCTCTTCAGCGTTAAAGGATCTGAAATAACCTACGTAGGTAGCTTCAACGTCGAAGGCCGGCTACTAGATCAATTCGCCATGGAGGAGATGGGGGACTACTTCGTAGTAGCGACGACCTCCTCCAACATGGTAATTAAGGCTGAGGTTGTTGAGTTACCTGCGGTGGAATCACCGCGTAAAGCTACGGAAGCGGTTATAGTGGAGTGTTCAGGCAATACCTGCGTTACGAGAACTGTTAAGGTGGGCGGTCCTGAGGAAAGCGTTAACGTCGATAAAACCCTTAAGTTCTGGATCAACGCTTATATAGTACCCGTTAGCGAAACCCAGAATAACGTGTTTATAGTGGGTTTAAACGACCTTAAAGTGGTTGGGGCGTTAGTAGGTTTAGCGCCTGGTGAGAGGATCTACGCAGCTAGGCTCGTTAAGAACGTGCTCTTCCTAGTTACTTTCAGGCAGGTAGACCCTCTCTTCGCGATAGATTTAAAGAACCCTGAAAAACCTGAGGTTCTTGGATATCTTAAAATACCTGGGTTTAGCGAATACCTACATCCGCTAAGCGAAGATAGGCTGTTAGGTGTGGGTGTTGACACAGAAAGCCACGGCGTTAAGATATCCCTCTTCAACGTTTCAGACCCGACTAAAATGAGCGTTATCTCGGAGGTTAAGCTAGCGGATAGCTACAGCCCAATATTCGGAGATCATCACGCATTCACTTTAGACCCCGACTACCTAACCTTCTACGTCCCGATACAGGGTTACGCATATAAGGGGTACTTAAGCGGTGTTCTAGCGATATCCTACGCTAACGACGTACTTAAAGTGAAGAGCTTTTTAAGTCATGACGGCGCTTTAAGGACGATATACATAGGTAAGGAAGTTTTTACGGTGTCAGACACCTTAATTAAAGTGTTTGACGCTGAAAACCTCGAAGAGTTAGGCACTATAAAACTTACGTGATTTTTCCTCTTTAAAAACACCTGCCCTTAAACCTGATATAGTTCCGGTCTCCTAAGGTTTAGAACTGGTAACGCCTTCCTTACTTCGTGAATGTAGTCTACGTCGATCTTAAACTCAACGTATTTCTCGCCAATCCCTAAATCAAGCAATACAGTACCCAGAGGGTCTACAACCATACTCCTTCCAGTGAATTCAGGGCTATACTGAACTGCTAAAGCTATATAGACGGTGTTTTCATGAGCTCTAGCTCTAGCTAGAAACGCTAAAGTCTCCTCTTTTAAAGGCCCTCTATACCATGCCGACGGAATCAACACCAACTCAGCACCTCTTAAAGCATACGTCCTGAAGAGCTCTGGAAACCTAATATCGAAGCATATAGCTACAGCTACGTTAACGTTCTTAACTTGAATAACGTCTGAAGGCTTGCTTCCAGGCATCATGTAATCTGATTCCCTATACCCGTAGGCGTCGAAGAGATGCACCTTCCTGTAAGTCGTTAATACATCTCCCGAAGGCGAGATCAACGACGCGGAGTTAAACACCTTAGGTCTTTGAGCCCTTTCAAAATACGTGGCTAAGAAGTAGGTGGAATGCTCCCTAGCGAGTTTCGCTAACCCAGTAACGTACGGACCGTCTACATACTCAGCTAGGTTAAACACCTCTTCAGGGGTTAACGTGCTTATCGGGAACATCGAATACTCCGGGATAACGATTACGTCGGCGTTAACTCTCTTAAGCATTGAAGAGATCTTCTCTAAGTTCTTACTTTTGTCAAGTGTTGAACCGAATTGAAGTAAACCAACGGTAAATTCTCTAGCCATATACGTCAACCAAATACAGAACGCGTTAAGAATAATAAGCTTAATACGTCGTTTAAGCGATAGTGAAGGAAAGTTTAAAGCTTTAACGTTGCTTAAAACTTAAATGTTAAGCGTTTTTAACTTCATACGCTCGACTCACGCATCGATGAATACTCTATTAAGGTTAGAGCTACGTGCTTAACGCCTCTGATGAAATCTTTAACTCTGATGTTTTCGTTGGGTGCGTGAACTCTTGAGCCGTAGTAACCAACGCCAGCACCGGTCATAGGTATCTTCAACACATGTGTGAAGAGGTACATAGGCCCTGAACCAGCTGAGATAGGCATTACCTTAGGTGGTTTTCCATACGCTTCCTCAGCAGCTTTTACGGAGGCCTTAACTATCACCTCCTTCGGGTTGGTATATCCTGACCTATACATACTCTCCACAAAGACTTCAGCATCCGCAAAGCCTTGACTTTTTAGGTACTCTTTAAACACGTTTAAGATCTTCTGCGGGTCTTGACCGGGTATAGGGCGTATGTCGATTTTAACACCTGCTTTAGAAGGCACTATAGTTTTAGATCCCTTGCCCGTATACCCTGCGTAAAGCCCTGAAACGTTAAGCGACGGCGTCAGAAGGAGCTTCCTATAAGCTTCAAGCCCTTCAACACCACCTACAAATTCTTTAATCCCTAACTCTTCCTTAAGTGCGTTAAGTTCTTCAGGGTCAAGCCCTTTCAAAAGCTCCTCAGCGTTTTTCAAGAACTCCCCATCTACGTCATCGTAAAAGCCCGGCACCTTAACGTTACCTACCTCGTCCTTAAGCGTGGTTAATAACTTAGCAATCCTCCAAGCGGGATTAGGTATTAAAGGTGCGTTACCGCTGTGAACATCTCTATTAGGTCCTTTAATCACTACCTCAACGTAGAGCATCCCCTTAAATCCTAAGCTTATGGACAGCACGTCATCCCTACCGACGTATCCAGTCTCCCAGAAACCAGCTTCAGCACGTAGTAAATCCCTATACCCATCAACCACATTAGAAAGTGTTGGAGAACCTACCTCCTCCTCACCCTCTATAACGAACTTAAGCTTTAAGTCTAGGTCGTCAAGATATGGCTGAATGACTTCGGCGGCCGCCATCCTAGCCGCGATATTCCCTTTATTGTCCGCAACACCCCTCCCAAAAAGCAAACCCTCCTTCTCAGCAAGGCTGAAGGGGTTTGAAACCCACTCATCTAAAGGGTCTGGAGGCTGTACGTCATAATGGTTGTAAAACATAACGGTCTTAGAGCCTGAGCCCAATTCAGCAATCACTACAGGGAAGCCCCCACCACTTACAGTCGTTGTCGCCCAACCCCTTTCCTTCAGTAAGGAGTTAACAACTTCACAACCTTCTTTAATTCCATCACCGCCCCAAGCAGATACGGTAGGAATCCTAACTAACTCGGCTAAAACCTTCACATACTCACGATAAACAGACTCAACACTTGAGGAAACCTTACTCTTAAGAACCTCACGATTTAAAACCACTCCACCACCCCATAAAGTCTCTTTACATATCTTCCGTAGTTTCCGTTTATATATTAAACGAATCCTCAACAAACATTCTTAAAATACTCATCATCTACCCATCTCCGGCAATATCAATTCAGTAGTCTCAACCTGTTTTCAACACGTTAAAATTAACTAACGCTTGGTAAACTCCCTCCCCCGATGTTAAGAACTTCATGTACGGTAATGCTGTACCGCTTAACGTAAGTTATGAAGAGATAAACCGGAGGTATACTTTTCAAGGTCTGACATCCTCGAAGTCGCTATTTCTTGTCAATATTACTCTCTCGTTGCTGTTTAGCTGGATCGAAGAGCAACTACCTCCCCCGATAGTAATGGGCTTACTTACTAAAAGTTAGGTCTATCGAAATAAACTAGCGTTATGTTTTGTTACGTTTTTAAAAGGTAGCATCCCCCACCTTAAGCCACAGACCTGAGGAGAGATCAGTCATGCTCTAGAGGTTTTTCAGCCTCCTTTAACTTACCTGCCCTAAGGAGTTCTAAAGCCTCCTCAACAGGCATGAACTTATCAACTGCGAATATCTTCACTCCATTTTCACGTAACCTATAGAAAGCTCCAGATCCTATCCCGTAAACCACAACCCCTTCAACACCGTTTTTCAGGAGCAGGTCTATGATTAAACGACCTTCCCCACCTCTATGTTCTTTAGTGCCGTGAGGGTTCTCCTCAATCTTCACCAACTTAACACCTTCTTCAGAAACCTCATATAATGCGAAATACGGTGCTCGACCGAAGTGTGGTGAGATATAGAACCTCTCACCAGATTTAACGCATGGAATCCCTACACGCATGTAATCACCAAACAAAACTATTGCTTAACTCAAAATAAGTATTATCTTCTTAAGTCGTCAACGTTATAAGGGAGGAACTGAAGTTAACACTCCATAAGCATTTCTAGGCCTGCTTGATTAAAGATGTCAGGTTTAGATATGTTGTCGTAGGTTATCTTAGGGGTATCGTGGTTGGGAAACGCTATAAAACATTATAGGAAATTCAACGAGTTGTTAATGAGGTTTGACTAACTCAGTAACTTTAACGCGTTAGGATAATGATTAAAGTATGGATTGCTGGTCTACAGCGAATCTCAACTCTTGAATATGTTTGAAGCTTAAGGGTAAGTGCGTTTTCATCAACGCATTCTAGACACTGCCTCAGCTATTATTGGATCAGCTATCACGTACTTCCCACCTTGATTTACTGCGAGCCCGTAGTTCACGAGTTCTGCTAGGTAGTTACTTAACTGCTTATCACTTACTTTAACGCCTAACTTAGCGGTAACCCCTCTCTTAACGTCCGACCACCTCATAGGTGTGGATATAAGTTGAAGTATTGTTAAGTACCTATCTCTTGCTTGCTTCCTTAAAGCTAGGAAGGATTCTACCTCATCCTTCACTAAGCTCACGGCTTCGTCGAGAACCCTCTTTAAAGCTTCTTTATGACCTACTCTCAACGCGTAATATCCGTAGCTGGTAAGCCACCCTATAACCCCGTCGAACACGTTAACGGCTTCCTCAACGTTTTCAGGCTTCACACCAGCTTCTTCAAAACCTAGCTTAAGAAATTCTAAAGCCTTCTCCCTGCTTAACCTCCTCATCTCTATCTCCACGTATGGACGGCCGTATAGAGGGGCTTTAGGCTCTTCCCTCCCTAAAAACTTATCCAGCACCCCCACTTCAGAACCCGCCATCACCACCTTAACCCAACGTAGGTGGTCGTATACGTAAGCTAGTATAGACGTGAATCTAGGGTAGAACCTAAACTCCTGAGCTTCATCTAAAGCTAAAACAACGAAACTACCTCGCGACTCACCCCACTCATTTAACCTCTCCAAAACTTCAACTAAGGCTCGCCTCTCCCTACTCAAGAACCCCACACTCACGGCAGCAACCCCTCCGGAGATGTAGACCTCCCTAACCTTCCTTAAAAACTCCAGTAAAGACCTATGCCTCTCAACAAGCTTGGAAAGGGATGAAGCCATCAAATCGTAGGCACGGTCCGGACTGAAAGAACCTAAAGCTCTCGAATCAATTAAAAGATATGGGAACCCACACTCGGAGAGACCGACCCTCAGCAAGGAAGACTTACCGGTTCTCCTCAAACCTTTTACGACGATCATCCTAGTATCGGAGCTCCTTAACTCCCTTAAGAAAGTTTCGAGTTCGGCTTCAAAGTTAAAGAACTCATCCCTAGACTCTTTAACGCCGGGTCTGAAGTACGTACTAACACCCCCTACTATTTACTAACACCCCCAGATATTAAACTTAAACAGCTTAACCCCTCGCCCTTAAAACCTTAAAGACAACCCCAGAAACCGAAGCTATTAAAGCTACGGCCACGCTTACGTTTAAAGCCTGAACTACGTACTCAACATCCTTAAGTTGATGTGTTTTAAGGTTTACGTTGCTTAACACGCTACTTAACCAAGACACTTTATCAACGTATTCATCCCCTAAAACTTCAGTAACGAGTGAAATCCTAACGTATGCGTTCCCCGCTTTAGATACGTACGTATATACGCTGTAGGCGAGGAGGTACTCACCGGCGTTTCCAACGATTAACGCGTAATTTTTAACTACTTCACCAACCTCAACCCACTGCTTTAACACCCTACACCCTTGAGTAGTTAGGGAAGCTCTCCATTCATGAAACCTGCTTGGAGCTTCAGCAACCTCCACATACCCTAAAGCCCTATAACCACCCTCCACAACCTCAACTTCGTATGTTGTTAAAGCGTTTAAAGCAAACCCAACGAACGGTTTAGGCATAGTATCCACAGCTAAACCCTTAAGTGAGGCGTTAAACGCTGCTGAACCGCTAAACAACTCCGTAACACTTACTGAGTAGGTTGCCGCCTGCCCTACGGCAACACCTAAAAAACCGGTTAAACCAAAGAAAAGTAGAGTTACGAAGGCTAGAGACCCCACCTTACTTAAGTCTTCAAGGCTTAACGATAACCCATTAACCCCACGGTCTCCACCGCCCTTCCTCGGAAGTTTAAAAACTACGTAAAGCGATGTGATAGCAGCTAAAGCCACGTATGTTAACGGGTGAATCAATTGGGAGATGGATGAAGCTGTTTGGTAATTACCAACCTTAATTAAGTATGTGATTAAAACAGCTTTAGCTAAACTACCTAAGAAAGTTATAACAGCAGCTAAAGCTATCGACGTTACGTAAGCTTTAACTTTCTTAACTCTTGAGGCTAAAACCCCCTTAAGTAGGTGGTAGAGAGTTATCGGCGTTAAAGAGTAGATAGTTAAAAACGTAGTTAACCCGCTATATTCAGGCGTTAATTGAAAAACCCTCTCAACCCCTTGAAAGTCTACAAACGCAACCCCTACAAACCCTTCAGAAGTTACTGCCTTCCCCCCAACGATTAAAGCAGTTAATGAGGCTGTAAGGCTAGCTAGCGAAGAAGCTAAGGATTCCATAACTTCATAAGGCAGTGGTATGAAAGAAATGAGAAGTAACCACACAGCTAAAGGTACGGCAGGGTTTTTAAACTCACCATACATAACGGAAATAACCGAAGCAGTTAAAGTCGCTAGCGAAAGCAACTCCAACTGCAGTGCGTAGTTTAAGACATGCCTAGATAAAACATATAGTAAAGCAGATAAGCAGACTACAGCAGTAATCACCGCAAACTTAAAAACATCTAAACCTTTTAAAGTGCCGTACTCATTAACAAGGTTTAAAACTACGTAAACAGACGTAGGTATTAAAACCATTAAGTAGCTGTAACTACTTAACTGAAGAACCTCAAGATAAGTAAGTGTTGAAGCCCTATAGAAAACACTTAAAGACGTTACTAAGGTAGCTACAGCCGCTATATTTACGAAAGCCCTCCTCAACCCTCAAACCACGATTTACTGAAACTACTTAATTTAAGCATTGCTTTAAATATGTTAAGGACAGTAAATTATTAGAAGCGTTGACGGGGTCTTAAATGAGTGATGAGGTCAGTAAGTGGTCGACACTACTTAAGGAAGCCATAGATTTAATCTCCAGCTTCGTCGTCGGCAAACGTGAGGAGATTAAGTTAATGCTTGCCACCTTAGTTGCTGGCGGGCATGTATTGATTGAAGGACCGCCGGGTGCTGGCAAAACATTAACTTGTAAAGCGTTAGCTAAAGTTGTAGGCGGAGATTATAGGAGGGTTCAAGGAAATCCAGACATACTTCCTTCAGACATCGTCGGTTTCTACATACATACCCTCAACGGATCTAAAACGTTCGTGAAGGGCCCTATATTCACAAACATACTTCAGGTAGATGACTTAAACAGAATACCTACACGGGCTCAATCAGCCCTACTTCAAGCCATGGCTGAATATCAAGTAAGCGTTGAAGGCGACACATACCACGTGGAGAGACCCTTCCACGTATTCGCAACTATAATCCCTCCAGAAATCGAAGTAGGTGTGTTTAAAGTGGTGCTTGGCTTAATAGACCGTTTTTGGGTGGTTGTACCTACGGAATATGTTGGAAGAGACTCGGAGTTAGAGATAGTGGGTAGGTCAGATGAGCTATACTTAACGAGTGTTGAAGGGCTGAAGTCTTTAATAACTCCGAAGGAGTTGAGAAGCCTTCAAGACTCTCTAGGCGGGCTTATCTACGTAGATCAACGCATCGTAAACTACATAACTGAGATCGTCGTAAGTTTAAGAAAGCATAAGGATGTTTTATATGGACCCAGCCATAGAGGCTCCATATATCTCTACAGACTATCTAAAGCCCACGCGTTAATTGAAGGGAGGGATTACGTAATACCTGACGACGTTAAGTTCTTAAGTAAGTATGTCTTACCTCATAGAATAATGCTTAGGCCTGAAGCCGTAGGTAAAACCGCTTTAGACGTGGTTAACGAGGTTTTAAATTCTGTTAGCGTTCCTAAGGAGTGAATCGACTTTGATACGTCTTATCGAAGCCAACATCGCCTTAATTGCTTCACTCATTAACTACGTGTTAGTAAAAGACTCCATAACTTCACTGCTTACTTACTTAACCTTAACAGGCTTATCCCTCATTATCTCGTTTTTAAAAGGTAGTTTAACAGAGGATAAGACTTGGGTCATTATTCTATCAAGCACTATATACTTTGGATTAACGGTTATGATCCCTAACGCCTTATCCCTATTCATCGCGTTACTAACTCTGCTTACGCTACTTACTTTAACTTCAAAAGCTGGTTTTAGGATCTTAAATAAGGCTATGTTAGTGAATTCTACGGCGTTGCTGTCTATCGGGTTGGTAGGTGTTGTGTTAGGCGTTCCATACATTTCTTGGGTTGTTTTATCACCTTATATAGAAGCTACATTCTTAGAAGGTGTGGAGGGGGGTGACGTACGCGCTGTTTTAACTTGCTTATACTATGTAGCACTGTATGCCGTATCCCTTAAGTTAAGCGTTGTTTTAATCGCTTACTCACTTACGTTTTTCTTCGTTAGGTTCTATGTAGTTAAGCTTAGGTCATGGAGTTATGGGTGGGTTGACTCACTCCTAAGGCTTGCTTTATGGGGTGCCGTCAGTCAATGGACACCCGCTTAGTAACGTTAGGTGTGGGGGTTACGATAATCTCCGTAGGTTTCACCATATATGGGTTGATAACCTCAAATAATTCGTTAGCTGGGGTTTCACTCTCCACCCTCGTTTTAGGCTTAACCCTAGCTACTTTAGGCCTGACGTATAGCGATCCCTTAAGCGAAGCGTTAAATAACTACAGCAAACTACTTTCTTCAGCGCTTATTAAAGTTTACGAGGATTTAGGCCTTATAAACGAGGTAGTGATGCGGACATGCTTTAAAGACGGTGTGACATACGTGATCTTCTCGAAGAGTATGCTACCGTGTTCAGACGTCTCCCCAGGTCTAGGGGTTGTCAAGGGAGTTCCCTACATAGCTTTTAGCTTAAATAACCTAACGGTTGAAGCCGAGGATTTAGAAGCTGCTTTAACGAAGTTCGGTATAGCTAACGCGGTAAGTGTTAAGGAGGAGGCAGGCGAGTTAGTCGTTGAGTTAAGAGGTGTAAGAAAGGATTTAATTAGCGGTGGGTGGAGGCCTTTAAACCCCGTTCAAGTCCTCTTACCTGCTTACATAACCTCATATTTAAGGAAGGGGGTCGCAGTCACTAAGCAGGAGTTCGTTGAAGGACTTTATAGGGTTAGGCTGAAGGTGGTTGAGGCTGAAGGGGCTGTTTAGAGATTTAATAATATACGTAGCAATCCATACAATCGCTATAAGCTCGTTAACGATTCTAGGGGAGTCTAGAATCGACGCGTACGTCTCTATAGCTATCCTCACATACTTCATATCGACAACGATCCTACCCTCTATTAGGGAGGCTTCAAATTTAAGGCTCGTGGACATAGTGTTAATCGCTGTGTTCGCGTTTATAGTCGCCGTTAGAGTTTTAGAGATATTGGGATATAGGCTGCTGGCGATGCCGTCATGAAACGCTACGTAACGCTTGCGGTGTTGATCCTCGTCTTAACAGTTTTCTTCACGCTTACCCCAACGTACTCTGAAGAGTATAGGTTTGATTCGGGACCGCTCACCATTATGTTGATCAACGCGTTATCTGAAATGTACGTTGGAAACTACGAATCCGTTATTTCAACTGCTGACGCGGCTTTAAACGTTAAAGTCCCGCAGGACTTAAGCTATCAACACGTGAAGGTCTGGAGCTTAATTAAGGAGTTGAATATATTACTAAACACCTCCGCCAACGGCTTAAACGTAACTACCGAGTTGATTTACAGGGTTTACAGGCTTAAGATGGAGGCTGAGTCCTTAATACCTACGTACGGTAGGGGGTTAGTAAGTCGAGTTGTTAACCCGCAAACAAGAGCTGAGTTGTCGAAGGCTATGGAGCAGAGCTTAAGCGGTTTAAGCCTTAAGCTGGAGAGGTTAATTAATGAAGCATTAAAGAGGGTAAACACAACTTCGTTGAGGGTGGTTTTAGAGTCTGTAGATGAGGTTTGGGCCGGGGAAACAATCCCTTTAAGTGTTTACCTACCTCAAGAAATCTACGTGGAGAACGTGCATATACTACTTAAAACTTCAGCAGCTGTTGTTAACGCCTCAACGATTTCCGTAGGTAAGCACGTCGATAAGCTTACAATTAACGTGACGTTACCCAGTACTGAATCGCGAATCTACAGCGATGTTGAGAACCGGCTTACTGTGGAGGTTGCTTTAACAGGAAGTTTAAACGGCTTAGAATTCTACGCTATAGTTAAGAAGCCTATACTCGTTAAAGCTGAGAAACCCCCAATCAACTTTAGAATGCCGTCTAGTATTAAACCCGGCAGCAACTTAAGCTTAACTATCGAGTCTGAAGCTGAAGTACCTCTAACGATTAAAGTTGAAGTCCTTAAAGCTGGGGGTGAGTTTACGAACGTTAGCGAAACCTTAACTGTGTTTGCTGGGGTTCGAACTTACGTATTAAACACCAGCGCCTTAGAAGAAGGTAATTACGCGTTGGTTGCTGAAGTCCTTCCTAAAGGAAGGTATTTACCGTTGAAGAACGTCTTAACCTTCACCATTTCCGGGTTAACCCCTAAAGTCTTCGTTGGCTTACCTCAAGTTGTGGTCGGCCCGCCCTTCACTGCCCCCCTATATTTAAGGCTGGGTAGGGAACTCAACGAATCTAGAGTTGTTGTGAGGAGTGGGGTGCGTGTCCTACTTGAAGCGAGGGTTTCAAGCAATACACTTAACTCTATTAACATCCCCCTCGATGGGGTTTTCCTAGCCGGACTTTCTTCAGTTACTGTTGAGGTTATCCCTTCAGACCCTCAGTACTCAACCGCGTCGATTTCTTTGAGTGTTTATTCCATTAACTTTGTCACAGCCTTAACTCTATTGACGACCTCCCTCCTGCTAATTAACGCCTCAACTCAAGGTTTAATTACGTATTTTGAGGGAGTTTCAAAGACGTTGAGGGGTTTAGGCTTAAGAGGTGGGGGGTTGGTTGTTGAGTCCTTTACAACGATGTACCGTAGCTTAATTGCTTTCTTAAGTAGGTATGTTGAACCACCTACGATAAGTGAGACGTTAAGGGAGTATTACTTCAGAGCTTCAAAAACTTTAGGTGCTGTATCAAGTAGTTTATGGAGGTTTATCTTAGTTTACGAGCAGTATCTCTACTCCCGAAGCAAGCCTGAATTACGGAACTTAAAGAAAGCGTATGAGGAAATCCTTAGGTGGTTTAAATGAGGTCTTACGCTATAGTGCTGTCGATGTTCTTCGCCTTAGTACTTACGATACTTTCAGGTTTGATATATATTCCGTCATCAACGCCTTACAGCCCTTGGAATAGCGGTGTATATGGCATAAGCTCCGTCTTCGAAGAGTTTAAAGCTGACTTACTCAACGACTTAAGTAATTTGAAATGCGGTTCAACACTATTTCTAATACTGCAGAGAGGGCTTACTGAAGATGAGGTTAAGTCCTTAACGAATTTCGTTAGATGCGGTTCCGTAGTTGTTGTAAGCGATTCTCAAGGCTATTCAAAAACTTTCCTATCTGGGTTAGGCATTGACGTAGTCTTCCACGGCAAGCAGGTGTTGGATGAAGTGACGGCCTTCAACTACAGGTGGGTTATTAAAACTAAGGTAAAGGACTTCAACGTGGTTGTTTCGAACGTTACGTATGTGGAAATACGTACCGCGGCGGACTTCATGGCTGAGACCTCTAAATACGCGTACGTTGATACAGACGGCAACGGTTTCTACGACGTTTACGACCCGATGGGTTCCTACGCAGTCTTAATCGGTTGGAGAGTCGGCAACGGGTCTGTGGTTCTTATACCTTCGCCCACGTTCTTCATGAATGAGTACGTAACTACGTTAGATAATATAAAGTTCTTAAGTGGTTTAGGAGTTGGCGGTGCTTACGCTATCTACGTTAACACCATCAACTTAAGTTGGTTTGATAGAGTTAAGCTTTACCTATACCTCTGGACCGCAAGTAAACCCACGTTATTAAGTCACTTAAGCGTTTTGATCGTTTCAACGGCACTCACCTACATGTGGGTTTCAAAAAACGTCGATTTAAAGAGGTTTAAAACCCGTTATAAACTTGCTTACTTAACCGTCGCGTTAATTCCCTACATAATCACGTCATACGTTTCTTTAAATCCAGCATATCTAATCCCCTGCCCTGCGTTAATTGCGGCGGCGTTCATAAACTTAAACGTATTTACAGCCTTATCTTTAGCGATGTCCTACGTAGCCGTAGGTTTAAACTTAGCCTACGTGTTGACGTACCTCACTACTCTCACGCTCTTAGTTAAGTCTTTAAGGGTTGGTAGAGGTTACGGGTTCTTAGGCTTTACATCCGCCTCAACTTTAACTCTTCAAGCGATTAACGCATTAACAGCTATTATAAATCCATACCTCATAGTTGGTTTGGCTTCCGCAGCAGTGTTTTTTACGTTGCTGTCTGTAGTTACTTACATCACGTCGTTAAGGAATGTCTCTATTGAGGTTCTTAACGTTCCTAACGAGGTGTATGTAGGGTCTTCAGTTAGGGTTGGGTTACTCGTTAAAGCTTCTAAACCTCTTAAGTGTTTTGTTGAAGGCCCTGCTAAGGTTGAGAAGGTTGTTAACCCGGACGACGTCGTATGGTTTGACGTAGTTGTTGAGCATGTAGGTTTAAATAGGTTTTTAGCTACGGTTTCAGTAACTGACTTAAGCGGCTTAGCCTTTAAGGAGGTGGGGGTCTTCAACTTCGAGTTTAACGCGCTTCCATTAACTTCTAGGTTGTTAGCTAGAGCTAAAGCGTTACTTGCGGGGGTTGGGTTAGGCGATATCCACGCAGCGATCTCTATTGCCGCGTTGATGAGGATGGATGAGTTAAGCGGGAAGTTAGTTCCGGTTTCTGATGAGGAGTTAGTGGCTTTAGTTAAAGCGTTTAAAGAAGTCGGGGTTGACGGTGGCGTTGTTAGCTTCCTCAAGAAGTTAATTGAGGAGTATGTGGAGATCAGCGGTGAGGTTAAGTGGAGGACCGGTGAGTACGCAGGCGTTAGGGAGTTTGAGCCTGGCGATACGTTTAGAGACCTTCACTGGAAGAAGACATTGAGCATGTTGAGGTTCGTCTCTAAAGAGTATGTTACAGCTTCGGAATCGCAGGGAGGTGGCGGCGGAGCTGGTGGAGGGGAGGCTTTCTTAATAGTTAACTTAACTGCTACGAGCTCAAGGGAGTTAGACGCCCTCCTAGCTAACCTACTGCATCACGTTGTTGAGAGGACTTCATCAGATCCTGAAGCATCTTTAGACGTAGTGCTTGTTTTAGGTGGTTACGTAGCGGTTTTAAGCGGTAACGCCGTTGGCGTGTTGGAGCTCCTCTACAGAACTTTAAGGGGAAGCCCTCTTGAGGTTTTATACGAGTATGAATCGCTTAATAGGTACTTACGCCCTGAGGAGGTTGAGTTCATATCTAAAGCAATGGATTTAAAGCCTTTCAACGCTTTACTTACTTACCTAGCCTCAAGCAGTAGGGAGTTAGTTCAAGCCTTACTCAACGTAGGTATTAAACCACCCAGGCGTTACATCCTCATACACGGTAAGGCAACGTCCACCTGGGCTTCCTACCTGATATACGTGCTTAGCGGTGTTGGGTTTACGCACGCTTACGTGGGGGACAGAAACTTTTAAATATTTCAAACTATATCTTTTTATATTGAGGAATGACGAACGACTGAGAAGCTACTGCCGCTAAGAGAAGCGTGTAGGCGCCTCGGTATTAGCTTCATTACTTTGAAGAGGTGGATTTATTCTGGTAGGATTAGGGCTGTTATGACTCCTACTGGTAGGTGGATGATACCTGAGAGCGAAGTAGAGAGGATAATAGGTGGTAGAGTCGAGGTTAAGGAAGTTAGAGCAGTTATCTATGCCCGTGTTAGTTCCTCAGACCAGAGAAACGATTTAGAGAGGCAGATACAGCACCTCACACAATACTGCTCCGCCAAAGGTTATAGAGTCGTGGATGTTCTCAGCGATGTAGCTAGCGGTCTTAAGACTAGCCGTAGAGGATTAACAAAGCTCTTCAACTACGTGGTCAATAGGCAAGTAGACATTGTAGTCGTTGCATACAGGGACAGGTTAACCCGCTTCGGTTTCGAGTACCTAGAGTACTTCTTCAAGCAGTATGGTGTAAGGATAGAGGTCGTCTACGGTGAGGAGCCCAGGGATGCTCACCAAGAGCTCGTAGAAGACTTACTTGCCATAGTTACCTCATTTGCAGGCAAGCTCTGCGGGTTAAGGAGCCACAGGAAGAAGAGGCTTGTCGAAGGCTTCAAAAAGCTCCTAGAGGAGGTTGGGGGGAGTGGTTAGAGTAGCGAGAACCGTTGTTGTTAGGAGTGTTAGACTTCCTAAGAGAGTGTTTAAGGTTTTTGTTGAGCTTGAAGGTATGTATCGTAATATAGTTGAGCAGTTGGTTATGTATGCTGTTTCTAATGGTGTTAGGAGTTTCACTAAGTTGAAGGCGTTGAAGTATGGTGGGGTGAGGAATCTATATCCACAACTACCAACGCATTACATCTACACAGCATGTCAGGACGCCAGTACTAGAGTTAAAAGCTTCCTGAAGTTGAAGAAGGAAGGAATAGCTGAAAAGGAATACCCAGAAATTAAAAACATCACCATATGGTTAGACGACCACCTATGGAGATGCGATGGGTATACATCCATTAACATAGCAACCCATAAAGGATGGATAACGATAGACATTGAATCTCATAAGCAGTACTGGAAGTACGTCAACCGTGGGTGGGTACTATCCAGTGAAGCCAAGGTTAAACTCAATAAAAGAAACAAACAACTCGTAATATACCTAACCTTCGTTAAAGACGTTAATAAATATAAGCACAGAGGCTTCATCCCTATAGACGTTAACGAGAACAGCTTAGCGATGTTGGTTAATGGCGTTGCCTACCTATTTGAAACTAATATGAAGGATGTTGTTCTTGGGTATTACTACCGTAGGAAGAGAGTCCAGAAAAAATACGATAAGCTCTACGGCAAGAGATCTAGAATTAAGAGGAAGATATTTAAGAAACTTAAGGAAAGGTATAGAAAGAACGATGTTAAGTTGAAGATAGCAAACATAATCGTTAGAGCAGCATACGAAAAGCAATACGCCATCGTGCTAGAAGATCTCGGTGAGAAACCTGCCGAGAGCATGATTAAAAAGATTAAGAACGACCAACTAAGACATAGGATATTTCAAGCATCTTTCAAAGGCATTCAGAAAGCTATAGAGAAGAAAGCTAAAGAATATGGAATCCCGATAATATACGTCAACCCTAAGAACACATCAAAGACTTGCCCAATACATAAGGTTAAAATACGCTATAACAACAACACTAGGATTGGTAAGTGTAGTAAAGGTGGGGAACTATGGCATAGAGACGTAGTTGCGTGTTGGAACCTCCTAATAAAAGCCTACCTAGGCGATGGGAGCGATGCTCCAAGCCTAGGTAGGAGTGATCAAAACATAGATGGGAGGGTCATGCCGTTACCCTCGACAGCCGCCCATGACCCCATAGTGGTTAAGAAACTACTATGGACGAGGTGGAAGTCCCTACCACAGACACAGAACGCAACAGTTTTAAATAAAATGAAGCGGTAGGGTCAAACGGTGTTGCGATATGATTCGAAGGTTCGCAGCTTTAGCTCTCCTAACGGCTTTACTTACCTCTACGTATGTCGCAGTAGCTCAAATCGATAGCCAATCCCTAATGAGTAAGGCTATGGATTTACTGCGTAGGGTTCAGGAACTAAGCGTTAAAGGTGTTAACGTAACTCAATACGTCCACGCGTTAAACACCTCCCTAGCGTTGATTCAAGACGGTAAGTTAAGTGAGGCTGAAGCACTCTTGAAAAGCCTTGATTATGAGGTTTCTAAAGCTGAGGCGGGTGCTGATACGCGTTATGTGTTGTTAACCCTAGCTAAGTATTTTAGGGTTGGTGTTACGTTGTTAATCCCGCTAGCTTTCTATGTCTTCTTCCCCAGGCTTTACGCATACCTATGGTTTAAAGTTAGGAGGAGGTGGGTTGTTCGTGGATCTACTTGATGACGAGGTTTTCGCCGTTTTAACTGCTTTAATAGTTGTGGCGAGCGTCTTCACAGCAGCTCAAGAATTTCAACGTATTGAACCTTTTAACGCCGTAGGGCTGTTAAACGAGGACTGTAAGATCGGTGATTACCCAACATTCGTTTTAATCGGTGAGAAACTTCCTCTCTGCCTCTACGTATTCAATAATATGGGGCGGCCTGAAGCTTACATGATCGTCTATAGGTTCGGCTCTAAAGACACCTTACCAACGAACACCACCTCAAGTACGGCGCCGGCCCTCTGGAACTACACGGTAGTTTTAAACCATGGCGAGGAGGCGTTATTAAGAGCTTCAATACCTATACCGGCGAACCCCGCTTTAATCGGTGGGAACGCGACGTTGATTTTCGAGTTGTGGATTTACGATACGGGAGGTGGTAAGTGGGTATATACGGGTAGGTGGGTTCACCTACACGTGAGGGTTGAGGGGGTGCCGCTCCCTTGAAGACTGTTGAGGAGTTTATAAGGGGTAGGAAGCTTAAGGAGCTTGTCGAGCTCTATAAGCTGGTTAGGGAGGGGAAGCTAGTAGTTGAAGACCCTACCCCACCTAAGGACTACTACGAATACTTAACTAGGTTGGACTACTCGATGTGGTTATGGAGTGGGGTTTCACTGACTACGTTAACGATCGCCTCAATACTCCTCTCGAGCTTAACCCCGGT
>NBVN01000014.1 GCA_003056265.1 Zestosphaera tikiterensis | reverse complement strand
TTCCTCGGTCGTTTAAGGGCTTACTGATTTAGTGCTTCCCTGACTTGCTTAACGCCCTGCTTATTGCGAGGCTTAATGGTTAGCGTAATAATTAGTTAATTAGTATGGGAAATTTCCGCACCAATTCACGCAGATCCCTCCATGGGGTTCTCCATTATTCCCCCCGGAATAAAGAAAAAACCAAAAAACCGGAAAAACGCAGGAACCAGTTAAAAACCGCCTGGAAAAGAAAGAATTAAAAACAAAAAAACTTAGATAAGCTTAAGGACTTCCTCAACACCCGCACACAGTTCTGCGATGCTCTCAACCTTTCTCTTCACTGGGAACTCCTCACACCCATCCTTAACAACTTTATATTCCACACTGCCTAACGACAGCCTCTCACCCACATCACAATCCACAGTAAGCGCCCGTAAGTCCCAATCACCATTATTCAAATCCTTAAACACATGTATATACACCTGTAAACTACTCCCCACCCAAACATTAGACACCTTAACACTGTTAAACACCCCCGCCCTCCGCATAACTCTCTCAATCTCCGCAATTATCTTCAAACCCTCAGCAACCCGCCTAACAGCATCCCTAAACCCCTCAACAGTAGTTACCCGCACATCCGCATCAATCTTTAAAACGACACTCTCAGCAATCCCCACATCAGCAACATAACTATACACCCCCGCCTCATTCAAAACCTTTTTCAACTCATCCACGAGCCGCGAGACCTCAACCCTCACGCCCGAACCCACCTTTACACACCTCAAGCTAAAATCCCCGTAAGGGGTTAATAAACTTTTCGCTCCGCGTAACCCCAAAGACAAAAAACCAAACCAAAACAACAAAAAACCAAACCAAACAAACAAAAAACTACAAAACACTACTTATGCCAAGGCACCTTCTCCATAATCCACTCCAAGAAGTCCTCCGCCGTGTAGCCCGCCATTATGCTGAGGAGGCCGTTAGGAATATTGTACTCCGAGTGGGCCCACCAATAAATATACCCTGTTAAAGCCCCAATAAAAACCAGCTTAAAAGTTTTAAACGACTTAAGATCCTCAACAGCCTTCGACCACATCAAAACATTAAGAAATGCCCCAAGCGTCCCATTTACTATAAAGAGTAAAAGGTCATTCACCTTAATCACCCCACTTGAGCAAATCCATAACCATGCCTTCGCCCTCCTCAGCGTAGTCATGCCCGAGCCCTAGAACATGCTCCAGATACTCATGTAAGAACGTGCTTACCAAGTCCTCAACAATCGACTCCTCAGTAGACCACCTCACATTAATAACAATCTTACCATTCTCAAACCAGCCCATACCATCGTCATCCTTTACAACTATCTCAAGATCCATCTAAACCAACCTCCGTTTATTCAGCCTATATATAATTTTGTTGAGGAGGTTTATATCTTCTTTCGACTTAACAAACTTGCCGATCTTAATGATGTCCCTAATGCTTATAATTCCCGCGTTTATACACCGATCCACAACTTCCGCAGCTAAACCGGCGTCCGGTATAACGCCGAACTTGACCAGAGCCGTAGTTGTTATTTCCCTAATCTCGTCAATGGTGTAGGTTCGCAGGTATATCTTCAGGAACCTATCCCGGATGTGTTCTTGAATGCTGTTCTCCGTATTAGCGCCGCCATAGACGTTGCCCCTAAACCTAAAACTCATTGTTTTATTATATTTAGTAATAATAATGTTGCCGTATTCGAGTATATTCGATAATGTGTAGTAAACGCGCCTATCATACGGTTTATCTAGCTCGTCTAGGCATAAAATTTCCGGCATAGAAATATAAAGAAGGTCCAGAAGTCCTGCGGGGGTTGTGTTACTAATATCGACGTAAACAGCCCTATCCTTATTTAGCATGTATATAGACTCAAGAAAGAGGGTTTTACCGCTTGCGGGCGGACCTATGAATAAAATGTTTAAACCAACTTCATTGAAGCTCCGGCATATTAGCTCCTTAACATCTTCATACCCAACTATTACGGGGAATAAGGGGTCATACTTCTTAAGGAAGCATAGAGACCGAGCAACCGCCGACGGCTTCTTAAGTTCGAGGTAAGTGTTGCTAGTAAGCTGCAGCAGGCCTAAATCGTTTAGGACTTTAGCTGTTTCAACATCTATCCCTATATCAGATATAGGTATTCTCTCAATACCGAATAATAAATACTTTTTAATGAACTCTTCGAGCACACAGGAAATAACCTCCACATAACGATCTACGTCGTTCATAGAGCATCTAAAAATTTTATATTGAAAAAGAGTAATTAGCTTTTCTTTACGAACTAACAATTACTTCTAAGTATTTACCGATGCCTTGCTGCAGTACATCCAACAAGTTGTCGACAACTGTAGAAGAGATGACAGTATATGATACTAACCTAACACCAACTACTCTACTATCATTCCCCGCCGCAAGTATTGGTTCAACTATGTATGGGTAGTTCATCTTCCTTACATATGCCTGAAGATAAGATATTCCATGCCTCAATGCCTCCTCATATAGTATCCTGTAAAACTTATCTTCATCTACTACCTTACTCTTCAGCGCTGTTATACCACCGACAAATTTATCTTCTTCTCGGCTTATCTTAAACCCATAGATGTCTTCCAGATATACCTCAACAGTGTACTTCACAGATCGCTCACCTAGACCGCGATTCTATATTCAACATATAGTGTTTGCTGGGCAGCTACATGGACAGGTGCGTCGAGGACGGTTCTATCTAGGAGAGTTCTGGCACCCGGGCCACCAGCATTAATATCTCCATCACATAGGAATAGTCCTACCTCAGATATATCTATATCTTGGTTGAACACGAAAGACGTTGTTATTATTACTACTCCCGTTCCGTCAATGTATCTCGCAGTCGCTGGCTTAACGTCTTTCTCTGCTTCAAGTTTATAGTCTTGCCTAGTTGGCGGGGTGGTCCCGGTGCCGACTCCAATCCATATATGACAGCGACAACAACCATAGCAGAACGAAGCTCCTGATGCATCTGTTCCTCCGTCTTCTCTAGTTGTCGTAACGACGGGGTGAACACTTGCGAATGCTGAGTAAAGTATCCTTGCGAACCAATCCGTTCCTAAATCTTTTTTCTTCTCTATATACGTTTTAAGCATGTCAGTGTCTACTTCTACTCTGCTTACTTCTTTAGCATCCCTATCCAACACTTTCAAAGTTAAAGCGCGGACCAATTCACTTCACCTCAATATTAACATTTACTTTGAAGTTATTTATATTTTTCGCCTTAGTCGTGACAGCAGTTTCCTTCCTTAATATCTGTGTTGTAATGCTTGCCCTCTCTACTTTGAACTTCCCACTAAATCCTACTCTTATTTCAGTAGGTAGTTCTGTTCTAACTTCCTTATTAACTAGAGTGTTTGTTATATCACCGCCTATTTTTTCATAAACTTTTTCAAGTGGTTCTAAGTTCTCTATTTCAAGGTATAGTTCCTTAGTGCTTAAACCGCTGTGGGTGTCTATAGTCGGTATCGCAACTAAACCCCTCCTTGTCGGCAGGTCATTAACAAGATGCCTATCCATCTTTAATAAGGCCCTAAACCCAAACCAATCCCGTGAAATAGTTCCGGGACCACTACTCCACGCCAAATATCTAGTAATGGTTATTATATCTCTAATGTAAGTTCCTTGTCTCACCCTTTTTTCTATTGTTATCGGGAACACAACACTATATGGGGTCCCTGTCTTCATCTCTGATGAAATCCTTAAATAGATAAGTATTAACCGCGGTATTGTGGCGTAGATTTTAAATAATGTTAAATTTATTAAAGCATGGTAAAACCCTCTAAATATAAACCTTTTAGATACCTTACTCCAATAGAGCGTGTATAAAAGGTAGTTATATTCATCGCTGAACAGTATCTCTCCATAGTTTTTCGGTCTTAAGGCACCCATTTGCCATATAATGTAATCGGAAGTCTTCCATGGGGAGTACCACTTCCTTTCATATCTGTTCTTTAATAATTCATAGATCCAGCTCATTCAATCCTCACCTCCACCCGCACTTCAGTTCTGAGTAATGTAATAGATGCTCGTGAAGACTTGTAGTTTATACCTACGTTAAACTTAAGCTTTGCCCCGAGATCTGGCTCCAACGACATAAACCTATATGGTAGGCCCGAGTCCTCAGCTATCTTCCAGATGAGAGAGGCTATCACATTCCAGTAATCCGAAGACAGTTTTTCCCCGAACTTTGGGAATGGAATCGGTTCTTTAAGGTTTAGGTATTTAGACTCACTATTTACAGTCATCGTTAAAAACTTAAGGTCGTTTTCATGGAGGTATCCATACACTGGTTTAATCTCGAAGTATCTCCAGTATAAGTATTCCGGTAGCCTTCTAAGAGAGACGTCTCTTCTTGGTTCCCCTACTATCATGTAGTCTAATTTTCCAATATCAAGCACTGGCACCCAGTATGGTACCCGACCGCCCAATCCAATATTCAGGGCCAGCTCTAGCAGCTTTTCTATACAGTCTACCAATTGGTTATAGCCTTCGGGACTTGCTTTTTCACCTGTTTTAACTCTTTTAAGATTTTGACAGATGTTAACTACTTCTTCGTAGATATCCTCAGCGCTCATTATGCCACCTCCTTAAGTAGCTCACTGTATTTTTCTAAAAAGTCTATAACGTTATTTATGTCGTCGGCTTCAAGCGTTGAGCTGTTGTTCTTATCAAAATAATACAAGATACCAAAAAACCACATGGTGCCACCAAAGACATATCTTATTCTAAGAAACGCGTCTTCTAGCTCTTTTATTTTTATCAACCTACTAAGATATCTGTTTGCTTCTTCAAATCTATAGGTATAGTAGTCATCTGGGAGGGTACTCATATTATATCACCCTAATTTCACCTGTTGATGCAGACACCAGGCTTGTGTCCACGCTTTTAACCGATTTTGCTAATCCTATTACTGTTATCCCAGGTATAGTTGCGGTTTTCTGCTCAGCCCACGGATTATAGATGTCAAGTTCAATACCAGACGAAAAGGCAACAGCAAACAGGCTTTTCTCATTTGGACTTAGTTTTAGTTGTTTATTGCCGTCTATTAAGACTAGTATTGTAAAAACAGCTTCTCCGTTTCCATCAGAACCAATTAGTATCAAGCCAGGCCCTTCAAGTAGAAGCGTTTGCCGGTTTTCCGTAGCATCTAAAGTTAACTGTGTGCTTTGAATTGCATATTTCACCGGAACCAGCGATGTTTTACTGTCTATCCACTGCTTAAGATCGTTTAGTGACTCAATTATTGCGTTATACTCCCAGCGCCAGATTGGCATATCAACCAGTTTTTCTTTAAGACCTCGCCAGCTCATGAACCACCTCACCATACAAAACTTGGTTTAGTTGGTGCAGTCGTAGTCGTGGTTGTTGTGGTAGTTGTTGCAGGTGTGGCTGCAGCTGTGGTTGTAGTAGTTTGCGTAGTAGTTTGAGTTGCCGGCGGCAGGGTTCCAAACAAAGCTGCTAATGCTTCGTTAGCCAGCCTCTGTAATTCCGTCGAAGGCAGTTTCTTTCTCTGTATCCTCAACCTATACAAAACCGCCCTCGTATAAACAAGTTTAACTTCATCCTCTTCAAACCCTAACTGCCTCAAGAAATTCAATATTACATACATGTGTTCATCTTCTAACGTTCCATATCCATATCCGTAAATAACCTCATTTATCAAGTTCCTAATCTCATCTTGCAGGGGCTTTAGTTGGACATATTTCTTTAGGTATTTCCGAAGTTCTGGTGGCACTTTCTTCTTTTCGAATACACTATCTATTAGTGCTCTTACTTCTGGTACTACCTCGGAGATAGTTGCTAATGTTAGCGGCGATGGCCAGTTCTCTTCATATCCTTTAATTATTGACTCTATCTGTGCCGTTAGCTTAAGTATTCTAAATTCTTCGTCTGTCCAGCCATACCGCTTCAATAGCGCTACAGCCTTATCACCGTATTCGCCCAGCGGAATATCCTTTACCCACCCGTCGTAAATTCTGTTCAACAGCCTATTTAGGTCGTCTCTAAGGGGTCTGGTCCTAATATAATCCTTTAAAACGGGCCACCAATTCCTTTTTACTTTATGGAAGCTAAGCGACTCCTCTAACAACTCATCCCCTAAAACCACATACTCCGCTATAGTTCCTAAGAACGATGGTGAAGGCACCTCCACCTTCTTTCCTTCCAAGAACGCAGCAAGATACCATACTTGAAACTCCTTCTCCGTAAACCCATATTTCGACAGGGCACCGCCTATTTTTCCCCAGATGTCTGAAGCAGCTTTCATTATCTTCTCAAAGTCTATGTTCGTTATATCCACGCCCAAATCAATAAGTGTTATCAACCTACTTCTTATTAAAGATATATCATTGCTGAGTTTCTTTCTCCATAGGTAGGTCTCCCAATACTTTATTGTTTCTGTTGACAGACTGTATGATTCTAGATCTGATAATATTTTAGATATGTTTTCCGGCATAAGCTCTACATGCTGCACAAGCTTGCTTGGGCTTAGGCTGTAGTATGACCAGACATCTTTGTATCTTTCAACCTTGCCAGCCAATACTAATAGGTTCCACTCTTTTACAGATATGCTCCACTCAACTAATTCCTCTACCTTTGAAAATCCTAGTAGAGTTAAAACTGCGGACTCAGACATGCCGAACGATATCAGGTCTATTATCCTGCTTCTAAATAAAGAAACCTCATTCAATATCTGCTTTCTTTCTATGTATAACGACCACAGCCTTTTTTCCACATCGTTTAAGTCGTAGAATTCCAACAAGAACTTATAATACGGCTTATCGCCGAGCTTTTCAGTTAAAACCTCAGGCACAGTCTCGGCTAATGTAGCTAACTGCGACAGTGTCGGCACATAACTTTTAACATACTTTTCTATTATATCGTCTAGGAAGTCTGCGCGGATGCCTATATCCGCAAGACTTGCCTTCAATTCTTCTCTAGTTATTCTAAACCTCTTATATCTGTTAATAAGCGCATCGAACTTTAACTGCCTGCTGTAGAATGAGCTTATTAAGTCGCTAATGTCCTTTATCATCGTTATCTCTGTATCCGTCATCCTGACATATTTCTGGAATATCTGTATGTACAACTCTCTTTCACTATCAGTTATAAAGCCCTGTGCATATCTTTCGATCAGCCGACTAACTATATATCTCATGTAGATCCTTGCGCGCTCAACCTTCTCCTCTTCGTATAGGTCCCTAATTATAGGCTCCCACACATCTAGATACTTCTCGTCTAGCGTAGGCAGGAAAGGCTCTAAAGCTCTCTCGTCCGATATGCCTGTTATATTTGTCACTATGTCTTTATAGAAGCCGCCTCTGCCGTCCCTGCCATGTACTGCTAAAACCAAGAAGTCCTGCAACCTCTTCTTCATATCGTCCATAGTTATTATATTCCTACTTACAAACCTCCGCAACGTGTTATAGTATTCTCTATATAAGTCGAGGAATCTATCCATTAGCATCCTAAACTCTAGCAGCTTTCTTTCATGCGGCAGCCACAACACGGGTAGGTTTAACCACTTTGACTTCCACTCCTTTACAGTCGGATCCCAGTATCCTACCTCGTATGATATCGTCAGCAGACCACCGAGCGCGGAATCAACTTTTTTATATGATAATAGGCCTTCTTTAAATAGATTTAACCAACCTGCTCGCAGCAGTGTCATTTCGTCGCTTATCGCCATAATGTTCTCCGCAACGGTGACCAGCGGAACCCACGCTGGGTGTAAACCGGTGCTCTGCAGCAGTTTAGAGAACCACTTAAGCGAAACTGTTATGTTACCGGATGCCGTGTTTTCCATAAGGTTCTTCGTTAAGTCCACCCAAGCCGTATAATCTTCAAATTTAATGCCTAGATCCGCCAGCTTCTTATCCATCCATAGGAATAGCCCAAACCTACTCATCCATCTCAGATCTATCTTTCCCGGAATGTCTGCGGCTAAATCGACCATTAACCAGCTGTCGGCCGTCCATCCCCCAAGCTTGTTAATTATTTCCTTTCCGACCTCCACTCCATACATTACCGTTCCTTCTTTAAACCATGAAAAGTTCGAGTATTGAATCCACTTGAAGTATGTGTTAAGAGCGGTTTCAAAC
>NBVN01000013.1 GCA_003056265.1 Zestosphaera tikiterensis | reverse complement strand
TAGAGGAGTTAAACAAGACATGATTAGATGTAAACGACGGCTGTTAAGAAGAAGTGCTTAATTGAATACACGTCAGCACGATAGACATCAAAACGATGAGGAGTAGAGGTAGGAAATTAGGTATTAAAGACCAACCAACAGGGGTTAAGGAAAACATTATAGTGATAACCCCAAATAAAGCTATTGTAAATAGTAGAGAGCCTAAAAACTTAGCTAGAACCCTACCGAGGCCCACTCCCTACCCCGAGGGGAGGATATTTCAGAGTTAATAAACTTTAAAATAGCCAGGTTTTAGCTTCTACGGTTAATCCTTAGTTGTGAAAAACGTTGAGATAGCAATTAGTGAAGTGTTTTACATGTGATTGCTTCTTTAAGTTTGTTTAAGCTTTGGCGAGAGAATCTTTAATAGTGAGTTACCCAGAAAGTTCACGCTAAGCACAGTATATACGAGGAACATACCAGGAATTAACGAAATCCAAGGTGCTGACATAATATACGTTTGACCCTCGTATATCATCCTACCCCAGCTCGGATAGTTAGGGTCTCCTAAACCTAAGTAGCTAAGTCCTGCTTCAATCATTATGGCCGAACCTACCTGAAGTATCGTATAGGCTATCGCTGGAGGTAATGCGTGAGGTATTACATGCGTAAAGAGAATTCTGAAATCACTTGCTCCTATAGCTTTAGCGGCTTCAACAAAGGTTCTTTCCTTAACTGAGAGGACTTGAGCCCTCATAACTCTAGCTGTAGTAGGCCATGTAGTTAATCCAATGACTAACATTATTAAGTAAATACTGCTTCCAAATATTGCTAAAAGTACCAAAGATAAAAAGAACGCTGGAATCGTTAAAAATATGTTTGTAATAGCGCTAATTATATCATCTACTTTCCCTCTGAAGTAGCCGGCTAACGAACCAAGGAGTATGCCTATAATGGAAGAAAGGCCAGCGGATATGAAACCTACAGCTAACGATGTTCTAGCACCCCATAAAGTCCGAGAGAATACATCCCTGCCTAAGTTATCTGTTCCGAATATGTTCATAGTGTTTGGGGGACTTAAAAGAGGGTATTCCATAGCGTTAAAGTAGGGTATTGGAAGATACGGAACTAGTAGAGCTATAATAATTATTGATAAAAGCATAGCAAAACCTACTAACCCGTATCTATCTCTTCTCAGCTCGTTAAAGAAATCCACGATTTTCTTAAAGGTGTTTTCAATCCTTCTAGGTGTTTTCATGAAGCACCACCGGTTTTTATTCGAGGATCTAAAATCGTGTAAACTAAGTCAGCTATTATACTTAGTGCTACTATAGAGATGCTTACCAGCAGATATACCCCCAAGATGACTGGGTAATCTCGTTGATATATGGCATCAAGAAGAAGCCTACCAACTCCAGGCCATCCGAAAACCGTCTCTGTTATGGCAGCACCAGCAACGGAGTATCCTAACTGCAACATAAATAAAGTAATCGGTGGTAAAATGGAATTCCTGAATATGTGTTTCTTAAATATCCTACCCTCGTCTAACCCGATAGCCCTGCATAAAATGACATAATCCTCTCCCAGCTGCTGTAGGGCTGTATCTCGAACGACTTTGAAGTACATAGGTAGTAAAACAAACGTTAATGTCGCTATTGGCAGTACAGAATGATATAGTATGTCAAAGTAATACATAAAACCAGTCTTAGGGTTCCTAACATCTATAAGACCTGATACAGGGAATATCTTCAGATGTATGCTAAACGCCAGCATTAATACAATACCAAGAAGAAACGTCGGAGTAGAATTGAGTATAAATGAAACAAGCGATAAAAGGTTGTCTGATAGTTTTGTATACTTTCTAGACGCGTACAACCCTAAGGCCACACCTAAAATGAATGCTAAAACATTGGATACTACAGTTAAAAGTAAGGTAACAGGCAATCGCTCCTTAATCAACTCTATAACTGGTGCTGAGTAACGATATGAATACCCTAAATCTCCGCGAAGAAAAACGTTTGAGAGATATATAAGAAACCTCTCGTAAAGAGGTTTATCAAGCCCCCACATTTTTCTGTAGTAGTCAACAAGTTCTTTAGAGAGAAATATGGGGTCGCCAGCTACGAACTGTATAGGATCTCCAGGCGCTAAATTTATAAGGAAGAAAATTATGGAGATTGAAATTATAATAACAAAAAAACCTTGTGCTATTTTTTTAGAGGTGTGTCTTACGAGGCTCATGCCTTACTCACTTCTTCCTTATGTACATAAACACAGCTGCCGCTATGATTACAATTACTATTACAAGCACAGCTAAAGTTGCAGTAGTTGTAATGCCTTCGGTTGGTGTAGGTTGCGTTGTCGACGTTATCGGGCTTGATGTCGGTGATATTGAAGTCTGCGTTGTTGTGATTGATACTGGCGTTGTAGTTAGTTTTGCTTTTGACCAGACAGCCTCATACACGCCTAACCCTACTTTTCCAGGTAAATCTCTGTCGAAGCCTATCCATTCAGCCTTATAGACATCAAACCCTAAAACATCTATTAATGGTACTATAGGTAGCTCTTGAGCAAGTATTTCCTGTAAGCTCCAGTAAAGATCTTTCCTTCTTGATGTGTCACCCGTGGTAGCGGCCTTCATAGCTAAGTCGTTAAACTGTGTGTTGTTATAGCCGGGTAGGTTATGGCCTCCACCACCGAACCTTAGGTATAGGTTATGCGGGTCTGGACCCCAGAAACCGTCTGTTATGGCTATGTCAAAGTTCTTCTCCCTATATGCCTTCTGTTGGAAGGTCCCTAAATCTAGCAACTCTATGGAAACATCTATACCTACTTTCCTTAATTGCTCTTTAATTACTTGAGACATAGCGTTAATCTCAGCTGTTTGGAAAGACACGAGCTTAAGCGTTAGCCTCGTGCCGTTTGGATATGTTCTGAAACCATCTGAACCTACTTTAAAACCTAGTGAATTAAGTATTTGATTAGCTTTCTCAAGGTTAAACTCCGGTGGTTGAGCGTTAGGATTGTAGGCCCAACTTATTGAAGGTACATACATACCTTTCGCTACGAAACCAAACCCGCTGAAGGCCCTGTAGAGTATATCCGTTCTATTCAACGCGTACGCTATCGCAAACCTAAAGTCTTTATTCCTAGTTAAGTCTCTTAACATGTTGAAAGCTAAGAACCACCTACTAGGTGTTGGGTAAGTTCTAACGACGACTCCCGGTGTTGCGTTAAGCTTCGGAAGATCCGTAAGTGGAGGAGTTGTAAGTAATACATCGCCTTCAGCTATAAACGTTTGTTCAGCAGCTACAGCATCTGGAACTATTTTGAACACTATCCTGTCTAAACAAGGTAATCCTTCTTTGAAGTAGTCTTTATTTGCCTCCAGTATGATATGGCTACCTTTTACATATTCAACAAATTTAAATGGTCCTGTACCGACAGGTTTACTAAGCGCTGGAATTTTAGGATCCATCCAGTTCGTGTATTCTGTCTTGTTATATATATGCTCCGGAAGTATGAAGGTACCATACCAAGCAACAAAACTTAAGAAGGGTGCGTTAGGTTGGGAGAACTTAAACACAACCGTATAATCGTCTTGACACTCTACAGACTTAAGTAGATTTAAGTTCAGTAATCCAGCGGCTACGCCTGTAAAATTCTTCATAGCTAAGAATGTGTACTTTACATCCTTACATGTTAAAGGTACTCCATCATGCCACTTAACATTTTTCCTTAAGTGGAATACATACACCGAAGCATTCGGTGAGACTTCCCAAGACTCAGCTAAATCCGGTATAACGTTATAGTTAGCATCTAACGTCACTAGCTTATTGAATATTTGAGAGGCAACTGGATATAGAGGGTCATCAGCAACAGCGTCTGGGTTAAAACTCTTCGGATCTCCGAAGTGAATCACTACTAAAGTACCTCCCTTAGCGGGGCAGAACCCACCATCAGTTTGAGATATGCTTCCATTCGTTAAGTCGTTTTTAAGGCTTAACGCTGTGAGTCCAGCAATCTCAGCGGTTACTGAGAATATCAAGATAAGCAGGAACAGACACGCTAGTTTAACATGTTTCGTTAACGTCATTTTATCACCTCGCATTAAAAACGCTTTAAAGGTTTATAAAGTTTAAATTAACGCAACTTCTTATTAAAGAAATTCAACATAACCTTAAGCCTTCTAATTCTACTTAATGGTTTTCCTGTCCATCCGAATGCGTGCTCCCCTTCTTTAAATAGCGCTAGTTGTGTTTCTTTATTTAAGTATTTAAGTAGTGTGTAAAGCTGTAGTGCTTGATCTACATAGCATCTGTAATCGTTAAGACTGTGAAGTATAAGTAATGGTGTTTTTATTCTAGCGACGTGAAATAGCGGTGACTTGCTTATAAGCACTTCTCTACCGTTTATTGGATCACCACATATCTGGTCTGGAACGAAATGATAGCCTATGTCCGTAGTTCCGAATTCGGCTATCCAGTCAGAGATTCCATTCTGGGAAATTGCCGCTTTAAACATGTCTGTTTGAGTTATGATCCAGTTAGTCATAAACCCTCCATAACTTATTCCAGTAACCCCCAACCTTTGTGGATCTATATAGTCTTTTGCGCTGACTAAGTATTTAACACCTTCAATGATGTCTAGATAATCCCTCTCACCGTAATGGCATCTTATATCTGCGAACTCCTGCGTGTAACCATCGCTACCCCTTGGGTTTAAGTAAATAACTACATATCCTTTAGAAGCATAGAGCTGATGTTCAAACATGAACGCATAGCCAAACTTACTTTTAGGTCCTCCATGGATGTTTACTATCGCGGGATATTTAACTCCTGCTTTAAAGTTAGCTGGCTTTATAACCCAACCCTCAACTTCAACGCCATCACTGGCTTTGAAGATAAACCTCTCAGGCTTAATGACTTCATACTTCCTAATGATATGCATGTTAAAATCTGTTAAACGTTCTTCACGATCTTTTACCATTAAATAAACCTCAGCAGGCAAAACGTCGGTAGTTTTAATGTAAGCTATTAAATCACCTCTCACGTCAAATTCTTCAATAACAAAATCACCGGTTACAACCTTCTCTACGCTTCCGGAGTTAATATTAATTCTATAAAGATTTTGAGCCCCACCGTCACTTAATGTGAAGTAAATAAAGTTGCCTGAAACGATAGGGGTCAACGGAGCTGAGAAGGGACCTCTAAGGTCGTAGTAAACTCTTCTAGATACACCTCTATCTAAGTTTTTAGTTAAGCTCTTTATTGATTTACTTGCGGTATCTAGTATAAGCACTTGCGAATGAGTAGCGTAGCCTCTCTCCATAGCATGACCGGCAATCACTAAGTATTTTTCGTCATCACTCCACGTTAGACTCTCAACAAGTAGTGGCGTTTCGTTAACCTTATTTAACTCGTTTTTATCAACATCAAGTAAGTAGATGTCTGCTAACATAGGCTTTAACTCGCTGTATTCACTAGCTATAGCTATTTTATTTCCGTGTTTAGAGGGGCTGTAGGTAATTACGTTCATCGTATCGGGCGTTAAACGTTCGTCATGACCGCTGTCTATGTTCATTACATGTAACGTTCTCTTAGCATTGTATATAAACCCTACGCCGTTAAACCATATAGGTATTCTATCAGTGACTATAGCTTCTGGAACTTCATCGCTGGTTTCAGGCATTAAGTAGCTTATGAATCTACCTCGGAGATGTTTAACTTCCTGTATCTGTTTCTCAAACCTACTTATGGTTCTGGGCTCACCTCCATTTAAGTTAAGGAGCTTTAATTCGGTAGCACTACTTAAGCTTGTTTTAGATATGTAAATAAGCTCTGAGTCGGAAATCCATGCTGGGGCGAGATCTAAAGGGCCTTTAGTTACTGCTTTAACGGTTTTATCACGTACGTTCATAACTTGAACATAGCTAGTGTAAGAGTTGCTACTTAAGTCCGGCTTAACGACGTTGAAAGCTACAAACTCACCTGAAGGCGATAAGGTTAAGTTTGAGAAACTTGTAAAGAGTGTTAGGTCTTCCTCCTTAAATCTCTGTCTACTAAGAAAGTCTTCACCAAGCATTTCTCTCAGCCTTAACAACGGATATATTACGTCAAACTTAAAAAGCTTATTTTCGTGATTCAAGTACGTTTATGTGTGGTGATACAATCATGTCTAAACATATGGATCCGCTTCTAGAGGACTTAATAGATAAAGTGCCTGAGTATAAGGAATTTAAAAACGTTGATGAGCTTGACGCATTCCTTAAAAATATCGCTGAAGAACATAAAGACTTAGTTAAGTTGGAAGTTTCTGGATACACTAGAAACGGAGATGAGATATACTCACTAATTATTGATGGGGAAGGCCCTGCAGTTTTACTCATAGGGGCTCCCCACCCTAACGAACCTATAGGCACGTTAACTATAGAGTACTTAGTGAGAAGGCTTACAGAAGATGAAGAGTTTAGAAAAGCATTTAGCTTTAAATGGGTTATAGTGCCGGTAGCGGATAAAGATGGCTTAAGACTTAATGAGGGATGGCTTAAGGGGCCTTTTAACATCATTAATTATGCTAAGAATTACTATAGACCCGCCGGTAACGTGCAGGTTGAATGGAGCTTCCCTATAACTTATAAGAGGTATTCATACACGAATCCCACACCCGAAACGCGGGCTTTAATGAGATTGATATATAAATACAGACCTATCTTTATCTACAGCCTTCACAACGCAGGTTTCGGGGGCGTGTATTACTATATATCTCAAGATATCCCACTTCTATACCCGATATTTAGACTCTTCCCTAAAACCCTTGGAATACCTCTCAGTCTTGGAGAACCTGAAGTACCGTGGGCAAAGTGCTTAGGCAGAGCCGTATATAAGATGGTAACCCTTAAAGATAATTATGATTTCCTAGAGTCTTTAGGTAAAGACCCCCTAGAAGTGCTAGATCACGGAGGAAGTACATACGATTACGCATCGGAACGTGTTAATAACGTCCTTGAGCTTGTCACAGAAGTGCCTTACTTCTATGACCCTAGGATTGAAGATCTTTCCCCGCATGAAATGCTAAGAAGAGATGCTGTTTTAGAAGGCATTAAACATAGGGAAAACACGTTAAAGTTTATAACTGAGATCTACGCGAGGATTAAGGAATACGTTAATGTAGAAAGGCATAGAATAGCTGAATCCATAGAATACATGATTAAGAAAACTCCGAAAACGATTGAAGCCGAGAAGATGTGGGCTTTAAAGGATAAATCCCTAGAACGGAAGGCTTATACCTCAGAAGTGTTTGACTCACTTCTCATAACTAGGTTTTACAGCTTATTAAGCCTCGGTATGCTCTACAGACTCGTTAAGGAAGTAGCTAAAGAAAAACGCTATGTAGAACTTGCGGAAACAGTTGAAAATAAGTTCTATGAGGAAGGAGCATACCTAGAAAGAGAGTTAAAGTATACAGTTATTAACTTAAAAGACCTTGTTAAAACACAACTTAACGCTGGCATATATGCTTTACTTTACTTAAGAGAGCAACAAACATAATCTTGGCTAGACTAGAATGGATGTTGCAACTGCATAAGTCACTAACAATATTACGTACTTAACCTGCGAAATGATGCTGAGACCCTTCCTAACAAAGGATTACCCTATTTTAAGCCGTTACCTTATCTTCATTAAGCGCACGAGGCTATATCAGCCTTAGTAACATGGTGAAGATCTACTATTTATTCTATAGTAGAGAATAAAAACTTTCAGCTATTAAAAACCTAAGCTTCTATTTGTTTCAACACTTCCATAAATCTAGCATCCCCTAACCTAAGTAGCTAACTCACTCATTATAGGAGGGTTTATATAAATCGTGCCTATTTAAATCTGAAGATAGTAGAGATGCTAGGTGATGTGAAACGATTAAGGTTGAGGGTTCTTACCTGTATATAGGTGGTTTTAAAGCTGAGGATCTAGTTCTTAAGTTTGGTACGCCGCTATACGTTTACGATAAGGAGGTGATTATTGAAAATTACGTTAGGTTAAGGAATTCCTTGAAATATGGGGATGTTGAGGTGCTTTACTCATGTAAAGCTAATAGTAACGTGGAGGTTCTTAAGGTTTTTAAGGAGCTTGGTGCTGGTTTAGACGCGGTTTCTGTTTGGGAGGCTCTGTTGGGGGTTAAGGTAGGTTTCCCACCTGATAAGATC
>NBVN01000012.1 GCA_003056265.1 Zestosphaera tikiterensis | reverse complement strand
TTAGGTTTGGATAGGCTTGTAGCTATAGCTTTAGGCTACGACAACATAAGGGAAGTTATAGCCTTCCCGAAAACTAAAGAGATGACTGACCCCATGACTGGAGCACCGTCTAAACCGCCGGAGGAATACCTAAGGGAGATTAAGTGGATTAAGGTACTAACTGATTAAAGCATTATCTTATAGGAAACCATTACTACGGTACCATTCGATCGTTTCGTAAAGACCTCTCCTTAAATCATATTTAGGCATATAACCCAACTCCCTCTTAGCTTTCTCTACGCTATACGCTCTATCACTGGTTACGGCGTCAACCACTTTAACTCTATACATGAAGTTCTCACCACCTCTAAGTCTATCGTAGACCTCAGCGAAGAGGAGTAGGGCCTTAGCTAGTTTAGGATTTACGTGATATTTAGGAGGTTCCTTACCTAAGATTTCAGACAATATCTTGTAAACCTCTAAATACGTATAAGCCCTATCCTCACTCACGATATATGTTTGATTTTCGGAAACGTCCCACCTCTCCAGAACTAGCGTAAACCCTTGAACTACGTCTTTAACGTGGGCAAACTGCACTAAATTCGTACCAGACCCAACTATAATCTTCGACGCTAACCCCCCTTTAGCGTACGTGGTTATGAACCAGTACGCGACGTCATCTACGTTTCGCGGACCGTAAATCCCTGAAGGCCTTACTATAGTGTATTTTAATCCGTAACGACTTAATTCCCTGACCTTAAGCTCCGCCTGAAGTTTAGACCTTCCATACTCAAACTGCGGGTTTGGTTCTGTGTTCTCATCTCCGGGTGGGTTTTTAACGGGGCCTATAGCTTCGGTTGAGCTGCAGTATATAAACCTTTTAACTCCGTTCTTTAAAGACAGCTTAGCTAGGTTTTCAGTTCCTTCAACGTTTACCAGCCTATAAAGCTCTTTCTTACCGTAGAACGTGTAGTAAGCCGCTAAATGTATTACGGCATCAACACCCTTAACTACTTCAACGAGGGTTTCGGGCTGGGTTAAATCTGCGTAAGCTATCTCAACATCCAACTGCTTTAAAAGGCTTACGTCACTAGTTTTACGTACCATACCACGAACTTCATAACCCTTCCTAATCAATTCCTCAATTAAATGACCTCCTACGAAGCCGGAAGCGCCGGTTACCAGAACCTTCAGGTTGATCCCCTCCTGAAGTAAACGCTGTATGTGAAGACTGATGGGAGGCTAAAGCCGTCGTAAGGTTCGTAAGGTGTTCTAAGGTATGTCTCACCTAAGGGCACGATCCTATATACGCCTGCCCGCGATAACTTCCTCACGGCTTGAAGCTCTAAGTCTTTACTTACAGCTAAAGCTACGGTCTGAACTTTATCGACTCCAGTGAAGGCTGGGTTAACGCGTAGATTAAGGATTAAATCCACCGCCTGATCTAAGTCGTTTACGGTGATGAGTTCTAAAAACCTTCTTCTTTCGTAGACGGTGGTGTTTATAGATGAAGCTACTTCGGCTAAGGTAGACCTACCTTCACTAACAACTAACGTCCAAGGATTTGAAGGGTCTGTGGAATACAGTACTTTATTCCGCGTTGTTCTAACGTATTCTAAAGCTCTTCTCAACTTAACTATGTTATATAAATGGCCCTCGCTTAAATCGATTTTAAATTCCAACCCAACCCTATCTAAAGCCTTGCCAAGTAGTTTAGCGAAATTTACTGCTGAATCGAAATTCCCTATGAACGCCGCTTGGGTTGGGGAGCTACATAATTGCTGATCGTAAAGCACTATATCAAAAGCTAGCTTTTCAGCGTTTGCTTCATTAGCGGAGGCTTCATCCACGATAGCAAAACCCGTTAAGGGGCCGTTAACCACTAACTTAGGCTTGTTTAAGTTCTCAGCCACGGCTTTAGATACCGTTAACCTTCCTGGATCACCACCCCAGTAATTAACCACTCCTAAGGGGGCTTCCTTAAGTAGGTATTGAAGGGCTTTACTGTTATGTGAGAAGTAACTCACGAGTAAGGCTTCAGCATATGCTGAAGCATCAGCGTAGGAATTCAAGACTTCTTTAAACCCTTCAAACACTTCCTTAACTGCTAAGTAATTGCTTATCGAGGGCTTAAGGATTGTTTGATTGCCTACAACTAAAGATACTACGGTGGGTATTAAAGGAGGGATTACGGAGTTACCTGAGCTGATTATAAACACAGGGCCTGCGGGGACGTTCATTAAGTATTCATTACTAGCTATTTCGGAAGGTCCTTCAAGACTTGCTAAACCACCTTTTAAGCCGGCGTCCAGCAATTTAACGAGGTTTTCACTATTCAGAACTTCAGAGACTAGGCTGAACTCCATATCTATGAGTCTCTCGCTATATCCAGTCGTTTTAACTAAGTTTTTCTTTAAGTGATCAAGCTTGCCCGAGTTTAGCTTCTCCCTCCATACCTTACCTAACTCATCGATTAGCTTAAGCCTTTCCTTAACTGAAGTGTTTGAAAGCTTGTTTTGTACGTCACCACCCGTGCTTAAGAACCGCTTCAACCAATCTATAGTTGGTTCTTTATATGTGAGGTTCGACAGCTTAACTGCCTCAACTTCTAACCGGGTTTTGCCTAGGTATATAGGTTCTAAATCCATGTTTGAACGCCTTTAATGCATCATCTCCTCTAAAGTCCCGCCGCAAGCTCTTTGAAGGCTCCAACCCTCTTCTTGAGTTAATCTGCGAACATAGATGAATTCCTTACCGTAGTATCTTTCGGAATTCACGTATTTAACGACGTCGCCGGGCATGAATACCTCAAGCCAGGATATGGCTAGGGGATCGTATATAGCTAGTATCCCCTCCTTACCTTCAGCATCTATGATGTCGTATGTCTTCATATCTAGAAGGAAGACATGCTGTAGTGGGTGTGGGATCTTATGCATTACTCCATACTTATCTATTAAGGCGGTGAGGGTTTCAGTCATGCCTAACACGTCCATAAAGGGTGTGGGGACTTCCTTAACTCCGTTTACGTCGTATGCTTTAAACCATTTCCTAGCGATTTCAACGATCTTATCGTAGGGTGGTATGTCGCTAAAGCCTTTACTACCTCCGCCAGTCACTATAGTTCCTCCCGCGCCTAAGTTTACCGGCGGTGTTCCAGTCATTAACTTATATAGGAGTCTTGAAAACGCATTTAAAGATTCGTACTGCTTGGCTAGAAGGTAGACCCCAGCTGGAGCTGTGAAAAGTAGCTTAGGTTCCTCCTTACTCTTTAGGAATTCCACGATCCTCTTCTTATTCGGTACTAACTTCTGCCACTGCGAACCTCCCGTACTTCCCTCAACTAAGTCCATACCATAGAGTAGCTTTATCTTCTTACCTTGAAGTGCTAAATCAACAAACGCTACGAAGTTAAGCCTATTTCTTAACTCTTCAGCGGCTAAGAATAAAGCAAGCCCACGACCTTCTTTAAGCTCCCCACCGTAGACATACTCAAAGAGGGCTGTATTAGCTTTAGTCATCATAGCTAACTCTATAGGGCTTCTATAAACCTTAACTGGAGTGTTTCCTGTGGTGCCGCTGGATGAGAATACCTTACCACCTTCATCAACGTCATCTATTAAGAACTTCTTATATCCTTCACCACGCAGCATATCCGAAGGTACGGCTAATTTCTTAAGGTCCTCCAACTCAGCGGCTTTAGGATCTATCTCAAGTTTCCTCAGGAGTTCTTCGTAAAACCTGCTATGACGTGTGAAGAACTGTAGGGCATCTCTTAAAAGTGACTTACGCAATGATTCAAGCCAGTCTGGAGACTTACTAAATAATGACGTATCGCTTGAAAGCTCGTAGACTCTCTTAACGTATGGATCATTTAATAACTTACTCTTCTGAGCTAACTCTAGTATCTCACCTAACGTAGGTAAGACCTCACCCATTCTCAACACCGGCGAGTTACTAAGAGTAATTATAGTTCGACTTTTTATTTTTTACTTATTTAAACGATCGCCGTAGTTATTTTATCCTTCAACTCTTTAACCACATGTTAAGTAGGTTAAGAGTGAAAAATTTTTATGTTATTTTTAAATCTATATATGGAGGTGTTGTGTACATGGCAAATAAAGTCCTTTCTTGGGGTGTTGAACACCTTGATAAGATCCTTCATAACGCTTTAACTCCGAACTCCTTAGTTGTTATAGCTGGGCATGCTGGCGCTGGTAAAACAACCTTAGCTTCAAGTATTTGCTATGCGAACGCTTTAGCAGGTTTGAAGTGTTTATACGTTTCCCTACAGGAGGATAAATTAAAACTTTACGCTAACATGAGGAATTTAGGTATAGATTTAGAGGGGATTGAGGGTAGGGGTTTACTTCACTTCGTTAAGCTACCTTTAATAGCTGAGGCGGATTCCGTGTCCGACGTAGTTGAGTCTATCTCTACAAAGATAGCTGAGGTAAAGCCTCAAGTAGTAGTTGTTGATTCTATAACGCCCTTACTTAAGGTCTTCGGAGGTAAAGTTAGTGAGAGGGCGTTCCTGCAGAACTTCTTTGCTGAAATCCCTCACCTCATTAACGGAGTTGTTGTTTTGTTGGTTGAGGTGCCTAGGCATGTTAATGAAGTTGATTTAGGTGAGTTAGAGTTCGTTGCTGATGTGGTGTTGTTTTTAAAGGTTGGGCTTGAGAGGGATTTCATTAGTAGAACTCTTGAGGTTGGTAAGGTTAGAAACGCTGAGGTTTCCGTAGCTAGGATGCCTTATACTATAGCTTCCGGCGTTGGTTTAAAGTTTTTACCTTCTACGGTTCTTGAGGAGATACCGTCGCGAATCCGCGATAAGTTGGAACTTCCATGTTTAGATTTAGGTACCGTATTTAAGGGTAATATAATCTACGTTACTTATCCTCCGGACTTCAGGCCTAAGCACATGATTGCGTTTATGGTTGGCGTTGCGTTGTTAAATAAGTTGAGGGTGCTTATAATAAGCTATAAAAGCCCGCCTGAGGAGCTTAAGGAATTCATAGTCAATAGCTTAATTAAAGCCGGTTTAAACGAGGATCTAATTAACAACCTACTTAACAACGATAACGTAGTCTTCAAAAGTTTAAATCCATGTGGGCTGAGCTACGTACAGTTAGGGATGGTTGAGTACGAACTCATAGATAAGTATAAGCCGGGGATGGTGATATTCCACGGCGTAGACATTCTAGCAAAGCTTGAGAGGATATCAAGAGAGGAAAGCTACTGGAACGGATTAATCAATGAGATGTTAAACCTTAAAAAACTAGGTACTGTAGTAGTTAGGGCAGGCTCTTACGACAGCGAAACATATAACGTCTACGCGTCGTTATCAGACGTAATATATAGATTCCACACAACAGAAGAAAACGGAAACATAAAACATAAGGTATACGTCTGGAACAGAGGAGACACACCCAAACTCATCACCGAAGAACAAATCAACGCATGCCTTGAAAAACTAGCGAGTAAGCTACATAACGAAATAAAAATAAGAGCCTTAACGAAATAAACAATAACTTAATTAACGAACATGAAAGAATATGGAATGGGGCCCGTGGCCTAGCCAGGATAGGGTGCCGGCCTCCGGAGCCGGAGGTCCCGGGTTCAAATCCCGGCGGGCCCGCCACATAAATACCCCCTATATGAATATTCCCCCTTTCTCTAGGTAAGGCCGTGACTTATAGTTCTGACAAGAACTAGGTTGATTCCAGCTTCATCACTGATTATCTTAGCAGATAATATTGACGGTCTAGGGTGCAACTCTTAGCCAAGGAATCCTCTTGAAGTCCTCGTCGAAAGTCAGAATAGTGTTTATGCCGTAGTGCTTACATGTTAAAGCTATTTGTGCATCATTAGGAAGTAGCTTAAAATTTTGAATTATTTGAAGATATTCATCGTAGTCAAAGTAATCATTTATTATCTTAGTATTCAAGTCTTTTAGGAAAGAATCTATTGCGTCTATTACTTCCCTAGGATACCCCTGTTTTGAAATTAATCTCCTTAAACTATACCCTCCCTTAACTATGCCTTTCTGTCTATAATACTCATACGTAGCAACATATAGGGCTTCATTAATTGCGATCCCCGAAATCATAAAATGTGAGTCGCTATATGCTTCTAAGATTTGCTCAGCTAAGTCACTCTTCTCGGTTTCGAGTAGAATGCTGAGTATGAAGCTAGTATCAATGTAAGCTAGCCTCATTGAATATGAGCCTCCTCCTCGATCTCTAGTAACTCCTTAATCGATGACCTTCCTAAAATCCCTCGATACTTCTTGAGTATTTTCCTTATATCACGTCTAATAGCGATTAGGACCTCCTCTCCCTCCTCTAGATCTACTGGTTCTAGAGGTTTGAGAGCACCATTCTCATAACGTACACGTATGACCTTAGACACCCAACTACACCCAAGTATTATATATAATTTTGAGATTAAAACATGTTGCAATAGAATAAGTTTACTATTATAGAATTTCTTATCATACCTCCTAAAATGTTGCAGATTCTACTTGACTTCATGTGACAGAGTGATATGGGTTACAGCCCATGAAGCTAGAGGTTCTGGGTTCAAACCCCGGCGGGCTCACCATATACATTCCTTGGCATTTAGGGAGGTATATTGGGAATTAGTAACAATCGCTTCATTTAAAATCCGGTTGATACTACTAGATATATATGCTGTCTTACAAGGAGACTAGTATTTACTACCCTAGGGACTGACATCACGTTATTTCTACCCTATATAGTCGGAGGGGTGTCGAAGATTAAGAGATTAAGCAAGTGTTTTCTTTAAATTGCTTATTTTACCGAGGAGAGTGGAGATAGCTGAGCCTTGGATCATCCCATAGTTAATCCCTATCAGTGATTCCATACGACTCTATTATCTGGTAGAGCAACCTCATGCCTTGTGGGAGTTTTTCGACTTCATTTTTACGTAGCTTATTTCCAAGGATTGCCTTCATTAGAGCTAGCTCCTCATTGCTGATTCCTTTGTAGTTTCCTTCGATAGCTTGTTTTGCTTTCTCCCTTGCTGATTCTATGTTACCCATGAGGTAGTCTAAGACGACCTCTTCCCAAAAGAGGTCGCCCTTTACGGTGTCCGAGAATTTGTTTCTTTTTGCTTCTTCCAGCTTGGTCTTAGCTGCCTTAAGATCTCCTTCCAATAGTGAGGTAAATATGGAGAGGGGTGAGGCTTGGGCTTTGATGGTATCCCTTAGATCTCCTGGTAGCAGGTCTGAAACCTCCTCTATTTCCTCAAGTGTCTTCTTTAAATCGCTTATTCTACCTATGTAGGCTTGCATAACGCCTATATGGACTAATGCGACAGCGTAGTTGCCGAAATCATCTTTCTCTAACTCAAGTTGAGCTTCTCTCATCGAGTTATCCAACGCCCTCTCCATGTCGTTTTCGTAGAATGCCAGTATTGTATCGCTTGCAAGTATAGTTGGTTCTATCTTCTTCTTCAGTTCGGGTGGTAGCTTCTGGAATAAGGATTTTGATTCCTCTAATATCTTTCTTCCCTCGTCCAAATTTCCGATCTTCATGAGCATACCTGCTAGTAGGGCTGCGACCCTCGTATATAGGAACCTGTTGGATCTCAAGCTAACCAGGTGCTTTTTTATTACATCAACGCCCTTTCGGAGGTCTATTTCTTTAGTTGTGATTTCTACTAATGTTTTTTCTATTGTAAGCAGGGATTTTTGCTGTGTAGTTAGACCCTCACATTGTTGGAGTTTCTCAAGTACGCTATGGTAGAGGCCGAAACAGCAGGTCATCCAGCTCGAACCATGAAGAAGACGTTTCTCTATGATTGGGATGGCGTCTTTTATAAGGCAGTTATCGGCCATTAGTAGAAGACCCTGCATCCTCTGCCTGATATCCGGGTGCTGGTTAAGCGCGAGAGCTACCAGTTCTACTAGGTGCTTTAGTCTCGGCTTGTTTGCAACTTTGGGGAGCCCCTCTATCCCCTCCCTAACCTTAACATCTTCACCTAGTATCTCTATAAAGCCTAATCTTTCAAGCATATTTAAGCGCTTTAAACAAGCAGTTTGCCTTAGGGAGAGTATATTGCAGAGTATCTCAATAGGAAGTACCCCACCGCCGGCGATTAACAGTTCAAGTATGAGCTTGTCGTTCTCATCCATTACCTCCCCAATTTTCGACTCATAGTAGGATGTCACAACCCTGTTTACACATTCTGTTAGAGGTAGTCCTGCTGACTTATACAGGTTTAATATGCTGTGTATGAGAAGCGGTATCCCCCCGCTCAGCTTGGCTATTTGCAAGATGTCGTGCTGGGATAGATTAGTGCTCAAGTCCTTTGAGAGCTTCCTCGTCAGCTCTATTGCTTCATTGGAGGGAAGTGGCTTGACCTCTATATCCAGTACTTTTCCTTTCCAGTAGGGGAGTTCCCTCTCTTTTAACTTCGATATTATGAAGACCCTCGCAGGGTATTCGATCCTCTCAACTAGGGATAATATGTATTCCTTGACCTGCTTGTTGACATCGTGGAAGTCGTCGAATACCAGAACCGTCGAATGTTCGTTTAAGAG
>NBVN01000011.1 GCA_003056265.1 Zestosphaera tikiterensis | reverse complement strand
GTAAGGGTAAAACACACATAAGGTGTAGGAGATGCGGTAGGCACGCGTATAACGTAGCTAAAGGTTACTGCGCGGCTTGCGGGTTTGGAAGGTCTAAAAGGATTAGAAGGTATTCTTGGGCTAATAAGAAAGTAAATAAAGTGAGGGTTAAGTAGTTACTGAGATGCTCGACCTTAACCCCCGTCTTAACGTAGTAAGCCTTTCTTTCAGTTACGTGGTGGTTTGATGGGTCTTAAGAAAGTAGTGTTGGATGTGTTGAAACCTATTAAAGGCTACAGCTTAGTTACGTTAGCTCAAAACCTAACTAAGGTGGATGGGGTTAAGAGAGTCTCCGTGGTTGTTAACGAGATAGATGTTGAGACCGTTACCTTAAACGTTACGGTTGAGGGGGATGACATAGACTTCGACGGTTTAAGAAGTTCTTTAGAGGGTATGGGTGCGGTTATACACAGCGTTGATGAAGTTATAGTTGAGTCTGAGGAGATCTCCTCGAGTGAGGAGGAAGGTTGAGAGTAGTTTATGGGTTTAGATTTTAAAGATCTCCTCCTACTCTTAGGTATAAGTCAGTTAGCGGCTATCGCTACCGTACGTAGCGGGATATCCGCCTTAGGTGTTTACTTACTAGTAGGTATGTTGTTAGGACCTCACGGGCTTGGGTTGGTTAACGGTTACGTTGAGGGTTCTTTAGTTTCTCTAGCAATGCTTTTCCTAGTTTTCTACGCAGGTCTTAACGTAGATTTTAAATCCCTTAAAAACCACGTTTTAGAAGCTGCTTTAGCTACTTCGTTAGGCGTTGCTTTAACTATGGCCTTCACCTACGCGTCCTCAAGGTATCTAGGTTTAGACGTCGTCCCGTCTTTAGTTGTTGGTGTTTCCTTATCTAACACGGCTACGGAGGTTGCTGTCTTGCTTATGGATAGGTTGGGAAGCTACGGAGGTTTAAAGGACGTCATAGTAAGTGCTTCGTTTATGGATGACTTAATCATAGTGTTCGTTACGTCGTTAACTGAGGTTTTAGTGGTTAACGATGTTTTAACGCCTGCCTTCAACGTAGTTAAGCAAGCCTTAGTTTTAGGTCTGCCTTTACTTACTGCTTACGTAGCCGTAAGACTTTCTGAAGGTTACGTAAGGATCTTCAGTTGGGAGGAGTTCGTCATTACCTTATCATCTGCTTTCTTCCTTCTTTCATATCTTAGCATGGCTTTAGGCGTTAATGAGGTTTTAGGTGCTTACGTAGCTGGGTTGGTATTCAGTATGTTTAAGCTTTTGAGGGACCCGACGCTAAGGTACGTAACTAGGTTTAACGAGTTTATGGAGGACGCCGCAACCGTGTTGAAGTTTTTCGTAGTTCCTATTTTCTTCGTTTCCGTAGGGCTGCATGTGGACTTCACCTCCGTCGACCTCAAGTTTTTCGCTGTTCTCCTTACTTCAGCTTTCTTAGGTAAGTTCCTAGGTTCTTTAGCCTACGTGGCCGTGGAGGGTGGTTTAAGGAGTTTAAGGGAGGGTGTTTTGATGGGGTTGGCTATGAACGTAAGGGGTTCTTTAGAACCGGCTTTAGCTATTACGGCTTTTAACGTCGGGTTGATTGACTCTAGGGTTTTAACGGCTGTATTATTGATTTCAATGACTTCCTCTTTGGTAATACCTTTTGCGTTGAGTTTGTTAAGTAGGTTTTTCAGGGGTGGTTGACTTTTTTACATCGATAGTTTAAATAGGTGGACTTACATATCTTTAGGAGGTAGTGGAGTTGATGTCCAGCAACAACAGGGACATAGTAGCCGATACCCTGCTGAAGTTGGAGAATACGGTCTTCCTGAATAGGGAGGTTTTAAGGCCGGATTACATACCTGAATCACTGCCTCATAGGGAGGAGCAGATAAGGCAGTTAACCAGTGTTTTAGCCCCCCTACTTAAGGGTGAGAGGCCTAGTAACGTATTTATATATGGTTTGACGGGCACCGGCAAGACAGCCGTGGTTAAGTACGTCTTAAGGCGGTTGGAGGAGTATGGGAGGGGCTTCGGCTCGAGGGGGTTTTTCTCATGCTATATTAACTGCAGGAACGACGACACCACCTATAGGGTTATGGCTTCTTTAGTTGAGACTTTAGGTGGTAGGGTGCCTTTCACGGGTTTATCCACGGCTGAGGTCTTCAGGAGGTTTAAGAATAGGTTGGAGTCCTTAGGTAGGGTTATGATAATAGTTTTAGATGAGATTGACTCGCTAGTTAGTAGGGCTGGTGATGAGTTACTCTACAGACTTACTAGGGTTAACGACGAGTTAAGTAGGAGTAAGGTTTCAGTTATAGGGATAACTAACGACGTTAAGTTTATGGAGAAGTTAGACCCTAGGGTTAAGTCCAGCTTAAGTGAGGTCGAGCTTGTTTTCCCGCCTTACGACGCTATACAGCTTTCAGATATTTTAAGGGAGAGGGCTGCGAAGGCTTTCAAACCGGGTGTTTTGGATGAGGGGGTTATAGAGTACTGCGCTTCCGTAGCGGCTAAAGAACACGGTGATGCGAGAAGGGCTTTAGACCTCCTTAGAGTTGCTGGGGAGATAGCTGAGAGGCTTGGGGATAGGGTCGTTAAGGTTGAACACGTGGTTAAAGCGCGTGAGGAGATCGAGAGGGATATGGTTATCGACGTCGTTAAAACCCTCCCCCAACATAGTAAGTTGGTTTTACTGGCTATAGCTTTAGCTGGGGGTAGGTTCGACAGCACTGGAGATCTTTACGTAAGCTATAGAGAGTTAGTTAAAGCTTTAGGTTCCGAGCCAGTTACTCAGAGGAGGGTTTCAGACATAGTGAGTGAGTTGGAGATGCTTGGTTTAGTAACTGCTAAAGTGGTTAATAGGGGTAGGTACGGTAAGACAAGGCAGATAAGCCTCGCGACAGACTATAACACAATGGTTAAGGCGTTAAGCGATGACGCAAGAATCGCTTCACTCGTTAAGAACTATAGGGGTAGATGACGGGTACTTCCCACCGGAGTTTAAGAGGTTGAAACTCAAGACTTTAGCCGTAGGTGTTTTATGCGTTGGTGTGGATCCAGCGAAGCTTAAGATAGAGTTGATAGACGTAGACGGGGTTAACGGCACTGAAGTAGCTTTAAACATAGTTAAGGAGTTAGCGAGGGGTGAAGGGTTAAACGCTATATTCCTAGACGGGGTAACCATAGCAGGCTTTAACTACGTAGACCCTGAGGAAATATACGTTGAGGTTGGAGCCCCTGTGATCGTCATATTTAAAACAAAGCTTAAACTAGATAAGATTAAGAAAGCTTTAATGAAGCACTTCAACGACTGGATAGTTAGGTATGAAGTCATAGAGAAAAACTACCTAAAAGCAAAACAAGTGAAAACACCTAAGAAAACACTTACAGTAACAACCTACGGAATCGAAGACGATGAACTAGTTAAAACCCTATATAAGCTACAGACAACATCAACAACACCAGAACCTCTGAGACTCGCCGACCTCATAGCCTCAGGACTAACCAAATCAAAAGAAGTGCTTGCGAGACTAAACCACCTAGAAACCTTTTAAATTCCAGTAAATACATTAAGTAATGGCGGGGGTGCCCGAGCCAGGTCAAAGGGGTCAGGCTGAGGCCCTGATGGCGTAGGCCTGCGTGGGTTCAAATCCCACCCCCCGCACCAAACACGCAATTCTCAGTTATGAAGGATCTTCACTAACTTACTTAGTTGAATTACCGGGGGAATTAAAAGCTATAGATCATACGATAATATCGTTTATTGAGGAGGGCGCTCAAAGTAGCTGGGCATTTTCTCCTCGCAATAGGTTATTTTATGCGTAATCTCTTTAATTTTGCTTCTATGTTTAATTGCTTGAGTAGGTATTTCAAAAGTTAGTATGAAGCTAAATAACGTAAACTTAACGAAGGATTTCATAGCGGTTAAGACGTCGGGGGATTTAACGAGAACTTTACTGAAGTATAGGGTTAACATGCTAAAAGCGGGTATGAACATTAAGAGTCCTAATGTAAGGTCTGCTTTAAACAGGTAGTAAAGGCTTAAACTTAATAGCGTTAAAGAAAAGGTTCTAGTTACGTGGCTTAAATACCTAAAATCTTTAAATATAGAGATAACACCTCCCCTTCCAGGCTTTGTCATCGTTGTGTAGGCGTAAGCCAAAGCTTTCTTACTAAACCCTCTGAAATAATCCTTTAAACTCATCCTAACGTATATATCCGATTTTCGAATTAAGTTTAAATCGTAGGCAACCGGTTCTTCATAATTTAGCTTTATCACTCCATAACCTGCATCCCAAGTTTTTAAACAGTACACAGTATCCTCTTTAAAAGTTAAGTCTTCGTCGAAGGAAACTTTCCGAGCTATTTCGGCAGGTATTAACGTAAGTCCCATACCACACCAACTTATGAAGCTGTGGCCTTTAGGCTTAGAGCTAGGGCTTGACGAGACGTTCTTTAAAGTTTCTTCAGCAAACTTCTTTAAGGAGTTCACGTCTTTAAACGTTTTAACCTGAATATCACCAGTTACGACGCATGGGCAGCAACCGCTATCGCTAGCTGAGATCGCATGCCGTAGGAAGTCTTTATTAACGACTAACGTATCACAATCAACGAAGAGTATGTAATCAGCCCCCAACTCTAAAGCCTCCTTAACACAAGCATTCCTACCCTCGGGAATATTACTGGGCTTAACTAAAACCTTAAACTTCAAACCTAAAGAGTTAAGGATGTCTCGAGCTACTTCAGGCGTAGAATCAACACTCCCACCATCAACTACAGCAACTGCAAACCTATCACGTGGGTAGTTAATCAATGAAAGACTCTTTAAAACATATGGAAGAGTTAAAGAAGAGTTCTTACACGTTAAGCAAGCAACCACCGAGGGTTCCACAATATAGCCCCCTTAAATACGTAAGGCATTCCTTAAATTACTTCAAAGGCTTTCTATTATGAGCATTATTATAAGATAAAAGCGCTTTAAAACCCTAAGTATGTTTCGCTTATAAGTTGCTGGAAGTATTTGAGTCAGTTTTAAAGCTTAATTTGAGCCCCTAATTTTATAACGTAGAGAGTGTTGGGTAATGTCGAAGTATGCGGTTGTGGGGCATCATTATTGGGGGAGGCCCGGTGGTGGTGAGTTGGTTTGTGCTGCTACAGTCGTAGCTTTAGAGGAGGTAGGTTATCTACCCGTCTTAACTTCTCCAGTTGATTTTGATAGTGGGAAGTATGTTGACTGGTTTGGTATAGATTTAAGTAAGTATCCCAAGCATACTTGGGGTTTGAAGCTTAGGGCTTTCGGCCTCTATCTAAGGTTAGTGTCTTGGAGGGCTATGTCCTCAGCTTTAAAGAAGTATGATGCGGATCTGTTATTTACAGACGTAAGCTATGTTAAGCCTTTAAGCAAGCTTAGATTTGAAGGTGTTAAAATAATTGAGTATATTCACTTTCCCTTTGAGGTTTCTTTAAACCCTAAGTATAGTGGTTTAGGCTTTCACTATAGTCAAGACCCATACATTAAAGAAAGATATAGCTCGTTCCCCTTAAATCTCTATTTATGGAGTTTCGCGAAATTTTCTAAGTATTTTATGTGTGAGAATCCTTTTCACTGCGTTGATTTAGTGTTAACGAATTCTAGGTGGACTGCGAGAGTAGTTAAAGAAGCGTTTGGTGAGAATCCCATAGTTTTAAATCCTCCCATACCTCCTAACGTTGAAGTAGTGGGTGTGTCTAAACCGTTTGAAGAAAGAAGGAATTTAATAGTGATGTTGGGTAGGTTCTCAGAGGAGAAGAGGTATCATTGGGTAGTTTCAGAGCTTTACCCTAAGCTTAAGAATGAATTGCCTGAAGTTAAGGTAGTGATATTCGGAGGGGCTGGGACTAGAACTGCTTACACGTACTTAAATAAACTACGTGAACTTGCTGAAAAGCATGGGGTTAAGGTGTCGAATGACTTAAGGGTGGACGCACACATTTATTTAATACCGGACGCAAAACGGGAGACTGTGAATAAAGCTATGGATGAGGCTAAGGCTTTTCTACACGCAACAATAAACGAGCATTGGGGGGTCGCGGTAGCGGAAGCTATGGCTAGAGGGCTTCCAGTAGTTGTTCATAAATCTGGGGGTGCGTGGACAGATTTAGCTGAAGAGGGTACGTACGGATTGGGGTATCAAACAACGGAGGAAGCTTTAAAATCGTTGGTAGGGTTGTTCACGGATGGTAACGTATGGCGTCATTATTCTACGAAGGCATTACTACGGGCTCAAAACCTAACCTTAGATAAGTACGTAGGGAACTTCAAAAACGCCATGTCTAAACTCCTTACCTGACCTGAAGTAAGGGGTTGAAGACGGTGAAGGTTTCCGTTATAATTGTTACGTATAGGCGTGCGTGGGCTTTAAGGCACTGCCTTAAGAGTTTAGCTAAGCAAACTTTAAAACCTGATGAAGTTGTGGTCGTGCTTAAACCTTCAGGAGACGGCAGCGAGGAAGTTCTTCATAAATATATGAGTAAACTACCTATTAAGGTCGTCATCCAACGTGAGGGTAACGCTCCTAAGGCATATACCTTAGGTATTAAAAACGCCTCAGGCGATATAGTGTTGTTTATAGATGATGACGCCGTAGCCCACGAAGAGTGGGTTGAGAGGTATGTAAAGCTATTTAACATGCTTAAAGACGCTGGTGGTGTAGGGGGTTTATGCTTTAAAGCATATCTACGTGAAGACACTCTACTCTTAACTAATGAGGTTTTCTACCCTGAAGTTCCTACTAAGGATGTTCTCTATAGGAAGCCGTTGAAAGGATATGAGGGGTATTGCGTGTGGCTCTCTAAATCTGGCTTTATGGGAGCTAGGGAATGCGAGGAGGAATTAGTGAAGTCTATGGAAATCGGAGGTGTTAATATGGCGTTTAGGAGAGATTTAATCGAGGATTGCCCCTTAGATAGTTTATACGGTCGTAGTAGGAAGGCTTTCTGGTTTGAAAAGGTTTTAGCTCACTACGTAAGGCGGAAGGGATACCACATATATAAAGTACGTGTAGAAAAACATTCGCCGTTAGTTTACCATATAGTGCATAAAGATTCACTTACTAGAAAGCCGGGTTTTCAATCCGAGTTTTGGTTGCATTACGATAGGGTTGTAATGTATTGGAGGCTTAAGAGACTTGGTGCTAACGTGTCGGCGTTACATTATCTTTTAGCATTGCTATTTACTCTACGTAGAAAGACTATACCTAGGTTTTTAGCTACGGTTTACGGACTAGCTGTTGGTAGCATTGGGAGTTTTTAGGTTTACCGTTTTCGTATATATGCGTTGTTTTATTTCTTTACTACTGATGGATGTGTTAGATTTCATGTTTTGCTTGTTAAGGAAGGGGTTTTGTTGTTAGCTACGTTACTTTTTTGTGAGGTATTCTTTAGCTATGTTGTATGCTTTAAGTGCGTACATGAGGGCTGGTCCGCCGCCCATGCATACAGCTACTTTTATTGCTTCAAGTATTTCCTCGAGTTTAGCTCCAGCCTTAACCGCTGCGTCTGTATGCCATAGGATGCATGGCTCACATCTCACAGCTATCGCTATAGCTAAAGACATTAACTCCTTCGTTTTCGTGTCTAATACTTTAGTGGATTCCGCTTCATGAACGTATTTAATGAATTCCTGAAGTTCCGGAGCTTTAGAGACCAGCTCATTAAGCTTTGAAACTATCTCCTTAAGCTCATCCACACTCACGTTGACCACACTATCATACACTACCTCCATTGAGTTTTAAATACTTTAAAGGACCCTCCCTTAAAAGCTCCCTACAATTTACAGCTAAAAACATTAGAGTTTAATCTTTGAAAACTATTTCTTACCCTTCCTCATATATAGGTATGTAATTAAGAACGTTATATTCGCTATTACGACAGCCACTAAAACTGTTGTTGTCCAGTCCGTAACTGGCGTTACTGTAGTTATAGGCATTGTTATAACTACGGCTGTTGTTGATGTTTCAGTACGTGTTAACGTTGCTGTTTTTGTTTGTGTTTGAACTACTGTAGTAGGTACTATCGTAGTTGTTAAGAAGGTTCTGGCTTCCGTAGTAGTAACTACTGTGGTGGGTATTACGGTGGTTATCGTTGTAGGTATTGCTGTAGTTCTAGTTTCAGTAACTGTGGTAGGTGATGGTGAAGTAACTGTGTAGGTTACGTGTGTTGTTGTAGGAACTACCGTAGTGATGGTTGTTGTTACGGGTACTGTAGTTGTTCTAATTCCGGTGTAGGTAGTTACTGTAGTAGGTATTGCTGTTGTTGTGGTGTAAGTACGCGTAATTGTTGTAGTGACAGGAACGGGTACGGGGATAGGTATTGGCTGAACAACTGTAGTTGTGGTGAACGTAGTAGTTACTGCTGTAGTTGTGTAGGTAGTTGTGTAGTAATACGTTACTGTGTAGTAGTAATAATAGCCTTGAGCTAAGAGGTTCTCAACAAAAGGGAGTGGGTTACTACCTAACGCTGCTAACGCGATTAAGACGGTTATTACCGTTAACATCAGTATTGACTTACGCATAACGACCCTCACTAAGTTAATTTTCTCATTATATCTTTATAAACTTTACCATTCATAAAGTTTGGTAGTGATTGATTGGATTTAAGCAGTTTAAAACGTTTCGAGGAGGTTGCTTCAACAATTCTTTGGATATCTTTAATCATCGTTGTTAACTACATCGCTTCAGTTTTTGAAGTCCCTACATGGGTTACTGTAGGTAGGGTTACTTATAGGATCACAGCTCAACCGATGGTTGGGGATGTTGATTTAATGATTTCCACATTCCTCACTATAGCTTCACTCACTCCGTTAATCGTTAAGAAGGTTAAAGACTTAACTTACGTGGCTTTATTAACTGTGTTAACTGTCCTCACGTATATGTACGTGTTTAAACTTTCGTTGATTTTATACTCTATAACGTTTTCTACGGCGTTAGCCTTAACTTACGTGAGGTTAGGGTTTAAAAAGGTTGTTTACGGCTTGCTTTACGCGGTAGTTGCTTTTCAACTGCCTTCCCTAATATATTACGTCTCGTTAATGTTAGGTTTTAAAGCAGGTTTC
>NBVN01000019.1 GCA_003056265.1 Zestosphaera tikiterensis | reverse complement strand
CTTTCAATTCATTCTTTTTTGATACTGAGGTTTTGTGTGGTTTTTCTGTGTGTTTTTCTCCTTTTTCATATTTTCTAATGTTGTTTTATATGTTTTTATTTAGTGGAATTTAATCAGTCATGAAAACACCACCCACAACATTCCACCAAAACAAAAATTGGGTTATTTATGTTCTATTAGCTTTAGTGTTATTTTTCCTTGAAGTGTGGGGTGGAAGGTTTTGTTTTCTTTGTATGCTAGTCCTTTATTTATCAGTCCTTTAAGTTGTTTTGATATCGTTGACTTTGAAGTTTTTGTGTTTTCTGCTATTTTGGTTAGTTTGTTGGGTAGCTGTTTTAGTATTTCTACCTGCTTTGGTGTTAAGGTATGTGTTGGTGGTTGTATCGTAGGTATTTCTAGTCTTTCGCCAGTTGTTTCTGTTGTTATGTATACTTTACCTATGTTGGCGAAACCTGCCGCTAGGTAAAGTGCTATAGACAGTCCTTTAGGCCCTCCTGTGATGTCCACTATAGGTTCTTCCATGGTTTTAAGCAGTTTAGCTAAAGTCGCTATATTTTCTTCGAGGCTGTTTTCATCCAGTCTTAAAACCTCAACGAACGCTTTAGGTGATATCTTATCAACGAAGTCTTTAACGCTTTTAATGGCGTTCTCAACCCTTGGGTGTGGAGTCTTAGACGTTATGAGGTATATAACATCATCTGAAGATATGCCCTTCTCCCCAACAAGCCTTAAAATAGCTGACGGCTCAAAACCTAAAGTTGCTACGAACGCCTTCCCCATAGGTATCATAATAATATGAAACCAAACGTTAAAAGCTTATATAGAGACATGCAACTTAAGGGGAAACCGTCGGGGCTTTGTTGCAGAGTAAAGTTTATATTGAACAGCCTCAAGAAGATTACGGTGCTTAACTTTGAGTAGAGTAGAACTTTATGAGATATCAAAAGTACTTGCTGCTTTAATTGTTGAACAGGGCAGTTACACATACGTAGATAAGCTCTCTCAATCCTCATCTAAAGACGTTGCCCTATACCACATAAGAGAAGCTTTAAGAGACTTCCACTCATTAATGAATAGAGGTTTCGAGAAAGCTAAGGAGTTAGCTGACACGATATCCTTCAGCAGTATAGAGAAAGAATTAAACGAAATAAGAAAAACCCAGAGCGTCACCGAACTAAGAGAAATTACATCCTTAATAACAGCTCAAGCACTTTCAGAAGCCGCTAGAATAGCAAGCAGAGAACAATACGAACTAGCCAGTAAAGTTATAAACAAACTTAAAGAACTAAGCAAATATCGGGAAAACGTGGAGGATCTTAAAAAAGAGATCCTAACCAACGCCCCAACCCTAGCCAAGGAATTAGGTGAACCTGAAGAACGCATTAAGGAGTTAGCTGAGAAGACAGCACTACTTAAGTACTTTATTAGGAAGGGGGGTGAGTAATGATGGTATACGTATCCGTAAGAGGTAGGATCTGGCTTCAAGCAGAAGCAGCTAACATGGTTGAAAGCGTAGGAAACTACGTAAAACATAGGAGAGTTCCCGTAATAGTTAAAGAGGGAGGGAACTACATAACGTTCTTCGTCCCGTCGATATCCGGCGAAAGCATAGCTCACGCATATCAGGCAATCCTAGCTGAAGAACTTAAAAAGCTAAATGAGAAGGTATGTCCATTATGTGAGAAAGGAATATTCCTAAAAAGTACGAACGCTGAAGTATATAAGCTAGTAACAAAAAGCGAACCACCTGAGAAAACTAAGAAAGAACACACAACACCAGAAAAAGAAATTGAGGAGAAAATAGTCGTTAACTGCGGGGTTGAGGATTTAGGCGGCTTCCTATACGCTGAAAAACCCAACGTAAAAAGAACCTCCAGCTTCTTCACAGGATATATGATTCCAGTTAAAGAAGCACTCAAGGCAGTATCTATAGATCCTCAGCTTCACAGCAGATACGCTTTAGGAACGAAGTTCGTTGCTGTTGGTGAAGGTGAGAGAGCAGCAGGGCAGATGATATACTACGTTGAAGTATCGTCAGCAGTATTCACATTCGCATTTGACTTAGACACTAGATTTATAGGAAAGCATACCTTCCATATGGATAGCTATGGTAAGATAGTTGAGGGCTTAACACAGAACAACATCAAAAACAGGGCAACAGCCGCCTTAAACGCCCTTCAAAGACTTTTAGTAGAGTTCCCGATAGGTGCTAAGAGAACTAGGTTTAACCCAGCAGATCTTAGGTGGGAATCCATAGCTATCGCCGTTTCAAACGACGTTTTCACATTGCCAAGTAGCTTCACGCAAGACTACATGCTCCGCGGCCTTCAGAAAAAAGCGAAAGTAAGCTTTAACACTATGATCTTCGGGTATTCAGAAGAAGAATGTAAAGCTGATAAGTGCTACACTACTCCGGAGGAGGCAATAATCGAAGCCCTTAAAGAGGCTAAAGGGAGGATTTAATGCGGGGTTACTTGATAGACATTGAATTTATGTGGGGCTTTCAAGCTAGGATAGCTGGAATGAGTAAAACATCTTCATCCTTTCCATACCCACCACCTTCAACAATATTGGGAGCCATAACAGAAGCATACTCAATAAGAAAGATGAGAGGGGAAGGCGACTTCCTGAAGACCTTAAATGAAATCTCCACTCACTTAATCGCTTTATCGTATAGGTCACTAAACGCTATACCTATGACCTATCAAGACATCAACAGAGTCTTAGCCGTTGGTCAGAGGGGTGGGGTTAATTACCCATCTGTTAAAGATCCTTACGGATCTTTTGATGCTCCAGCACGTGGGAAGACAGTGTTAGTTTCTGTAGATGATTCACCTCCAACGCTTAGGGTAGCTTTAATAGTTGATGACTTAATAGAGCTCAAGCCTGAAGACCTATGGAAAATAAAGAGAATAGGATCTAAGGAAAGTCTGGTGTCTGTGGTGGACGTGGTTGAAATCACGCCTCAGAAAGTCGGTAAGCCATCAGCAAACGATGGATTGACTATATCGGGGGTAAATCACTCAATACCTTTATTAAGAGGTACAGAAATTCAACGTATAGAAGGCATGTACATAACGGAGTACTTCGTTAACATATATAGGAAGCCTCTTACCGAACCGCCCGCAAAACTATACATCACAAGCACGGTGGAGCCCGAAAGCGAAGACATAGTTAAGTACATCATAGGCTTACCACTAGGTGGCGAGGAATTCAAAGCCGTAGTTAAGCTTAGCAACGGATTAGCAGGTTATAAAATGCGTGATGAGGTGGTTATAGGTCTTGAACCCAGCATCAGAAAATGAATCGAAAGCGAAAGTTGAAGTTAACATACCGCCAAGCCCGTCTCTACTCACTTCATTTTTGCTTGAAGGCTTACTTAAGATACGGTCTAAATGCCCGCATGAAGTTAATGCTAAATGCTTAAACAAGGTTTGGTCTGAGTTAGAAGACAAGCTGAAGAATAAACAGCTTACCTTTAGATTCGTAGGAAATGATATGAAAAGCGTCAATAAAGTATTAAATCTATGTAAAGACGCCCGAGCTTCAAGTTCTGAGAAAGAAAAGAAAGGATTATTCAACGTTTTTATAGAGTGCCTTAAAAAGTTGGAGCTTAAGGAAATTTCAGTTTCTCATAAAATATCCTCAGATATGCAGTTAATAGGTAGTGAGGAGTTCCTAAAAGATTCTTCTAAAGCTAAACAGCGTGGATATTCATTTCAAGTAATGAAAACCGATAGATATCAAGGCGTAGCTAGTTTAGAATTAGGGCTGATAAAAGAGCAGGTAACTCTATATTCAGACCTACCGGCTACCTATTTGTTCTTCTTAGGTTTGACATCCTCTTTAATAGCTGACGTTAACAGAGAGGACTTCTACTTCCTACTTTACGATACTTCACTCATGCCTCAAGCTTTAGAAAGACCTGATGTTTACACTAACGTCAAGGACGACGCTGTTAAGGAATTATTTGAAACCATATCTACGTTAAAGAATTGGTCTGAGGAAGTGGTGACTTTATCTATATTATTCAATGCTGAGTTAATTAAGGAGATAAACAATAGAGAATTGGGTTCGGTAGTTAGCTTTAGGTTACTAAGAATTAGACTTGAGGGGAACACATATAAAGTGTATAATGACGTACCTTTAAATATATACGTCAAGCAGAAAATATACGAGAACTTAGACCTAGTTGAGGCTTTGCATGAAAGCATTAAGGACTTAACACCAGCGATTTCAAGGTTCTTACGAGGGGATGATCCTACAGGTGAAGGCCAACATGCTTACTTAGCTTTAAAGCATTTGTATGCGTTTGCCACTACAGGCAACTACTCCTTCTTAACTAAGTATTATAGGGAACTCATGGAAGCATATAAAGCCTCAGGTGGTGTAAGCGGATGGTATTTAAACATAGCTTCAAGGTTCTTTACGAAACCATAGATAAATATTTCAAAGAGAAACACCCCTCTAAATATAGATCTAGGCCTTTCTTAAGATACGCTATAGATGAGCTTGAACGTTTGGAACCTGATGAAAGAGTATTCATTACCGCACCAACAGGCTATGGCAAAACAGCTCTATCCATGATTGTATCGCTCGACTCCTTAATAAATGGTTATAAGTCGATAGTTTCATACCCTCTTAAAGCCTTGGTTGAGGATCAAGCAATAAAGTTTAAGGAATTCTATAAGTCGTTAATGCCTAACCTTGAGGAGGTAGTCGGTATTAGAATGATGGGTGTGAGGGAATCCCCGTATTTGATTCACCCAGTAACCTTATCCACCATCGACACGCTGTCCTTAACAGCGATTGGGATCTCACCGGAAGACATATCTAAAGTTTTTGAAAGTATTCACGACTCTATCCATAAGAGCTTAGGTCACTACCTCTTCTCCTGGGCTTCTGTCTGGCTTTCAACTATAGTCTTAGATGAGGTACACCTACTTTACGATACCTCTAAGTCCTTAAGTTTTCTAGCGGCTATGTTATGGATAAGTAGCCAAGTAGGGAATCAATTAATCTTCATGTCCGCTACCATGCCTAACAACTTCATTCAATCCATTAAAGACGTAGTTGAGGGATTCACACCACCCATTAAAGTAAGAGAACTCTCTATGAAGAAAGATGATGACCCCGTGTTTTATGAAGAACGATTAAATAAGAGATATAAGATTAATTTAAAACCTCTAAAGAGCGAGACTAAATTTGAAGAGGTTAAATCCTTTCTAACCAGCTCCAGCTTCCGTAAAGCTTTAGTAATATTTAACACCGTTGAAGATGCGGTTAAGTTTTATCAATTACTTCCAAGCACTGAAAAGATAATCATCCACTCTAGGTTAACTGAAGAAGATAAGAGAAAAAGAGTTGCTGAGGTTAGATCTGACGAGAGTCCTTATAAAGTAATAATAACTACGCAAGTTGTTGAAGCAGGTCTTGATATATCGACCGATTTAATAATTACTGAAGTAGCCCCGCCTAACTCCTTAGTACAGAGGTTTGGTAGATTTCTTAGAAGAGAGGGTGAGAAGTGCTCAGACTATGAACGATGTGCCTACATCTGGTATGAGGAAAATGAGCTGGACGGGAAGGAACGTTATAAAGTATATGATGCGGGTTTAGTCCGAGAAACTGTGAATTACCTTAGCGAAAATCAGGATTTAAACCTTCACATAGATTATGAAGACTTCTTAAACAGCATCTATACGGAAGTTCCACAATTCAATAGAGCTTTATTAAGTAAGATCATGAAAATCTGGTTTAACCCAAGTAGGGCTTCAGAGTCTGCCATTAAACTACTTCTAGATATGGAAGGTTCTTTAGTTAGGGAAGGCGCTCTTTTCACAGTAGTTACGGAGGACGGGGTTGAGTTAGTCGTTGATTATAACTTCCTAAGTAGGAGGTGCGTAAATAAAGAGCCTGTCGAATGTCCTAAAAACGTTAGAGACGCGTTAATCAAATCCCTTAAAGGCGTTAAATTTACCGTTAGGGGCACTTACGATAAGGAGGTAGGTCTTCTATGACACCTATCTATTCTTACTACTCGAGAGAAGATGGAGTGCTACGTAAGGAAACCTTAAGTGAGCATATCCGTGAAGCATTAAAAGCAGTTAAAAACATGGAAAAAGTATTGAGCTATGGTTTAAGGTTAAGTAGGAACTTCCCGTTAATGCTAAGCTTAAGTGTAGTTCTACATGACGTAGGTAAAGTAGTCTATAATCAACACTTCTTCAATCCTAACAAAGACTTAAGCTTTAGAGGTCATGAAGTTGTGTCGGCTTGGTTAATACATAAGTTCACGCATACCGTCGATGAAAGTGTGCTTAAGCTACCTTCCGAGGAATGGGATGTAATAACGTTTTCAGTAATTAATCACCACCACCCCATGCGTATCTTCAACAGATGTGAAGATCTTACTAAGGAGCCATTCGCTCAAAAGGAGGTTAATGAAGACACTATCGAGCTATTCCTTCGGGAAATGGAAGTTAACAACGTTTTAGAAGATAAAGAACTACGTGATATAATAGCAAACTTTAAAAATGAGGAATTCCTAAGAAGTGTAAGTGGCGTTAAGTTAAATGAGATAGCGAGCAAGACATGCGGTGGTATCTATACGGGTTTATGGAATAGGGTATGGTTTGAAGCAAAACCTAAGATAAGGCAGTTATTTTTGCTTAATGAGCAAGGTCTCGTAGTTGCTGATTATTACTCTGCCTCGATTAACAGAGGTGAAGCTAGGTCGGACTTCGGTAAAGCCGCTCGAGACTTTATAAGACTTTATTCGTTGAGTCACCACTTAGCTTTAAATGGTGTGTAGGCGTTTTTCTCTCTTATTGCTTTCGCGAATTTCCTTGCTTGAGAAGTTATTAAGTTGGCTAATGGCGGTTTCGATGTTTTTAACCATTCATTTATGTCCCTCCATAAAGCCTTAACCGCTTCTTTTCTAATGTCTTCCTGATCTGAGTTGAGCTTCACGAGTTCTTGAGGGTTATTTCTAGCTTTCTTTATTACAACCCTGTCAACAACTATAGGTCTAAACTCCTCCATTAGATCATAGACTAAGCTCATTCTACCTGGTCTTCTTGCGTGAAGGAATCCTATGTATGGGTTAAGCCCGGCTGTAAACACAGCTTTCCATACCTCCCTAGCCAATGCTGCGTAACCTACATTTAAAGCGGCATTAACGGGGTCTGGTTTCTCACCCGGTTTTAAATCCCATTTCTTAAGCCTTCTCGTAAACCCTAACTTCTTAGGTATTAATTCCTTAACAGCTTTCCAATATATGTAGGCGGCATTCGCTTCTATCCTTCCAGCTTCCTTCCAATCGCTAACGTGCTTGACTTTAGCAATTTCTTCCTCGAGCTGATTTATAGCTTCCCTAACTTCAGGGATTTCCTTCCCAGCAACTAAGGAACTCTTCATGAAAGTTTTTAAAATAGCTTTCTGATTGTTTATCTTACCTTCAACGATGCTCTTAGCTATTTCAGCTCTTCTAGCTTTATTTAGAGATTGTTTTATCTGCTTGACCCATAACTCCATAGACCCCCCGTAAGTTGCTGGTATAAGCCTCGCAGCTGGTTTATTTGAAAATATGAAGCTTAAGTCTATCCCGTATCTTCCGGCGAGTTTAATAGCGGCAGCTGTTATCGACACACCATCAACGACTACGACTATGGACTCAACTAAAGAGAAAGGAACTTGAGCTAGCACCTTCCACTCACTACCCTCCTTAACTCTAACTTCGAAAACTCCCTCCTTAGCTCCTAATACCGCCCCATACTTATCTATGAATAAAATCCTACGGCCCCCGCTCAAGCCCTACTCACCACTTCTGCAGTACTTCAGGTATGGACATTCTGTAGGGCAGGTACCGGCAATGCCTGGATCCTCTTCATAAATAATTATCTCAGTCCTTCTATCCCGTAACTCCACAAAGCTGGTCCTGAGTTGTGCTGAGATAGGTACCAACTTAGCTCTGGAGAAGATCTTTCTCTCACTATCAACTACGTTTACGTAGAGTAAAACGCCATAATCTACCGGGACTTCATATTCGCTTTCGAAAGCTAACGCATAGCCAGCGAGTGATGCTTCAAAAACCTCGCTTGGGGGTCTGGACTTAACCTCTATTATCACAGATGGTGGGGCGAGAGCGTCTATTCGTAAAGTCTTGCTTAGGCCTAGGCGTTCACCGTTTATAGGGAATTCCGTTATCAGCGGTATGGTTAGGTAAACTAAGCCGTCTAGGGTTATATACGGTGATCGTGCTTTATGCCTATCTAAAGCTGAAGAGTATGTCCTTGCCGCTGAGTCTAAAATCTTATGGACTAGCCACTTAATGTAATCCTTATCTAAGAGATTATATTTATTGACGGCTTCATCTTCCATAATCTCCTCTTTATTCATTATCTCTTTGTATAGTGTTTCACCATCTAAGTCCTCGCCGATAGCGTAAAGCGTTTTCTTAATGAGTTCTAGAGATTTCGTCCAAATTTCATGTATTAACCTACCTTTCTGTAGTATTTGGTTGTCCTTAGGTGGGATTTTCTTCACGTACCTTAAGTATACATCCCTTCCGTTAGGGCAGAAGTTACTCGTTATATCTGAAACTCCTAATAACACCTTAGTTTGTGAGGCTAGAACTCCTTCGCTGTAAGACCAACCTCGAAGTTCTTCATCTATTTCAGGTTTGGGTAGTCTCCTCATCTCTTTAGATAAAGCCACTAAATCCTCTATCGTAAAGAACGTTTTCCCACCGATAAATGAATAGCTTTAAAAAGCTATAAAAACATATGACTTAAGGCTTGGTGCAGTTAATTATTAACTACGAGGTAAGCTAGTTGTTGAGAGTGTTTAGATGAGTGAGGGTGAGTGGTTAATTACAGTAACTGATTTAAAGCACTTTGCTTACTGTGAAGTGATAGTTTACTTAACTCATTTCTTAGGTGTTGAGGAGTCTGAAACTGAGTATATGGAGTACGGTAAGGAGATTGAGAAAGAGAAGTTTATTCAGCAGCTTTACCCGAAGTATAAGGTTAAGGAAGTCTTTAGAAGTGTTGCTTTAACTTCTAAAGAGTTGAGGCTTACCGGCGTAGTTGACTACGTTCTTATAACTAAGCATAATGAGATAATTCCCGTCGAGGTTAAGTGGTCTGAACCGTTAATTAGTGGAAGGCCTAAGAAAGATCATGTAATTCAACTTGCTGCTTACGCTCTACTATTAGAGAAGGGGTGGACACATTTAAGGCCTTCAGTAAAGCGGGGAGTTATCTACTACCTAAAGCCTAAAGGAGTTTATGTGGAGGTTGCGATAGATTACTCCCTAAAGAAGGAAATATATAGAACCTTAAAGAAGGTAGAGGACATAATAAAAGGTAAGAAAGAACCAAAGCCCAAAGCTAAGTGCGGTTCATGCAACTACAAACCGTATTGTCCATATAAAGGAGCTCTCATATAAGAAACTCCTCATCATCAAACTCACTTAAGCGATAACCCTCACTAATAACTACCCTCTCATTAAACGAGGAACGAGAAATAACAAAAACTTGAATATCGAAGTTAACCCAACCCTTAACAATCCTCCTCAACCCACCCTCAACACTAGAAAACAAACCCTTATCATACTCACGAACAAAAACACTCTTTTGAATCCTAGTAAACCCCAACCTCTTCAAAAATTTAGAAACAACCAACCTTAACTTATCATCCCTAATATCATAAACAACCAAAATAACAGCCTCCAAACAATCACCCTAACAAATCTCAAACCTACACATTTAATTTTTGTTTTGGTGGAATGTTGTGGGTGGTGTTTTCATGACTGATTAAATTCCACTAAATAAAAACATATAAAACAACATTAGAAAATATGAAAAAGGAGGGAAACACACAGAAAAACCACACAAAACCTCAGTATCAAAAAAGAATGAATTGAAAGCTTCTCCCACGCGAGAATTAACGCGTA
>NBVN01000004.1 GCA_003056265.1 Zestosphaera tikiterensis | reverse complement strand
GCTTCCTCCGTTGTTTGATACCCCAATCCGTACGTACCCTCTTCAGCTAAATCTGTCCACGCACCCCCAGATTTATGAACAACTACTGGAAGCCCTCTAGCCATAGCTTCCGCTACCGCGACCCCCCAATGCTCGTTTATTGTTGCGTGTAGAAAAGCCTTAGCCTCATCCATAGCTTTATTCACAGTCTCCCGTTTTGCGTCCGGTATTAAATAAATGTGTGCGTCCACCCTTAAGTCATTCGACACCTTAACCCCATGCTTTTCAGCAAGTTCACGTAGTTTATTTAAGTACGTGTAAGCAGTTCTAGTCCCAGCCCCTCCGAATATCACTACCTTAACTTCAGGCAATTCATTCTTAAGCTTAGGGTAAAGCTCTGAAACTACCCAATGATACCTCTTCTCCTCTGAGAACCTACCCAACATCACTATTAAATTCCTTCTTTCTTCAAACGGTTTAGACACACCCACTACTTCAACGTTAGGAGGTATGGGAGGATTTAAAACTATGGGATTCTCACCAAACGCTTCTTTAACTACTCTCGCAGTCCACCTAGAATTCGTTAACACTAAATCAACGCAGTGAAAAGGATTCTCACACATAAAATACTTAGAAAATTTCGCGAAACTCCATAAATAGAGATTTAAGGGGAACGAGCTATATCTTTCTTTAATGTATGGGTCTTGACTATAGTGAAAGCCTAAACCACTATACTTAGGGTTTAAAGAAACCTCAAAGGGAAAGTGAATATACTCAATTATTTTAACACCTTCAAATCTAAGCTTGCTTAAAGGCTTAACATAGCTTACGTCTGTAAATAACAGATCCGCATCATACTTCTTTAAAGCTGAGGACATAGCCCTCCAAGACACTAACCTTAGATAGAGGCCGAAAGCCCTAAGCTTCAAACCCCAAGTATGCTTGGGATACTTACTTAAATCTATACCAAACCAGTCAACATACTTCCCACTATCAAAATCAACTGGAGAAGTTAAGACGGGTAGATAACCTACCTCCTCTAAAGCTACGACTGTAGCAGCACAAACCAACTCACCACCACCGGGCCTCCCCCAATAATGATGCCCCACAACCGCATACTTCGACATTACCCAACACTCTCTACGTTATAAAATTAGGGGCTCAAATTAAGCTTTAAAACTGACTCAAATACTTCCAGCAACTTATAAGCGAAACATACTTAGGGTTTTAAAGCGCTTTTATCTTATAATAATGCTCATAATAGAAAGCCTTTGAAGTAATTTAAGGAATGCCTTACGTATTTAAGGGGGCTATATTGTGGAACCCTCGGTGGTTGCTTGCTTAACGTGTAAGAACTCTTCTTTAACTCTTCCATATGTTTTAAAGAGTCTTTCATTGATTAACTACCCACGTGATAGGTTTGCAGTTGCTGTAGTTGATGGTGGGAGTGTTGATTCTACGCCTGAAGTAGCTCGAGACATCCTTAACTCTTTAGGTTTGAAGTTTAAGGTTTTAGTTAAGCCCAGTAATATTCCCGAGGGTAGGAATGCTTGTGTTAAGGAGGCTTTAGAGTTGGGGGCTGATTACATACTCTTCGTTGATTGTGATACGTTAGTCGTTAATAAAGACTTCCTACGGCATGCGATCTCAGCTAGCGATAGCGGTTGCTGCCCATGCGTCGTAACTGGTGATATTCAGGTTAAAACGTTTAAAGACGTGAACTCCTTAAAGAAGTTTGCTGAAGAAACTTTAAAGAACGTCTCGTCAAGCCCTAGCTCTAAGCCTAAAGGCCACAGCTTCATAAGTTGGTGTGGTATGGGACTTACGTTAATACCTGCCGAAATAGCTCGGAAAGTTTCCTTCGACGAAGACTTAACTTTTAAAGAGGATACTGTGTACTGTTTAAAAACTTGGGATGCAGGTTATGGAGTGATAAAGCTAAATTATGAAGAACCGGTTGCCTACGATTTAAACTTAATTCGAAAATCGGATATATACGTTAGGATGAGTTTAAAGGATTATTTCAGAGGGTTTAGTAAGAAAGCTTTGGCTTACGCCTACACAACGATGACAAAGCCTGGAAGGGGAGGTGTTATCTCTATATTTAAAGATTTTAGGTATTTAAGCCACGTAACTAGAACCTTTTCTTTAACGCTATTAAGTTTAAGCCTTTACTACCTGTTTAAAGCAGACCTTACATTAGGACTCTTAATGTTCATACCCGCTTTTAGCATGTTAACCCTATACTTCAGTAAAGTTCTCGTTAAATCCCCCGACGTCTTAACCGCTATGAAATCCTTCGTTAAGTTTACGTTATTTAGCTTCATACTAACTTTTGAAATACCTACTCAAGCAATTAAACATAGAAGCAAAATTAAAGAGATTACGCATAAAATAACCTATTGCGAGGAGAAAATGCCCAGCTACTTTGAGCGCCCTCCTCAATAAACGATATTATCGTATGATCTATAGCTTTTAATTCCCCCGGTAATTCAACTAAGTAAGTTAGTGAAGATCCTTCATAACTGAGAATTGCGTGTTTGGTGCGGGGGGTGGGATTTGAACCCACGCAGGCCTACGCCATCAGGGCCTCAGCCTGACCCCTTTGACCTGGCTCGGGCACCCCCGCCATTACTTAATGTATTTACTGGAATTTAAAAGGTTTCTAGGTGGTTTAGTCTCGCAAGCACTTCTTTTGATTTGGTTAGTCCTGAGGCTATGAGGTCGGCGAGTCTCAGAGGTTCTGGTGTTGTTGATGTTGTCTGTAGCTTATATAGGGTTTTAACTAGTTCATCGTCTTCGATTCCGTAGGTTGTTACTGTAAGTGTTTTCTTAGGTGTTTTCACTTGTTTTGCTTTTAGGTAGTTTTTCTCTATGACTTCATACCTAACTATCCAGTCGTTGAAGTGCTTCATTAAAGCTTTCTTAATCTTATCTAGTTTAAGCTTTGTTTTAAATATGACGATCACAGGGGCTCCAACCTCAACGTATATTTCCTCAGGGTCTACGTAGTTAAAGCCTGCTATGGTTACCCCGTCTAGGAATATAGCGTTTAACCCTTCACCCCTCGCTAACTCCTTAACTATGTTTAAAGCTACTTCAGTGCCGTTAACCCCGTCTACGTCTATCAACTCTATCTTAAGCTTCGCTGGATCCACACCAACGCATAAAACACCTACGGCTAAAGTCTTGAGTTTCAACCTCTTAAACTCCGGTGGGAAGTACCCGTCATCTACCCCTATAGTTCTTAACGAGTGAAGCGATTCTTGCGTCATCGCTTAACGCCTTAACCATTGTGTTATAGTCTGTCGCGAGGCTTATCTGCCTTGTCTTACCGTACCTACCCCTATTAACCACTTTAGCAGTTACTAAACCAAGCATCTCCAACTCACTCACTATGTCTGAAACCCTCCTCTGAGTAACTGGCTCGGAACCTAAAGCTTTAACTAACTCTCTATAGCTTACGTAAAGATCTCCAGTGCTGTCGAACCTACCCCCAGCTAAAGCTATAGCCAGTAAAACCAACTTACTATGTTGGGGGAGGGTTTTAACGACGTCGATAACCATATCCCTCTCGATCTCCTCACGCGCTTTAACCACGTGTTCAACCTTAACGACCCTATCCCCAAGCCTCTCAGCTATCTCCCCAGCAACTCTAAGGAGGTCTAAAGCCCTTCTCGCATCACCGTGTTCTTTAGCCGCTACGGAAGCGCAGTACTCTATAACCCCCTCATCCAAAACACCCGGTTTGAAAGCCTTCGCAGCCCTCTCCCTTAAAATATCTGAAAGCTGTATAGCGTCGTAAGGCGGGAAAACAAGCTCGACCTCACTTAAGCTGGACTTAACCCTAGGGTCTAACTTCTCCATAAACTTAACGTCGTTAGTTATCCCTATAACTGAAACCTTACTCCTACTTAACTCGTCGTTAACCCTAGTAAGTCTGTAGAGTAACTCATCACCAGCCCTACTAACTAGCGAGTCAATCTCATCTAAAACTATTATCATAACCCTACCTAAGGACTCCAACCTATTCTTAAACCTCCTGAAGACCTCAGCCGTGGATAAACCCGTGAAAGGCACCCTACCACCTAAAGTCTCAACTAAAGAAGCCATAACCCTATAGGTGGTGTCGTCGTTCCTGCAGTTAATATAGCATGAGAAAAACCCCCTCGAGCCGAAGCCCCTCCCATACTCCTCCAACCGCCTTAAGACGTACTTAACCACGGCTGTCTTGCCGGTGCCCGTCAAACCATATATAAATACGTTACTAGGCCTCTCACCCTTAAGTAGGGGGGCTAAAACACTGGTTAACTGCCTTATCTGCTCCTCCCTATGAGGCAGTGATTCAGGTATGTAATCCGGCCTTAAAACCTCCCTATTCAGGAAGACCGTATTCTCCAACTTCAGCAGGGTATCGGCTACTATGTCCCTGTTGTTGCTGGACATCAACTCCACTACCTCCTAAAGATATGTAAGTCCACCTATTTAAACTATCGATGTAAAAAAGTCAACCACCCCTGAAAAACCTACTTAACAAACTCAACGCAAAAGGTATTACCAAAGAGGAAGTCATTGAAATCAATAATACAGCCGTTAAAACCCTAGAGTCAATCAACCCGACGTTAAAAGCCGTAATAGCTAAAGCCGGTTCTAAAGAACCCCTTACGTTCATAGCCAACCCCATCAAAACACCCTCCCTTAAACTCCTTAAACCACCCTCCACGGCCACGTAGGCTAAAGAACCTAGGAACTTACCTAAGAAAGCTGAAGTAAGGAGAACAGCGAAAAACTTGAGGTCGACGGAGGTGAAGTCCACATGCAGCCCTACGGAAACGAAGAAAATAGGAACTACGAAAAACTTCAACACGGTTGCGGCGTCCTCCATAAACTCGTTAAACCTAGTTACGTACCTTAGCGTCGGGTCCCTCAAAAGCTTAAACATACTGAATACCAACCCAGCTACGTAAGCACCTAAAACCTCATTAACGCCTAAAGCCATGCTAAGATATGAAAGAAGGAAGAAAGCAGATGATAAGGTAATGACGAACTCCTCCCAACTGAAGATCCTTACGTAACCTTCAGAAAGTCTTACGGCTACGTAAGCAGTAAGTAAAGGCAGACCTAAAACTAAGGCTTGCTTAACTACGTTGAAGGCAGGCGTTAAAACATCGTTAACCACTAAAACCTCAGTTAACGACGTAACGAACACTATGATTAAGTCATCCATAAACGAAGCACTTACTATGACGTCCTTTAAACCTCCGTAGCTTCCCAACCTATCCATAAGCAAGACAGCAACCTCCGTAGCCGTGTTAGATAAGGAAACACCAACAACTAAAGACGGGACGACGTCTAAACCTAGATACCTTGAGGACGCGTAGGTGAAGGCCATAGTTAAAGCAACGCCTAACGAAGTAGCTAAAGCAGCTTCTAAAACGTGGTTTTTAAGGGATTTAAAATCTACGTTAAGACCTGCGTAGAAAACTAGGAAAAGCATTGCTAGAGAAACTAAAGAACCCTCAACGTAACCGTTAACCAACCCAAGCCCGTGAGGTCCTAACAACATACCTACTAGTAAGTAAACACCTAAGGCGGATATCCCGCTACGTACGGTAGCGATAGCCGCTAACTGACTTATACCTAAGAGTAGGAGGAGATCTTTAAAATCTAAACCCATAAACTACTCTCAACCTTCCTCCTCACTCGAGGAGATCTCCTCAGACTCAACTATAACTTCATCAACGCTGTGTATAACCGCACCCATACCCTCTAAAGAACTTCTTAAACCGTCGAAGTCTATGTCATCCCCCTCAACCGTAACGTTTAAGGTAACGGTCTCAACATCTATCTCGTTAACAACCACGGAGACTCTCTTAACCCCATCCACCTTAGTTAGGTTTTGAGCTAACGTAACTAAGCTGTAGCCTTTAATAGGTTTCAACACATCCAACACTACTTTCTTAAGACCCATCAAACCACCACGTAACTGAAAGAAAGGCTTACTACGTTAAGACGGGGGTTAAGGTCGAGCATCTCAGTAACTACTTAACCCTCACTTTATTTACTTTCTTATTAGCCCAAGAATACCTTCTAATCCTTTTAGACCTTCCAAACCCGCAAGCCGCGCAGTAACCTTTAGCTACGTTATACGCGTGCCTACCGCATCTCCTACACCTTATGTGTGTTTTACCCTTACTCCTCTTACCCATTGAAGGCGTTCCCTTCACCTAACCCACCCCCTCTTAAGTAGGTGATATTAGTATGACGTTCTCGCCCCTAACCACGACCGTACCTAACTTCCTAGAACTGTTTTCAAACACTTCCTCAGCATCCTCTAAAACCACGTTTAGGTGTTGGTCGAAACTCCTTAAAACCCCTCTTAAAACCTTATTACCTCTCAACCTAACCAACACAACCTTACCTAGGCTCTCCGTCAACAACCTCTGAGCCGCGTCACTCACACTACACACCTACACATACATAGAATAACCCTTTAAAAATGTTTAAGGTTGCGTTAGGTTAAGCAGCTTACATAGGTGTTGAAGGGCTTAAGAGGTTTCCAAAGCTTTAAGCATTAAGTCCACGTCGGGTACGGCGAGTTTAGACTTCCTCACGTACTCCCTAACCCCACCCTCATCAACTACTTCGTTGATTCTATACTCGCTTAACCCACTCTTAACGATGTCTGAAGGTATCCCAACACTTGACGAATACCAAACAACCCACCTCTCAGGGTTTTTAACATACTCACTTAAGGAGGACGTGTAAACCCTACTTAACCTCCCCCTAAACTCCTTAGGTAGTGCCGTGGAAGCAGCTAAAGTGCAGCAGTAACGCACGTCTAAATCCTCACCCTTAACAAACACTTTAAAGCCTTTCCTCATTAAATCCCTATACAGCGGGTGCCAAACAACCATATACTTAGACTTCCTTAAAGACGCCAGCCTTAAAGCCTCCTCAGGACTTGAGAAATACCCCGTCCTCTCAGGATGTATGCGTTCTTCAGAAGCTACTATAGCCCTTATTAAATCCATAGTTGAAAGCTCGCTTGAGTAAATCACCTCATCCCCTACCTCCGGATTAACCATCACCGCGGAGCCGCCGTAAGCCCCTCCACCAATAACCTTAAGCGTTTTAAACGTTACGTAGAAGTAGAGCTGAGTGATTAACGGGGATAGAGCTAAATCCACCTCACCTAAAGCTAAGGCTTTAGTTGCTTGAACAGCGCTTAAGTAAGTTACGACCTCTAAACTAACGCCTAACTCACTCCTTAAGTTTTTAGCGAATGTCGTTAGGAAGGGATATTCGCTAGACCAAACTATACCCACCCTCAACTTACTTAATCTATGCTTAGGTTGTGAAGAACTAACGTCTAACAACTTAATCAAGTATTGATTACCTACCCTAACCCTACTGATTAACCCCTCAACCTCCAACAACTTAAGAACTTCAGAAACCCTACTTTTAGAGGCGTTTATAGACCTATGTATGTAAGACTGAGGTATTAACTCACCCTCCCTACTTTTAAGGAGGTTTAGTATCTCATCCCGAACTCTCGATCTCCAACTCATCGCTCTCGCGAATACATACTTAAGAAAGCTTAAATACCTATCCCCGAACATTTGTTCGGGATCAGCAATGAAGTCCTCCGGAAGAACTACTTACGCTTTGCTAAGCGTTATCGTTATAATAGCGTTTTACTTAATACCCTACACATACTTAAGAAGCTCTAAAGACTTAACGTTAACGGCTTTTTGGACTTCCTTAACGTTGCTTTGGATAATCACTTCAAACTACGTAGTTAGGAGGTGGGTGAAGTGATTAACGTCTTCATAGCTGTCCTCACAGCTTACTTCCTCTTAGGGACGGCTATAGCTTACCTGTCAAGAAGGCGTGGAGTTAAATCAAGTAGTGATTACTTCGTAGCTGGCTATAGGTTAGGTGGGTTCTTATCCGCCATGACTTACGCGGCAACGACGTACAGCGCGTTTATGATGGTTGGTTTAGTAGGTCTTACGTACGCTACAGGCGTCGGCGCGTTAGGTTTCGAACTGATTTACTTGCTGGCTACGTTGGTGTTGTTAGTTACTATAGCTCCTAAGGCTTGGGTTATGGCTAAAGAAAGGGGTTGGGTAAGCCCGTCTGAAATGCTTTCAGACCTCTACAGCTCGAGGGCTTTAGGCTATTTAGTAGCTGCTACATACTTAGTGGCTTTACTGCCTTACATATCCGCTCAACTTTCAGGGATTGCCGTGGTTTTCGAAGGGGTTGGGTTAAGCTACGGGTTAGGTGTTGCCGTAGGTACTGCATTACTTATTCTGTGGGTTGCCTTAGCTGGTATGTGGAGTGTAGCCACTACAGACGCTTATCAAGGGCTTTGGATGATATTCTCCGCAGCAGCCTTAGTTACTTGGCTTACTTTCTCCTTCATACCTTTGAAGGGGGTGAACCTCAACGACTTAACCGCCGCGTTAAGCAACGCAGGCTTTCTGGGGTTAACCAGCTTCTGGTCTTTCAACACGTTCTTAGCCTACACCCTGCCGTGGGTTTTCTTCGCAGTTACAAACCCTCAAGTAGTGGTTAGGGTCTTCATACCTAAGGACGGGAGAGCATATAAAAACATGGTGTCTTTATTCTCGATATACGGCTTCATATACACAGTAGTCGTAGTTTACGTTGGGTTGGTTAGTAGAGGCTTAACGCTGCTTAACCTCTTTGAAAACGTAGCCAACAGAGACTTAGTCACCCCTAAATTACTGCTTAACATGGACGCAACACTAGCTTCAATCATTTACGTCTCGATAATCGCTGCGGCGACGTCAACAGCTAACTCCATAGTTTTAGCTGTGGCTTCATCATTCGTTAGAGACATATACGAAAAAGCATTCAGCGGTAAACACTCCTTAAAGGTAGCCAACGCTTTAGTCCTAACGTTGAGTGTAGCGGCAGCCGGCATAGCACTCTTAAGAACGGGGTTCATCGTAGATCTTTCAGTACTTACTTCAGTGATTTTACTCCCGCTAGCTCCAATAACCATATTAGCGTGGCTTAACCCAAACATAAGCAGATCTAAGGAGGCTAGGGCGGCAGCCATAGCTTCAGTTGCTTTAGGTGTTGCGATAGCTTTAAGCGCCGCTACATATCTAGGGCCGCGGGCAACCTTCTTAAGTAGTTGGGGAGGGCTGCCGATATCCTTATGGGTTTTAATCACGTCAACCTCAATAACGTTAATAGGGTTCACGCTAGGTAAGTTAAGAAGTGTAGGTAAACCAAGCTGAAAACCTCACGTTAAGGTTTTCCCTTAGCAAGTTATTTCAACATGTTAAGCTTTTAAGGCCTTCCCGAACGGTTTAAAACGCTCATAGCGTCCGCTAAAAGAGTTCTAGCGGTTCTACGTGCTGGGCCCGCAGGGCCTTTAACGACTATAGCATCGTCCTCAACTTCAAAGACCGCAACGTTACGATGACCTACTACGTCGTAGAGGGGGTCCCCACGCGGGATTAACTCCGGCTTCACAACGAACTCGCCGTTTTTAAAGTTTGCTTCAGCAACGTACTTAACCCTCCACCCTTCTTTAACCACTTTTTTAATGTCGCTGAAGTCCACGGCTTCAAGAGGTGTTTTTCGAACGTCGAAAACCGTTACGTCCCTACCGGCAATTATCGAAGAAACTATCGCGAGCTTAGCTCCCGGATCCCAACCATGCGTGTCTACCGTTGGGTCAGGTTCAACCACCTTCTCAGCTTTAGCGCGTTTTAAAGCCTCATCGTAAGTAAGGCCCTCCTCAATCAACCCAAGTATGTAGTTAGTTGTTGCGTTGAATATAGCCCTCAACCTAACCACTCCTCTACTCCTTAAAGCCCAAGCAACATCTACGACTGGCGTACCGGCAGCTACAGTAGCTCTATAACCTACGGAGGCTTCATTCTCCTCAGCGTATTTAATAACCCTCCAAAAACCCCGCGCTAATACAGTCTTATCAGCCGTAACGACTGAAACCCCCTCCCTCAACATACCTAGGAATAACTTCGTGTTAGGCTCACCGATTAAGTAGTTAGGAGGGATTGCGAAAAACGCTATATCAACATCCCCACCCCCCACGTAATCTAGGGGGTGCATACCTTCTTTAAAGCCCGGCACTTGACTAAGCTTAAAGCCCTCAACCGCGTATTTAGATAACCTACGTAAATCTTCAAACCCGCTTAACTCTAAACCTCCTGAGGAGGAGAAAACAGCGTTAACCTTCAAACCTTCCCACGCACCCGTAGCTAACTCAGCGATTAACTCCCTCCCAACATTGCCAAAGCCTAAAACGACGCACTTAGCTACATGTATGTCTAACCACCTAACGTAAGTCGAACCTAAAATTAAAACTTAAACTAAACTAACACCCTTTAAAGAACGGCTTCCTACGGCGTAGACTTACGAATGCTTACTCGTCATACGATTTAAACGAGCTAAATAAAGGTCACATAACGTAGTAAGTTAGCTTAAGGTTTTCTACGTTTTACGATGAAGTAAGCTACAGCTAAAACAACTCCAGCCGCAACTACCGCAACCCCCGTTAGGTTTGCCCCTGAAGCGTTGGCGTTTGATGAAGTTGTTGCTTGAGTTGTTGCTGGCGTTGAAGTGATTGCCGAGGTTTTTAATGTGTAGTTTATGTTCGTGATTAACTGAGTTAGGCCTTCCTGAGGTATGCTTACTAACCTATTATTCCCTAGGTATATCGGGATTGACGTATTCGGCTTTAAGTTTAGTAAGCCATTCCAGAAGTCTACGTTAGTTACCTCACCTATGACTATAGCYACTGCTCTACCCTCACTTAACACGAGGGTTTGAGGTACTGCGTACGCGTAGTTCGTGGAGAGTCCGTAGCTAACTTCAACGCCAGCTAAATACGCGAAAAGTTCTGAACCGACCTTATCCTCAACCCAGAAGAACGTATACATGCCTACGTAGTTCTTACTGAAGAAGTCGTGTAGTGCTCGGCAGTGAGGGCATGATTGAGAACCGAAGGTAATTAACCTTAAGCCATCTAAGGTTTGAGGAATCACTACATGGGTTGTGAGTAACGCCATCGTAAACAACAACGTTAAGACCAACCCGAAGGCTTTCTTAAGCATTCCCCACACCTCATATATATTCTTAGCACACTCTTAAAATATTAGGTGGGGCTGTGTGGATAACTTAAGCTATTTGATAATGGGTTTCATAATACCTTCCGCTTTAGCTGATTCTATAGATCCATGTATTTTCTCACTCTTTACTTCAATGCTTATATCGGCGTCGCTAACTAACGTGGGTAGGGTGTTTAAAGTTGGTGTTGTTTTCATCACGTCTGTTTACGTAGGTTACGTAGCCTTCGGTTTCCTACTGAGGTATCTAGCTGTTTTCATACCTAGGTACGTACTCGGCTTAGCCACCCTTGCTTACGGGTTAGTTACGCTTACATATACGTTACTTACCGCTAGGTTAAGCCATGAGGAACTCGTGTGTAGGGAGGACAGAATTGAGTGTAGGTTAATAAACGCTTTAAAACTCACTAGGAAATCCATAGCTAACCTAGCGATCGTTTCCCTACTGGGCTTTATAGCAGCGTTTACACTACTTCCATGTAGTGCTGGGCTTTACATACTTTTTAACGTAATCACAGCGAAGTACGACATACTTACATGGCTTGCTTTAACAGCTATATACGTAGCGATTTTCATAACCCCGTTAATATTGATTTTAACGGCTTTCACAGGCATAACAAAAGTTAAGAACATTCAAGAAAAGCTACTTAAGCATCAAACCATAGTTAAAATAGCTGGCTCAACGCTCATGATAGCCGTGTCGGCATACATATTAGCAACACCCTACTGAATAAGCCCTCACAAATGAAAACCTTTTCTTCGAAAGTAAAGTCAAGGGTAAACTCAAGCTATAGCGTCGCTACGTTTTAGATATATTTAAAGCTAAGATACGTATTAGTATTTACAGAGATTGTTAAGGTGGTGTTCATGACTGAAATATCTGAAGATGAGAAGATTTGGGGCTTCATCGCTTGGGTGGGGTTCATCGTGGGGGCGATAATAGCGTTGGCTTTAAAACCTACGTATAGGTACAGCAAGTACTGGGCGTATTTATCCATATCATTCACTATAGCGATAGTCTTAGGCGCTATAGTTTTAGGTATAGTTACAGCCGTCTTAAACTTAATACCGTTTGTTGGTTGGTTAATTAGCGGCTTACTTCAGGGGATTTACGGATTGGTTATATTGGTGGCTTGGATCTTCGGCATAATTAAGTCTTTAGGTAAGGAGTTATGGAGGCCTCCGATAATTTATGAAATAGCTAAGTATGTAGGTATAGAGAAGATCTAACGTTGAAAGCTGAGGTATGTAGCTAAAGCGTGTTTTATAGTTCGCAAGCTTTAACGTCTTAGGCTGAAGTTAATTACTTAAGGGTTATGAGCTTATCCCCTACGTTTATAGAGTCTCCAGGCTTTACAAGTACTTTATCCACTACGCCGTCTTTAGGTGATTTAATCTCCAACTCCATCTTCATAGATTCAATCGTAACTACGGTGTCCCCAACCCTAACCCGATCTCCTTCCTTAACCAAGACTTTAAGGACTTTACCAGGTATTTCAGAAATTATTACGTTACCGGCCCCAACAACCGATGGTGTCGACGGTGCCGTTACCGTAGGTACTTCAACACTTGATGAGGAGGAGTTTGACGGAGGTACGGCTTCAACGCTTTGAACCGCGGTGCTTACCCCGCTTTCATGAACTCTAACTAGGTATTCCCTACCGTTTATCAAGACTTTATAGGCTCCTCTAGACTCCTCCCTAACCTCAACTTCATACTTTCTGTTCTCAAATTCAACCATGTATTTAACACTCATAGTGACACCCACTTAAACTAATAATTACTGGTATAAAAGGTTTTTGCTTAACTTTAAGTAAAGCTATCCTCAAACTCTTTAAACAGAGGTTAAAATATTTAAGGCTTACACTAACCTTTATAGTAGGTGTATAAAACGTGGAGGTAGCTTACCCTCCTAAGATAGCGGATCTTAAGAAACGCCTTGAGGAGGCTAGGCTTGGAGGCGGGTTAAAAGCTATTGAGGCTCAACACGCTAAAGGAAAGCTAACCGCTAGGGAGAGGCTTGACCTACTCTTCGACCCTAACACATTCCTTGAGATAGACGCTTTAGTTACCCATAGAGCTACGGAGTTCGGCATGGCTGAAAGGAAAGCTTACGGTGATGGCGTAGTCACGGGTCTCGGTAGGGTTGGCGGCAGGCCTGTAGTGGGGATAGCTCAAGACTTCACGTTTATGGGCGGTTCCTTAGGTGAGATGCACGCAGCGAAGATAGTTAAGGCTATGCAGTACGCGGTATCCATAGGCGCTCCGATAGTCTTCCTTAACGATTCTGGAGGCGCTAGAATTCAAGAAGGTGTTGACTCACTTAAAGGTTATGGAGACATATTCTACATGAACGTCATGGCTTCAGGCATTGTACCGCAGATAGCCGTCATTATGGGTCCATGCGCTGGAGGGGCTGTCTATTCGCCAGCGTTAATGGATTTCGTGATTATGGTGGATAAAACCTCCTATATGTTCATAACCGGTCCTAGAGTGGTTAAAGCAGCTATAGGTGAGGAAGTAACTGAGGAGGAGTTGGGAGGGCCTTTAGTTCACGTAAGTAAAAGCGGCGTAGCACACTTCATAGCTAAAGACGATAAGGAAGCTATAGAGTTGGTTAAGAAACTCTTAAGTTACCTCCCATCAAATAACATGGAAGCACCGCCTAGAGTGGACACGGGTGACGACCCGTTAAGAACGGATCTAAAGCTAAACACGGTAGTCCCTGAAGACCCGCTTAAAGCATATAACATGTACGACGTGATAAACTCCGTAGTCGATAGAGGAACGTTCTTCGAAGTCTCTAAAGACTACGCTAAAAACGCCATAACGGGTTTCGCCAGACTAAACGGTTGGGTTGTCGGCGTAATAGCTAATCAACCAGCAGTATTTAGCGGAGCTTTAGATATAAACGCTTCAGATAAGATAGCTAGGTTTGTAAGGTTTTTAGACGCGTTTAACATACCCATAATAACTTTCGTGGACGTCCCAGGATATATACCGGGCACGTTCCAAGAACATAACGGGATAATAAGGCATGGCGCTAAAGTACTTTACGCATATAGCGAAGCAACCGTGCCTAAGCTAACGGTAATAGTTAGGAAGGCTTACGGAGGTGCTTACATAGCTATGGCTTCAAGACATTTAGGAGCTGACTTCGTTGCCGCATGGCCTACGGCGGAAATCGCCGTCATGGGTCCTGAAGGCGCTGCTGAGATTATATGGAGGGCTGAGTTAGCTAAAGCTAAAACACCTGAGGAAAGGCAGCAATTAATGGCTAAGTTTACCGAAGAATACAGGCAGAAGATCGCTAACCCATACGTAGCGGCTTCCAGAGGATACATAGATGCCGTCATAGAGCCTGCTGAAACAAGACCCACATTGGTGAAGTCCCTCGAGTACTTACTAACTAAACGTGATGTAAGGTTTAGAACGCCTCCTAAGAAACACGGTTTAATGCCTGTATAGAAGCTCAACTTAAATTAACTTAAAAATAGATTTTAGTTTTACATGTTTTAACCAGGTAGTAAGCCCTCCCCCTCAAGCCTTAATCTGTTCTGTATAATTTCTTGATTCTTTTCTCTCTATCTTTAAAGCTTGTGTTTGATTAGGTAATTTTTATCTGGAGTTGATGAAGGGTTTTCAACGGTGGGGGAGGCTTTACATCACCTTAAAATTAATAGATAATGTTGTAAAGGTATATAAATGTTGTTATTTAATTCTATTTGAGGGTGTGTGGACGATTCGATGAGGAGACGGAGATAAGGGTGAAACCACACTCGATGAAGCTCCTACCCTCGCTTGAGGGAGTCTAGCAGAGCAATGATAGGGGTTAAGTGGTGAAGCTAGGCTCCCAAAAAGCGGGGGTGGAGTAAAGATAGGGGTGATGAAGGCAAGTAATTAAAAACGATGAAGCCAGAACCCTGTAAGCAACCCACTTAAGACCTAATTCCTCAAGCTTAGCTTTAGGTAGTCTTTCGTCGATCCATTCTCTAAGGCTGTAGTACTCGAACACCATGGTCTAAAACCATTGAATGCCCTATTAAGGTAGTTATAAGTCGCAACGGTAGGATAAGGGTTAAGGCTTACGTCGGGGAGTCTGAGAAGGAGTAAGTTGGTTATGTCATTAAGTTTTAAACCGTTTTAAATTCTTTAATAGTCTTAGTAGTTAGGGTATGTTTAATGCGTGAGGAAGCTGTAAGCGTTAATGAAGTGTTTGAAAGGTATGACGTCGGTTCTGAAGTTTTCGTACGTGGTTGGATACATAGGATATTTAAAGTAGGCGGTAAGATCTTCGCTTGGTTAAGAGATTCAAGCGGTATCGTACAGGTTGTTTTCGATAAGGGCGTGTTAAACAACGTTGACTGGGAGTCTATAGAGAGGCTAAGTAGGGAATCCAGCATAGGTGTTAAAGGGGTTATTAGGGAAGACCCTCGAGCTCCTGGAGGTAGGGAAATACTAGCGAGTAACGTGGTGATCTACGGTTACGCACCACCATTCCCGATAAGGGGTGGGGAGGACATAGAGTACCTGCTCGACATAAGGCATTTATGGCTTAGGTCCAGGCAGATGACCGCCATACTTAAGATAAGGCATACAATACTTCAAGCGCTTAAGGAGTGGTTAGTTAGGAACGGTTGGTGGGAGGTAACACCTCCTATATTAACTGGTTCGGCTGTTGAGGGTGGGTCAACCCTCTTTGAGGTTAAGTACTTCGATAAACCCGCCTACCTCTCTCAATCAGCTCAACTCTATTTGGAGGTCCTCATATACTCGTTAGATAAGGTCTGGTCTTTAACCCCCTCCTTCAGAGCTGAGAAGTCCAGAACTAGAAGACACTTAAGCGAGTATTGGCACCTAGAGATTGAAGGGGCTTGGTACGATATGGAGGACGTAATGAAAGTCGCTGAGGATATGGTTAGCTACGCTGTACGTAAGACTTTAGAGGAAAGACGTAAGGAGCTGGAGTTCCTCGGTAGAGACGTTAAGAAGTTGGAGCCGGCGTTGCAAACCCCCTACCCTAGGATAACCTATGATGAAGCTATAGAGATCCTCCGTAGGAAAGGCTTCAAGATAGAGTGGGGGGAGGACTACGGCGCGGATGAGGAGAAAGCGCTGACTGAGGAGTTTGACAGGCCCTTCTTCGTAACGCACTTCCCGAAGAAGATTAAAGCATTCTACATGAAGGAAGACCCTAACAGACCTGAGGTGGTTTTAGGCTTTGATTTACTCGCTCCTGAGGGATATGGGGAGATCATAGGCGGGTCTCAAAGGGAGGACAGCTATGAAAAACTCTACAACAGAATAATTCAAGAAGGCCTCAACCCTAAAGACTACGAATGGTATCTAGACTTAAGGAGGTATGGCACAGTCCCGCATTCAGGCTTCGGCTTAGGCACTGAAAGACTGACTATGTGGGTAGCCGGCCTTGAACACATTAGAGACGCGATACCGTTCCCGAGATGGAGGGGTAGGATCTACCCGTAGACTAGCGGTCAGTGAATAACGAAGTCTTCAAACATAAGCTAAGTTTTATACGTTAACTCCTGAATAAGCCTTCGAAGTACGTTAACGTCGACTCTCCCGCCTAAACCGGAGTTAATCAACTCCTTAACTATCTCCTCCCTACCCATGTTAAAGCTTAGATAACCCCCTACGATCCATACCGGAGCGTCTATAACTATAGGAGGTATTCCAGAAACCTTACTTACCTCATTCCAGACCTCCACCACCAGCTTCGGCTCCCTCATTAAAACGTCAACGTAGTTCATTAACTCCTTAACTCCGTATGCTTGCGTTCCTACGTTAACCATGCCTGAAGTTAACGTAATTAAAGAAACTCTACGATCTACAGGTATGTTAACACCCTCTAAATATGCTTTCAACCCAGCAACTCTAAACACGTAGTAGCTCATCTTAGCTGAGAACACCACGGTTTTGCTGTAGGGTTCTGAAGATAAACACCTCGCTACTTGAGCGACGTACGAACGTAAATCACCTTTCTCAAGAGGTTTAAACAACTCCCTACACTTAATTAAGCTATCCAACCTCCTTAACTTAAACTCTAGGCTTAAGTTGTTGTAAGCCTTCGTAAACTCCTTAACCAACTCAACAGCTTCTGTAAAGTCATTAACCGAATTACAACGTTTCAACGTAAACTCCCTGAAGAGACTCCAGAACTCCTCACCTCTAAACCTAAGCATATAAGACACCAATGAGTTAGCCGTTATTAAGTACGTAGTGCGGGCAACACCGCATAAATCAACTAAGTCTTTAACGACCCTTAACTGCTTATCCAACTCTTCAAAAGCTAAACAACCATCAACCCCTAAACTTCTGAAGGCCTCACCTACAGCCTTAACCCTAGTTAAATCCTTAAACCATCGAACCATACCAACCCACACCACCTAGTTCTACAGCTATATCGTTTAAAAAAACAAGCCCTAAGCTACTAGTAGTTAAGGATTTATCTGCCCTTAAAACTAGTAAAACCAAGTAAACTTAACGCTAGGTTAGTTAAGTTTAAACCTTTGTTGAGGGTTTTTTATTTAAAAAGAAAAACGTTTACGTTAAGGTTTACTCTTTAATTAAGCCTTTGCTCTTTAGAGTCTCAACTTCTTTCTTGCTTAAGAACCTTACGACTTTAATGCCTGTTTCTGGGCTTGTGCCTACTACAGCCCATCTGTTGTTCTTCATCTTAACGAATTGCGGGTTCTTAATCTCTACTTTCTTCTTGGCCTTTACGTCAAAAGCCATCCACTTCTCGGACATGTTTTACACCTCAATTATATATTATGCGTTAGGGGTATATAAAAGTTTTGCTGTGTGTGAATTGTATTACCTTAAGTTCAATATTTAATTAATTTTATTATAAATTATTTTACGGTATTTGAGTAGTTCATAGGTGAAATATTTCTTAGGTAATGAGGGGACATACCGCTTTATAAAGCTACATTCATGAGTCTCAAGCAACGTAGGCGTAGTAAATTTTATTATAACTGGTTTAAAGTTTTAATCCTTAACCTAGTTAAACAGTTGAACGTAAGGTAAGTAAAGCTTTAGGTGCTAACAACAGCGTTTTAGATTTTTTAGCTGAGGCTATTTAATTCTAGGTGTTAACTTGGGCGAAGCGCGTGAGGTTTTTAAACCCGTGACTATAGTTTTTATGCGTCATGGCAAAGCCGAGGAAGCTAGAGCCGGGGTAAGCGATTGGGAGAGGAGGCTTACTGCTGATGGTAGGCGTGTTGTTGAATGTGTAGCTAAGCACGTAGGTTTAAAACCTGATGTGATATTAACGAGCCCTCTTGTAAGAGCTGTTGAAACAGCTGAAATAACGTCTAAAGCCTTGGGTGGGGTCCCAGTGATTAAGGAGTGGGCTTTAGAACCTGAGTCTTTCAGTTTTAACGAGTTGGAGAGCTTGATAATGAAATACGTTGGTAAGACGTTGATGTTAGTGGGTCACTCACCAAGTATGGAGTCGGTAGTTGCTACTGTCCTAGGTTGTGAAAGCTTTAAAATACCCCCAGCCGGTGTGGTTGGAGTTGAAATCGTTAAGTTGGAGCCTAAGGGAGGCTTACTTAAGTTTTACTTAACGCCTGAAGTGCTTAAATGCGTTTAGGGAAAAGTTTTCACTTACCGCCTAAAAACTCCTCAAGCCTTGCTAAAAACTTACTTATCTCTAAAGGTATTAATATCTTAGACGCGGGTGATTCAGCGATCTTCTTTAAAGTATCGTAATACATCAGCAACATAGTGTTGGGGCTTAACGCCTTAGCCGCTTCATCCAATTCAAGCATGGCTTTCTTCCTACCCTCAGCTTCTAATATAGCTGCCTGCATATCACCTTCAGCTTTCTTAATCCTTGCTTCCCTATAGCCTTCAGCTTCAAGAATAGCTGATTGCTTCTTACCCTCAGCTTCTAAAATCATCGCTCTCTTACTCCTCTCCGCAGCCATCTGCTTAATCATAGCTTCCTGAACCTCAGCCGGAGGTTTAATCTCTTTAATCTCAACTGAAGTTATTTTAATACCCCACCTATCGGTAACCTCATCTAACTTAGCTCTAAGGGCTTGGTTTATGTAATCACGCCTAGCTAAAACATCATCTAAGAGTAAATCACCTACGATAGCTCTTAAAGTCGTTACCGCAATACCCGTTGAAGCCATTATGAAATTCTCAACAGACTTAACAGCTAATTCAGGGTCGAAAACCTTCATATATATCAGCAAGTCTATGTTCACCGGCGCGTTATCCTTAGTTATGCATGTCTGAGGCGGTATGTCTAAAACCATCTCCCTAAGATCTACCCAAACCCCCCTATCTATTATAGGAACTAGAAACACCAACCCAGGGCCTTTAACTCCTACTATCTTACCCAACCTAAACACGACAAGTCGTTTGTACTCAGGAATGACTTTAATATGGGATAACACAATAGCCGCTATGATAACCACAAAAACTAAGAGAATAACTAAAGACAGCAGATCCACGAAATACCACCTAACTACATTACCGTGTTTAAGTTTAAATCTGTTTCGCTTCGGGTTCGGGTCTGAATGATGCTTCCTAATTGTTTTCTTCATCCCCTCATTTTTCGTTCCCCCGCTCCGTCGGGTTTCATCCTTCACAGCAGAGGCTCTTAGGGGCGACCCCGGCACCCCCGCACACGCTTAACCACTCTCTCCTCAATCTCTACGATATTTTCCTTAGGGATCCACCTACCCTATAGGTGGATAAACCCCCTCATCAATCCCAAGTAAAACTACTCAACCAACATATATAAACTTTAATTTAAAATAGAAAGAAATTAAAAAACATTTAAGAATATCGAGGAATTACATAGAGGGCGATATGGCTTTATCTACGTAAAGTATTAACCCCTTAACATCAACAACCTTAACCTTCTCGTTGGGTTCTATCGTAGGCCCTACTGAGAAGGCGGTCCAGTCCTCACCTAAGACGTGAACAACGCCCGATTCGGTTGGGGTTATTTTAGTCTTAGCTATCCCTTCAGAACCTACTAACCTATCCCTTAAAGGCTTTTGTTTAATCCTCCTGACTTTACCTGCTTCGTAACCCACATATAGCATAAGCCCGGCTAACATAGACAGACCTAAAGCTATAACTAAAGGAGTGCTTGAAGGTATTCCGAAAGGCTCACTCCTGATTAATTCGTAAGCGCTAACACCCATAAGGATTATGCCGGTTATGCCGAAAGCTCCGAAACCGGGCGTGAAAATCTCGACAAGCAGTAAAACCATGCCTGAAAGCATGACTAACAGAAATAGAAGGTTCACCGGGATTATGGACATGGCGTATAAAGATAGGATTATCAGCAACACCCCAGCTATAGCATACCCTTGAAACCCAGCTTGAAGAAGCTCAACGAATATAAGTAAAACCCCAACAGTTAAGGCTAAAGAGCTAACGACAGGCGATGAAAACAAAGATATGAAGCTCTCCCAGAGGGATTGCCTTACATACGTAACTTCCGCAACCCCCAACCTAACCCTCAACTCTTCAAAGTTAGCTACAGGTTCGGCAAAGCCTAATTTAACCGCTTCATCATATGTTAAAACCCTATTCTCAGTAACGAAAGACTCAGCTACTTTGATTAAAGTTTCATTACCTTTGAATATCTCCTCAGCAAGGCTTCTAAACCTACCTCTAACGTAATTCAAAGTCTTCTCATCGCTTGGCGAGGGTTCAGCAGCACCTATAACTGAAGCAGGACTCATGAATATCTTAACGGAAGATAAAGCTATTAAAGAACCTGCTGAAACGGCCTTACCGCCCGGCGGTACGTAAGAATATACCTCCAAACCAGAATCCTTAACTAGCTTAACTATGGAGTCAGCAGCTGAGAGATAGCCTCCGTATGTATCAATATATAGAATTACCAAAGCACCGTCCCTTAAAGCTTCATTAACACCCCTTCGAACAAGCTCTACAGCACCACCGTCTATCGTCGACGTTAACTCAATAACTACGGCTTTACCTCTACTTGAGTAGGTAGCGGTATAAACAACACTTGAAAAAACAGCTGATAAAACAAACACAACTATTAAAACGCGTAGAAACCTCCCTGAAATGTTCACCACCTCCGATATTAGTAGTGGTTTAATCCCTTAAATCAGCTTAATCAAGACTTCCAACGTTGGGTTACGTTAAGCTACAGTCATAACCCACTACCCACGCTTGAAATGCTTGACATGTCTTAAAGAGATAGAAGAGAAATTTAGCGTTGTTAACTACTACGTTACGCTTGCTAAAGTACCTGGGAGGTGCATCGTCTTAATCTATCGTAAGCTCGTATCTCAATACTGCTATGACTCCGCTGAAGCCTTTAAGTTTAGAAGCTATTGGGGATTCTGCCGGCACTATCCTTACCCTACCTCCCTTCTCCTCAACCTTGCTCAGCAGTTCCTCAACCCTACTTGAGTTCTCGCTAGTCAGTAGTTCTTCATGAATTAAAAGCGTTGAAACAGCGTTGTTTGCGGCAGCTATCTCAACGTGCTCCAATCCGTAAGCTACTTTAGACGGGTTCGTAATAAGTAATTTCATAAATTCGTTCAGTATGGATTCAGCCTCGATTATAACGTATTCCTGAAGTAAGTTTTTAACTGAATCACGCCTCACCAACTCTTCAATGCCTGCCCTACCCCCCACCGAAACCGAGTCCGCGAATATTTTAAACCTACCTTTAGACCTTTCCTTTAACTTACCAGCTATAGCCTCCCTCAACACCGCCGGCGAACCAACAACTACGAAGTCCGCTTTCTCTAACTCAACATACCTTAAAACCTCCTCACATATCTCCTCAGATATGTTGTTTATCGCGTCCGGCTCTTCATCGTTAACTCCCTTAAAGCTTAAGTCTATCAAGTACTTAATGCCTTGACCGTAGAGGGTTGCTATAGAGGCTTCATCGAAATCCGCAGCAACTAATAAAGCTTTAAACCTTCTCTTACTCGACTCACTTAACCTACGCAAAGCTGAAGGAGGCCAGACATCCTTAACTATCTCCACTTCATTACCTACGTCTACGTTGAGTGTGTGGTAAGAACCTCTTAAGCCGTACTCTTCAGGCCCCTCAACTATAACTCCATGAACTCTCAACCTATTACTGAACGGTTGGAAGTAGACGTTCTTAACCTTAACAGCTAAAGTCATCGGCAAACGCCTCTTACCCTCACCATCAACTTTAACGTCCCTTAACGTCCTTGAAATCACTACATCACCTTCGTTAATCACATTCTTAAGTACCCAAAGATCGTCTACGTCCTCCACACGAACTTTAACACTTCCCCTCCTATCGTCAACGTCCACGATCTTCAATTACGCATTCCCCAACATATATACTACCTACATTACCTTCCGATATCCCGCCATTTATGGCGGGTATATAAAGCTTATAAACATTTCCCCTACCAAACCATTTAAACATCTAACGAAGAAGAACCTCCACCACATCCCGAAGGGCGGGACTTTCAGTTGTAAGACTTAAGAGTTTTGAAGATTAGTTATCCTGGGTTAGGAGATGGACGTAGGCGTTGGGATGTTCCTTTGGGGGTTTATCCTGATGTTAGTTGGGTTTACCTTATTAGTTACATCCCTACTGCTGAAAATAGTTGAGGAACCTCATGAGGGGGTTGAAAGCAAAAGTAAAGTTAGTGGGGGAGGCGTCATCGTAATAGGTCCTATCCCCATAGTCTTTGGAAGCGATAAGAAGGCGGCGATCATCGCCGGCTTAATAGGTATAGCGTTAACCCTCCTAGCGTTAATAACGTTTTTCATAATGAGGTGACGGAAGTGAAGATCTCCACATACCTTACATACTTGGGAATCGCTTTAATTATAGCGGGGATAGCCTTAACCATAGCTTCAACTATGTTAAACCTAACGAACGTTGAAGGCTTCGTAGGGGCTTCATGCGTGGTTATATTCTTCATACCTATATGCTTTACGACACAATCTGAAACGTTAGCTAACGCCACAGCATACATAGCAATAGCGTTATTCACTATTTTATTCGCAGTAACAATCTACATAATCCTTAAATCCGTAAGAACATACGAAAAGCTAACACCTTAAGTGAATCACGCTATAATTACACACCCATTCAAAACAAGCCCCGACTAAACCCCCGAAGTCGCGGCTACTTCATACTCTTTGACCCTATGGCCTCCTATGATTAACAACCTCGTTTTACCTCTACGACCTTTCCGTATAGCTCTCCTATCCTGTAGGGTAAGCTATTACAATGTTTGTGTCGAGACATATCAAGGATCTCATCTCATTAACCTATCTTCTTCTAAAAGCTTCCGTAGCTCGCCATGTCTTAACTTAAAGTTGTTTGTAACAAGCTTCTCTGCTTCTAAGTAGATTTCATCCCAGAACTTCACTTCGTTAATTACGTCTCTAAGCCCTTTTTCAATCATAGTATTTATAGCTTGAGACCTACTTCTTGCTAATCCGTACCTAACCATTTTATCGGCTATCTCAAGTATTTCCTTCTTAACTCTTATAGATATCTTGACGCTCATAACGCTCATAATATTATGTTCACCAAATATTACGATAATTAAATAGCTGATAAGTATTCCCTATATGTTTAAAGCGGTGTTTTAAATGCGGAAGCTTATTTAAATCCAGGTTTTCGAACGTTAACCACCTCCTTATTCACTAAGGTTCGCGGGACCTTACCTTCATAGAAGTCAATTAAGTTATCGGCAACGATTTCAGCCATTCCATGCCTTGCTTCGTAGGTTGCGCTGGCTATGTGGGGGGCGAGTACGACGTTTTTAAATGCCGTTAGTGGGTGGTTTTGTGGTAGTGGTTCTTCTTCGAATACGTCTAGTCCTGCTCCAGCAATCCAACCTTCATTTAAAGCTTTAACTAACGCGTTAGTATCGACAACACCACCCCTAGAAGTATTAATTAAAACAGCTGAAGACTTCATCAACTTAAGCCTAGACTCATTAATTAAATGTTTAGTTTCAGGAGTTAGCGGGACATGAACAGAAACAACGTCAGCCTCCTTCAAAACGTCGTGTAGGTCTTTATATACAGCACCGATCTCAGCTTCTAACTGTGGATTCCTAGTTAAGTCGTAGTATATGACCTTCATCCCAAATCCTTTAACTCCTATCTCAGCTACTCTAGATCCTATCCTGCCTAAACCGATTATGCCTAAGGTTTTGCCCTTAAGCTCCATACCTAATAGCATCTTAGGATGCCAAGCAGTTCTTAATCTAAACCACTCGCCAAACCTTACGAAGTGGTCGGCTTCAACAGCTCTTCTAGTAGTAGCCAGTATTAAAGCCCAGGTGAATTCCGCAGTAGCTTCAGTTAAAACTCCCGGCGTGTTGGTTACGTAGATCCCTAGTTTAGTAGCGCACTCCACGTCTATGTTGTCGTATCCAACAGCTAACTGAGCTACTATCTTAAGCTTAGACGCGTTCTTAAGGAGGTTGCAGTCAATCTTATCAGCCAACAGCGAAACTAAAGCGTCAACCTCCTTAACTTTTTTAAGGAGTGTTTCGTAAGGTGGTGCTTGATACCTATCCCAAACCTCAACTTCATAGTATTGTAAGATCTTAGCTATTACATCATCGAACAATTCCCTAGTTATGAATACCTGAGGCTTCATTTCAAACACACCTCCACGATATCCTACGTCCTACAAATATTTAAGGTAAGTAGCTGTGATGAACCCGAGGGTGGAAGACAATAACGAATCGCTCCCGAGCATGTAGGTTAATTAACGTTATTAATACTTTTATAACTTCTTATACGTTATTCCTTATATAAAACAGTATTTCATAATATGTTGGGTTGGAGCATGGGCAGTTTGGATTACTTCTTCTTCCCGAAGAGTGTGGCGGTAGTAGGTGCTTCCAGAACCCCCGGTAAGGTAGGCTATGAACTCTTGAGGAATTTAATAGAGTTTTATAAAGGGACTATATACCCTGTAAACCCCGCTACTGATGAGGTCCTAGGGCTTAAAGCCTACCCCTCAATAAAGGCGATACCGGATAAAGTCGATGTCGCGGTGATTTCAGTGCCGGCAGATAAAGTTGCTGAAGCAGCTGTTGACGCCGGTGAAGCAGGTGTTAAGGGATTGATAGTTATTTCAGGGGGCTTTAAAGAAGTAGGTCCTGAAGGAGCTGAAAGAGAGCGTAAGTTAGTTGAAGTCGTTAGAAAGTATGGGATGAGGTTAATAGGGCCTAACTGCGTTGGTGTTTACGTCCCTAAGTCAGGAATGAATACCTTATTCCTGCCTAGGACTAGGCAGGGTTTCCCGCCTGACGGACGTATAGCGTTTATATCTCAGTCAGGAGCTTTCGGTTCAGCAGTTCTTGATTGGGCTGCGTTAAGAGGTTTAGGAATAAGTAAGTTCGTAAGTTACGGTAATAAAGCAGACGTTGACGATGACGACCTGCTGGAGTATTTAAGAGACGATCCGGACACTAAAGTCATCACGATGTACGTAGAAGGTGTTGAAGACGGTAAGGCCTTCCTTAAAAGCTTAAAGGAAACAACCCCCGTCAAGCCTGTGGTGATCCTTAAGTCAGGCAGGACTGAAGCAGGTGCTCGAGCAGCATCCTCCCATACCGGAGCTTTAGCAGGGCAGGACGTCATCTACGACGCCGCATTCAAACAATCCGGGGTTATTAGAGCTTACGGTATGGAGGAGCTCTTCGACATGGGCTTAGCGTTAGCTTTTCAACCTCCAGCAGCCGGCGATAGAGTTGCTGTGTTAACTGCAGGAGGGGGGTCTGGGGTCATGGCTACTGACGCGTTATCCGACTTAGGTCTTAAAGTACCTAAGCTAAGTGATGACACCGTAAGTAAGTTGAGGAGGGTCTTGCTACCCATCGCATCACCTTACAACCCCGTGGATGTGACGGGTTCGGCGAGAGACGAGCATTTCCTAGAGTCCGTAGAGATCTTAATGCGTTCTGGTGAGGTAGACGCTATATTATGGCTTCCATACTACATAATACCTGGCGTTACTGAAAAACTAAACGTTGAGTTCGTAAAGCGCGTGAACAGCATAAACAAGGAATTACCGCATCCAATACCGGTCGTCGGCGTAGCCACCGGAGGGCAGTACACCTCAAAGTACTCCGCCGAAGCGGAATCCTTAGGCATACCGATGTATATATCACCTGAAAGAGCTGCTAAAGCAGTTAAAGCCTTAGTAAGTTATGGTAAGTGGTTAATTAAATCCGGGACTTACGAAGAATATATCAGAAGGTTTTATAGCTAACTTAATTGTTAAACGTAGATTAAATCCCTAGAAACGAGGAGGAAATGACGAAGTAAATTACGGCAATAACCGTCATAACTGCCGTGGCAGGTATTAAATACCTGTACGTCCTCATGAGGTTTTCTTTAAAGTATTGATTAGTAAAGAGTAAGCATAGATGTACTGGTGAAGCTATATAAAACATGAAAGCTGAGAAGTACATCAATGAAGCCTCACTAACTGATATGGACCTACCTAAAGTTAGGAGGGGTATGCTTGAGGTAATGCCGACTAGAGAAGAACCTGAGATCAAGCTTAACAAACCAGGTATAGCAAGCTCTAAAGCAAGCATCGGTATCTTAACTTCTTGAATTATAGAAGCGATAACCTCCGGAACACCCGTTAAAACTATGGCGTAGTACGTTAACATAGCTCCGAAACTCGCTAAAACCATACTAGCAACCCTCCTTTCCTTCAATGCTTTAACCAACATACGGGTTCTAGACCCTCCTCCATTATTAACGACTAAGATTACTACAACCCCGACTAAAGCCCCTATAGGGACGCTGTAATCGCTGTAAACTTTAAAAACATCTAGAAGCGGTTTAATAAGTAAAGCCACAGCGATAGAGGTTAAAAGAGGTGCTGAACTTAAGAGTAACTGCCTAACGTCAGGCTTGCTGAAGACTATATTACCATTACTACTATTCCGTAAGTTAGTACCACCCGATCTAAACCTTATGTGTAGATACCCTAAAAGAAACATCGCTAAAGTAAGGGGGAGTTGATATGCGGCCAGCTCAGTTAATGTGTGGTTAGTTAAGGCCGCCGCAGCCATTAAGTTTTGACTTAAAGGATATACGAAGAAGATCGTATGTCTAAACCATACGTTAAGAAACGCCATGGAAGCAGTGCTTAAACCCAAACTACCACCGACCACTTCAACCACCGGCGCTGATAATATAGCGCCGCCGGCTATAGGCATAAGACCCATTACAGCCGGTATAAACGCTAAGACTAACGTGGGGTTACGTAAAAACTTCACTAACTCATCACCAAACACTTTAATTAAACCGGAAACTCTGTAAAGCTCTGCTAGAGTTGATATGAACAACGCCGCTAAAATCAACGATAGAGACCTATCGCTTTTTAAAGTACTTAAAACCACGTCGGGTAGGAGGTAATACTTAGATAGAAGGACTATGGTAAGTCCTTCAACAACTAAAGCTAGCCCTAAATCAACTTTAAGCCTCACCAAAGCAAACATTACGGCAACAGCTACAAACACACTCACTAACTCCAGGGGAATCACTTCAGCCACAAACATCACATCACATAATAGATAATAAGCATTATCTGATGAGTTTCGATTTATCGTTAGATAAAATATTTATTTAAGAAGCCGCAAAACATAGAGATCTACTTAATCTTCGAAAGCACTAGCTTCTTCCTTTCCTCTATGTCCCTACTTCTTTCGTAATACATGTTATTTCCTAACGTGTCTATCGTTACGAGTAAAGGACCGAATTCCTTAACTTTAAGAACCCACAGCGCTTCAGGCACTCCTAAGTCAAGCCAATGAACGTCAAGAACCTTCTCTACCCTCTTAGCCGCTAAAACACCGCAACCGCCGGGAAACATCGTTACCAAGCATTTATAGTTTCTACATGCTTCAGCTGTTTGAGACCCCATAAAACCCTTCCCGACGATGACTTTAACTCCGGTTCTTTTAATGAACTCCGCTTCCCAGTTCTCCATCCTCATGCTCGTCGTAGGTCCTATAGCGACTACTTCCCATTCACTACCTACTTTCCTTACCGCCGGCCCGGCATGGTATAGAGCAAGACCTCTTAAATCTATTGGGAGTGGTTTTCCCTCCTCCAGAAGTCTTGTATGGACGGCGTCCCTACCGGTTACTATAACTCCCGTGATGTAGATTATATCCCCTACGTTGACGGTCTGTATATCCTCATCCTTTATAGGTGTTTGAAGGTAGTATACTTTACTCATGGTTTATCACCTAGCATAAAGCGGCATCTCATAAGTTAGGTCTGGATACACTATTAAAAGACCTCTTCTATGAACCCAACACCCAACCACTACAGCAGCGGCTAAACTCGCTGGGTGTCTATAGGCGTATTCAACGAAAACCTCCAGAACCGAAGTCTTACCCCCCACCCCCTGCGCACCTATGTTGAGTTCATTCAACATTTCCTTAAGCTCTAACTCAAATTTAGCGGCTTCCGGGTTTGGATGCCGCGTACCTATAGTTCTTAGCAAAGCCTTCTTAGCTAATAAAGCAGCAACTTCAGCTGTAGCGGCTATACCGACCCCAACGATTAACGGTGGACATGCGTTAGGTCCGTATTTAGCTATGGTTTCAACCACTAACTCCTTAACGGCTTTCAACCCCAGACCAGGCGGGAACACCTTAGCCGTACCAGGTAAGCTACTCCCACCGCCTGCCGGGTATATATACACTTGAAGTTTATCGTCGTTTGGCACTAACTCAACCTCTATAAACGGTACATACAACCCTGTATTATCTCCACTATTCACATGTGTGAACGGGTCGACAGCGTTAGGCCTTAAGGGTATGTTACGTGTCGCTCTTCTAGTGGCTTCTACGATCGCCTCGTTTATTAAGTTTAGATATGGGAACTTAGTACCAGCTTTAACAAAGAACATTAAAGACCCCGTATCTTGACATATCGGGATGCGGTATGCCTTCGCTTCATTTAAGTTTTTGAAATATGCTTCATAGAAAGACTTAGAGAATGGTGAGGTCTCGGCTTCATACGCTTGATTTAAAGCGTTAACGACATCTACAGGTAGTTCAGAAGAAGCTTTAGCTATGAACAACTCGAAAACCTTTATTAACTTCTCCTTAACGTCGTCTAAAGACATTAAACACTACCTCAGCTCAGTTAAAAAGGTTTTATAAGCCCCTCCTTAAGTGCTACCTCCATGTATTTCCTAGGCCTTGATATAAGCTCCCTAACTTCAGCTTCAAGCTCACTCCTGCTCAACGTCCTCCTGGCGAGGCCTAACTCCATAGCTTTCTCAGCCACTGCGATCGCTTCAACGACGTAAGCTTCTAAATCATCCATCGACGGTATTATATACTCTTCATGTATGCCTTTACTTTCAGCGTGTTTTGCTAAAGCGTGTGCCGCTGCTAAGAACATCTCATCGCTCATTTTCTTAGCTCTTGCTGTTAAAACACCTCTAAACACCGCTGGGAATCCTAAGCTGTTGTTTATTTGGTTGGGGAAGTCTGACCTACCCGTAGCTACTACCCTAGCACCCGCTTCCTTAGCTTCCCAAGGCCATATCTCAGGTATTGGGTTAGCTTCGGCAAACACTATAGCGTCTTTATTCATTTCTTGAACCCACTCCTTCTTAATGACTCCCGGGCCTGGTTTCGAAGCAGCTATAACTACATCCGCTCCTTTCATAGCTTCACGTATACCCCCCTTAACACCCTCGCCGTTGCTCTCAACAGCTATTTGATACTTCCATGGGTTACTCCTCCTCAACTCTTCAATATCCCCCCTCTCTGGGTGTAAAATACCTTTCGAGTCAACCGATATTATGTTCTTCGGGTTAGCGCCGCTTACCTTTAAATACCTATATAACGCTATGTTTGCTGCCCCAGCACCTATTAAAGCTATCTTAACCTGATCTATCTTCTTACCAACTACTTTAAGAGCGTTTATAAGGCCGGCAATGTTAACTAACGCCGTCCCCTGCTGATCGTCATGCCATACAGGTATTTCTAAAATCTCCTGAAGCTTCTCAAGAATGTAGAAACACTTAGGGCTTTCTATATCTTCTAAGTTTATAGCTCCGAAGCTCGGCTCTAAAGCCTTCACTATGTATATGAATTTCTCCGGGTCTTTCTCACGTAAAACTATAGGAACAGCGTCAACACCACCGAGAAACTTAAAAAGAAGTGACTTGCCCTCCATAACAGGCAAGCCTGCTTCAGGACCTATATTACCTAAGCCTAAAACCCTAGTTCCGTCACTTACTACAGCAGCGTAATTCCACCTTAAAGTATATTCAAAGGATTTATCAACACCCTCATCCAACCCCTTACGAATCCTCCTACATGGCTCCGCAACGCCTGGAGTATACCATATAGAGAAATCGTCAAGCCCAGTTACAGGAACCTTAGGAACTACTTCAATCTTACCCGCATACTTACGATGTAATCTCTCAGAAATTTCAAACCAATCCCTACTACTAGACACTTTATTAACACCACTAAATAATTTAATAATAGATAATTTTAAATTTAATATTGAAAAAAGTTTAAGGCTTAAAAACCGAAGAACATTCGTAGCAACACGAACATTATAGGCATTACGACAGCCGATACGATTACGCTGTATAACGCCATCCTAGACATTCTAACCTTTCCTGAACCGTATACTATCGCGTTTGGAGGTGTTGAGAATGGGAACATAATGGCAAACGAGGTTGCGATAGCCGCTGCTATAGTAGATGCGGCAATCGCGCTGTTCGGTAGTTTTGCCGCTTGACCTAACGCAATTACTATCGGGCATATCGCGTTAGATGCTGCTGTATGCGATGTAAACTGCGCAATAACCCAGCCGGTAACTGAGGATCCTAGCGCTATCCCAGTAACTCCTGTTCCAAAGAGAGGAGTAAGTTGTTTACCTAACCATAACCCAGCCCCTGATTTGAATAGGAGTGAGCCAAAGACTAGCCCGCCAGCGAATAGGAAGAGTGTATCCCATTCTACTCCTTTTATTCCCTCCTTAAAGCTGAAGATGTGCTTATATGGCTTAAGGGATTTCGGAGCACCAAACAGTAATACCGCACACACTAGTGCTGGTATCGCATCACTAGGTATTAACTGTGAAACGATACTCCAACCTACGATGTCCGCAACCCCTTTGAAGATCCATAAAAACACTGTCGTTACGAATACGACGAGGAACCACTTCTCCTCTAAGGTCATTTTCCCAAGGGGTTCCCGCTTCCACTGCTCCTCAAGAACCTTAGGGTCTAAGGTGCTTTTGCCGAAGACGATCTTGCCTATGACAGCCATTACAGCGAAGCTAATAACCGCTAGTGGTACACCCCAGGTCAACCAATCCATGAATCCCACGTGACCAATTTTCTGGCTTTCTACGAAACCTGCTGCTATTAAATTCGGCGGAGTCCCTATTATCGTAGCCACACCGCCGAACGACGCCGCAAACGCTAAGAATATTAATGATATTTCAGCTTGTTTTTCGTTGATCCATGGAGACGCCACTATAAGTCCTATGAGGAGTGGGTATACGACGGCTGTGGCTGCTGTATTTGACATCCACCACGATATAAACCATGTCACAAACCACATAGCAAAGACCGTCCAAAAGGCGTCCTTTGATATCTTAGTAAAGCCTCCCACAATTTTCCTAGTAAGTCTTTTCGCAAAACCCGAATACTCCATCCCCCAACCGAGAAGGAAACCGCCGAAGAAGACCCAGATTGTCTCGCTAAAGTACGTCTGCAATACGGCTGAAACTCCGCTACTCGCACTAGTATAGCCGAACGCCTTAGGATTCAAGCCAATTAAGGCACACGCCACTATAGCTACCATAAGTCCTGTTACACCATAGGGTAAGACTCCCGTAACCCACCAGATTATAGTCCATAGCATCAACCCTAGAGAAGCACCGGGTGCCCACGGAGCCTCTTTATTCACTAACTGCCCTGTAGTTGGGTCTACAAGTTGCGTTGATGCTAAAGCTATAAACACCAGGGGACCTAATATGAAACCTAGAATTTTTGTATAATCTGTTTTTCCTGCCATAGGTTAGCACCTGCTCTTTATGATATTTACCTCATAATATTATGGAGCCTAGGGATTATAAGCTTTACTACTTTCCAGCTTTCTAACTTTCAATAATTTTTATTAATCATCCCTAGAATCATCGCAAGTAAAAATTAATGTATTTATAAATTCGATTCCTTTAAACGTTTTAAACTCTAGGCCTAAAGAGTTAGAGATGGTTTTGAAGCTTCATCGCCGAAAATGTTGTAGGAGCGCTTTATGTCTAAAATGCTATCACTTCTTAAAGAAGAACTCATTAAATATCGAGTTGTGATTGCCGAACACTTCAAAGATCTTCCCTTCGTAATTCTTAACTATGTAGCTTAAGAATGTTCTTAGGTTAGCTTCTATATTAGTTGAGAACGGCATGTCTAGGGGGTTTGGTTCGTAGAAATCCACACCTTTAATTAAGGCGGTTGTGAAGTACCATAAAATCTTAGTTATTTTTCTACCCTTAACTGGAACTAAGGAAGCGTTGCCACATCCTACTGCTGAGTGTAGTACGGCTATACTACGTACCTCCGCATCCACTGCTTTACTAGTTGCTTTAGCTAGGTCTACAACCCTATATCCATGCTTGGTTTCTTCACTGAAGGTTTCTTTAATGTTATATACCCTAGCAACCCAAGGATCGTATACCAGTACTTTAGTACCTCCAACCACGTGTAACTTACCCTCACGTAACTCAACTACGGTGTTTTCTGTACTTAAAACCTCGAAGCCTTTGGAATAAGCCATAAGCGCTATAGTGCTCTTGCCGGTATGTGGATATCCAAGAAAGAGTATTGCCTCACCATTAGAATCTACAACAGCTACAGAATCTGTAAGAAAGAACCTACCTATTTTAGCACCTCCACGGGCAGCAACCTGAAGCAGAAAGAAAACAGGCGACTCATTTAAATAAGGTTGCGGAATATCCGAGACAACCTTAAAGTAGTCTAATACTCCATCCACGTCATACTTAGATTCTAAAACCTTAAACTCAATACCCCTATACCTCTCAACAATGGAGTTATACCCGCTCAAACACCCTTCATTTAAGATCGGCTCAGGTAGGTACCTACGTGAAAACGTATGTTGAAAACCTTGTAGGAATCCGTCCTGAAGTTCCCCTTCAAACCTTATGTTAACACCACCCACTAAAACACAGTTTTGAAGCATTCTAACCACCTCCTTATCCACACTTTAAAAACCTAGTTTCAAGTTTTAACGTCTTATTCCTCAGTTTTTTGTAGAGAATTTATCTCAAAAGACCCGTCTCTAAATATCCGAACTTCAACGGGCTTCACTAAAACAGTGCCTTCAACGCAATCCCTAGCGTTAAATCTAATGCTTTCATATATTAAGGCGTAGTTACCTCTTAACTTGACGCCAGCTTTAGACGCAGCGTCTATTACAATCGAAGGTATTTTAGCTAAGTGCGTTCCTGAAGGTATGGAAAACTTAGATACGCAGGTAAGTTCTCTATAAGCCTTAAGCGTTTCCTCAGCAAGCTTAACCTTCCTTAAGGCTCGCTTCTCTATTATGGATACGTTCTCTCTAGACGTCCCTATCAACTCAGCTATTTCCTTCTGGGTTTTCCCCTCCAACCTCAGCTTAAGTATTAAATACTGCTTCTCCGTAAGTAAACCGTACCTACCCATCAACTACTCCATAATGTAGAGCCGTCCTACCTTAAAAACTTAGAAGTTAATTTTAAATTAAGTAAGGTGATGCTGAATATGTGGTATGGACGTTACGTGAGGGTAGGTTTTAGAAATGAAACTATCGACTTAATTATATCCTGGCTTGTGTTGAGTGTTGTATTCTCGATAGATAGCTTAATGACGAGGCAGGAGCTTACGGCCCTACTCTACTCGGCGGTAGCTGTGGGAACAGCCTTCGTAGTTCATGAAGTAGCCCATAGAGAGGTAGCTAGGAGGTACGGTTTAATAGCTAGGTATAGAGCATGGTATTTAGGACTAGCTATAGCATTAGCTATAGCGCTCATCACGAGCAGGTTAGGCAGACCTTTAGTCTTCGCAGCCCCAGGAGCTGTAATAGTCTACGGTTACTACGGATTTAGAGATTTGAAAGCCGAACTCAGAATTGCTGAGGCAGGCCCCCTATCTAATATAGTCCTAGCTATAATCGCTTGGGTTATTTTAAAAGCGAGTATCTTAACGGGCATACCTTACTTAACGCTTTATTACGTAGCTACAGTTAATTCTTGGATAGCATTATTTAACTTACTACCTATACCTCCTTTAGACGGCTTTAAAATATTTAGGGCATCGCCTATAGAGTGGATAGCTATGTTGTTACTGTCTGTAGGCATATACATAACCTTAACTTAAAAACTTAAGAGAGGTTCAAATTTAAACGAGGTTAAAAAACATTCACACCTCTTAAATTACTTAACGGGGTTTTTCCTCTACGCACGAATCCCTATTAACTACTGTGTATGGTAGGGATTTCCTAGTTAGGAAGTTTACTATTTCAGTAGCGACGAAGATCGCCGTATCTCGTAAAGCCTCTAAAGTAAACCCAGCTATGTGAGGCGTTAATACAACATTATCAAACCTAGTGAGTTCCGAATCTTTAGGTAGGGGTTCTTTAACATATACGTCAAGACCTGCCCTCACCCTACCCTCACTTAAAGCTTTAATCAAGGCTTCCTCATCTATTACAGCTCCTCTAGATACGTTAATCACTATAGCGCCGGGCTTCATCAACGAGAATTCCCTGTGACTTATCAATCCTTTAGTCTCGTTGGTTAAGGCTATAGACACGATTATTACATCTGAAGACGTAAGTAACTCGTCTAGAGTTACGTATTTAATGTCTAGAGCATGCTCAACTTCAGTCTTCCTGGCTCTACTCCAGTAAACCACCTCAGCATTTAAAGCTTTAAACAGCTTAGCTACCTCAGCACCCACCCTACCTAAACCGATAATCCCCACTCGCTTACCGGCTATGGAAGTAGCTAGTAACAACCTTTGAGTATCGCTACCCCAACCACCAGACCTAACTATCCTATCACCTCTAACTACGTTCCTAAGCACCGCTAGGGTTAAAGCTAACGCATGCTCCGCTACGGCTTTAGCTATGGCATCCGGAGCGTTAGCAACGCAGACGCCGCGCTTACTTGCTTCATTTAAATCTATTTTATCTAGGCCTGAACCACCTACAAACAACAACTTAAGCTTCGGCGCTAAGTTGAAGTGCTCTGCTGTGAAGAACTGCCATGGAGGCACAACAACAACCTCAGCTTCTTTTAAGTTCTTAGCCAACCATTCGATATCCGGTTGATTTCCGTCGAAGTACGTGTAGTCTATACCCTCTTTACTTAAGACGTCGAACGCTGCTTTATTAGGTTTAAACGTATAAACAACTCTTGACATTATGCCCGACCTCCTAAATAACGTAATTAACGCTTTAAAAGCTTAACTATCAATGCTTCATACGTTAAGACCTGAATCAACTTTATTAACGTTCATTAACCTAGGAAATAGGTAATTAAAATGTCTGTTAAAGCATACATACTAACAGTTGTTTCCTTAGGTACCGAATATCAAATAGCTGAGGAAATACTTAAGCTAGGCAATGAGAAAACTAAAGTATCTGTCGACGTAGTTTTCGGCGAATACGATCTAGTCGTAATAGTTGAAACCACAGAACTTAAGGAAGTAGATAGGGTAGTAACCCAGTTAAGGAAAATACCGGGGGTTCAGAGAACGTCGACTTTAATAACGTCTAGGTAGCGACGCGTTAACACAGGTGAAAAACCTTCGTCAACGAAGGGTTTAAAGCCGTAGGTAAGGACGTTAAGTCTTTAATGAGGAAGTTACTAACCGAGTATAGGCTGTACTTCGATAAAAACGGTGTTTTAAACTCTGAAGGACGTAAGCTGTTGGAGGAGATGCTGAGGTTTCTAATATATGAACATCCAGAGTATAAACCGTTAGCTTCTAAAACACGTAAAGAGCCTACGTTATCCAACGTGATTAAGTTAGCTGAGGTGTTCATGTCCCTTGAAGAAGTTGAGGAGCTCTTAAGTCAAAACTTCTAAAGCGTTTAAACTCTGTTGGAAATTTAAGTTAACGGTAAGTGTGAATGACTCCATGGTACGGCCCTTTTAAATGGGTAACATACGGTGGAGGTTCATTTTTCTTAGAGGGTGTTGAAGTATCTGCCGCTTTAGTTAGGGAGGTTTTCGTTTCTAATAATGGCTTCATGTACGTGTTCTTAAGCGTTGAGGATGATAGATTTAAACATCTTCTGCTGAAGGATGGCGTGCCACCTGGCTACTTCTGATCGGTAAGGAATTTAAACCTAATCCACTATGGTTATAGGGTGTAGGTCTTGATGTGGCGTGTCTTAACCATGCCTAGGTTTAAGCTCACTACCCTCCCAACACCTATTGAGAAAGCTTCAAACTTAAGTAGGGATTTAGGGGTTAACCTGTTAATTAAGAGAGATGATGTGATGGAATTAGCTCTCGGCGGTAATAAAGTTAGGAAGCTTGAGTTTATATTAGCTGATGCCTTGAGTAAGGGAGCGGACGTTTTAATAACGCGTGGGGCGATTCACTCAAACCACGCTAGGTTAACAGCGGCAGCCGCTAGGAAAGCAGGTCTTGAAGCACATTTGGTTTTAACCCCTCCTGGGAGTAAGGAAGTGATTCAAGGGAATTTACTGCTGGATTCCCTCTTAGGAGCTAAGATAACATACGTTGAAAACGGTGAGGACGCTGACGCGGTTATGGAGAGAATAGCTGAGGAACTTAAATCCTCCGGTAGAAGACCATATATCATCCCAGCAGGTGGGGCTTCGGAATACGGGGTTTTAGGGTATGCGTTAGCAGCTTTAGAAATAATTCAACAGACCCTAGCCCTCAACGTAAGACCTAAGTATATAATCCACACAACAGGTACTGGAGCTACTCAAGCAGGACTTATACTTGGTTTAAAAGCCTTAGGCGTAGATGACGTTAAAGTCATAGGGATTAGCAACGGTAGGAAAGCTTCAGAGGAACAAGCTAGGGTGTTAAAGCTCGTTAATCAAGCCAGCAAAGCCTTCAACATAGAGGTTAAAGTAACCTCAGATGACGTCATAGTGTATGATGATTATGTGTTTGGAGGTTATGGAGTAATAACTAAAGAAGTTGTTGACACCATGAAGTATGTAGCACGTACTGAAGGCCTCATACTAGACCCTGTATACACAGCTAAAGGCATGTATGGACTCATAGATTTAATCCATAAGGGTGAGATAAGGAGAAATGAAAACGTCGTATTCATACACACCGGTGGGTCACCCATAACATTTCAATACGTAGATAACGTACTTAAATGGCTTTAAAACATAACCTCATACTTATCTAGCAACAGCTCATCACCCTCGATGAGGGGCTTCAGAGAGGTGATGGAAGCCCTAGGGGGAGAACCCCTGTTAAAAAACAACAGGGGCCGTCAGCCGTTAAAACCCAACATATCCATAAGCATAAAACCATAACTTAAGCGTAATGAAAACTTCAGAACTTATAATTCATTAACGCTACCGTAGTGTTTTCTTAGCAGGTCTTTAAGTTCTTTTCTCGATATTAAATCTAGTAGAAACTCCTTCCAATCATCTATAACTTTCCTGTATATGTCTAACTTCCTCCTAAGACCTGGAAGGATAACGTCAGGGTATGTTAATGACGTCAGCGATTCGTAAATATCTTCAGAAAGTTTTAAGTATTTCATACTCTCATTATATTTACCTAACCTAACTAACTCAAGCGAATATCTCTTAAGTTCTCCTATAAGATCGGCTAAACCTAAAACGTAAGGTATGACGTGCGTTTTAACTTCACCTACGCTAGGTAGCTTACCGTTCCTTAAAACTTCAAAGAACGTTAAAGCTTCGACATACTCCGCAACCACGGAGTAGAGGAGTTGCGAATGTTGAAGTTCGGCACTATCTGATAAAGCGCTTATCAACTCTTCATACGCCTTAGAAAGCCTAGTTAACTCTTCGTAAGCATTATCCATTTGTCCTCTTAAGCAGTAGCTAATCACTCGTTTTGACATCTGCGTTAACTCCCTACTACGTTTAATTAAGACCTCCCTAGCCGAGTCAAGCTTATCTAAATACTCTTTAACGAAACTTAAATCTAAGACATCCACCATAGCTTACACCACCTCTAAAAGTTTTACTAGGTAGATAATAACGACCGATTATAAAGCATCTAAACAGCTGGAATTATCAGGGCTTTGACTCCATAGATTAACTCTAATAAGTTAAGGTGAAGCGTAAAAGTTACCTCATCAACTACTTTTAATGAGTTAAAGAATCTGTGGGTCTTCAGCCACGAAACATGTTTTAAGTTTTACGTAGTTAATTAGTTAAGTTTAACCTACTGTTTAAAGAGCTTTTTAACTGCGTTAAAATAGGTTTTGGGGAAGTGCTTGAGTGGAGAAGGCGAGAGTAGAAAACCTTCGGTTAGACTACCTCCAAGGCCTCAAGATGCTAGAAAACAGAAAGTCCTTGAGAGGATGCAGGGGATAAAGCATGTCATAGCTGTGATGTCAGGTAAGGGCGGTGTAGGCAAGTCCTTCATAGCTTCAAACCTTTCCTTAACTTTAAGGAAGTTAGGTTTTGAAGTAGGTCTTATGGATGTTGATTTCCACGGTCCTTCAGCACCTAAGATGCTTGGGATTAGAGGTCAGAGGCTTATAGCGACTTCCGAAGGGATTTTACCTGCTGTAGGGCCCCTAGACCTAAAGGTCATATCTCTAGATTTCCTCCTACCTGACGACGATACCCCAGTCATTTGGAGAGGCCCTATAAAAACCTCAGCCTTACTTCAATTCTTAACTGACGTGTATTGGGGTCCGCTCGACTTTCTAGTGATTGACATGCCTCCAGGAACCAGCGATGAAGCAATTACCGTAGCTCAGGAAATACCTAAACTTGACGGCGCTATCTTCATAACGATACCTTCTGAAGTGTCTATACTTGTCGTAGGTAGGTCCATAGCCTTCGCCAGGAGAATAGGTATGAAGCCGTTGGGCGTTATTGAGAACATGTCATCATTCTACTGCCCTGATTCCGGAAAAACGTATAAAGTCTTAGGCACAGGAACCGGAAGACGAATAGCTGAGAAGTATGGAATACCTTTCTTAGGTGAGATACCTTTAGACCCTAGAATAGCTGAGGCAAATGATGAGGGAACGCCCTACGTGTTGAAATATCCAGATTCCCCAGTTACTAAGGTATTCGATGAGATCGCTTCGAAAATCTTAGAATATCTGAAGGAAGGAAATGCGTTAGAAGGGCAATAGTAAAACATAATGAAGATTCCTTATCCTTTTCTCACACCGACGACCACTTTATTCTTGAAAAACGCTTCATGCTGTCTTCCGTCATAATACCTAGTTGCTACCCCCCTTAACTTCAGTGTTTCATTAACTTTAGATTCGGTTAGCGCTCGAGGATCTAACCCGTCTGAACCAACTATGAAGTTACATGCGTAGCCAAACGAAGGTATCCAAGTCCAATACTCTCTAACCACGCTGAAGTTTCTTTTCATGCTGTTTAAAACGTCCTCGTAAACTTCGGGGAAGAAGAATGAATTACCTGCTTGCGTAACTACTATGCCTGGAGTCTTAATCAACGTCTTTACTTTAGCGTAGAACTCCGTTGAGTAAAGCAGCCTACCTATTTCAGGACCGTAAGGATCGGTTAAATCAAGAACTACAACGTCGAAGAAGTTTTTAGGGGCTTTTTCCACGTACTTAAGGCCGTCTTCAATAATTACCTCCGCCCTAGAATCGTTGAAGGAGCCTTGATGCATAAATCCTAAATACTCTTTAGCTAACTCAACTAACTCACCGTCTATATCCACCATGACAGCCTTCTTAACGACGTTATGTTTTAAAACCTCACGTAATGTAGCTCCCTCACCACCCCCAATTATTAACACATTCTCAGGCCTTGGATGTGCTACCATAGCCGGATGTACAAGCGATTCATGATACATAAACTCGTCGAACTCAGTGGATTGAATATAGCCATCTAACACTAAAGCCTTACCGAAGTCGTCGAACTCTAATATTTGAGCTTCCTGATACTTAGTCCTCCTAATGATTATATACTGCTTTACAGACGAAACTAACACAGAGTTCTTAGACACACCCTGAATTAGAGCTGGACCTAATCTCACGGTGAACCACCCACGATACTTTATCTTGATGAGGTAATATGTTCGTTGCTTTAAGTTTATTTTAACGTAGACTTAAGATCTTTGGGGTATTGAATGACCGTTGACTACGCTGTGAAGGAAGTAACGCCTAACGACAAACACGGAATTTACAAATATGATAAAGCTAACGATGTGTGGGTCTACGTAGATGTTGCTGGTGCAGATCCTTTCATCCCTAAGGACATGTACGCTGTAATGTATTTCGATAATACTAAATGCTCTGCGTGTAGGAGATACGATATTTACTGGTATCCCTTCGTAAGGAAGTTACGCATGGGTCCAACGAACTTCAACTTCTACATAGTTTTATGTGATTGGTTCGCGAGGGAATGTAATTCCATACCTGCGTCAGCAACTTTCACATACTTTGACGTTCATTCATCACCGACCACAGTTCTTTTGAGTTGGGTTGATGGGAAGATAGCTTACAAAGAGAAGTATGAAGGGGTGTTAAGCGATATAGACTTAAGCATCGTTGTCCCCTCATTCCCGGATAGAGTGCGTAAGGCTTTAAAGGGAGAGCCTGTTAAGCCGCCGTTAAGTAAGGAAGATACGTTGATTAGCTTACTTAGTAAGTTGTTGAAGGGGGTTTCTAAAGATGATGTTTGACGTATATAGGATTAGGGAGGACTTCCCAATACTTCAGAGGAAGGTCAACGGGAGGAGATTGATATACTTTGATAACGCAGCAACCACTCAAAAACCTAAGCAGGTAGTGGGGGCGATAGCTAGGTACTACTTCAACTACAACGCTAACGTACATAGAGGTCTTCACACGTTATCACAGGAAGCCAGTCAAGCCTTCGAAGAAGCTCATGAGGTGTTAGCCCACTTCATAAACGCTTATTCATGGGATGAAATAATAGTTAACGTCTTAAACACTACAGACGCTTTAAACCTCGTCGCGTGGGGTTGGGGCCTTAGCAACTTAAAACAAGGCGATGAAATATTAGTTACTGTGATGGAACACCACAGCAATATGTTACCGTGGCGTGTTATAGCCGAAAGAGTCGGTGCTAAAGTAAAGTACGTAGACATAACCGATGATGGGAGGATAGACTTAACAGACTTAGAAAGTAAGTTAAGCGAGCGAACTAAAGTCGTTGCTTTCTGCTTAGCTAGCAACGTAGTAGGCACTATAAATGACGTGAGGAGGATCTCCAGGTTAGCTCATTCGGTAGGGGCTATAGCCGTTGGGGACGGGGCTCAGTACGTACCTCACGTACCGACAAACGTTAGGGAGCTTGAGTTAGACTTCCTAGCCTTCAGCGGTCATAAGATGCTTGGACCTACAGGAACCGGCGTTTTATGGGGTAAGAGGGAAATCCTAGAGGAGATGAAGCCTTTTAAAGTCGGTGGTGACACGATTAAAGACGTCACACTAGATGATGTGGTTTGGCATGATCTACCTTGGAGGTTTGACGCAGGAACCCCACACATTGCTGGAGTTATAGGCCTTGCTGAAGCGGCTAGATACCTGATGAGGTTAGGTATGGAGAACGTGAGGGAACACGACGTTAGGTTGGTGAGGCATACGTTCAAAAGGTTTGAGGAGTTAGGTAGTGAGTTAACGGTTTTAGGGCCTAAAGACCCAGAATCGAGGACGGGATTAGTTTCATTCAACGTTAAAGACCTACACCACCACACAGTAGCTAAAGCGTTAGATCTCTTCGGAATTGCCGTGAGGAGCGGCGGCCATTGCGCACACCCACTTCACTACAGGCTAGGGTTTAAGGGCTCCGTAAGAGCTAGTTACTACATATACAACACAATAGAGGAGGTTGACGAATTCGTAAATACCTTAAAACTAATTATCTCGCTGAAAGATAGGCTAGCTAAAGAACCCGTAGAGGAAGTATGTACAGGAACTTAAGCTTCCCAACGATTTAAAAACTCTCCCTCACTCTTCACCTCCAAACCGATAAACCGCCTGAAAAGGGAAACCCTCGCCCTTCAGGACGAGGAGGAGGTGAGTAGATAATCACACTATAAAAGCACCAATTGAAGTAAGGTTATAAGCCTAGCAAAGCAGTTTCAAGTTTTATAGGTGTTGATAGTTATTGATAGTGCTTCATTCAGTAATTAAGTTTATAAGTTTTGTTAGTGCTATCGTAAAGTGAGGGTGTGTGGACGATCCAATGAGGAGACGGAGGTAAGGATGAAACCCACTCAATGAGGCCCTACCCTCGCTTGAGGGAGTCTAGCGGAGCAATGATGGAGCCTAAGTGGTGAAGCTAGGCTCTCGAAAAACGGGGGTTAAGGCATGGATAGGGGTGATGAAAACCTACGTAAGCAGATTAAAGCTTACGTAGGTACGAACCCTAGCTAAAAATAGGTACGTATTCATAAACGATTACGTAGCTTCTATAGCACCGCCAGCCTGATCTCCTCCCCACCTTAAAGGGCGAGGCTTTCGGTTGTAAATAGCTTTACGTTTAAATTAAAAATACGTTAAATACTTTTTAATCAGTGGTTCGATTCTAGCGATTGTTTCCTTAGTTTCTTCAGTTAATGGAGGCCTCACTATATCCTCTATCGGAGCTCCAGCAAGTCTTAAACATGCTTTAATTGAAGCTGGGTATGAAGTGCCTACCTCTATAGCTTTACTTAACTCTAGTAAGTCTTTATACAGCTCGTAAGCTTTAAGGAAGTCCCTTCTTAACCAAGCTTCATATATGCTCACGTGAAGTTTAGGGAAGACGTTAGAGAGTGCTAAGACACCACCATCGCCACCCATCATAAGCGCTACCAGTAGGTGTTGATCCATACCGGTAAACACGGAAAAGTCTTTCCTTACCTCCTTCAACTCGTCAATAACGTTTTTAATGTATGTTAAGCTGTCGTAAGTTATTTTAATGCCTGCTATATTACTGTATTCTAAAGCTAGCTCTTTAACCACCTTAACAGGTAGGTTAGCACCGGTTATGGAGGGTATGTGGTAGATCATGATCGGCAGATCTAAAGATCCAGCAATCAACGAGTAATGCTTTTTAAGATCTTCAGGCCTTAACTTAAAGAAATAAGGCGTTATAACCACCACACCATCAACGCCAACGTCTTTAGCAAACCTACCTAACTCTATAGTTTCAAGAGTTGAGGTCGTGCCCACCCCCGGCAGTACCTTAACCCTACCATCAACTAAGTCAACAACCTTACGTATGATGGTTTTCTTCTCCTCAAACGTAAGATGTGCCGACTCACCAGTCGTCGATACAGGGAAAACCCCATGTACACCTCCTTCTATTAAATGTTTAATAAGCCACTCAACACCGTTAAAGTCTATTTCATAACTTCTCTTGAACGGGGTTATTAACGGGGTTATAATACCTTTAAACACGGCGTAACACACCAACATAATTCTTCGTTAACAGCTATAAATAGTTGTGTCTTAAGTAGGTTTTAATCAGTAATCAATCGCTGAAACGTATTATTAACTTTCTGAGAACTACCGAAGTAATAAAGTGAGCACCTATTTACGTTAACACTTATTTTGTGTTTAAGCTAAGAATAACTCGGGTTGAGGATGGAGAGAGCGTCTGCTGAGATTAAAGTGCTTTGGAGTAACCTCTACAGGAACGTGAAGAATATATTTATAGCATACGATAAATACCGTGAGTCATATATCTCGTATAGATTGTTGACGACTTTCATAAAGAATTATAGGTATTTAAACAACTTAGACGACAGAAAATTCGGGCTCTTCCTTAAAATCAGGTCTAGAGGTAATGTAACAGAAAGGGAATTAACACATGCTCTAATCCCCCTCTCAATAAACGTCTTTTCTAAAGTCGTATCTAAGAAGGAGTACTTAGGTATATTAGGCCTTGTAATTAAAGGCTTTAAGAAGCCGAAACTCCTCTCAGCCTCCATAACGGTAAATAAAAACTCTGAAGTCGAAGGTTTAAGACCCGTTATGATTGTCCTCAACCCCGACGTTGAAGAAGGCCTTATGAAGAAAATGTCTTATAGAGTTTCAGTTAATCTATGGAACTCTATAAAGAAGGACTTAATGATTCCAGGGTTTAAACATTACGACGTAGCCTACTTAAGCGTTGCCTCACCTATAGTGTTAGCTAGCTTAAGCACTAAAGGGTCTGAACTAAACGAACTTAGAGTTGTTGTGAGTGACGGCAGCGAATATAGAGATATTCGAATACCGGTGAAGAAACCTTCGTGGAGGTTGGAAGACCTTCCCCCGAAGCTTATTGAAGATATAAAGGCGGCTTTAATAAATCCGATCGCTAAAGGTCTGCCTTTCTCTGCTAAGGGAGCTTTCATAACTGGACCACCTGGCGTTGGTAAGACGGTTATGGCTGAGGCCTTAGCGTCAGCTTTAAAACTTAATATAGTTGAGTTAAGGCCTCAGAACTATAGGTCTATGTGGTATGGAGCTACGGAGAAGGCTTTAAACGCCGTTTTCCAGCAGATCATAAAGAGAAGAAATGAAGTTGCTTTAGTTATAGATGATGCTGAATTCATATCATCTAGGAAGTACACGATACATGAAGCCCATATAAGCGAGATTTCAACGATACTTTACCATTTACAGAGAACGGATAGGCCATTCACCATATTAACCGCTAACAACCCAGACTTAATAGACCCTGCCGTTCTAAGGCCTGGCAGGATAGATGTCGCCGTAGTTTTAGGATATCCAGATAAAGACATGAGGAGGAAAGCCATACTTACGAACATTAAAAACTATTCGATTAAACTGGCTGGAGATGACGTATTAGAAGAGCTGGTTAAGGTGACTAGATGGTATTCACTAGCTGAAGTAGATGCTTTCTTAAGGCTTGCGGCTGGTAAGGGCAACGGCTCAATAGGTTATGAGGAGATTCAATGGGCTAAGAAGAAATTCAACGTTAGTCCTGAAGAACGTAGAACCACGCAAGAATATCTGACGTGGTGGTCTAGGAAGATTCAAGGAATAGTTTTGACGTATACACCAAGCGAGAATGAGATCTAAGGCCGAGTTCGCTGAGTTGATGTACTCTGGAGGTTTTATTCGGTAGAATCACAACCTTCAACTCATTCTTTATAACGCCGTCGACGTGCTTAGATGCTTTAGTTAAGGCTTTACCTAAAGCACTCACTAAAAACTTTGATGTTGAAGTCGTAGGTAGAGCTGACGTAGACGATTCCTGCTCCCCACTTACGGGAGTTTATTTAAAAGGCGTAACACCTGGAGGACTTGAAGGGGATTACGCGGAGGTATTCATAGGTTATTTCTTCCCGTTCCTTGATTTAAGCCCAACCCAATGCGTTTTCGATGAAAATGGCTTAGTTGGATGTAGATATGCCACACAAACTAAATACTTAACTAATTTGTGCATGTTAACGGATCTCAATATGGGGTTAGAACCTGATGAAGTAATGAAGGTGTTGAACCTTGTGAAGGCCGTTGCTGTCGAAGGGCTTAATTTATTCTTAGTTGATTGCTTAAGAAAGGTTAAAAGCTTCCATCTTCAGATTAATATCTAATAATTGAAACTTAATTACGTTTTGCTGACTTTATGTGAAGGGTTATGGGCGTAGAGAGTTCTCAAGACTTTCCAAAGCTAAGTATCGATGCCTTAAGAATAGAGGTTAGGCTAATATAAATTATTTTATTTATAGAAATTCTTACGATCATTTCAAACATTACTTAACGGTAAAACCTGAAGACCTGCTTCTAACCCACGTCTTCTTAGGTAAGAAGACTACATCCACGTGGTATATCAGCTCTGAAACCTCCCTGCAAAGGCTTATTATCTTCTTGCGGAGCCTATGTATTTTAAGTAAGGTGGTGTTTGGATCTAGCGAAACCGTTATACTGACCACATAGAAAGAACCCACCTTCCTAACGTCGACGTTGCCAACTTCAATCCCTCCTAACCTATTAAGTTTCTCAATAATTCTATACTTAATTTCCGGATCGACACCTGATCCAGCAATGGACTCCATCGTGTCTTGAGCTAAGGATATGACCCTCTCCCCGCTCTGAAGGGCGGGGGTTTCACTGCTGGGTCTTGAGCGATACCCCTCCTTAAGGGGGTTACGGGCTTAACACCGTTATGAGTTACGACGAAACTCTCAATCTTTTTAACGCTAACAACGTAACCGACCCTATAAGCGATGTTCGTAGCGGCATTTAAATCAGCGTTTATCTTCTTCCCACTTACACTACATACGTACAACCCCCTATGCACTCTAGCGTTTTCGTGAATAACGTGGCATATTGAACACTCCCTACTAGTATTATCCTCAAATACTATGAGTAACTCAATACCATACTCTTTTAACACGTCATGCAACCATTGAGTTAATTTTCTAAACCACCAAATGTTCGTGTTGTATTCGTTACCGTTATCCTGAGTGATCATGTAGGGATATCCTAAATACACATTCTTAACACTCCTCTCATGCAACTCCTTAGCTAAGAACCTAACAGCGGTTCTGTAGAGGTGTCTTAACCTCTCGCTACTTTTAAATAACGCTCTTAAATACCTACGGTGGAATCTCCTCCAAACTTCGAGACTGTCATTCCTCATTGAATCTCTAGTGGATTGCGCGTTTCTCTTCTCGGACTTCCACCAGTAATACTCAGACTTAACAACACCACCCTTCACCAGTATAGCATCACCACATGTAGTCATCACAGCAAACAAGTTGTTTAAACCCATATCAATGAATGCCGCCTCCTCCCCTCTGGGCTTCTTTCGCTGAATTATATCACACCCACCCCTAACATAACCTCTCGGATTGTTCTTCGAAGGCATCACACCAACTTCTATTGGTATGTATGCGAACCACCTGTTAAATTCATACTTTATTTCAAGCCTGCCCTGCCTACCGGACCACTTAATCCTACCGACGTATTTAACCTTCACACTAAAGTCTTTAAGGATGATGTATCCTTCACCATTATTGACTTGCTCTACGTAATACCTATCGCTTCTGATGATGATTCCTCTAATTCTTTTTCCTAAGATCTTATCCTTCCAATATCCTGGTGGTGTGGGTTTCTTAATGGAGGGCAGTAGCTTACCCTCCTTCTTAAGTTTTAAGAGTTTAAAGAATGAATTCCATGCTTCATTATTCTTATTTAATACTTGCTGTGTTGTAACACTCCCAACAAGTTTCTTATATCTTTCGTAGAATTCCTTATAGGTTTCCTCTATATTAATCCTCTTCTCTTCGAAGAACATTTTTCTCCTAGCATAGTTGATTTGGTTCCAAAGTTTGGAGCATGTGCCGGCGATTTTACGTAGGCGTTTGTCCTGCTGTTTTGTTGGTAGAAGTCTAAGCCTGACAGTCCTAACACTTTCTTTCTTTGATTTAAGGAGGTTGGGAACCTCCATGGCTGGCATTACGGTGGGGTTTCCCCCCACCAGGGACATCCGCTGTTTTTGTTGGCCAGCCATAGAGTTCCCAACCTAACTGTTATGTAAGTTTAAAGCTTTATAAGTTTAACCTATCCATCCCCGCCTTAAAGAGGCGAGGGTTCTCGGTGTTACTAAGGCGGGGAGGTTTAGGGTTACATCCGCTTCGTTTAGCCCTAGGCTGGGTCTCCAGCCCGTTACCCCTATCCCTTCTAGGGGACTTGGGGTTATGGATAACCCTTTAACCAAGATGTTATATGACGGGGCTTTCAGTTGTAACCTAGAATCTCCACTATACGGCTATACATATCCTTGGCTTAAAAACGAGGAGTTATGCAGCTTATTCAGTGCTAAGAAGCAGTTTAGACTTAACGCCAGAAGAGGAGGGTGTGAAGACATACCTTACGACTTCATATTCATAGGACATACACACATACCTTTCTACCGCTCACTTCAGAAACTTAAGGTAGTAAACCCTGGAAGCGTTGGTCAACCCAGAGACGGTGACTTCAGAGCTTCCGCTACTTTACTGGATGTGGATGAAGAAAGCGTTAAATTCATTAGGATAGCTTACGACGTCGAGAAAGTTATTACTGAGTTAAAGCTTTTAATAGATGACAGTAAATTCCTGGATATGTCCATCGCCTTACTTAAGTATGGAAAGCTCTTATAAACACGCTTCAACTTTAAACAGGGTATTAAACTAGGTTAGAGCAGATGAGAATGCTCAGCTTCCGCTGCCTCCACCGTAGAGTATCGTTATCGATATCCCACAAAGAGTTAACGCCATCCCTATAAACACTTCATTTGAGGGTACCTGACCTAAGAATAAAGCAGCAAGTAATGAAGCGCCTAAGGGCTCACCTAAAGCAATTGACGTAACTACATATGATTTAAGGTGTTTTAGCAAATAGTTCATTACAGTATGGCCTCCTAACATAGGGATTAAAGCCAGTAAAATTAGATAAACCCACGAAGACGTCCTCTCAGGTACTAGACTTACGCTATTCAGCAATCCATAAGTGAGTAAAGTCAACGACGCGAAACCATAGCTAAGTATCGTATAGGTAGTTAGCTTTACACCCGACACCCTCAAATCCCTACCTAAGCTAAAGTATATAGCAGCTAAAACCGCTCCACCAACAGCTAAGAAAACCCCCTCTAAACCTCCGGTTGTGGAGGAATAAGGCCTAACAGCCACTACAACGCCTGCGAAAGCAAGCGCTAATCCAAGCAACTCCCTAATTGAGGGCTTACGTTGGGTTACGTACCTCTCAATAGGAACGTTTATCAACGGATACGTAACCACTAAAGTTGTAGATAACGCTACAGGTATTAAAAACAGAGACCTCATCCATAAGAGGAAATGTAAAGCTAGTGAAACCCCTGAAAACATGGATTTAACAGCTTGCCTTAAGCTTAAGGCCTTGAAGCTTAAAGCTTCAACATCGAAAACTACGCTATAACATAAAATAACAGTAAAGGATATGAGTAACCTCCAGAAAGCACAGACCTCCGGAGAAGTACCGGATAAAACAACAAGAACTGAAGCCATCGATATACTTAACCACGCAATAAACAACAACATAATGTTTAACTTACTACCTCTCAAAACTACCCACCCAGAAACTGATGCGTGAATAGTTTTAAGCAAGCATAGGTCAGGTACGACTAGCTTATGACATATTAAAAAGCATTTCTGAGTGTGGGTTGTTTGAAGCGTTTTTAAATTCTGTACACATTCACCCTTTATTAAGTTATTTAAGTAATTATGTGATGGTGCGTTAAACGTGAGTGAAAGAAGACTTGTTATGGTTCCAGGTCCAATAAACTTCGAGCCAAGCGTTTTAAGAGAGATGGCTGTGGAGGGGTTAGACCATACCTCTTCAGAGTTTGTCGACGCATTTGCCGAGTCCTTAGCTATGTTAAGAAAGGTCGTCAACGCTACTGACGGATATCAACCTATAGTGATAGCAGGTTCTGGAACCTTAGCTATGGAAGCCTCGGTAACTAACTTCCTTAAAAAAGATTCTAAAGTTCTTATAGTTTCAAACGGGTATTTCGGCGACAGGTTTGCAGAGTTGCTATCTAGATATCCGGTACACGTTGATATGATTAAACCTGAGGTTTTAGGAGATGCTGTAAGCCCTGAGAAAATCATAGCAGCCGTTGAGAAAGAAAGCTATGACTTAGTTACGTTAACTCACGTAGACACTAGCACCGCAGTACTTCAGCCCGTAAGGGAGGTGGGCAAGGCGTTAAGGAATAAAGATACGTTACTAGTAGTTGACGGCGTCTGCAGCGTTGGTGGCGAGGAAATACATATCGTTGAAGACGGCATAGACGTTCTGTTTACAGGCTCTCAAAAAGCTTTAGGGGTTCCACCCGGGTTAGCCATTCTTTGGCTCTCACCTAAAGCGTTAGAGAAGTTGAAGAACGTCTCCAATAATCTCTCACCATACTATACCGACTTAAGGAAGTGGGTCGATGTTATGAGATCTTACGAAAGCCGGAAACCTTCCTACTTCGGTACCCCAGCAGTGAATTTGATCGTAGCTCTTAAAAAGAGTTTAGAGTTGATTCTTAAGGAGGGGCTTGATAGGAGATTCACTAGACATAAGCAGATCTCAGAAGCTTTTAGAGAGGGTGTTAAGGCGTTAGGTCTTCAGCTTCTACCTAAAGAGGAGAATGTCGCGCATACCGTCACGGCCGTAAAGCTACCGCCGAACGTGGATTTAACGTCGTTTGTATCGTCGGTAAGGGGTATGGGTGTCTTAATAGCTAGAGGGTTACTTAAGGAGGTTAATTACTTCAGAGTAGGTCATATGGGTTCTGTAAACGCTAACGACATAATAGCTACGGTAGCCGCTATTGAAAGAGCTCTGTATAAACATGGCTATAACTTCAAATTTGGTGATGGTCTGGCCAAAACGCAAGAAGTACTCTTTAAATACGGTTTTTAAACTGCTTAACTTACTTAAATATAGTAATGATGTAGGTTAGATTGTCTGAAAGGTGATGTACGGTTTCGGGACTGACGCTACACCATCTCAAGGGCTTCAATCTGTTCTTTGGTTAACCTCCAACCTAGAGATCCAGCGATGTCTTTAACATGTTCTTCGTTTTCAGACTTAACTATAGCTACTACGTAAGGCCTTGATATAAGGTAATTTAAAGCGACTTGCGTGGGTGTTTTATTAACTTGCTTCGCTACCTCAACAACTTTAGGGTGTGTTAAGACCGCACCTCTCTCGAGGGGTGTGTATGCTTGAATCGTTATTAACAGCTCAAGCGCTTTAGGAAGTAAACGCTTTTCCACTTCTTTATGTAGGACGCTGTAATGAACTTGATCAGCTACGATATCAGCTTTCTTAGTAGCGTTAACCGCCTCTTCCAACGCTTCAACGTCGAAGTTGCTTACGCCGATATATCTAGTTAAACCCTCATCTATTAAGACCTCGAAGTTCTTAACCTGTTTTTCAATGCTTATGAATTCGTTAGGCCAATGAATCAAGAATAGATCTACCTCCCTAACCCCTAACCTTCTTAAAGAGGCCCTACCCGCTTTAATGACTTCATACCTATCGATTAAGTGTTGAGGCAACATTTTAGTTACGATGAAGACAGACTCCCTCCCAACTTGTTTAATAACCTTACCCACGAGTTCTTCAGCCCGTCCATTACCATACATTTCAGCCGTATCTATTAAGTTCAGCCCCAACTCAACAGCTTTCACCAACGCTTTCTCAGCGTTGGCTTCATTTCTTATAGCCCAAGTACCGATGCCTACAGCCGGTATTAATTCGCCGCTCTTGCCTAAAGGTTTCCTATCTAGGAAATCTATAGCGAACTTCAAAACAACATACCCATTGAAATTATGGTTATCCACACTAAAATATGTTAATAATAACGTAATTACAGCTTATTGATTAGAAACGTATATTACGTTAAATCACTAGATTAACTGTGGTGAAGTTAATGAATCTTTACTATTTACCGCTACCCGAAGCTAAAAAGACCTCCAACTTATGGGAGGTTTTAGCGATTCGTAGAAGCGTTAGGTCTTTTTCTCGCGAGCCACTTACACTAGATGAGTTAAGCTTAATTCTATGGGCTTCTCAAGGTATTTCAGACCCACGTAGAGGTTTTAGAGTGGTTCCAAGCGCTGGAGCGACGTTCCCTCTAAACATATACGTAGTTGTTGGTGAGGAAGCTATCGTGGGTGGAGATCTACCCGCAGGTATTTACGAATATCTCGTGACTAACCATGCTTTAAAACTTGTTAAATCAGGTGATTTCAGGGAAGCTTTATCTAGCGCTTGCTTAAATCAAACATTCATTGCTGAAGCACCTGTAAGCTTAGTCATTGCGGCCGTTTATGAGAGGACTACAGGTTACTACGGTAGGCGGGGCATTCAATACGTTCACTTTGAAGTAGGTCATGCAGGGCAGAACATATATTTAGCGGCTACCGCTTTAGGTTTAGGAACGGTGGCCGTAGGCGCTTTTAAAGATGATCAGGTAAAGACCACACTAAATCTAACGCCTGAGGAGGTGCCTCTCTACGTTTTCCCTATTGGGCGTCCTAAACGCTCGCTACAGAATTACTTTAACGATGTGTTAAAGTATTACCTAAAGACACGCGGTGATTGACTTGCACATTCGTGAGAAACACAACCTCCAATCTTTATGGAGACTTTTCGGAGGTTCTCTCCTTCTCTTTAACTAGCCTATCTAGATACTCACTGAATAGGAACCAAGCAACGAATATACCTAACGCCAACCCAACTCCTATGGCTAAACCCCAACCTAGAGCTGCCTTCACGTCAGCGCTAAGCCCTGTAAGGTCGATTATCATAGCTAACCCCAAGAAGAAAAGCACTATAAAGAATAAGCTCTCGGTCTTCCTCTCAAAGACTATTACCTTGCTTAAGAGGTCTAAAGCAACAACAAATAATATCAGCATTACAGTAACGCTACCCAATTTAGACACGTAAGGTATTATCTCAGACGCTGTTGAAGGCACTATTAAATAAAATATGCGAACCACAATTAATAAAGTAATTAAAGCTATGCCTACGTCAGTCAGTAAAATCACTAACGACGTTACTGAAAGCCTGAGACCACCCGGTACTAACTCACGAACGAATTCATCAAGACGTAATGTTTTAGACACCCACCTAATCACTTTATTAACTAGCTTGATTAGAAAAGCTGAAGCTACAAGCACAACTACAGCGAGTAACACGTATGGAATGAGGTTAGCAAACTCCAGCAATAACGTTTTGAAAGCTTGCGCCAACCCTCCTAAAGTCGACTCATTAACCAACTTACACACCCGACGTTAAAATAATTACTACACCATAGATAAATAACAACAGCAAAGCTAAAGCAGTTAAGGCTAAGACCTGCAGAAATATCTTAAAGATCTTAAACGAGGTCTCAACGGTGAACGTATATCCTAAAACGCTTGCGGTATAGATTAACTTGCCGTAACCGTAGGCTGTCTTAACAGGCACTACAGCGGTTTCAGGAATAGCTATTAAAACCACTAGTAAAGCTAGGGCTTTAAGAAATGCGGCTAGCCCGTAAATAAGAAACTGGTTTTGAGGTATGTACTTACCAATTAACGAAGCCGTCAGTAATCCTACGGCGCTTGAAGACGTTAAGAATGTGGAAGCCCTTACAACACCTAAGGATTTAACGTACTTAGAGTATATGGATGAGGCTATTAAGTTAGCACCTATAAACGTAGCTGAAAGAATAGCTGAAACAACTATATGACCGTATGAGACTGTTATTAAAGGTATTGAAGCAGTAAACGCCGTATTTATAGCTATAGCTACTACGTAGCTTCTATAGCCTCTCCATAAGTAAGGTCCTAAAATACCTCCTATGTTACCGGCTAAGTTGAGGGCTATAGTTATGTATAAAGGAGCACCTAATAACTTAAGCGTTTGAGGCCAAGCTAGGCCAAGCAAGTTACCACCGCTCATCATTAAGACAAGCATTAAGAACGTGTTAACCTTCCTTATCTCAACCTCCTCAGGTACTTTCTCGCCTTCCCTCTCGATAAAGTATTTAGACATACCATATGGTATTAGCGAAAACGAAGCCAGTAAACCAACAAGGCCGGAAACCACGTAAGCAACGTAGTAGGATTGGGGAGGGGTTAATAACGCGGTGATGTAGATTGTGAATAGAGATCCTATTAAAGACGCTGCTGAAGCTACGGCAGATCTAAGCACGTTTACCTCTACGAACTCCTCATCTTTAAAAACGTCTAACATAGCTATATTAAGTAAAACACCTACTGGTATAGTAACTACTTGAGCCAACCCGTAAAACAACGTGAGTAAATCGGGTGAGTAAAGCGTGAAAGGTAACGAAGTCCAAATAATGCGTTCCATGAAGTGAAACAAAAGCAGTTTCGCTTTGGTATTCCTACTCATAAACCTCGGATTATAGTAAATTAAATATGATACCACCACATTAAAAACTGCTGCGATAAACGTAATGGTTGAGACCCTATCAAGCGGGTAGCCAGAATACGTAAGCATAGGAATGAACAAACCTCTAGAAACAGCAACATAGAAGTTGCCGAAGAAAGCCTCTAACGATAGCGAAACCTTAGCAAGTCCCTTCCTCTCCATCCTAGCTTCCTAATTACGATAGGGGATAATTTAAATATTAAAGTTAAAGTAACTACTGAAGTTGCCTGGGTTTTAGTTAAAACGTATAAACATTTGAAACTACAGCACTAGCGACCTATGCTTTAAGTGCTTTAGGAGAAGCTTAATCCGCGTAAGTTTTTCAACGTCAGTAAGACCTCCTCACTACCTTCTAAGAGGTGATGTTCCCCACATCCCAGTAACTCTAATCATACATCATTTCCGTCGGGTGTTGACCTCGTTCTTAAGGTACATTAATTAATCTCAGAAGGTCTTAAGGGTTTTTAAGTTCACCACAAATCAAGTAGATGTGGGAACCCTCTTCAAAAGCGTTTAAAACTCTTATCTAGGGCAGGATATGTTGAGGTGCTTCAGGTTAATTAAACTATGAGATTCTTAATTGAGTTATTTATTAAAAAGGTTATTAACTTAAGACTGTAGTTTTACGTAAGAGGTGTGTTAGTTGTGGTGAGGGTGATAGACACTACCTTAAGGGATGCTCATCAATCACTTCTTGCTACGCGCTTTAGAACTGCGGATATGCTGCCGATCCTAGATAAGTTAGATAGGGCTGGATTCTACAGTCTTGAAGTGTGGGGTGGGGCTACGTTCGATGTAGCTATACGCTACCTTCGTGAAGATCCTTGGGAGAGGTTGAGGTTAATACGGGAGGGTGTTAGAAAAACTAAGCTTCAAATGCTTTTAAGAGGTCAGAACTTAGTTGGTTATAGACATTATCCAGACGATGTAGTGGAGAAATTCGTTGAAACAGCATTTAAAAACGGTATTGACATATTTAGAGTTTTCGACGCGTTAAACGATGTTAGGAACTTAATCGTTAGCGTTAAGAAAGCTAAGAGCTTAGGTGCTATAGTGCAGGGAGCTATATGCTATACTATAAGTCCTGTACATACGATTGAGTACTACGTAAAATTCGCTGAGGAACTTATAGCCTTAGATGTGGATATGCTTACGATTAAGGATATGGCCGGTATATTGGACCCAACTACTGCCTACGAATTAGTTACGGAGTTGAAGAAGAGGTTTAAAGTCCCGGTTAACGTTCACACACATAACACAAGTGGTATGTCGGTAGCAACGTATGTTAAGTCTGTTGAAGCCGGAGCTGATTTCATAGATACAGCCATAAGTCCGTTAGCTTTTGGGTCGGCGCAACCAGGGATTCAAACAGTTTACTTTGCTTTACCACCAACTAGAAGGCCTGACGTGGATTTAAACGTTATAAATGAGGTTTCAGAATACTTAGATAGAGTAATCAGCGAAAGATATTCAGGACTACTTAATTTGAAGGTTTTAATACCTGATCACGGTGTGTTAATACATCAAATACCCGGCGGTATGATATCCAACTTAATATCTCAGCTGAAGGAGTTGAAAGCGGAAGGCAGACTTAAAGAAGTACTTAATGAAGTCCCTAAGGTAAGGGAGGACTTAGGATGGCCTCCTTTAGTAACTCCACTCTCTCAAATAGTTGGGACTCAAGCCGTGTTAAACGTAGTCGTAGGTAAGTATAAGGTAATAACTAAAGAAGTTATTAACTACATAGCCGGGCTTTACGGGAAGCCACCAGCACCTATAAATGAGGAGTTAAAGAAGGTAGCGTTGAAAAACGTTAAAGAAATTACAGTTAGACCTGCAGATTTACTACAACCGGAGCTAAGTAAATGTGTGGATCAGGTTATGAAGTTAGGCGTACCGGCTACAGACGAAAACGTGTTAACTTACTGTCTATTCCCTGAAACCGCTAAGGAATTCTTCAGTGGCGCACCACCACCTAAACAGGAAACCACACCTAAAGCTGAGGCACCGCAACCGTCGAAACCTGATATAGACGTTAACTTGCTAATAGCGTACGCGCAGTAATTGCTTAATAACACACTATAAACCCATATATTTAAAAGGCGTTGCTCAAGTAGTGATTACATAGTTGCCTGCGTTCTCGCATACAGATAGATTTCAATCATATAGATGTTGTGATTAAAATTTATTTAGTTCGGAAAATTAATATATTTTGGACGTGAGTAATGAGCGCTGAGGATCATTACTTATGGCTTGAAGATCTTTCAAACATTAAAACCGTTGAGTGGATTACTGAAAGGAACAGGAAATTTCAAAATTTTATAGAGGGGGTATCCAGCAAGCTATCGCATAAAGTAATTAAATACTTTAACGTTCCCTACGTAACTACCGCTTCGCTTGGGCGTGATGGTATATTTGCTGTGGTTCGAGGGGATAAAGGATACGAAGTTGTTATCGTGGGGTTCGACGGCTCGTCAGAGACTCTCTTGAGAGCTGTTGATTTAGGCAAGGATGTCATGATTAATGAGGTTTACCCCTCCCCAGAAGGTGGTTTGGTAGGCGTTAGATATAGTTTAGCTGGCTCAGACTTAGGTAAGATAGTAATCATAGATCTAAACACACGCGAAACCGTGGAGAGGTTTGAAGGCTATATCTCCAACGTCGTATGGTTAAGTAGGGATAAAATCTACTACGAGCTTTTCTACAGGTCTGGATTAACTCCCGACGGTGTGGAAGCTCCTGCCGAGAGGGTATTCCTTAAGGAGATCGGCGGGAAGGAGGAGATAGTCTTCGGGGATGGTTTAGGAACTAACTACATGGTTAACGTAGTTCCCGACTACGACCAGAACATAGCTTTCGTTGTCATACAGTATGGTTGGTTAAAATCTAAGATACTCAGCGGTCCTTTAAACGACCCCAGTAAATGGCGTTTAGTGTTTGATGGCGGCGAGAGCATGTCACGCCCGGTAGGACACTACAGCGGTTGGACTTACATCCTTCATGAGGGGGACAGAGGTTTAGGGAGGATCGTCAAGGCCAGGAACGGATCTCATGTGGAGGAAGTAATTGCTGAGGGGGTTTTCGGACTGTATCCTATAGAGGAAGCCGTAATGATGAGTAACTATGTCGTAGTTAATCGCGTTGTTAACGGTTCAAACGCTTTAACCGTTTATGACGCCGACGGTAAGTTAATATCGAATCTTGAGGTTGGAGGTGTTGGAAGCGTAACGTTACTCAATAAATTGAATAATAGATTAATAATCAAATATGAGTCTTTTAACGTACCTTCAAGTATTTACGTATTGGATGGAGACCTGAGCTTAAGTAAGGTGTTAGATTTTAAGCTAGAAGGATGTGAGTTAAGAGTTGAAGATCTATGGGTGTCTTCATATGACGGCACGCAGATACATTCGTTCGTAGTTAAACGTCAGGGAACTTCCAATCAAGAAACACGCGTCGCTTTAGTGTACGGCTACGGCGGTTTTAACGTATCTATAAAACCTAGGTACTTTCCAGAGGTACTTCCATTACTGGAGGATGGCGCGATCTTCGTAGTAACTAATTTAAGAGGTGGTGGGGAGTATGGGAAGCTATGGCATAAGGCAGGCATGAGGGAAAACAAGCAGAACGTATTCGAAGACTTTAAAGCGGTGCTCAAACACTTCAAGAAATTAGGCTATAAAACCGTTGGTATGGGCAGAAGCAACGGCGGTTTGCTAATAGCGGCTACGTTAACTCAGAGCCCGGAACTACTTGACGTTGCTGTAGTGGGATACCCCGTAATTGATATGCTACGTTTCCATAAACTCTACATAGGTAAGCTCTGGACGACAGAGTACGGTAATCCAGAAGATCCTAGAGAGAGGGAGTTTCTGCTTGAGTATTCCCCCTACCACAACGTAAGGCCTGACGTGAAGTACCCGCCAACGATTGTACTCACAGGCCTTTACGACGATAGAGTCCACCCAGCCCACGCGTTTAAATTCGTAGCGAAACTTGAGGAGGTGGGGGCACCCGTGTATCTAAGAACTGAACTTAAAAGCGGCCATCTAGGATCAACGCCCGACGTTAAAATTAAAGAAGTTCTTGATATATTAGCGTTCATTTACAAGTCTCTAGAGTTCTTACAACTGAAAGCCTCGTCTCTTTAGGGCGGGGATGGAGGTTTATAAGCGATTGATTTGCTTGAGAAGGCATACACACAACCCATACTATGCCTCCCACATGAAGTTTTGAGGCCTTTAGAGGTCGATGATTGATGGAGGTGTTCCGTAACCCCCTTAAGGAGGGGTATCGCCCAAGACCCAGCAGTGAAACCCCGCCCTTAAAAGCGGGGAGAGGCATCTCCTATAGCACTTGCTGAAGCTATAAGTAGGCAGTCCGGCAGAGCTATCCCCAACCTCTTTTTAAGTTCTCCAGCGGACTTCGATAATCGTACATCAATATTCACTACGTTAACGTTAGACGTAATCCACGTTATAAAATTCTCAGCTTCTTTATTAGGATCATCAATACCAGCGATCCTATAGACTCTGGCCACGATATAGAAGGTCTCAGCTAATGTAACAGTGTTTACATAAAGATCTACATCTCCACGCTCAGCCTTTGCGAACAGTTCAGCAATTGTTTTTCTAAATGGTGATTTAGTGATGATGAATTCCACTAATACGCTTGTATCAAGAACTAACTTCTCTGGCAACTCTATCTATCCTCTCTTCCCATTCTCTTTTCTCTTCCAATATAACTTTACGAAGCACTTCAGGATCTATATCAACAACCAAAGGTTTTAAAGGTTTCAACACAAGAGAGTTGCCAACAATCTCTAAAACTACCTTGCCACCTTCTTCAATACAGACTTTTTCCCTAAAGGCCTTAGGTAACACCACAATACCCTTTCTACCAACTTTCAATACCGTTTTCATTTAACTGTTTCCTCCCTTGTTTAAATGGTTAACTCAAAACTAAACTAATAAGTTTAACTTACGATCCGTAGATTATCCCACCATAGACCTTTGTATTTACTCAGAAAGTAATAGAATCTAAAATTCTTGAGGGATATGTATATCCTTAAGGCATTGCAACTTACTCTTGACTTACAGAGGAATTAAGTTAAGTCGTTAGCTAAGTGTATATGCTTAATATCCTTTTCAAGATTTCAGCTGATATGTTAGACGTTAACACTGTTTTGGGGATTTTCCTACTTAGAGATATGGCATGCCTTAACTCATACTTAGCTAAGGCTAGGTCTGTTTTACCTGCGGGTTCTTTAAGTATCTTCATTAAAGCTGGAGGCGCTATTATGAACATTACGTCATGGCCTAAGGCCTTTAACTCCCTATAAACTTTATTTAATGATATGACGTCTACATCGCTTTTTACGTTACATAAATAAACGACTAAACACCTATCTTTACAGGATGTCTTAACTATCGACGTAATCAACCATGTGGATACCCTAAGCGCTGAAGACGTTGCGGATAATTCGATAGGCCATTCAACATCTGCTAAAGCCTTTAAAAGCTTAGATATGTGGTTTAAGGAAGTTAGTTTTTCACTAACTGTATAACCTCTTTCAGTAACTACGAGGACTTTAACGTATAGGTTATTTCTTAAGAAGTTTTCAACTACGTTAGTTACTTCACGTGCTATGTGATCGTAAGCATTGACTTCCCTCATGAAGTAATCGTCATCTAAAGCTAGAACCATAACCACACCTCTTAAAGACTCATGCTCTAATTCCTTAACAGCTAACTTAGAAAGCCTTGCCGTTGTTTTCCATTCAATCCTTTTAAAGTCGTCTCCAGGCACGTATTCCCGCACTTCAAAGAACTGCGTTCCAACGCCCCTCCCCCTAGAAGGCATCGCCCCTATGCTTTGCAACCCTCTAACGCTTAATGAAGTCCGTAACGTCTTAATGCTAGGTAAAGTAGTTATGTCAACGTACGTATTAACGAGAAACTCACCTCTCACTAACCCGCCGCCTAAGGAATACTTAAGCGTTAAGGGACCTAACCTATGCCTACCAACGAACGACTTAAGTTTTATAGAGACTACGACCTCCTCATCCCCGCTTCTACGGGTTAGCGAGTAATCAACTATTTTCAAGCCGTTATCCGTAACTATCTGAACCCCGTAAAACTTTAGAAACCTCACTACGGTGTGTCGTATCATCACTTCAGTTATGAGAACCTCATCTCTACCAACAGTTAATGAGGCATCCTTAACTACTTCAACTTGAGTAATTCGATTAACAACGCTGGCTAGAGTTACTACATACCCAGTAATAAGGGATGCTAAAACAGTACTTACTAACGTATACGAAGTTATTGAAGCGTAGCCTACAGCAACAGCTAAAATAACTACAGTAGTAACTATTAAGGCATAAAGCCCGTCAAGGTTTGTAACATATGCGTTAACTCCGCAGACTTCCTTAACTTTAACCGCGTTCATAAAGCTTAAGCCTCATTGGGATGTGTCGTTAAGGCCTAGGCACTTCCACGTTATTTATCGCTTGAGTTACTACGTCACTCCCATCCATGCCTTCAGCTACGTACTCAGGCTTGAGGAACACCCTATGACTTAATGCTGGGATGGCTGCTTCCTTAACGTCGTCAGGTATTACGTAGTCCCTACCATCTAAGAGTGCTAGGCCCTTAGCTAACGTAAGCAACATCATCAACCCCCTTGGGGTTATCCCCAATCTAACGGCTTTATGTTTATTGATAAACTCTGAAATCCTTACTACGTAGTTAATAATCGATTCTTCAACTATTACGTGGTTTAAGTCGTTTCTAGCGTTTAGGATATCTAAGGCGTTAGTCACAGGTTTTAACTCTTCAAAACTAGCTTCTATGTCGTGGAAGCTTCTCTTAAGTAGCTTATTTAGACCCTCCCTGCTTAAGCTCGTCATATTAACTTTAATGAAGAACCTATCTAACTGAGCTTCAGGTAGCGGGAAAACACCCTCCATCTCTATAGGGTTCATAGTAGCTATGACTGTAAAAGGCTCAGGTAGTTTAATCGTCACACCCTCTATAGTTACTTGCCTTTCCTGCATAGCCTCCAGTAAAGCACTTTGAGTTCTTGGGGAAGCCCTATTTATCTCGTCAGCTAAAACTAAGTTTGCGTTTATAGGACCTACAACTATGTCGAACTCCCCAGTTTTTTGATTGTATATCTTAGTTCCTATGATATCTGCTGGAAGCAGATCTGGAGTTAGTTGTATCCTACTATATCTTAAATTCATTAACTTAGCTACGGTCTTGGCAGTTAATGTTTTAGCTATGCCCGGTATACCTTCAACTAACACATGACCTCCAGCTATGATCGCAAGAGTTATAAGTTTTACGTCTTTCTCCCTCTCAACTAAGACTTTAGAAGCCTCCCTAACTACTAAGTCAACTATGTTTTTAACTTTGCTCAAGTTCGACCCAAAATATATTTACTGAATACATAAAATATTTGGTGGAGGACATCAGTAAACGCTTAATGACTTTAACGACGTTATTAATTATAGCTGTTTTAATAGCCTCTACCACGCCTGTAGCTTTAGCTTCAAACGTTGAAACTAGACACTCACTTGAGTTAGTTAAGAAAGCCCTCATTATCGAAACCTCAGCTAAGATCTTAAAGGAATGGCTTGAAAGCGTAGGCTACTACAACCTAAGCTTAACTATAGATGAAGCTTTAAAAAATGAAGACTTAAACACGTTAAACACCATAGCTAAACATATACTTAAGCTTTACGTGTCAAACAATAGTGGTGTGTTACCTTTATTCATAGGTGGTAAGCACTTAATATCCGCTAAAGTCTTAAGCGGTTTAAATACATCTACGGTTAGGTTTTCAGATTATTTAATATTGGTTAACGTCTTAGCTAACAACTTAAATTTGAGCGGTAATCAAGCATTCGCTAAGTTACTGCTTAACATTTTAGACTTGAGTGGAGATTTAAGCAGTGATGTTTTAATTCAGTTCATATTGTTAATTTCAGATGATAGACTAACGCGTTCCGTAAGTCAGGACCTCAGAAAGAGCTTAAGGCAGGACATACTTAACTTTCTAGACTTAGTGGATATGAAGCATGGAGAGAAGGCTTTAAAGCTAAGTATGGATGTATCATACAATAAATCCCTGATAATCGGTTCTTTAATGTTTATAATAGCCGGGAACGTTAAACCACTTTACAACTATTTATGGCAAACACCGCAGCAACAACCTCAAGCAAGTAAGAAAGACGTTGAGAAACTCCTGAAGGATCTAAATCTAACTGGCTTAAGTGAGGAGGTTTTAGAAATACTTAGTAGATTACCGCCTGAGGTTGTGGAGGAGCTTCTGAAGAATCCTAACATGTTAGAGATATTAATGAATGAAGACTTACTTCTTAACGAATTACACGACTACTTAAGTGAAGACTTACTAAGCAGAAGGTATTTAAACGTAAGCACTCAACGAAATGAAAGCAGACCATACACTACAGTATTGATTAATTCGGGCGTACTATATAATGAAAACCTAGAAGACTTAACTTTAAGTGATGAGTTCGGCTACGCAATACTTCAGAAGATCGCGCCCTTACTGGAGAACATTAACAAGTTAGGACCTACGATTAAAACCTTTGAAAACTATTCGAGTAAACCCTACGTAGAGGTAGGGATTATCGGCGGTAAACCCTCAATCACAACCGCTTTTGAGGGTTTAACCCCAGTAATACTCCTCATAGCCCCTGCTATAGCCTCCATAGCTTTAATATTCAGGTATTTAACCTCAAACCTAAACCTTAAAGGCTTCAAAGGCGGTATCTCGTCGAGGAATAGGTTCGTAGTTATGGAGAACCTTAGCGAGGTTATTAAAACTTTCTGGGAGGTTGTGGATTCGTTAGCTCATAAGCTGGGTATAGTTGTTGAAGATCACGAAACACATAGGGAGATAAAAAACAGAATTGTTGATAAATTAAAAGTTAAAGGATTTAGACATAGTGATTTAATAGCTGATATCGATAGGATCACACTCTACTATGAATTAATTAGGTTTGCTCGACGTGAGGAAAATGGGGAGGTGATTGAAACTGTTAAGAGAATTGGCGAGAAACTCAAAAAGCTTAGCATCAATTAATAAAGACTTTATTGAAGCGCTTTTCTTCATTTCCTCGTTAATTATAGCCTACATCTCAAGCAACCCCCTACTCACGTGGTTAACGCTTTCCGTAGTTGCTACATACTTTACGTTAAGGACTTCATATAGGTATGTATTAGTCATTACGATGCTTGCTTTAATAACTCAAGCTTTCAGGCCTACGGAGTTTTTCACTGAGTTTTTAACGTATTTCGTCATTATTTTAATAGTTAGAACCTTCATAGGCTTTAAAAAAGCCTCAATAACGTATATAACCCCAGTACTTATAGCATGTGGTTTATCGCTCTTAAAATTCTCTATTTATGAGTTCAACATCTTTAACGCACTCACTTTAGTCTTCATATCTTTAATTTCAGGTTATGGTTTAACAGGCTTTCAGACGTTTCTCTACGGCCTGGAATGTGAGTTTAAAGTTTTAAACTTGCTGGACTTAAGATTGCCTAGCTTAAATTCGTTGTTTCAATACTTAAGTAGAGCGTTTTTCGTAGGGTTGCTTACCTACCTGCTTTTCTTAACTGTTTTTAGGTTTACTCCATTAGGGTTTTTCAACTCTGTCTGGGTTTCCTTAGCTTTAACTACGGTTTTTTCAATCATGATCTTTAAAAAAGGTTTAAACATCGTTACCTACGTTTTGATCCTAACTCTCTTAATTTTGAATTACGACTATATAACAGCAAGCTATTTTGAGGGTTATGAAGAGTCTATTATTGAGGAGGTGTTACGTAGGTTTGACGGACTTATTTAAAGTTAGGTATAGGTCACTCCTACTCTTCGTCGGTGTTGCTCTTTTAATATTGTCGGTGGGGCTCTCTTTAATTCAGAGATACGTATCTTCTATAATCTCACTACTTAGCGGGTTAGCTTTACTAACGTATTTAAGAAGTGAAGGTTGTAGAGAGCATGCGTAGGTCAACCACTTACCTCCTTACGTTGATGTTGGTGATTGCTCTGTCTTTAGAGCCTTTACTAGTTGGTGTAAGATATTCAGGTGCTTCACCTGATAACGTAGAGTATGACGGCACTAGCAACTTAATACAGCTTTTGAGGATGTGGGGTTACAACACTTACGTGATTAAAGGTTGGGATTTCCTTGCCAGGCCGAATGTTGAGGGGTCATGTAATGTGTTGATGATAATATCCCCTGAGAAGCCTTACTACAGTTATGAATTAAACGTAATTGAAGACTTGACTTTTAGAGGAACTCATGTAATTATAGCTGATGAAGGTGTTTTCAGCAACGCAGTTTTAAACGCTTTAAAATCTCACGTGAGGATCTCCAATACTAGGGTTTACGTAGGTAGTGAGGAAACTTTTGAAGCCGTTGTTGAGATCGGCGGGGTTAGGCATAGCATATACTTTGCGTACGCATCAGCTTTAAACGTTACCGGGGGCGGGGTTAAAGTACTTTCTGAGGTCAGTGGGTTTAAAATTGCCGCTGAAGAGAACTTAAGCAAAAGCAAATTGTTGGTTATAGGCGATGGGTCCGTCTTTACTAACGCAGCTCTGGTTACCCCATCATCCATCAACCCCTACGTAAGGTTCTTAAACTCGATACTGACGTACTTATGCGGTGATAAACCACCTACGGTGATCGTCGACGGGTCTAAATACGGCTTAGAGGCCGAACCTCTATCGAAGTTAATCACCTCCGGCGACCTATCGTATTTAATTGCGTCGTTAATCAACCCGTTAAGGCTGAGGCTAGTTGTTGAAGATGCTTTCCTAACGTACGCGTTTATATCCTTCTTAATTGTGTTGCTTTTCTTCCCCTACATATACTATAGGGTGATTGCTGACGCCCTACCCAGACATAAAGTTAAGTACTCTATAGTTGAGGAATTAAGTGTTTTTCTGAAATTCCCTCATATACTAGCTAGGGAGTTAAGCGATGTATGTGTTTCTGAAGCCCCCGAGGAAATTAAGGAGGTCTGTAGAGGGGGTAGGAAGTTATTAAGTGAAGATAGCGTTAAGTGGTTGATTGATTTAGTTGCTAAGTGATAGAATATTCGTTAAATTCTGAAGCGCATTTAACGTTTAACTCTTCACAGATCTTAAGTATGGTTTGCGATGTTTTACGCCTCCATATCTTGTATTCATCACCGCTTAAGTACCTACTTAAGTCTATGTTTAGATAGCTGAAGAAACTCTCTAGACCTGGTTTAAACCTAAGCCAGTCGTAATACACGGTTGATGAGCTCTCACGAGCTACCTCTAAAACTTCCTTAATCGACTCTGGAGAATCGTTTACTCCAGGTATTATCGGACCTAAGAATATCCACGTCCTTATCCCCGCCGATGCTGCCTTACGTAGGGCTTCAACCCTAGCTTTCGGCGGCGACGCTCTAGGCTCTAAAGCCCTACTTAAGTTTTGATCTAAGGTAGTTATCGTGAATCCCAACTCAACTAAGTCCTTCCGTTCTTTAAGTATGTCTAAATCTCTAATTACTAACGAAGACTTCGTCTGAATTACCACTTTAAACCTGTTTTTAAGTAAGGTGTTCAAGCTCTCCCTAGTTATCTTAGTTACAGCTTCTATCGGTTGGTAAGGATCTGTAGTCGTTCCTAAGCCAACGACAGCAGGCTTTAACTTCCTTACCTCACTTCTTAAGATTTGTGGGAGGTTTTCCTTGATATACACGACATAACCCCAATTATCCCTTACGTCAGGGTATCTTACGTAAGCTCTAGCATAGCAGTAGTTGCATCCATGGTAACATCCTACGTAGGGGTTTAACGCGTAAGTGTAGTCTTTCAACCCGGACTTAACGAGGGCGGACTTCACTTTAATCCAGACGTACTTAACCCCGTTTAAAACTACTGAATGTTGAGTAGTAATCAAGTCTCCTCACCTTACCATAACTACTTAATATCCTAGATCTCCTAACCACGTCCTCAATCGGGACTGCTGTATACTTACTAACTTCAGCTATGGCTTCACTTACGTCGCTGAACTTCATAGGCCTCCCCTCAAACATTTTCCTAATGTTCTCCCTAACGAACCAAACACCAACGGGTATGTTGAAACCCTCGTATATCTCTCTATATAGAAAGACCATAGCCTGCCTCTTAATGCGGTAGTAGAGATGCTCTGCTGCCGCTAACCTAGCTGCGTAGTAGCAACCCCCGGGTAGCGCATAATCCGACCTACCGCTAGGGCCTTCGTAATCCCCCTCTATACTTACAACCCTTCCGAAGACGTTCCACGTACTTCCCGGGAACCAAGCTTCAATCCACTCATAACTCCAAATACCTGGAAGTAAAATAGCTATGAATAAATTCTTCATATACTCCCTAACGTAAACCAGCACTTCATTAAGTTCTTCATAATTCAGCAACTTCTTAATCAAGTGCTTAGATGTTATGTCGTCAACAGCCGTTATAGACCATCTAGTCGGAACCAACCTTCTCTTGCTTTTCTTACCTAAAGCACCAACGGATAAAACCCTCTGAATCCTCGATATCGGGATGCCCTCAACATATAGTTTTATTACTGCCTCAGATGCCCGCATGTCGAAGTCGTTAAAAACCTTCTCAACAGCCCTACCGAAACTAACGTTGCTTTCAGGTCTTAAGTCGTTAATAAGAACTCTAACCCCGAGGGGTGGAACCTCCTCTGAGATCACGGGTTTCCTACTTATCAATTTAGAGAGCTTCAACTCCGTGAAAACAGATCTCTCCGATAACGCGATCTCCTGAATCTTCTCGAGGATTTTAGAGTTTAGATCGTCAACCTTTACTTCAGTAACGCCTACAACCATGGAGAGTCTTTTCGAGAGTATCTCCTCTAAAGGTTTGCCGACCCAAACCTCGGGTAAGTCGTAGTCTGACGTATCCCCAGAAACAGGCGGTATTGAAGGACCAACCCTAACTTTAGGGTAGCCATACCTCCCAACAAAAACTGAAGGTGGTGAAGAACCCCCAACCTCATCTTTAAACATAACTGGCTTCAACCTTAACTCGCTGTAGAACTTAACGACTATGGGGCAGTACGTAAGACCGCATAAGTACTTACTACCCCTACATAAAGCGCAAACCCCCTCATTAAACATCGAGTCTATACCGTATAATCTCCGCTTAATGAAGTATTAAACGTTAACGTCTATCTACATGTAAATCCTTTAGACTAGGAGGTTTAACAATTCCTTGATTTTAACCTATGACGGCTAATTCTCTAACTAGCTTACCTGTTTTAAACCTCTCCAACGTGAGGTTCTGAGCTACTGGTATTGAAGGCTTACCTTCTATAATCCAGCTTGAGATGACCTCGCCAGTTACTGGCGCGAGCATCATTCCATGCCCGCTGAACCCAGCAGCTATGAATAAGTTCATGTACTGATCTACCGGACCGTAGATTGGGTGGTGATCCGGTGTCATGTCGTAATATCCCATCCAATACCTAACTATCTTAAGGTGTTTTAGAAACGGCAGGAGTTCCGCAAGAGGCTTAACTATGTTTTTAAATGCGTCACTTCTTGGGGAGTACAGCGAAGCCTCAGGTATGTCCTCTAAATCCCTAGCTAATATAAAGCCTCCATGCACGGTCTGCGTTATATGCGGTGATCCGGGCGTGTCCCAATCTATAAGTAGGCCGAGCCTATAGTCTGCGGCGTAGGGCTCTGTAATCATCGGATGGCGGGGAACGTCCTTAATAGGTAGGTGAACCCCTAGAGGCTCTAGCAAACGCTTACTATCTCCGGCGGCAGCCACAACGTAAACGTCGGCTTCTAAAACCCCTCTGCTTGTTTCAACGCTTACAACCCTATCGTTTGAGGTGATTAACTTCTTAACCTCCGTGTATGGTATTATCTTAACGCCTGCTTTCTTAGTCTCTAAGTAGATTTTAACGAAGTTCTTAAGTATGCCCATCTTACCTGCTGTGGGGTCGAACATGGCTCCAGAGATTATTTTAGAGTTTATCTTAGGTACTAAACCCTTCACTTCATCAACGTTAAGTATCTTCGCAGGTATTTCATAGCTGTGGTAGAAACTTACTAACTTTCTAAACGTGTCTAAAGTTTCTGGTTTCCTAGCAACCCATAAATAACCGCTTTGCTCTATGTCTAAGTTAAGCCTGTCCTTAAGTTCCAACCACTTCTTAATGCTTTCCTTCATTAATAGGACATGCTCAGGCGATGTAAACGAAGATCTAAAACACGCTACGTTTCTTAAACTAGCTCCACTGCCTGGGTAGCTTTTATCAACCACTACGACTTCCCTAACCCCCTTCATAGCTAGTTCGTAAGCTATGAAGAGACCGCTTACTCCAGCCCCGACGATTAGAACCCTCACCTTAATCACCTCCTTCAGATATGAAAGCACTTATGTTGATGGGGACTATAGGGGGCCGAACTCTCCAGCCGGATAGCACCTCATCTACTTTCTTACCTGTCTTCCTCGCGAAGACTCTCGCGGCTATAGCTAAACAACTCCTGCCTTGGCAGGGGCCGAATCCCAGCCTAAGATACCTTCTTAAAAGTTCGAAGTCGTCTATCCCTGCGTCGATAGCTTTCTCTACGTCCTCTAACGTCACATCATTACATCTGCAGATTATTATCCTACCCTTCACTTCTCCACCCATATAGCCCTCACCTCAAGAGCTAATTCCTTAGGTGCTTCCACAGTGACTACGTAGGTTTTATTCCTCTCCCACACCTTAACTACCTTGCCCTTGCCTACCCGCTCACCATACCTATTTAACAGAATGACTTCATCACCTGCCTTAGGAGCCGGTAGGAACTCGTGGGGTACGGTTACGTAAGCCTTATCCGGCTTAGATAAGTCAACGACGAATATCGCCAACCCAGGACATAAAGCAACGCATACGCCACACCCTACGCATTTACTCCAATCAACCTTCGGTAGGTCTATTATGCTCTCCATCCATATAGCTTTGAAGGGGCATGCGGACACGCAGATATTACATGGTATCGGTTCAGGACATTCAATAACTACAGCAGGCCCTTTAGACATCCTCTCTTCTGTGGGGATTTGATTAAGTTTCTTAAGCTCCTCAACAGTTATAACGCCTGTTTTCCTGTAGTTTGGGGTGTGTGTAGCCATTGAAGATCACCTGAAGTGAATCGGCGGTGGGTACGTAGCTCTAAGCCTCTCCATCTCCTCCTGAGTTACCGTTACAGATTCCTTACCCTTCCTAGCCCTAGCTATTACCGGTGAGGATCTGTACTCACTCCATAAGAACTTATTATACTTTGTCAACTCGTTTAGAGCTTTCTCAGCTTTAGATCCATCAACCATTTTACTCGCTATAGCAAGCGCCGCTACCCACCCCTCAACCATCGCTGTAGTTGCTTCCTCAATTCCTGAAGCGTCGCCAGCCACGTACATACTGGGTACGGACGTCTCAAGGTATTCAGTCCTCACCGGAACTAAACCCCCGAGTTCCGGAACCCACTTCATAACGGCTCCCGCTTGCGCGTGAAGCCTTGCGTCAGGCTCTAACCCCACAGCAAGCAGTATGAGGTCGCATTTAATCACTTCTTCACTACCTTCTACGGGTTTAAACCTCTCATCTACCGCGGTTATCACAGCCCCCTCAACCCTCTCACTACCTAGAGCTGCTTTTATGGTGTGGCTGGTCAGTATAGGCACGCCATACCTCCTTAACTTCGCCGCGTGGACGAACCACCCACCTATCTCGGGAAGAAGCTCTAAAACGGCTCTAACCTTAACTCCCGCTTGAAGTAGTTGGTATGAAACTATCACGCCGACGTTACCGGAGCCCACTACGAGGGCTTCTTCACCTGGCTTAACGCCGAACTCGTTCATTAAGGTCTGAACGCCTCCAGCACCTATAACGCCGGGCAGGTCGTTATTTATGAAGTCTAAGTAACGTTCTTGAGCTCCGGTGGAGGCTATCACAGCTCTAGGCTTAACCCATACAACACTGTCTCTCGACGCTAAACCTACGACGCCACCCCTGAAAACCCCGAAAGCCGTTGTTTCTGTGAATATCCTTACGTTGCTTACCTCACGTAACTTAGAGATTAGCTTCTCAGCCACTTGAAAACCTCGTAAACCTCCGAAAAGTTCTTGAGATCCGAAGAACTTATGTGTTTGCTTAAGTAGTTGACCGCCTAACTTAAAATGTTCGTCAACTAACGTTACGTCAAGACCATACTCGGAGAGTTTAATAGCTGCGGCAAGACCTGCCGGGCCACCGCCAACTATGAGGACGTCCGTACGTAACTCCTCCTCACGTGATTGACTTCCGATAGAGTCGTTATGGGGTGAGGGGGGCGGTACCCACCCAGCCTGCCTCTCAACCATCAAACCATCTTTAACCGGTTCCCTACACGTCCTAACGTTAGGTACGCCATTCACAACCATAAAACAACTACTGCATTTACCTATCATGCAGAATGGGCCTCTAGGTCTATGAAGCGATGGACTCCAGGAATAGACGTTAATGCCTGCTGCATATAGAGCTACGGCTACACTCTCCCCCTCGTAAGCCTCAACCTCCCGCCCCTCAAATAAAAACTTAACCTTCCTACCGCGGTGGAAAGACAGTATAGGATGCTCCCACAACCTCCTATCGCTTTCTAATGGCGACTTAAACCACCATAACATTACTATCTCCATCACAGTAAAAAATTTTTAGAGCGTGTGAACACCGCAGTAATTAATGAATAACTAAGTAAAATTTTTTATTAATCAACTCATGAACAACATATAAGATCTTCATTGAAGTTTGTGAGAACGTTCTATATTAAAGAAACTCTCTTATTATATCATGTGAAATTCTCCAATTTGAACTTTTGGAGAATTTACGCACACTATAAATTGGAATTAAATCTAAATATAGATTGTCGGAAAATATTGTTTAATATGCTCGCGTGTTTTCAAACCATAGATTTCATTTAGTTTTATTTCTTTTGGATTTACTTTCTATTTATTGAGTTTTCTTTCGTTTCTCAATCCCATTTTAGTGGGTTTTTGTATCATTGAGTCCTCCTATAATGTTTGACGGTGTAGTTAACTGGCACTTAACTTTACTGCGGTGTAGTTAACTTTTGCTTGTGGTTTATCATTCCATAAATAAAGCTTAGGAAGGTGTTCGTAAGACTTAAGTCAATTAAGTAAAAGACTACGTGGTTTGAATTCATAACTTAATACACTACGATGAAGTTAAAGCTTCTTTAAGGCTTTCCTGAGGTAGTAATTCCTTAAGAGTTCTTCATCAAGTCTCGTATGCTCTCCATGCCCTGGGTAGAGTGTCGTGTTTTTAGGTAGGTTAGCTAACTTCCTTAAGCTTTCAACCATAGCTTTTGATGAAGAATGCGGGAAGTCTACCCTACCGATAGTTCCTTTAAAGAGCGTATCTCCGGTGAAGGCTACGTCCTCACCAACTAAGGTGATGCTACCCATAGTGTGTCCTGGAGTTTCTAAAACTTTAAGCTTAACGCCCGCCAAGCTTAACTCACTACCCTCAACTACGTAGCTATCTGGCTCAGGAACTTCTGAAGTGCTTACGTTAAAGAGCTTACGGGCTAGGACATGAGCTTCCTTAATTAACGGTAGGTCTGCCACATGCGTTAAGAACGTAAAATCCGTTAATTCCTTAAGTTTAGCAACCCCTAAGACATGATCGAAATGCCCGTGTGTAGCTACGACAAACTTAAGTTTTAAACCTAAGTCATCTAAAAACTTCACTATGGCTTCAACTCCTTGAGGCCATCCCGGATCGATTGCCATAGCTTCTACGTTTGAGTATATGACGTAGCAGTTTGTGTGTAAAGGGCTTAAAACGAACTTCACTATCTTCATTTAACCACCTAAGAAAGTAAGGCTTTAAGTTCTTAAACGCTTTAACGTGTTTAACTGGGTTTAAGGTGTGTTTAATTAACCTTAGTTATTTAAAGACTGAGTTTTTAAGGTATGTACGTAACGTCTTTACCTTTAATTAACTTTTAAAGGTTGTTAATACTTAACTTAATGTATTACGTGATGTACTAGTTCATCAATTGAAACGTAAGTTAGTGTTTGAAGGTTAGGCGGTGTTGAGGACGTTTTACTTAAGTCTTCCTTAAGCGTTTTCATGAAGTTTAAATACTTAACTTAAGACACTACTTAAGATATGGTGTTGTTAATCAATTAAGCGTTAAGTTAACTTACTGAGTTAAACGTTACTTAAAAAACTAAGGTAGGGATCGATTGAATTAAGCTTTACTTACGTCACCGCCTTCACTATCTTTAACTTCCTCTAACTCACCGCCTGGCTCTATCGATATAGGCCTACCGGCAATTAAAGCTTCAACAACCTTACGCCTACCAGACCTAACCAACCTCCACACAGTCCCTCTAGAAACCCCCATGTGAAGAGCTGCTTCTTCATAACTTAAGTTCTCTAAATCAACTAGTTTAAGAGCTTCAAGTTCTGGATACGTAATTACGGTTGGGTTCAAGCCTTTATTTGGTTTAGGCAGGAATTCACTAACCTCGGGTTTTAAACTTACGTATACGTACGTAGGAGGTCTTCCAACCCCGAACCATCTCCTCCTCCAACACCATCTAGGCATAACACATCTAGTTAAATGATGTGAGGGAAAAGCTTATAAACTTTTGTGACATATCACAAAAGGAGGTGATAAAATGGGTTGGTGGGGTCCATACCCAGGAAGAGGTCCGTGGAGGCATCTACCGCCATGGGAAAGGCCTGGTTGGGTATTTAGAGGCAGGGGCTGGTGCTGGTGGTACTGGGGATACCGCCCGTATCAACCCGTTACAGAAGCTGAAGCCTTGAGAAGTTATAAGGAATGGCTTGAGAGGTACATTAAGGGAGTTGAGGGGGAGGTAGCAGCAGTTAAGGAAGAGATTAAACGCGTCGAGGATAGATTGAAGGAGCTTGAGAAGGCCGGTAAGTCTTAACGAATGCTTCAGATTTAAACACGTAAAACATAACCGCATCTTCTTTTTAATATGTTAATGCTAATTAACTTATTTTCTACATGCTTTAAAGGTGTGGTTTCAATGTATGTTATGAAGGTTTGTAGCGTTGATGAGATACGTAAAGCTGATTCCATAGCTAGTGAGGTTTACGATATTGATAACCTCCTTCTTATGGAGGAAGCGGCAAGCGCTCTCTACACCCTCATCGTACGCGAGTTTGGTGTTTCAGGTAGGAAGTTCGTGGTTGTGGCGGGCGTAGGTAATAACGGCGGGGATGCTTTAGCCGCTGCTCGAAGGCTCTACGCCGGCGGAGGCTTAGTTAAGGTTTTCATCGTTGGAGACCCAAGCAAGTATCCAGAACCAGCTAGGAAAAACTACGAGTTAGTTGTTAAGTTAGGCCTACCGTTAACTACCATCTCAAGCGAGTCAAGCCTTAAAGAATTTAAAGAAGCGTTAAACGAAGCAGACGTAGTTTTAGTAGGTATTTTTGGAGTGGGGTTAAGCAGGGAGGTTACGGGCATCTATAAGGAAGTCATAAACGAGATAAACAACTCAAGCAAAACCGTAGTTAGCGTTGACATACCTTCAGGTATTGGAGGTAACGACGGCAGGATCTACGGCGCCGCCGTTAAATCCACGTACACAGTAACCTTCGGACTCCCTAAATACGGTAACATACTATATCCAGGCTACCACTACTGCGGTAAGCTCTACGTATCAAGGCTTTCATACCCACCACAACTCTTCAATGAAGTTAATGTTTGGTTAAACACCCCGCTTAAACCTCCGGAGAGGGTTAGGTGGGGTCATAAAGGAACCTTCGGTAAGTTCCTAGCTGTTTCAGGCTCTAAATACTACTACGGAGCACCGTACTACGTCTCATACGCGTTCCTTAAAGCTGGGGGAGGTTACTCAAGGCTAGCAACCGCGAAAAGCGTAGTTCCATACATAGCTTCAAAAGCAAGTGAGGTAGTTTACATACCTTTGGAGGAAACCCCTGAGGGAAGCATATCTAAAAACAACTACGACTTAATAGTTAAGATAGTTGAGGACTACGAAATAGACGTAGTAGCCGTAGGCCCCGGAACCTCCTTAAACCCTGAAACGCAGGAGTTGATTAGAGAGCTAGTTAAAACAATCGAGAAACCCGTAATAATAGACGGCGACGGAATAACAGCGATATCTAAAGACTTAACCTGCGTCAAGTTAAGGAAAACCCCCGCAGTAATAACCCCACACTTAGGCGAGTTCTCCAGACTTACAGGGCTAGAGATAAGTAAGGTTTTAGAAGACCCTATAAACATAGTTAAAGAAACAGCTAAAGACTTAAACTCCTATATAGTCCTTAAAGGCGCTCACACTATAGTAGCGTATCCAGACGGCCAAACATACATAAACATGACTGGAAACCCGGGAATGGCTAAAGCAGGTTCCGGAGATGTCCTCACAGGAACTATAGCAGCTATGTATGGAATAGGATATAGGAGATTAGGCGACGCCGTTAGAATGGGTGTGTTGGTGCATGGATTAGCTGGGGATTTAGCCGCTGAGGAATTAGGCGAGGATGGAGTAACACCTGAAGACATTATGAACTACCTACCTAAAGCCGTCAAAATACTTAGAGATGATCCAGAATACATCATTGAGAAATACATGCCTAAAGAAATATAGGCCACCTAAACAAGACTTAAGACCTAACACGTCACACCAAGCTTTTTACCCCTACAACCTTAGCTTTATTAAACACAAGCGAAACAACCTTAACATCAGGTTTTATCCCATACCTACCGCCCGGTAAGGTGACGACAGCATTACCTACCTTCAAAACCACCTTCCTTAAGTATGAAGTCTCCTTGACGTAAAGCACTTCAGCTTTAACGCCATCACCACCTTCAGAAACTTTAACTTCCTCAGGATCTACAGCGACGTAAACCTCATCCCCAGGTTTTAAACGTTTATCGCTATAAGCATATATGAAGCTATCCAACCCTAAGTAAACTTTAACACGGCCTTCATAAACCTCAACAACCTTCCCTGAAATAACGGGTATGTTAAGAAACTTAGCTGTCTCAACATCCACACCCTCCAAAGCTTTAGGGTCTGAACCAAAATACTTTAAACGCCCATCAATTATTACGCCTACCACGTCCGAAACCCATAAATCCTCAAGTAAATGCGTAGTTATAATAGCCGTTACCTTCAACTTCTTAAACAACGACATCAACTCAAACCTTATTCTATCTCTGGATGAAGGGTCTATATTTGCGAACGGCTCATCCAGCAATAGCAACTCAGGCTCAATGGCTAGAGCCCTAGCTAAAGCAACGCGTTGCGCTTCACCACCTGAAAGTTCTGCCGCCTTCCTATGGAGGATCCCTTCAATCCCAACTATCTCCGAAACCGCCTTAACCCTTTCCCTCAACTCAACATTACTTAGTTTAAGTCTCTTAAGACCGAAAGCTACGTTGTCGAAAACACTCATGTGAGGAAATACGTAAGCTTTCTGAGGCACGTAACCAACCCTCCTCAACCACGGGGGTACGTTAACAAATACGTTACCGTTTAAAGCGTTGAACACAACCCCACTATTTAAGACTACCTTGCCTTGATAAGGTCTCACAAGACCCACTACAGACTTAAGCAATGTAGTCTTACCGGCTCCATTAGGGCCTAACAACACAAGTATAGAACCGCTACTTAACGTAAAGCTAACATGTTTTAAAACCTCTCTACCACCTAAGCGCACGCTTAAATCAAAAACCTCTAAACCCATACTTAACACCAGCAGCTGACTTCTTAATCACTATTAGAGCAAACATCGAGACTAAGGCATCCAACCCTACAGCCGTTAACGCCTTATCAACCTCGCCGGAACTCATGAAGAGGTATATCGTTATAGGTAATGTGGACGTTTTAAATAACGTAGCGCCAGCTAACATCACTGAAGCGCCGAAATCTGAAAAAGCTTTAAGAAAACCTAAAGCGTAAGCAGTTATAACACCGTTTTTAATCATGGGTAGCGTCACCTTATATAAGGTTCTTAACCTATCGTAACCTAAGCTGTAAGCAACGGATTCATACTCAACGTCTACGGAGTCTAAGTAGGATTTCAACGCATTAGTCATTACGGAAAAAGAAACTAAAAACTGAACTAGGAGTAAGGCATTAACGTTGAAAACTACGTTAAATAAACTATCGAGGAAAACACCGAAACTTGTCCTACTGAAAAACACCAGCAGTAAAGTACCTAACGCAACAGGAGTTAAAGCATAAGGAAGTAAAATCAAGACCTCCAATAAAGTCTTGCCGTAGAAGTCATACCTAGATAGGAAGTAAGCCACATGTATTGAAAGCCACAACGCAATCAACGTGGAAGTTGCTGAAGTAGTTAAGCTTAAGGATAAAGCAAAAGAAACTTCATTCGACGTAAGAGTTAAAACAGCTTCCTTAAGCCCAACAGAACTAAACGTTGAAATTAAAACCGTGAGGAAAAGACCCAGCGATAAAACTAAGAGCAAAGCCCCAGCAAGCCTAGCCCCATCGAAGGATATCCTAACCCTTGAAAGACGCGCTAACATACGATAACACCTCATCTACTGAGGTGAAGTAACCTAAGTCCTTCATCACATCTTTAGATACATCACTATATACTATGAAATTAAGTAATTCCTGCGCCAGCTCAGGTTGTGTGGAAGCCTTAGCTACGTAACCCACTAACCCATAAATGTTATATCTATAGCCGCAAGACCATGGGTAAACAACATACGAGATATTCCTAAGCTGTTCGTAATATACATGCCACGCTACTATAGCGTCTAACGCCCCCGTTTTAAAAACTGCGACTAACTCACCCACGTCTTTAGCTAAGTAAACAACGTTAGATTTAATCTTCTCAGAACTCTTCGATTGATTGAAGTAATGAAGGGCTTCATACCCTATAGGAGCAACCTTAGGGTTAACTATACCTATCTTCAAACCCGGCCTAGCTAAATCATCAACACATGCGATGCCCTGTAAGCCCTCCCTAACAAAAACCACGGCTAGCTGATAAGCAAAAACAGACTTACTCTCATTAAATACCAGCCCCTCAGCCTCAGCGCGTCCACCCCAATCCTCAGAAGCAAATATAATCAAATCAACACTAGCATTTCTTAACTTTAGAGTAGCGAAGATGGAGCCTGACGCACCGTAAGATACGTGAACCTCCACACCGTATTTAGATTCAAAAACGGGTAAAACCCTACTCAATATAGGCTGAGCTACTGGAGCGGATAAAACAAACAACGACTTTCTATTCAGGGAAGAATTAACTAACGACGCGTTGTAGTAAACAACAACGCCAGCAAGCAAAGTAAGGCATAAAACCACAGCAACTAACGTAAACACCCATCGCTTCAAATAAGGCACCCATAAATGGGTATGATTAACATTTAAAAGCTTAAAATCACTTAAATGTAAATGAAATTGTTTACATAAGCATATTAACGTAGTCTTTAGCTAATATAAACCTTCAAAATCATAAAACCATAAGAACTTGATAAAGTACGAGTGATTATAATTAAAGAGATTTAAGCACGGTAAGCGTTAGGTTGAAGGTCCTCTACGGATTATCTACGACCCTACTCAACCGGGTAATCAGTTTAAAAACTCAGGACTTTCTTAAGTGATTCCTTAAAGCTTGATTTAGGTTCACCAACCACTTTAAAGTCGTCTTTACAGACCGCCATATACGAGTCTTTAGATCCCACCATGACTAGAGGCTCGTCCCAACTAGCGTATTTCAAACCTTCACCGGGTACGTTATGCATTCTTAAGGTGTGTGTTGCGTTATCCTTCTTACACACGTCACATACTGCGTGAAGCTTAACTAACTCGTCAGCCATGCTCATGAGGAACATCATACCTACGGAGAACGGATACCCTCTAAAGCTTTTATCTAAGCCGGCACCGATGACGTTAATCCCTAAATCATTAACTAACTCGATGAAATCCCATACATAAGGCACTTTAAAAACGCTACCTTCAGGTGTTGAGACGTCATATGTTTCCAAGCTAAAGAATTGAATCTCATCAATACCTACGACCTTCCGCTTACCGTTTCTAGCAATCCTCTCCCTCAACACCTCAGCCATCTCTTTAATCCCGTTAACACCGTTATCAACCCAGTAAACATCCTCATGCCTTAACCCTGAATAGGAACTTAACCCTAAACCATACCTATTCCTAGAATTGCTAGGGGCGAAAACCACGGGCTCATAACCAGCTATGGAGAACCTCTTAATCCTCCTAATAAGTTCCTCCGTCTTACCAGCATACATACAGCCAACCAACAAAGTAAAGATTCCCTTACCCAATAACCCCACCAAATATGAAATTCATGTGGAATAAAACGTTTAAACACTAAAACCAATCCCCAACATGTAAATTAAAAGGCGTCGACAATCTATCATCGGGTGGTAAGTATGTCAACAAGCAATAAATTTAAAGTTTTAATAACTGGGTATGAACCTTTCGGGGAGGAGAAGGTCAACCCTTCAGAAATAGTGGCTAAGGAGGCGGCTTTAGCTGTAGGTAAGCTGGAGAACGTTGACGTTGTTGCTGCTGTGTTACCTGTATCATTTAAGAGAGCTAGAACAGCTTTAAACGAACTTCTAAAAACCCATAAACCAGACATAGCTTTAAGCTTGGGTTTATGGGGTGGGATTTCCTACGTAACGCTTGAAAGAGTTGCTATAAACGTCATGGACGCTAGAATACCTGATAACGACGGTAATCAACCTATAGATGAACCTATAGAGCCTGAAGGTCCGGCAGCATACTTCACAACGCTACCTATTAAATCCATTCTAAAGAAGTTAAGGGAGGAAGGTATACCGGCGATGATCTCGAATTCGGCTGGAACGTTCCTATGCAACTTCGCTCTTTATGAATTACTGCATCATGGAGCAACGTTCGGCTACCCGAAAAGAGCTGGGTATATGCATATACCATACCTACCCGAGCAAGCATCAGTTAAGAGAAGCTGGTGTGGCATACCTCCGAGTATGAGCTTAGATCTAGTTGTTAAAGCTGTGGTTACGGCGGTTAAAGTAACTGTTGAAAGATTCCATATAATAGAGGATGAGAAAATACCACCTTAAGATTTAAAAGCAAACCTCTTTAACAATGTTAAACGCTGGTTAATTGCTGCAGCGCCGTACCTAACCAAGCCACAACCTCAACTACCTTCATGATCTCCTCCGGGTCCTCCGTAACAACTCTTAACGTGTACTCATCAATTCTGACAACGCCTTTAATTGTTTCAGCCATGTCAGCTACGCCAGCGTTCTTAACCTCTATATCAACAGTTGCTGGGCTAGTAAGCTTTAACGGCTTTATACGACCCTCCTTAAACCTTACCATACTTTCCTCAACACCTGCTAGCAAGTCTTTAACAGCTGTGTTAAAGTCTTTAGATATCGCAGCGTATCGACCGACACCAGATTTAAGAGATACGAAAACTATATCCTTGGAAACCCTCTGAACATCCCCTCTTAAAACCTCGTCCCCCGCGACAAGCACTACGGGAACGCCGTACTTACCAGCCACTAAAGCATTTAAGTAAAACTCACTTACCGGTACACCATTGACTTTAACCCTCTGAATCGTTGCTCCGCTATAGGTATGAGCTAGAAAACCACCTGCTGAACCCCCAGCCGGGGCGTGATAACCGACGAACATGGCTGCATCGTAATTACCCACTCCATAAACCATAGAATATATCCTTGGATAACCGTGGAGTAGCTTCACACCTTCAGGAACATCCAAATACTTCACATTAATCATAGAGCCGTGACTGTCAGCAATCAACACGTCCTTAACTCCTAAACTAAGGAGTTTAAGCGATACCTCCTTAACGAACTTCGTGAAGATCGTCCTACCTTCATCGTATAAAACACCTTTAGGAACGAGGTGATGTATAGAACCTACACCTGGAAGACCTTCCGCATCTACGGAAACATAAACCTTCAGGTTTAACACCCACATCTTAAACTACAGAAAGCTTAATATTCATTACTCCATAGAGGTTAAGTCCACAATTAGTTAAGCAATCACGAATATTAAAGCTACAGTCTTTATGAAACTAACGGATCTAACTTAATGTTTGAAAACATCGTAATCAGAGCTAGAGATAACTTATATCTCCATCTTTTTAAGTTTGGATGCACTTTAAATACGGTATGTTTTATGGGTATTACCGAACAGAGTAAGTTAAGGAAATACGTTAACTGGTTGATGTACGTTATAGATTTGATAATCTTAGCAACGCTGACCGTTATGATAGCAACGGTCTCAGGGTAATATGATAAGGGATCTCTCAGTTATATTTTCATCTTCGTCAACAGTTAATGAGTTGAAGATAATTGTTGATTATATACTTCTGCTATTCATATTTTCCGAGCTTTTAAGGAGTGTTTTAGCAGCTAGAAGTGAAGACTACCTCTTAGCACTTATGGAGACAGCCGTAGTCGTAGCTATTAGGGAGATATACGTGTCAGTCATATCCAAAACCACTATAGACTTTGTGTTAAGCTCTATAGCTTTAACTGGCGTTATAGTAGGTTTATGGATTATGAAAGCTAAAGTCTTCAAGCAAGCTTAGCCAAATTTCAGAGTAAGTTAATCACCTAAGCAATAAAATATATTAACTCTATTGTTAGATATATTAACGGTGTTAAAAACGTTAAGCGATAAAGTGTTAGAAGCTTTAAACACCCAACTTAACAATGAGCTCTACTCAGCATATTTATATCTTTCTATGGCCACGTTCTTCGACCATAAAGGCCTTAAAGGATTTGCTCACTCGATGAAAATACAGGCTAAAGAGGAATTAAGCCACGCAATGAAAATCTACGAATACATTAACGATCGAGGAGGTAGGGTTGAACTTAAAGATGTTAAAACACCGCCTCAACACTGGAACACCGTCACAACTGAAAGCCTCGCCATTTATGGTGGGGATGGAAAGGTTTATAAATAATTGCTTCTAATTTATTCTTGGTGATGATGCTTGATGTGTGTGGGAGGTAAAACTTAAGCAATATCAACTAAAGCATACACGCAACCCATACCATGCCTCCCACACGAAGTCTTGAGATCATCTAAAGGTCGATGATTGATGAAGGTATTCCATAACCCCCTTAAGGAGGGGTATCGCTCAAGACCCAGCAGTGGAAACCCCGCCCTTCAGGACGGGGAGGAGGTCAGTTTCTCTGAGCTAATCCCCTATCCATTATCAGGAGCGTTTGCGGCGTTTCTTCAGCTAACTTAAGCGTTTATGACCCTCTCCCCGTCCTGAAGGGTGAGGGTTCCCCCTTCCTAAGCGGTTCATTGGTTTGGAGGTACATCTTTCTTCATTCACCTCCGGGCCGGGCCTCCGGCCCATTACCCCTATCCCATAGGGACTCGGGGTTATGGAATACCTTCATCAATCATCGACCTTTAGATGATCTCAAGACTTCGTGTGGGAGGCATGGTATGGATTGTGCGTATGCTTTAATTGTTTCGCTTGAGGTTTACCTCCCACACACATTAAACATCATCACCAAAACAAATTAGAAGAAACAACTTATAAACCTTCGCGCCCATCTTAAAAGGCGAGGCTTTCAGTTGTAACTTAACGTCATTAGTTTAAACTTTTTTAAACATGTCGCTTGATAAATGCTTTAGAGGCTGTGTAAGCGTGAGCTTCCGCAGTTCTTTAAGTGATCGCGTATACTAACTCCAAGATCTTAGTATTATTAAGGTGTTCGTACTAGCCACTCCTGGAATAGCTCTTATTTTATCTATGCATTTGTTTATTGCGTCTATAGACGGTGCTTTCACAATAACTAATATGTCGTTATCGCCTGTAACTTCATAAACTGTATCCACACCCTCAATCTTCACTATCTCCTTAGAAACCTCAGGCACGGGTTTTAGAGGCGATGTTTTTATAAGTATAGCCGCCCTCACCTCATTCGGGACTACATACTCTATAGTGAACTTCTTGATGATTCCTAAAGACACTAACTTCCTAAGCCTTTTCCTAACGGCTGACTCACTTATACCTAACTCCAACGCCAGACTAGAGTACTTCATCCTAGCGTTCTCCTTAAGTAACTTAATCAACTTCATATCGATTTCATCAATCCTCTCCTTCATCAACAACACCTCACTAAAATACGCTCATCACTATTTAAAGCCTTAACTAAAGGTTACTTTCAACCCCTATTGAACAAGAGGTTAACTTAACTCGTACCACACTTTAGAAGGTGTTGATATAAGTTACTTCGTCGGGACTGTCAAGTAAAACAGAGTCAAAGACGTAATTATGCGTTGTATGTTTAAGGTTTAAGTCAGTAACTTAGGTTTGCTTCCTCTTTTATGTGGGTGATGGCGATTAAAGCTGTTAAAGTTATGAAGTATGTCATTAAGCTTGATGTGTAGAACATCATTAAATGGACTACAGCCCTATAAGGCATTAGGAGAAACACTGTTAGATTAGCCACTATAAAAGCCGAGATCCATATAGCTTTAAAAATCCTGTCTTTATCGATTCTAACTATAGTCTCAACCCTTAGTAGTCTTAAAGAGTTGAGAAAGTTTATAAAAACTAAGTGATTAGAGCTTAAGGTAGTGGGTAGAAGCTCTTTATGTAAGATATGTAGTATCCAGCCACTATAGCCGTTCCTATGACGCCCGCTACGTTAGGTCCTAAAGCGTGGAATAACACGTATGTTGTAGGATCTACAGATTGAGCTTCTCTTTGAGCTACTCTAGCGGATATAGGTACTGCTGAAACTCCAGCACAGCCTATAACTGGGTTTACCTTACCTTTCGTTATTACGTAAAGAGCCCAAGCGAAAGCAATCCCACCTACTGTTGATACGGCGAAAGCAACCAACCCCAGCCCAAGTATTAAGAATGCCTTACCTATGAAGGTTAAGTAAGCTACGTGACCAGCTTCCATGACGTACTGGCCTAGGAAATCGTAGGATAAGGTCGAACCCACGCCAATCATCGTCAATATAGTGGCTGTGTCGAGTAGGGGATCCGCTATGGTTTTACCGTACCTAGCCACGACCTCAGAAATGCCGGACTCTTTAACTATGTTGCCCAGAGCAACAGCTATAACCAACGGTAGAGCGGCTGGAACTAAAAAAGCTATCACAGCTATAGTTATTATCCAGAAGATTATGATCTCCTTAGAGCCGACCTCTCTAGGTCTAGGCATTTTCACACCTCTAATCTTCTTAGGAACTAAAGCCCTCACTATCGGAGGTTGAATTATCGGGACTAAAGCTATGTAACTGTAAACAGCTATAGTTAGAGGACCTATCAACTGAGGTGCGATGTTGGTAGCTGTATATATGGTTGTAGGTCCGTCAGCACCTCCAACAACCCCTATAGCCATGGCTTCAGGTAGTTTAAAAACGCCTATAGCTAAGGCGAGTAACGTAACCACCGTAATACCGAGTTGAGCGGCTGAACCTATTAAAGCACCTACTGGAAACGAAAGTAAAGGCCTAAAGTCTGAAATCGCGCCTATACCGACGAAAATCAGTATAGGCCCTATCTCCGTCCTAACGATTAAATGAAATATCCAAGCAAGCAACGACGTCGCTCCAGGACTACATACCTTAACTAGGTCACCTACTTGAATTACGTTAGCCAATCCCGCAAAACCACCTAAATTTAATTTACTATATTCCTCTAATGTATAAACAGCGCAATTATATTGAGCTAAGTGTAACCCTGGAGCGTTTGCTAATATCATCCCCACACCCAACGGAATCATTAGCAAAGGCTCAACCTTCCTTAAGCCTAAATAAAGTAGGACGAAACCCCACACCATAAAAATAAGCCTTATACCCAACTCCACAGGATCGCCTACAGCGAGCCCCGGAAAAATCGCCGTAAGATCCATGCTTGACACCAAAAAACTCTATTGGGTTTAGTATATAAGCTTTACGTCTAAAGCCATGATGAAAATCAAACCTTCCTATCTTTAAACATGAGCTTCTTAACCATTCTACAGACGCTTAAGACCTCAAGCTTTGGATAGTTCGAAGGTATAACCACTTCATCACAGAACGTGATGCTTAAGACCTTACTCTTAAATAGTTCGTAAGGTACGTCATCCTCTATTATGAGTTTCTTAACGTTCTTCAACACAACCGGTTTAGACACTTCCTCTAAGTCCTTCTTACTTAAGTTTAATTCCTCCACATCACTTATCACTAATGCATCTTTAAACCCTTCCTTAAGACCTTCACCGAATGTACGGGCTAAAACCACCGTCGTTCCAGTTAACTCTTTACCTTTCTCTAAAGCCGTATTAGCCGCACCCAGCAACAACTTCATAGACTCATTAACAAGCTCCCCGATAGTCCTCCCGGTTTCTTTAGCTAAAGCGCTAACCCTCCTATATAGATCTTCATCAACACCTCTAACAGCTATCACAATCTTACCTTTACGTTCTCCTTCACGTCCTTCACCTTCACCACGATCGCCGCTCATTTGCATTACCCCCAAGTATAACATGATATCTAGCTTATAAATTTTACTAATATTAAAAGTAAACAAGATTACATGAGAAACAAAAGCTATATAAAACATAACAGCGATAGAATCGTCGGGGTTTTTTATTATGCTGTCAAAAACGGTGCTGTGCGTTGAAGGCTTATCTAAAGCTATCTTAGTTAAGCGGGTAAACAGGTTTACTGTGATGGTAGACGACGGTATTTCTGTATTTCCAGTGCATAACACCAACACAGGTCGTTTAGAGGAGTTTTTAGTTACCGGTAGGGAAGTATTGATTAAACCTATTAAAGGTGTTAAGCTCACGCATAGGTTGGTAAGCGTTAAAGATGTTGAAGGTCTTTACGCTATTGTAGATACGATAACCCAAAATGAAGCCTTCATTAAGTTGGTGGATGAAGGTCTTATACCTTATTTTAAAGATTGTTTTGTATTAAAGAGAAACCCTAAAATAGACGACGTTGTGTTTGACTACCTCTTTAAATGTGGGAAGGATGAAGCGGTTATTGAAACGAAAAGCGCTGTGTTAAGAGGTTTTAACAACGAAGCTATGTATCCAGACTGCTCAACAGCGCGTGGTAGGAAACACGTTAGTAAGCTTATTGAATTAAGCGATAAAGGATGTAAGGCCTACGTAGTTTTCATAGCTGCTTTACCTAAACCTAAGTGTTTTAAACCTTATAGAGAAGCTGATCCTCAGTTAGAGAAACTTCTTAAGGTAGCGCTAGATAGTGGGGTTAACGTTAAAGCTTTATCCATCTACATGGATCCTCAAGGATGGGTGATTTTAGACGATGCCGACCTTCCCTTATGTAGTGAGTGGTTATCTTCAAAAAGTTAAGTTCAGTAGTAACTTTCCTCGCCTTCCTTAAAGATTAGCGGTGGGTTCCCCAACAACTCTAGGTACTTAGCGTTTTCATCTTCTGCTTCCTCCACACTAACCACCTTAAACCTCACTCTCTGCCCTGGTTGAGCTTGTGCCAGAACGTCTACAGAGCGTTGCGTAAGGACTAAAGCCACGGCATAACCCCCGGTCGTTTGAGCATCAGACATTAAAACTATTGGTTGCCCGTCCGGAGGTATTTGTACATAGCCTCTATTTGTCGGTATGCTTATCAACCTACCTAACTTAGAAGCTTTTTTAATAGGTTCTCCTTTAAGCCTATAACCCATCCTATCAGAACTTACGTCAACAACGTATACATTTTTAAGCAATTCAATAAAATCCTCACCTAGTAAATCAACATGCATGCCTTCGGTGGCTTTCAACTCAAGTACTGTGTTTGAATCAGGCAACCTTTCAACGACTTCATTGGGTACTTCGTAAGATCCGGCTAACTTAAACACGCTCTTAAGCCTTACATCCTTAGTTGAGAGGACGTCGCCAGGTTTTAAAAGCCTGCCCTCAAAACCTCCGAAACCACCTCTTACGTACGTTGATTTACTCCCCATAACTACTTCAGCGTCTAACCCACCATCTACAGCAATATACGTTATAAATCCCCTCTTAGGGGGTTCTACAACTACTACACTACCCTTCCTAACTAAGACTGAACTCCACACCTTAACTGGTATGTTATCTATTGTAACCTTAGAATCCGCTCCGGTTAAAGCTATTAAAGAATCCCTCAACACCTCGAAAACGAAATTACCTCCTATAACCTCTATTAAAGCTTCGTTAACGTCATTACCGACTAAAGCGTTAGCGTAGGCTGCTGAAAGCTTATCCATAGCTCCACATACCGGAACCCCTAAAGCTCTAAACCCATACCTACCTAAGTCCTGGATAGACGAGTAAAAACTCTTTAAAACTTTAATGGTTGGTACATGATCCACAACTACTGCACCTCATCAACGAACTTATCCTTTAACTTAAGGTATTCGTCACAATCTATCGCGTAAAATCTAATTAAATCACCGGGTTTTATAGGTATTGGCGGCGTCCTCCTATAGTCGAACGTTTTAATCGGTGTTCTACCCACTAACCTCCATCCGCCGGGGCTTTCAACACCGTAAAGACCTGTTTGCTTACCAGCTATCCCCACAGACCCCGCCGGTATTTTAGTCCTAGGTGTTTCAAGACGTGGCACAGCTATTCTATCGTCAACATCACCTAAGTAAAGAAAACCTGGGGTAAACCCCAACATATAACACGTGTATTCCTTAGACGTATGTATACGTATGAATTCCTCAGCCGTGAGTTTAGTTATCTTCAAGACGTCGTTGAAGTCCGGTCCGAACTCCCCACCATACGCTACGGGTATTTTAAAAACACGCGGTTTAACCAACTCATTCAAAGGTTGGGTTATAACGTACTCGAAGACCTTACTTACGTATGAAGTTAAGCTGTCATGCCTTACCTTTCTAGGGTCGTAAAATATAGTTAGGCTTGAATATGCTGGGACTGCCTCCACAATATCTAATACCCTACCTTCCCTTAAATCGTTTAAAATCGCGTAATAAACTGCGTGAACCCTTCTATTACAGTCTAAACTGATCTCATCGCAGAAATCCACGTGTATCGCATCGCCGCCGACGAACCTCACCTTAGGTTTTCCATATATAGTCATAGTATCTCACGCAAGGGAACTACGTTAATGCCTGCTTCAGTTAGTTTTAAGCGTAAGGCTTTAGCTATTTCAGGCGCGTGTGGAGAATCACCATGAATGCATATCGTATGCACTACAACCTCTAAGTCTTTACCGTCTATAGTGCGTATCACGCCTTGATCAACCGCTTTAACAGCTCTGTTTATGGCTTCCTCCACATCTTTAACTAGTGCTTGAGGGTGTGTTCTAGGCACTAAAGAACCGTCTGCTCTGTAGTTTCTATCCGCGAAAAACTCATAAGCTACCTTAACCCCAGCTTCCTCACCAACCCTCCTCATCTCTGAGTTAGGTAGTGCTACTACAATCAGCTTAGGGTTGAAGAGCTTTACCGCATTTACTAACGCTTCAGCATAGTCACGTCTGGTGACGGCCATATTATATAGAGCGCCATGCGCTTTAACGTGCTGCAGCTCTAAACCTTCAGCTCTAACGAAAGCTTCTAAAGCACCTAACTGGTAAAGTATGTAGTTCTCTAGCTCATCTTTAAGGACTTCCATATTACGTCTACCGAAACCCATCAGATCCGGAAAGCCTGGGTGGGCACCCACGGCGACGCCGAACTTCTTAGCTAACTTAACAGTCTTCCTCATGACGTTGGGGTCTCCGGCGTGGAAACCGCAAGCTACGTTAGCTGAGGTAACGTACTTAAAAACCTCCTCATCGTTGCCTATCCTATAACTCCCAAATGACTCACCTGAATCCACGTTTAAATCGACTTTCTTAACCATGTCTTAAACCTCCATAACTCAGGTGTTTTTATTGATAAAAAACCTTAACCTTAACTTTTGAGTATCTCTGCATACTCACGTATCTTATCTTCAGGTAATGGCTTAGTTAAAGCCCTAACTAAAAACGTAACGACTAAATTAACGGCGAGGCCTATTAAGGCGGCTATAGCAGCGTGATATAGGTAAGTAGGAGGTATTCCGAAGTACTTACCTGTTTGTTGAGTTAAAAGCATTACGACTATCGAACCTGCTAAAATACCTGCTATAGCGCCCTCCCTGTTTATATAGTTCCTCCTCGTGGGTAGGACAGCTTGAATTATTGCCGGCACGAACTGTAGCCCGCCGGCGACGGCTATGGATGTTATGTCGAATATTAAGCCTGGCTTTAAAAGAGCTAAGTACCATCCAATTAAAGCAAAAGCAAGTAAAAGAACTCTACTAACTATGATTAACTCGCTTTCAGACGCTTTAGGTCTTACGTACCTTTGGTAGATGTCTCTAGTAAGGATCATTGAAGTAGCTCCTAAGAATGAGTCTAATGTCGACATAGCTGCGGCGGCGGCGCCAGCTAATAAAAACCCTGCGAATATAGGTGGGGTGAAGTTGTATATCATGTATGCCATCACCGCGTCGGCAGAGCCGTATTTTGTTTGAAGGGCTTTGATGAAGCCTGCCTCAAGAATCCCTGGAATTCCCTTAGCGTTTAAAACCGCAGCTCCTAAACCAACGAAGAGTGTCGGTATGTAGAAACTACTTAAGTATAGAGCAGTACCTACGGAAGACCATTTAATAGTCCATACGTCTTTTGAAGCGTAATATTTAATTAAGAGATGGGGTAAGACCATTAAACCAAAGCTATATATCAGTATGCTTCCAAGGAGCATTTCAGGCTTCCATTGAAGAGTTAATAAAGCAGGGTTTACAGCCCTTGCTGCGGTAAACACTTCAGCAACACCGCCTGGGAAGAACTTATACAGTAGGTACAGTCCCGCCGCCCAAACACCTACATACATCCAAATACCTTGAGCCACGTCAGTCCAGTAAGCAGCTCGTAAATCCCCAAGTATTAAATACAGGCAGGTTACCATAATCAATATTAAGGATCCATAGGTATATGGTATAACCCCGCCACTACCTATGTCGAAGACTATTCCCAAACCAACTGCCTGCACGACTATATACGCTATTACGAAAATCGCTTGAATAACGGCTGTTATAACCCTTATGGCGTTACCACCGTAGAAGTCCGCTAGTAGGTCGGCTGGAGTGATGAACTTCTTAGCCTTACCCAACTTAAAGATCCTCTTTCCGTAATAATATCCAAAGACCGCCGCCAATGTAGTCCAAGGCATAGCGCCTATCCACCAGGTCACACCGGTCGTAGCGTACGTAGCTACGCTAGTTAAGAAGGCGAAAGCGCTATGGTATGTGGAAGCAATAGCTAAGAAAACAACTATAAAACCTGCGGTTCTGGACAAGACGTAGAAGTCCTCCAACGTCTTCCTGAATTTCCTACCTGCTAAATAACCTAAAACTATCATAAATATTATATACACGAACATAACAGTTAAAGTAACTTGCCATGCCTCCATGTCATTCACCCCACACGAATTTAGCTGCTGCTACGATAGTTATGACTATGAATACGTATATCACTAAACTGTAGAAGTATACGAAACTCACGCCCCCGATCATAGGGTCTATAGTGTTAAATGGGTATATTAGGAATATAGCAGCATAAAGTATCGTTAACACTACCGCCACTAAAATGTTTAAACGGCTTTTAGAAGCCTCACTTTTAGAACTCATCAGAGATTTCACCTCAATTTAAATTCTTAGAATAGTCTTTAAAAACTTTTCCTTAGTGTCCTTTAGCTACGCTTAATAGTTTACACATGAAGGGGTTAACCATAAATTTTTGTTTCCTTATTTGCTTATATTGTTTAACGATGATATTAAGTACGGTGTTTAACGTGTTTAAACATCCTTTCTACTCCAGCAGCGCGGTTGTAAGTAGTGAGACCCCGTACGCCTCACTCATAGGGTTGAAAACTTTGTTGAATGGTGGTAACGCTGTAGACGCAGCCGTAGCTACCTCACTAGCTTTAGCTATTACCGTACCTCACTTAGGGGGGTTAGGAGGGGATTTCTTTGCTTTAGTAATGAATCCTAACGGTAAAGTAAGCTTCATCAACGGCTCTGGATACGCCCCAGCAAAGTTAACGCCAGAACTACTTAAGTCTAGAGGGTTAAGTAAAGTACCTCTGGAGGGACCCCTTTCTGCAGTCGTTCCAGGAATGATCGATGGATTAAGAGTCATGTGGGAGAAGTTCGGCTCTCTTGAATGGCCTAAAATCGTTGACTTAGTTATAAACCCACTTAATCAAGGCTTTCCATTAAGTAACTCCTTAGCTTCAGCACTTAATAACTTAAAGGACGTATTATCAAAAGACCTAGGTTCGAAAGAAACCTACTATAAAGTTAAGGACTCCTACCAAGCTGGAGATGTGATTAAATTTGACGGCATGATTAAAACGTTGAAAACGATTAAAGAAGATCCTAGGGTTTTCTACGAAGGTGATATAGCCCTTAAACTTTCGGAATATGTTGAATCGGTTGGTGGCGTGATAAGCTACGACGACATGAGGAAATATAAGGCGGAGATCGGCACGCCTATAAAGATACATTTAGAGGGGAGGGATATATATGAAATGCCTCCAAACACTCAAGGAATCACTACCTTACATTTACTCATGCTTTTAAGTCGTGAGGAAAGCTTCAAAAACTCAAGAAGTGCTGAGAGGGTTTCAAGCTATTTAAAGGCCTTTAAAATCGCTTACAGCATTAGGGATAGCTTTATAGGGGATTTAAGATATATGAACGTAAGCTTAGATGAGCTTTTATCTGAGGAATTTTTAAGTAGACATCGCGACGACATAATTAACTTAACTCAAGTGAAGGGTGATGGAGACACTACATACTTCACCGTAGTAGATAGTGAGGGAACCGTGGTTTCAGGCATCCAATCCCTCTTCTACCCGTTCGGATCTAAAGTTACGGAACCTACTTACGGCATAACCTTAAACTGCAGGGCTTCCTCCTTCGTATTAAACGTTAACCACCCCAACTCACTAGCACCACATAAAAAACCATTGCATACACTTTCAGCTATGATAGTCGTCGATACAGAAACCAACAGAACATTATCGTTAGGTCTTTCAGGAGGTCATTTCAGACCTCAACTACATGCTGAAATATACTTCAACATATTTAAGTATGGCTTAAACACGCAAGAAGCTATAGAACACCCACGTTTCGTATGGCACATAGGGTCAGACCTTATAGAGTTTGAAGAAGGGTTTGAAGAAGTTAGGATCGAAGGAGTTAAAACATCTAAAGTTAAGTATCCGTCAAGACTTGGCGTGAGCGCAGCTGCTGAGATACTTCCTAATAAAGTCCGCGTTGCTTACAGCGACATTAGAGGGGATGGGTTACCGCTAGGTGTAGTTTAAGGTGGTAAAGCATGAAAGCAACTAACCCAGCAAACCCATTACCAGTAATCGACTTGCATGAGGATATTACGATGTATTACTTAGGTTTCGGAGCTGGTGAGCCTCTCGACGATTACAATGTGGATCTACCGGGTAGGGACGCAGACATACCTAAGTATATGAAGGGAAACGTAAGGGTTGTTTTCGCTTCTATATTTCCGGGAACAACTACCTTCAACCTCAAGGCAGTTAAGGAAAGCCTTAAACGTAACAGTAGGAGAATCACTGACACTATAATGAGGTATCCTCAAACAAAACTCTTCGAGCATTTCAGAGTTTTATATATGTTGTCTGAAGCTTACGGGATTAAAATCTTAGAATCTTTTAACGACGTCGAGGAGGTTTTAAACGCTGAAGCGTTTAAGTTAGGCTTCATAATTCATTTAGAAGGTGCGGAAGCTTTAGACGATCCCTACGATTTAAAGCTACTTAAGAAGTTAGGCCTTAGGTCGTTAGGCCTTACTTGGAACTACAACAATAGGTGGGGTTCATCATGCACTTCAAGGAAAGACTACGGCTTAACACCCGATGGTGAGGAGCTTGTTAAGGTAGCTAATGAGGAAGGCGTTTTAATAGATTTAGCCCACGCAAGCAAAAAAACAGCAATCGAAGCTATTGAAGCCTCTAAAAAACCCGTTATCGTAAGTCACGCTAACGTTAAATCAGTTCATAACCACCCCAGAAACGTTGATGACGACGTTTTAGAAGCACTTCATAAATGCGGGGGCGTTATAGGCGTAACAGCCGTGTCTTCCTTCATAACCTCAAAACCTAAGGCAACCATTGAAGACTTAATAAACCACGTGCTATACATATACGAGAGGTTCGGATCACACATATTAGGCATAGGTACGGATTTTCACGGTTTATTAGGTTCTTCACCGCCGGAGGGATTTGAAAGCGTGGATAGGGTACAACACCTGCTTACTTTATTAAGTGAGAAAGGGCTTGGAGATAACGACCTAAGGAATATAGCCTATAGTAACGTAATGAGGGTGTTGAAAGCAGTGTTTACATGACTTGAAAGCCTTTAAGTGATAATAAATCGTAAGCTCTTTTTGGAGTAATTAAAATCACGCCAACTTCCCTAAGTTTTTTAATTTCATTAGCTAGTTTTTCCTGACGTAACCAGTTGCCGTAGGCTTTACCTTCACCCACTAACTTTAACAACTTCTTCTTTACTTCAGGTGATATCCTACCAGGTTCAGCTAATGCGTAGGGAGTTCCCGGCAATGGAATGAAAGTATGTACGTGTGCTTTACCACCTAGCTTTAAAACCCTGCTTATGTGGTTTAAAGTAGCTTGAACGTCTTCATCAGTTTCACCAGGCAATCCGAAGATGTAATCGACGTCAACTTTAAAACCGTGTTTAGTTAGGGCCTCAACACTGTTTAAAACATCTTCGCTTGTATGCCCTCTGCCTATGGCCTTCAATAATGAGTCGGAACCTGTTTGAGCTCCTATAGCTATCCTATCGTTGTCAACGTACCTACGTAAAGTAGAGGCTATATCCTCACTAACTTTCTCAGGCCTTACCTCTGAGGGGAAAGACCCTAAATACACCTTAGCTCCTTTTTCCCGCACTTTAGAAAGACCTTCAAAAAGTTCTAAAAGCTTGCTAAAGTTAACTTCCTTACCTAAGGCACCATAGCTCAATACGTCAGGAGATATAAACCTTAAATCCTTAATACCCCTTTCAAACATATAGTTAGACCATTTAATGACGTTCTCTACGCTTCTATGTCTTAAATTAGCTGTAAAGGCATAACTAACTTGACAATACTTACATGCGTAAATACAACCCCTAGTTAATTCGATAGGGTTGAAAAGTCTATGGATAGGGGCAAACGGCGGAAACCTATCAAGATCCTTAACTTGCCCTCTACCATTTAAGCGTATCCTCCCGCCTTCAAACCAAGCGAGCCCCCTAACCTCTGTTGGGTCACCACCATGGAAAAGAAGGCCTAGTAACTCATTTAAAGAGTCTTCAACCTCACCTACGAAGGCGTAGTTAAAATTTAACGAAAGTATGGTTCCGTAGGGGTCTCCAGTAGCGTGAGGTCCTCCACCAACACTAGTTACATTCAGAGATTTCAAGCGTTTATTCAATTGAATTAACTTACTGTATGTGGAAGGGAGGTCTGTCGTAAGTAGAGTTTGAAAGTAAGCTATTCTATCGTACTTACCTATTAACGTTTCAATAAGCTTCGGTATCTCATCCAAACTAGATAGGAAAACACGTACTTCTTCAAAGCTTCTATAAGACTCTAACGCACCTACCAACACGTGAACACTGTATTTTATATTACTCCAATATCCAAACACGATAGCGTACTTGCCCATACACACCAAGAATCAGACTTCAACGAATAATTAATACTTAACTAAAACGCTATACATCATGGTTCGCCGAAGACCTTAAATGAAGTCCTTCACAGCGAGGACTGTTGAGTGTTTTGATATATAAGACTATTTAAGCTTAAATTAATGGTCGTTGAGCGAGTTGCCAGCAGCGGAAGAGGCCAGCGTTGACATTATAGATTTGCCAGAGCAGGTGATTAAGCTCCTTAAGCTTAGAGGTATTTCTAAATTAACTCCTCCGCAGGTTGAGGCTTTACGTAAGGGGTTCTTGAAAGGTAATTCCCTCTTGGTTGTAGCGCCGACAGCTAGTGGTAAAACCTTAGTTGGTGAGTTAGCATTAATTAACGCCTACCTTAACGGCGGTAAGGGCGTGTATGTTACACCACTTAAGGCCTTAGCAGAGGAGAAGTATTGGGAATTTAAGTATTGGGAGAGGTTAGGTTTAAGAGTAGGTATAACAACCGGTGATTATGACGAGCCTGGTGAGTATCTTCGAAACTATGACGTAATAGTCGCCACCTATGAAAGGATGGACTCCATATTCAGACTTAAACCTAGCTGGCTTAGAGAGGTTAAAACGCTGGTTATCGACGAGTTCCACATGATTAGCGATGAGGATAGAGGCCCTATCGTGGAATTCCTTTCAATTAGATCCTTACTAAATAATATACAGTTAATAGGTCTCTCAGCAACTGTTGGAAACCCTGACGAACTCGGCTCTTGGCTAAATGCGGAAGTAGTCATCAGTAATTGGAGACCTGTCAGGTTGGTTGAAGGCTTCTACTCAGCTAAGAAAAACGCCATAATCTTTGAAGACGGCCGTGAAGAACCCGTTAACAAGAAAATGTCTTTACCGCATCACTGCTATAGAAAAGCATATGAAGACGACTACCAACTACTCATCTTCGTCCAATCCAGACCTAAGGCTGAGGAATTAGCTAGGAAATTAAGTACGTTAAGTGAGGACAGCCCAAGCGACGTTAAGGAATTAATACATGAACTCTCAAACTCTGAAATACCTAAAGTTGAAGTTGAAAATTTAAGCAAGCTTTTAATTAAAGGTGTAGCTTACCACCATGCCGGACTTTCCTATACGTCAAGACAGCTTATAGAGAGGGCTTTCAGGGAAAGATTGTTAAGAGCTGTGGTGGCTACACCCACGTTAGCAGCCGGTATAAACGTACCGGCTAGGAGGGTCTTGATATACACTAGGAGGTTTGAAGAAGGTTTTATGAAGCCTATTTCAGTCTCTGAATATAAGCAGATGGCCGGTAGGGCCGGAAGACCTCAATACGATCAAATCGGTGAGGCAGTTATCGCTGACGTTAAATCTGAGGAAGAAGGGTGGAACTATATTAGAAGTATGCCTGAAGATGTTAAGTCGCAGTTAGCTACGGAGAGAGCCACTCGAATACATACGTTGGCTTTAATAGCTTCAAATGAAGCACGTAACATCACTGAATTAACTGAAATCTACAGCAAGTCTTTAGCCTCCCGCAAGCTCGGATTACAAACAGCTAACTACATGGTTAAATACTCAATTAAAACTTTAGAGAGATATGGCATGATCGAGAACGTTGGTAATTCTTTAAAAGCTACGGCGTTAGGCGCTATAGTTTCTAAACTCTATATAGATCCGCTAACCGCTGTGATTTTATTGAATAACTTAAGGAAGGTTTTAACGGCTAAACCGCTTTACTACTTAGTCTCGATAGCTATGACCCCAGACTTCAGCAGAGTTAGGATAACAAACTATAGACAACTAGCTGAAGACGCTGAAGCCGCTTTAGAACTAGGTCTAATTCCAGAACCTCATGAAGGGGTAGATTACTACGAATGGTTAAGAGCGTTTAAAATCGGGAGAGTACTTAATGCCTGGATTGAGGAAATCCCCGAAGACCGTATAATTTCAGAGTACGGGATAGGCTCAGGCGACTTAAGAGTTGTTGTGGACTCAGCTGAATGGCTGACTTACGCCGCTCAGAAAATATGCGAGGTTGAAAAACTTAAAGAACATTCTAAAAACCTTCAAATCCTCAACATAAGGGTTAGCAACGGAGTTAAGGAGGAGTTGGTTGAGTTAGTTAAGGTTAAAGGTGTGGGTAGAGTTAGAGCTAGAGCTCTCTACGAAGCCGGAATTAAAACAATAAAAGACTTAGCTGAAGCCTCACCAACCAAGATAGCTAACTTAAGAGGTTTCGGAATTAAAACAGCTGAAGAAATCATAAACGAAGCTAAAAAGCTCCTTAGCAAAACACTCTAACGTATACATAGCAAACTTAAAAACATGCGATACCGTCATAAAGTTAGAGTAGGGAAATGAATATATCAAGCGAACTTTACGAGTTTAGAAGGAAGTTAAAGTGAATATTTACGGTGAAGGTGTAAAAGACGGAAGGAAGGTTGTGAGATTAGGGGAGTGCAAATCCCGCGTATATAGCGATGACGTACTCAGGTTTTATGAAAATGTGTATAAATCTTTAAAGCCAATTTTAGGGGAGGTTGTGGGTATTCTATTCGGTTTTCAATACATCTCTCAGCTACTGAGGTAGGTAAGAAGTTAGGGCTCTATACCGTAGCTTCCTATCAAAGATGAGGAGTTTCTCCTTTAAGATGGAGTGTTTGAAGCGGTTATGGAGTCATATAGTTTCTTTAGATTTAATTCGCAGACTGTTACCGGTGTGTAGATGTTTAACGAAGTTAAAACCTCAGGTTTAACCTCACCTACAACACCTACTTGAACGTCGTTATTCACTACTATTCGCGCCGATCTACCTTCAATGAGGAATTCCTCCTTATCTTTCACTAGCTTATAGTTTACACCTAAGTAAGACATTAAAGACTTTAAAATTACTAAAGCATCTGTTAATGTGTAATTCTCCCCAACTAAAGCGTAACTTAAGGATCTGACGTATGTGACGCTACCTTCGTAGGGGATTTCAACTATGTCACCTATCTCAAATATTTCGAAGTTCTTCCTCTTCTCTAAGTTAGTTTTAACGGCTAACATAATGGATGGGATTAAAGAATTTCTAACTGAAGAGTATATCTTCATCTTCGGATTCGCTAAAGACACAAACCCTTTATCTTTAACAATTGATTTAAGTATCTCCGGATCTATGAGCATGAAGTTCATTATTTCTTGAAGACCTAAACCAACCAACACCTCACGCACTATATCGCTAAACCTCTCTATGTCATAACGCTTACCGAAATGTGTTGGGGGTAGTATCTCAGGTATTATGTTATTATAACCGTAAGCAATAGCTAGATCTTCAATAACGTCTACATGATTTAAAACATCTACTCTAAACGGAGGCACCCAAACCGTAACTACGTCATTTGCTAATTCCTTCACCACATAACCCATCTTCTTAAGTAGCGTTACCCCATTGTTTTCAAGAGGGTTGAAACCTAGTAAGGATTCTACATCATCAACTTTAAAACTTACTAACTTACCGTTAAGGTCGGGGGTTTTGCTATATCCGTTTTTCTCTAATCCCTTAATACTTACTAACTTGATGACTGGTTTAGGGGATCTTTCAGCTACCGAGGTCGTAATAACGTTTAGAACCTTCATCATTAGGTAAGGCTCAACTCCAGTAACATCTATTACGACCCTCTTCGTGTCAACGGTTACCCTACTTAACTCATCGTTTAATATCGGCGGGAATGAAAATATGTGATCCTCACTATCGATTATTATGGGATACTCCCCAGGCTTGACTAAGTGGGCGTAGGTCATACCCTTCTCAGTTTCCTTAAGAACTTCATCTAAAGACATCTTATGAGAGTAACCTAAAGGTACGTAGGTAGCGTTTTTCACAGCTACATACCTAAACGGCGGCTTAACTTTATCAAGGTCATAAAGCCCTATAGAAACCGACGCCCTATCCCTACAATAAGTGGCATGCAACTTCTCCTGAAGTTGGAAGATCTGACTTACAGCCTCATCATCTAACCTTAAGTTTTCAACGATCGCCATAAAAGCGTATGGTCTATACCTAGGGGCCTCACTAACATCTAGGTAAGTTCCGGAATCCTCCACTGAATATCTGATTAAATCCCTACTGCCTACGAATACACCAACAGCCCTAGCCAAGCCTTCAACTGAAAACAGATCGGGTCTGTCGTGGCTTGCTTCAAAAACTATCGTATCGCCACTGACTTCCTCTATCTCTCCTTTCAAAGTTGTTACTATATGCGTGAGTTCATCAATATGGAATGACTTACCGGCAATTCTTTCTAAATCCCATAGCTTAAAATCTACTTTAGGCATGCTTAATCATCACCTCAGGAAGTTTTAAAGAATTAATTACGTCTAAATCATGGGTGTATAGATCTCTAATATCATCGAGACCTAAGACTATCATCGCCAACCTATCTATGCCTATCCCCCAAGCAGCAACTTTATATTCCGGCGGCAAACCCACGGCCTCCGTGACTTCAGGCCTAAACATGCCGCCGGGGAACACTTCCACCCACCCTATCTTAGGGTGTTTAACAAAGCCTTCAACGCTGGGTTCGGTGAACGGGAAATACGCTGGTTTAAACTTAACGTCACTCATGCCTAAATACCTAGCGAATTCCTTAAAGAAGCCCAGCAAATGTTTGAAGGTTACACTCTTACCGACTATTATCCCCTCTAGCTGGTGGAACTCCATTAAATGCGTAGGATCTGGCGTGTCTGGTCTGAAAACTCTATCGAAAGAGAATACCCTATACTCACCGCCCTTCTTAGCATATATAGTTCTCATAGAAACTGGCGTAGTATGAGTTCTAAGTACGGTTTTTAAAGCTTCTTCAACGCTCCAACTATATCTCCAAGAGTTTTCATGGATTTCTTTAACTTTATTAAGAACGTCTACCTCAGCTACGTTAAGCGATACGTTACTAACGTAAAACACGTCACTAACCCTTCTTGCTGGATGGTATTGAGGAACAAATAAAACGTCGAAATTCCATAAAGCTGTTTCAAGGAACGGACCTTTAACCTCCTCGAAACCCATTCCAATCAAAACTTCCTTAACGTAGTTCATGAATTGAACATAAGGATGTTTCTTCTTAATAGGTTTTTCAGGAACGTCTATGCTTAAGTCGAACTCCTTAAGTATTACGTTACGCCAAGATCCCGATACAAGCATGTCCGAAGTTAATTTGGTAACTACGTTTGCTTCAACGATTAGACCTAAGGTTTCAAGCTTGAGTAAAGCCTCCGTAGGCAATACTTTAATTACCTTAAGCTCGTCTACTTCGAAAACCCTTCTTCTTTTCAATACTTGAACGTCATCAGGTATAACATCTAAGACGACGTTACCACCATATTTAATCATCGCGTTTCTTACTTTTTCCACGTGCTCAAGGAAATCCTTAACCTCATCGCACTTAAGGCATTCAACGAAGCCTTCACTTATAGACACAATTCTATATCTTCGTAACAACCCTAATGCTGCGGAAACCTCCTCATCATTAAGTTCTAAAACCTCCTTAAGTTTGTTAATGTGTACCTTCCTCTCCTTAATTAGATACGATAAAACCCTTTCTTCAGGAAGTCCAACACTTAAGTACTTCCTACCTAAGGCACTTAGCTTAACAACATACTTCAAAACCCTCTCTAACTTTACCATACCCTTAGCTTCTAATTCGGCTAAATCCCGCATAATGTCTGATTCCTTAACGCCTAACTGCTCAGCTAATTCATTAACGTACATGCCATTAACACTTTTCAGAACTACCTTAGCTATTTTAAAAAGCCTCGGCGGAAGCACCACCTTCATGTCGCTCATTGTCTAAAGCCTCACTATTTTTAGGTGATTAGAAAAAGATAATAAGTTTTACAACTGAAAGCCTCGTCTCTTTAGGGTGGGGATGGGAAGGTTTATATGTTGATGTTTTTAGTTTGTTTTTGGTGATGATGTTTAATGTGTGTGGGAGGCAAACCTCAAGTAATATCAACTAAAGCACATATACAACCTATACTATGCCTCCCACACGAAGTTTTGAAGCCCTCAGAGGTCGATGATTGATTAGAAATTCCGTAACCCCCTTAAGGAGGGGTATCGCTCAAGACCCAACAGTGAAACCCCGCCCTTCAGAGCGGGGAGAGGGTCATATACCCCACTTTAGAGAACTGAGCTTATGGCTGCAAATCAGGTTAGGTTAAGCTTAGATTTAATTGTAGTGTAAATTTCATCTCTAAATAGGAACCTTGAGTAAGTGGCTGAATATTCTTCATTCTTTCCTACTAAGATGCTTACAGAACTTGTTTCGGCATCAATCCTAAGCAGTATATGTGAAGGTGTCCAAGAAGTTGGCTTTACATATTTGTCTAGGCATAAATTAGAAAGTATCTCCTTTAATATAGCAACATTACTTCGTAAGGCATATCTTTCGATGTTAACTCTAGGTCCTCTAAATAGGAAGAATCTAAACCTACGCTCACGTACCTGCTCTTCCGCTTTAGCTGTTGCTACGGTGGAAAGTTGCTTAATCATATCAGCAGCTTTTTCCTCATTCTGAAGGACATGCCATAGCTCCTCAGCGTTTTTCATGAAGCTATATTCGCTACATTCATTATGTTGTAGGATAGGTGCGTCTATAGATGGATATGGAAGAAGCTGTGCTTCCTTACGCAGCTTCTTTAACATTAAAAACCTTACTAAAGACGACCCTATTAAGTTATAGGCATAGCAATCAATGACGAACCTCCCACTTACTTTTTTGTTAGGGCAATTACCGAATTCAGCTACGGCTACAGGATACCATAGGAAAAACCCCTTATTTTTCGAAGGATGTGCTTCAACGAACGTAGCACCCACCATACAGTTAGAATTAGTTTAAGGAAATAAAAACAAGTCGTTAAGGCTTAAGACCATTAGGTTTAGTTGGTATAGCTCAAGCATCAAGCAGGTAACCTAGAGTTCTTAGAAACGTCATCTTACTTCCTTAACTCAAATACGGCATGTCTAACTTCAGGTAAGATTATCTCTTTAAGCGCTAAGTCTACAGCGTCTGGAGAACCTGGCATAACAAACACGAGCTTATCGCTTATAACACAGGCGTGAGCCCTTGAAAGCATCGCTGCTGAACCGTATCTTACGTAAGTTAAGTATCTAAATATTTCCCCAAACCCAGGCAATTCCTTAACGCAGAGCTTCTTAACCACGTCAACGCTGATGTCCTTCCGACTTATGCCTGTACCGCCAGTAACTAAACACACGTCACATTCGCTTAAGCAGTTATTCAAGGCTTCAACGATTTGCTCAGCGTCGTTAGGCACGATGATAGATTTAATTAACTTAAGCTTAAACTTATCCACGAGTTTACTCACGTGTGGTGTAATTTCATCTTTCTTAAGTCCTTTATGTATAGAATCGCTGGTTATAATTAGACAGAGTTTAACCTCCAATCCCTCAGATTCCTTCCTATGTTCTTTCACAGGCATCGACACATACCCGATAACTATGCGTTAAGCTACTAAATTAACGTTTAAATCACAACACACTTAGTTTAGGATAGGAACGTTGAATAAGTTATTCCTTCATATGGATCAGTTAGTTCTTAAGGGTTTCTTAACGAGCTTCCATCTCTCTTACATCCTTAACTAGGGATTTCATATCAACGCCTATAAGTAACGCGGATAGGAAGAAAAGCGGGTATTCAGCAATTACAAGGAACACACGCGTGAATACACTTAATAACGCTGAATATGACCTGCTAAGACCTACTAAAGTTAAAACTCCGGTTTGAGTTAACTCATAAATACCTACGTTGCCTGGCGTAACGATAGGGTAAAGCCATATTATAGTGTATATGGAGTCAAACCCTATGATAGCTTGCCAGAGGTTAATGTTTATGCCTATCAGGTAGGCTAACATAATACCGTGTAAGGCGTTAACGTATCTCTCGGCAAGAGCTACTAACGCGGCTAAGACTACGTACTGAGGTTTTATCCCAATATGAGTTAAGGTTTTAACGTAGCTCTCCGTAAGAGTAACCTTCTCCATCTTAAGCTTTGTAAGGACTTTATTTACTAGATCTTCAAGGCGTTTAGAACTAGGTATTAACAAAAGCGTTAAGTTGATGAGGATCAGAGCTAAAGCAGGTATGTACATTAACATCACATAAGCTGTTGAAAACCTGAGGTTACGGACAGCTATCATTAAAAACGCGAATAAAGTCATCGATAAAATCACCCTATGTAAAGTTATTGAAGCTATTGCTTGGTTTGGAGAAACAGACCTATACTTGGTTAGAAGGTAGTATTTACCGACTTCAGTTATTCCGCCTATAGGGACTAAAAGCTCTAGGAATATCGAGACATACGTAACTTTAAGAGTGTCTAAAACGCTTACCCTCGACTCGAACATCTTGAGTAAAACCCAGAATGTTAATGCGTGTAGAGTTAAAGAAGCAACCCTAGTTAGGTAAGCTAACGCAACGTAGCTTACATTGCTTTTAGCGATAGTTTCAATAACGCTGTTGAAGTTATCCATAAACAGTATTAGGAATATTATGCCGTATGATATGACGCTAGTGAGCATCACGATGCCGGTCATATTCTTAAAGTTAACCAACTTATTTACCTAAAATGATAATAACCTCAAGACTTTAAATTTGATGTAAATCGACAATTGACTAAGTCAGACGTAAACAATAAAAGAAGTATCTCTATAGTATCTAGGGGGATTGATTGGTATATATACGAAGGTGGGAGGCTTACATTCCAGCCAATAAGGTCGTGGTTGATGGTAAGGAAGTGCCAGCTCTATCTAAAGACGAGGATGAGATTACTGTAGGTTATGAAGTCCTCAGCAGATTTGATAACTTACATAAGTACTCGCACATATTCATAGCTGACGAAACTAAAAATTTAGAACTTCACACAATTTACGAATTACTTGATTTAGATATATCACCGGTGATCTTTAAATCCTTTAGTGAAGGCTTTATCTACGGATTAAAACAAGCACCATCCTTAGTGACCGTGATCAGGACTAACCCGCCGGCGGGATCCGTCACCTTTGAGATAAGCGAGGGAGATGGTAGGGTAGCTATCCTTAAATACCTCTTTAAAAGAGAGTTTCTAGGGTTTTTACGTACGGACTTAACAGATGAAAAAGCTTTAAATGAGTTAATCTCAGATGCTTCAGCAACTTCACTTTCTAAAGTTTTAAGTAAGTTGTTGAGGGCTAGGAAGGTTAAGTCGGATGGCTTGAAAATAGTTAGTGGGTTTGTGAACAACCCTAAAATAATAGATAAGGCCTTAGCTAAGTTTAAGCTTAAAAAAGCTGATGTAAGCGACGCTGAAGAGTTGAGGAAGTCTGGATTTAAAGGAGGTTTAGGGACGGCTTTAGCCCTATCTAAGGCCTTGAGTAAATGCTCCACTCAAGAGAAGATAGTGTTCGTAGGCGGTTCTGCTTCGGAAGGTATATTGACGTTATACATGCAGTGTTAGGTGGGCTTAATGCGGAAAGTATATGTTGTTGGGGTAGGGATGACTAAAGTAGGTAAGCATACGGAGGTATCTATGCGGGACTTAGCTGCTGAAGCTATATCTAACGCCTTAGATGAGGTAGGTAATGAAAAACCTGAAGCGATAGTTGTTGGTAACATGTTAAGTAGTTTAGTAGAGCAGGAGAATCTAGCCGCGTTAATAGCGGATCATGCGGGCTTAAGAGGTATATGCGGGCTTAAGGTTGAGGGCGCTTGCGGTTCGGGCGGTGTTGCTGTGTTGACTGGATACTTAATGGTTGCTTCAGGTCTTTACAGTAAAGTTTTGGTTGTGGGGGTGGAGAAACTTCTTGAGAGACCTACTCCGGACACCTTAAGGGGGTTAGCATACGCTGCCGACGCAGATTACGAGTTAATATACGGCGTAAGTTTCGCTGGTTTAAACGCTTTAATCATGAGGTACTATATGAGTAAATATAACGTGAAAAGGGAGGAACTAGCTCTTTGGTCTGTGATGATGCATCAGAACGGCGTTAAAAACCCCTACGCTCAATTAAGAAATGAAATAACTTTAGAGACGGTTCTAAACTCTCCTGTAGTAGCCGATCCCATTAGACTCTATGATGCTTGCCCATTAAGTGACGGTGCAGCAGCCATATACTTAACTAACGAGGATTGGAAGAAACTAAGTGATACGCCGGTATTGATTGCTGGCGTAAGCAACGCCGTAGATAGTCCAGATTTATCATCTAGATTCTCGCTTGACGAGCTCTTCGCTTCTAGGTTATCTGCCGAGAACGCTTTACGTATGGCTAAGTTAAGCGTTAAAGACGTTGACGTTGCTGAAATACATGACGCATACACAATAACCGCGGCAGTTAGTTTAGAGTCGATAGGATTTGCTGAAAAAGGAAAGGCTGCTAAGCTTTGGAGCGAAGGTAGATTTAAACCTGGAGATAAACCTACGATTAACCCTTCAGGCGGGCTTAAGTCTAGAGGACATCCGGTAGGCGCTACTGGAGTGTATCAAGTTGCTGAGGTAGTTATGCAGTTAAGAGGGGACTTCCCAGGTGTGTTAGTTCCAGCTGAAGTTGGGTTAACGCAAAACGTTGGTGGCGTCGGCTCAAACGTTACTACGGTGTTACTTAAGAGGTGAGCCTAATGACTACGATTCAGAGGATATGGCGCATTAAAAACATACTTCTTAGGCTTATATCAACTAGATGTCTTGAATGCGGGTTTATAGCATACCCTCCCAAAGCTTCATGTCCTAAATGCGGATCTAGAAAGGTAGTTGAGGAAGAGCTACCTAAAGTAGGTGAGGTTTTAACGTATACCGTAATAAATGTCCCTCTGAAAGGTTTTGAAGAATTCACGCCTTTGATAATAGGCTTAATCAAGTTAGGCGATGCTAAGGTTTTAGCTGAGTTAGTTGATGTAAAGCCTGAGGACGTCCGCATAGGAATGAAAGTGGTAGCTACACTCAGACGCTCTACTAAGACGTTAGACGGTGTCATCCCATACGTGTTAAAGTTCAAACCTCTGACTTTAAAGTTAAATACAACAACTTAATCAACACTATATAACGCCTGACTTAAGTTAAAAACCCCCTTTTACATAACGTTTAAGTCGTTTCTCATATTTAATAAAGGGTTTTAATACCTTTATTAGGTGACGTTAAAGTGGTTGAGTCTCAAATAATCGATTACGCAGAGTTTGCGAAGGTGGATCTTAGAGTTGGTGTTGTTGAGGAAGCTGAAAGAATTCCTGGATCACGTAAGTTAATAAGACTTTTAATAAATTTAGGGAGCGATAAAAGACAAGTAATAGCTGGGTTAGCGGAGTGGTATAAACCGGAGGATCTTAAAGGGAAGTACGTCATAGTTGTGGCTAACTTAAAGCCTAAGAAAATGATGGGTTATGAATCCCAGGGAATGATATTAGCTGCTGGATGTGGTGAGGGGGAAACCCCAGTAATATTGACTGTTGAAAAACCCGTACCTCCAGGAAGTAAGGTTTGCTGAATTAAGGACGTTGCTTAAGGATTACCTTTTAAAAAATTAATCAGCTTCTTTCTTTATTTTCTCAGCAACTGCTGCTTGAGCTGCAGCAAGCCTAGCCACTATTATCCTAAAGGGTGAAGCGCTGACGTAGTCTAGACCTGCTTTATGTAAGAAGGCTATCGATGCTGGATCTCCACCATGTTCCCCACATATCCCTACCTCTAAATTCGGGTTAGCTTTCTTGCCTTCTTTAGTAGCGTACTCTACTAACTTACCTACACCGTCCACATCTAGTGTCTGGAACGGGTTATCCGGTAGAATCCCATATTCTAAGTACTGAGGTATGAATTTATTCTCTACGTCATCTCTACTGAAGCTAAACGTTGCTTGAGTTAAGTCGTTAGTTCCGAAGCTGAAGAAGTCCATCTCCTTAGCTAGCTCAGCCGCCGTTAAGCAGGCCCTAACAGTTTCGACCATCGTACCTATCTTAACATCGCTTAAATCTACTCCGTATTCCTTCTCAACATCTTTTATTGCTGGAATGATTGCTTTCTGCTTGACGAACTTAACTTCGTTGACGTGAGCGGTTTGAGGTATCATAATCTCAAGTACTGGATGATACCCTTCCTTCTTTAACTCAGCAGCAGCTTCAAGCATCGCCCTAGCTAAGTAGTAGTAAATCTCAGGATGTGTTACGCCTACCCTAACACCTCTATGACCCATCATCGGGTTATGCTCCTTAAGAACCGACACCCTCTTATATAGAGTCTCCAACTTAGATATCTTGCTCTTAAGCTCTTCAATAGTTTGCGGGGCTAGTTCTTTAACCGTTTGCGACTCAGTTAATGTGGCATACGCTATCTTAGCGTCGTAAAGCTCTTTAAGTATCTCTTCAGGTGCTGGGAGGAACTCGTGAAGTGGTGGGTCTATAAGCCTTATAACTACAGGTAAGCCGTCCATGATCTTAAGCATTTCTTTAAAGTCTGGTTTAATCATACTCACCAACTTCCTTAGATGTTCCTCCCTCTCTTCTTTAGTCTCAGAAAGTATTACATTCCTTAAAGCTTTAAGTCTCTCAGGCTTTCTAAACATCCTCTCTATCCTTAACAACCCTATACCTTCAGCACCAAACTTCCTAGCGATTAAAGCGTCTTCAGGTACGTCAGCATTAGCTCTTACACCCAACCTCCTGATGGAGTCAGCCCACTTCAAGAGCTTATCCAACTCAGGTATTATCTCAGGCTCTATAGTAGGTACTTTCCCAACGTATACGTTGCCCGTGTTTCCATCTATGGTTATCCAATCACCTTCCTTAACGACTACGTCGTTTACTGTGAATATCCTCTTCTCATAGTCTATCTTTATAGATTCAGCACCTACAACCGCCGGCTTTCCAATGCCTCTAGCTACAACAGCAGCGTGTGAGGTCATTCCTCCTCTTGAAGTTAATATACCTACTGCTGCGTAGAATCCGTGAACGTCATCTGGCTTTGTCTCAACCCTAACGAGTATGACTTTCTTCCCTTCCCTAGCTTTAGCTACAGCGGTATCCGGATCGAATACCACTTCACCGCTAACAGCACCTGGTGATGCCGGTAAACCCTTAGCTATCGGTGTAGCAGTAGCTTTAGGATCTACCCTTGGGTAAAGTAGCTTCAGAACCACATCAGGCGACACCAGCATTATAGCTTCTTCCTTACTTATGATTCCCTCTTCAGCCATGTCAACGGCAGTTTTAACCCTAGCTAACGGAGTCATCTTAGCCTTCCTGTTTTGTAGGAAGTAAAGCCTCCCTCTCTCTATAGTAAACTCTATATCCATAACGTCCTTATTCAACCTTTCAAGAGTTTTACCAGCTGTGATTAACTGTTGATAAATCTCCGGCATTCTTTCTTTAAGCTCATCTAAACTTAAAGGCGTTCTTATTCCAGCAACCACATCTTCCCCTTGAGCGTTAGGTAGGAACTCACCGTAAGGTCTGTTCTCACCTGTAGCTACATCCCTAGTGAAGTAAACACCCGTTCCTGAATCCCAACCCATGTTACCGAAAACCATCGTGACTACGTTAACAGCTGTGCAGTCAGCGATGTCCGGCGTTATGTTGTTAGCCATTCTGTAGAATATAGCTCTAGGATTCATCCAAGATCTAAAGACAGCTTTAATAGCCAACTCTAACTGCTTCCAAGGATCTTGCGGGAATTCACCCCAGTTCTTAGCTATAACATCTTTATACTCCTCAACTATTTTCTTCATATACTCTACTGAGAGCTTCCACAAATTCGGTGCTACATCAATGGGTGGTTGCGCGTCAAGCCTTAAGGTGTACTTAGGGTATTTATTCTTAATAGCCTCTAACTCGTTGGGGAAGAGTTCTTGAGCTTTCTTCTTAAACTCGTCGTCATACCTATCGAAGACTTCATTGAAGTACTCCTCCTTAATTTCAAGTACAATCCTTCCAAACATAGCTAAGAATCTTCTATAAGCATCATAAGCAAACCATTCATTACCTGTTAACCTAGCAAGACCCTTAACGACTTCGTCGTTTATACCTAAATTAAGTACTGTATCCATCATACCCGGCATTGAAACGGCCGCACCGGATCTCACCGAAACCAACAGCGGGTTGTCAGGACTTCCGAATTTCTTACCTGTTTTCTCCTCAACATACTTCATGTACTGAACCACTTGCTCCATAAGCCCGTTAGGAAGCTCCATAACTCTAATGATATCCCAAATCCTCCTTATTAAGGAGTCCCTCACGTTAGGCGGGGGATTCCTCTCCAACTCCTTAACGATGGCGTCTATCTCAGCTTTCCTAGTTGAGTAGAACTCACGACAAGCGTCTGTCGTTATCGTAAACCCCGGAGGTACTGGAAGCCCTAACTGGGTCATTTGAGCTAATGACGCACCTTTACCACCTAGAAGTTTCTTATCCCTCCAATCCCCTTCTTCAAAACTAAGGACGTATTTGTTAACCACACTACCCACCTCATAAACGACTTAAACTCAAAAATAAAAACTTAATTTTACGACTATACATAAAATAATAAAAACGACTTCAAACCATGCCATCACATCGATCCTGAACAACCACTTTAACACTTATCTTAACTTTACCGGCCAACCAATCGCTAATTACCTTAAATACTTTAACCCAGTTCTCGACAGCTTTCCTTATATTCGCCGTAGAACTCAGTAGATAGTATATCAACTCAAGAAGTAAGGTGTAGATTAGGGGGACTACCTGTACCGAGTAGAAACTATACTGCGTTTTACCACCAGCTACCCACATAACTATGTACATAAGGTACGTAACCCATGTGAAGATGTACGTAAGTCCTTTGTCCGGCAGGTCTTTAATTGACGGTAGTATAAATATCGAGAGCGCTACAGTTAGTAGATACAGCACTGGATTACCAGACGCTATAATGTCAGCAACCCACTGACCCGAGTTTGGGTCGTATACGTAATGAAGCACGAATGGATTTCTACCTATTAACCATTCCCAAGGCATGGATTGCGGGGGGCCTTCAGTAGTTTTAACGCTTAGATGCCATCTTATAGCGCCTTCTACGCTAGAACCCCACCAATTTAAGAAACCGTCTTTAACTATAAACGGTATGTTAAACATTAGAAATAACGCTATAGGTATGTATATTAGATATAGTAGAGCTTTAGCTGGTTTCTCCTTATTAACCCAGACTAAAACCGCTGGTACGCCAGCAAAAGCAGCATTTAACTTACTGGCGATCCCCAAGCCCAACGCTACTGATGTACCAATTAAGGAATTCGAGAGCGTGAAGTAAAGCGTTAGTATCGTGAATAAAGCAACGAAGATATCTAGCATAGCAACCATAGACATAGATCTAAACGTGGGGTCTAACGCCGTTATCACAGCTGCCGCCATACCTACGTAAATCCAAGACGTGTTACCAACGACTTTCTTGATTGTTAAAACGACGAACGCTAAAGTTAAAGCGCCGGCAATTATCGAAGGTATCCTCCAAACCCCCGGTTCGTCTCCAACCGTAGCCATAGCTAAAGCTATTAAGTACTTAACGAGAGGTGGGTGTTCGAAGTTTAGGTAGTTTAATATGTTCTCAGCTGTTGGGTAGCAATAACCCATAGCAACATTAACTACGTAAGGAAGTTTAGTGATGTTAGGTATTTGGGAACGATTTAGCTTAACACATATTGCAGGTAAGTACTTCCCGTCATCTTTAAATTGGTAGTAGTTTTCATCTTTAATGATTGCACCACCTATACCAGCTACGTAACTCTTTAACTCCCGCACTTCAGAGTAGTAACTCTCCCTCACTAGATACTTAGTCAACTCTACAGTTACCAGAACCTCATCCCCCTCGAAACGAGGGGTTAATCCGAAATATTTGCTTAGTATATTCCTAGCAGAACTAACGTACCAACACTCGTCAGATATATAGTCGTTAATGTTGGATACATACCTATATACAAAGAACGAATACGTTAAAGCTAGGGCAAGTATTAAAAAAACTGTTAAAACCTTAAAAACACCTCCACTTCTTAAAGGCTTAAACACCTGGTTTCTAATCAAATCGTTTCGCCACCGCTGGGCATCATCATTTACCTCAGAGTCGGAGGTACGCACATCCACAAATAAATAACTCTCTCGAGTTAAATATTTACGTTTAAATAATTTAGGCAAAATACGATAAGTTAAAGGTTTTAAACACGTGTAACATCACATATACGGTGCGTTAAGTGTCTAAAATCGCTAACCCAGCTCTTTGGGAGGAGGGGCTTAAGCGGATAGATTGGGCTGAAAAACACATGCCTGTCTTAACTATGCTTAGGAGAGAACGTTCCGCTGAAAAACCTCTTGAGGGCGTGAAGGTTTCGGCGGTTTTACACGTAACTAAAGAAACGGCGGTTTTAGTTTTAACGTTGAAGGCTTGGGGGGCTGCTGTATGGTTAGCTGGGAGTAACCCCCTCTCCACTCAGGATGATGTGGCGGCCGCGTTAGTTCATGAAGGCATCGAGGTTTGTGCTTGGAGAGGTCAAACTAAGGAGGAGTATTACCAATGTATAGCTGAGGTAGCTAGCGTTAGACCTAATATAGTCTTGGATGACGGCGCTGATCTACATGCTTACCTACATAGTGAAGGGGCAATCTACGCCAACGAACTGTGGGGTGGTACGGAGGAAACGACTACAGGCGTTATTAGATTAAGAGCGCTTGAAAACGAGGGGAGGTTAGCTTATCCGGTAATAGCCGTTAACGACTCATTAACTAAGTTCATGTTTGATAACAGATACGGCACAGGTCAGTCAACTATAGATGGCATCCTCAGAGCTACTAACGTATTACTGGCTGGTAAGGTCTTCGTCGTTGCGGGTTATGGATGGGTAGGTAAGGGCATCGCCATGAGAGCTAGGGGGATGGGCGCTAGGGTAATCGTTACTGAAGTAGATCCAGTAAAAGCTTTAGAAGCTGTCATGGACGGCTATAACGTAATGCCCATGAGTGAGGCCAGCAAGGTAGGGGATATATTCGTCACAGCAACAGGAAATATAAACGTTATCAGGGAAGAACATATCCTCCAGATGAAAGATGGAGCTATATTAGCCAACGCGGGACACTTCAACGTCGAGATAAACCTTGAAGATCTACAAAGGATTGCTAAGCATAAGAGGAGGTTAAGTAACTACGTTGAGGAATATACTTTAATCAACGGGAGGAGGGTCTACGTCCTAGCTGAAGGTAGGTTAGTTAATTTGGTTGCTGCTGAGGGACATCCAAGCGAAGTAATGGATATGAGTTTTTCAAATCAAGCTTTAGCAACTCTCTACATTAAAGAGCGTAGAAACAACCTTGAAAAACGCGTGTATACGTTACCGAGACAAATAGATGAGATGATAGCTAAGTTAAAGCTTAAGTCCATGGGTGTTGAGATAGACAGTCTTACTGAAGAACAAATCAAATACTTAACTTCGTGGAGTGTAGGAACTTAACAACTTCTAACGTTGACACACGCAGACGTTAGTCTGAAAACGCAGCTAGGCAAAACCTTAAGCATGAGCCTAAGCAAAGCTCTAGCTCTTCACCGACTTTACCTTCGCAAAACTCGCTACAATATTCTTCACACTTAACAGACGACTTAGCCTTCGCACCCGCCATTTACTCTCACCAGCCCTTACCATGTAATACGAATTTAAAACGTTTTAATGAAGATTAAAACACGGTGATGTTTCACGAGTGAAGAGGTCGACAAAATTAAAAGTTTGTTAATAGGTGATGTGGAGCATATATGGCTTGAGTACGATAAGCAAACAGACATTCTATACATAAACTTTGGCTACGACGTAGAAGATGCGGACGAATCAATACTTACGGAAAGTAATGTTGTAGTTAGGATAAAAAACAATCGAGTCGTTTCTTTAACTATATTTGATTTCTCTAAAAAGGTAGGTATAGACCTCTGAGGATTGTTTGTAATGTCCCTTACTTCATTGTTAAACGAAGTTAAAGCAGCTTTAAACCCTTCAGACCTCGTTAAGGAAGCCGTCAACATATCCGCTTACCATAGAATTCAAGGAACCAAATATTTAGTTGAAGCAAGTAACTATATAAGAGATAAGGTAGAGGATTCAGGCCTTAATGTTGAGGTTTTCAACTTCAGCTACACACAACCTCACAACTGGCTGACTTCGTTAATTGGTTGGGAGATAGAGGATGGGGAGGTTAGAGTTGTAGAGCCTTTCAAGAAAGTCTTATCCTCATTTAGGCGGGAAGGCACAGCTGTAGTAGCTCACTCACCTCCAGGTGAGTTTGAAGGGACGGTAACATACGTCGGTGACGGAACTCGAGTACCAGACGATGTTGACGTAGCTTTAACGTACAACAGAAGCTTTGAAACGTACTTGAACTTAGTAGATAAAGGGGCTAAGGCGGTCTTAATCTTCAGGAGAGACGCGCCTAAAAACGCCGTTCCTTACGTGGGCTTATTCCCCTCACCGGAGGATTTAAGTAAGCTTAAAGCACCGGCGTTAAGTATCTCCAGAGGCGATGCTGAGAGGTTAATTAACGCTTTAGACAACGGCGTTAAAGTTAAGGTGAAGGGGTTCGTTAAGTCTTCATTTACAGAACCATATCCGTTAAGGGTTGTTACAGCCTCCGTTGGGGAAGATAACGTTAATGAAGTGCATTTAATAGCTCACTACTGCCATCCTAGACATACAGTTAATGATAACGTAAGCGGGGCATCAACCCTACTGATTTTAAGTGAGGTGTTAGGGAGGGCAGTTAAAAACCTTAAACCTCGCTTAAGAAATGTGATGAGGTTTATATGGGTTCCTGAGCACTACGGTAGCTTACCCTTAATCAAAGCTTTAGCTGAAAGGCAAGTAAAAGTAATTGGCGCTATAAACCTCGACATGATTGGAGAGAAGCAATCGCTAACGAAGTCGACCCTTTACTTTATTCGATCGCCTATAGCCCTACTAAGTAGCTTTGAAGCTCATACATACGCAATATTTTATGAGGTCCTTCTTAGATATAGCGATACGTGGTTTTTCAGCTCTTCAAAAGAAGGGATTAAATTCAGCATAAGGTCTTACGAAGCGGGTAGTGACCACGACTCATACATAGTTTACGGTATTCCAGCGGTGTCGTTAATTAACTGGCCTGATAAATTCTACCACACTAGTTTAGACACAATCGACAAGTTCAGTCCTAAGCTAGCATTAAGGGTGGGTTATGCCGCGTTAAAAGCTTCTTTAACATTTAATCAGAGGTCGGAGTATGTTAAAGCAGCATTCCTAAACTATAGGAAGTTAATTAACGGTTTAGACGTAATTAAGGTTTTAAGAGTTAAGGATCTACGGGAGCTTAGGTCTAAAGCTTATGAATCGCCTTTAAGATCTGAAGACGTTGAAGTTAGTGAGGTAAGAATTAAAGCTACTGATAAAGGCATACCTTCTTTCAGGAAGATCTTACGAAGCGTAAGCGACGAGAACCTTAAGCATAGCTTAATTAAGTTAAGCAATAAAGCATGGACTTCAACAGCAGCTAACTTAATAATTCTATACACTCAAAACCCTTTAAGCATGTCAAAGTTGAGGAATTACTTAAGTGCTGAGTTGGGTATCGTGTTGGATATCGATGAGCTGAAGCTAATTCTCGAGGGTTTACATGCTATTAAAGCTGTAGAGTTAGGTGGTTAAAAACCATGCTTTTGATTTTTACATCCTAATGTTTAAAAGAAACACCGCTACTATCTACTTGGGGCAAAACCATGCTTTTGGTTTTCTACGGTAAAGGCAAAGGTAAAACTACGGCGGCGTTTGGTACAGCAGTTAGAACTTTAGGTAGGGGTTGGAGAGTTTTAATAGTTCAGTTTATGAAATACGGCGAAAGCGGTGAGATAACCCTCCTTAAAAATCTAAGCAAAGGATACTTAAGAAACCGAGTACTCATATATCAGGTAGGAACTAAAGAGTTTATTAACCCAAACGACTTAGGAGATCAGATTGCCTCGATTAACATGGCCTTAGGTTACGGATTCTTAACGTACGTATACCCTAAAATCATGCTTAAATATAGACCTAGATTGGTGGTTTTCGATGAGTTGGGTTTAGCTACCCACTTAGGTTTAATAGATGAGGCGACAGCGATTAAGATCTTACGAAAGTTCGCTAATGACGTTAGACGTCATGCTATCGTTACTGGTAGGTACGTACCTAAGCCGATTAAGGATTTAGCCGACTTAGTTACTGAGGTGAAGGAAGTTAAGCATTACTTTAAAAAAGGGTTTGTGGACCTCGTAGGTTTGGATATTTAGTTAACTTCATCGCGTTATCCTATAAGGTTTAGTAGATTGTATTGAACGATATAGTAGGCAAAGACTAGAGACACTATACTCATGAGTTTAATCAATATGTTTATAGAAGGTCCGGAAGCGTCTTTCATTGGATCGCCTACGGTATCCCCTATAACAGCTGCTTTATGTGCTTCACTTCCTTTACCTCCGTGATGACCTGCCTCTATATATTTCTTAGCGTTATCCCATGTATTACCTACGTTACCTTGGAAGAGACCTAGAAGCAAACCCGATATAGTCGCCGCTAATAACATTCCAGCAAGTCCGTAAGGCCCTAAAGTAAAGCCTACTATCACAGGAACTATTATAGCTACTAACCCAGGTAGGATGAGCTTCTTTATAGCGTAGGTCGTTACTATCCCCACGGCTTTACCGTAATCAGGTTTATCTTTAAACTCTAGTATGCCTGGCTTCTCCTTGAACTGCCTTCTAATCTCCTCAATCAACACAAATGCCGCGTCACTAACCGCTAACACTACGAGGGCTGTGAATAAAGCTGGCATGACAACACCTACGAACATCCCGCTGATTAGCTTAGCATCCAAAACACTTAACTCAGCAAATAGCTTAGATATGTCAAGCCCTCTGTATTTCTGCACTAAAGCTGCGTAAGCAGCGATGAAAGCTAAGGCTGTTAAAGCCGCTGAACCTATAGCAAACCCTTTACATACGGATTTCATGGTATTCCCAGCGGCATCAAGCTTGTCTGTTATTTCCCTAACTTCATCGCCAAGCCCTGCTTGCTCAGCTATCCCAGCAGCGTTATCTGTTATAGGACCGTAGGCGTCAGCACTCACCACCACCCCAGTAAGTGATAACATACCAACAGCAGCTAAAGCAACGCCGTATATGCCGAACCAGAACCCTCCGTAGCTTGATAAAAGCCAGTACGAGACCAGCGTCGCAATAGCTATAGTAACGCTTGGAGCGAACACGCTTAAAAGTCCGTAGGCGTAACCCGTCAGGATCGTTAATGCCGGCCCAGCTTCAGACATCTTAGCTACTTTCCTAACTGGGGAGTATTTACCGTTGGTGAAATAATCGCTGGTTAACCCCGTCACCACACCGGTAATCAAACCAGCTATAACTACTATCGAAGCGTAGAGGCCTAAATCCTGACCTAAGAGAATCAACAGTATGGGTGTAGAGATAATAGCTATTAACACAGCCGAAATAACGGTCGCAAGCGTTAAAGGTCTTGACGGGTCACCCCCTTCCTTAGTTCTAACGAAGAAAGACGCTACTATAGAAGCTAGTATTCCGGCACTGGCCACTACTAAAGGCGTTAACGCTAAGTTAACCCACTTTGAAGACTCCACTAACTGTGTGGCAACTATAATCATGGTGGAGATTATGGATCCCACATACGATTCGAAGAGGTCCGCCCCCATACCTGCGACATCACCTACGTTATCACCTACGTTGTCCGCTATTACGCCAGGGTTTCTCGGGTCGTCTTCAGGAATACCTACCTCCACCTTACCTACGAGGTCAGCACCTATGTCAGCCGCCTTAGTGTATATACCTCCACCAGCCCTAGCGAATAGAGCTACTGAGGAAGCTCCAAAGCTATAGCCTATTATAGCTTGGATGGCGTCTGGAGTCCCCCCATAGCCTAGGTACTGCAGCGCTATGAGTAAAGTCCCTAAGCCTACCGTCATCAACCCTAACACCAATCCTCCGCTGAAGGCTAGACGTAACGCTTTATTTAACCCATACTCCTTAGCAGTGTAGGCAGTTCTTACGTTTGAATTCACGGCAATCCACATACCTACATATCCTGCTGCGGTGGATGAAAGAGCTCCTAATACATAGCTTAAGGCCATCTTTAAATCTACGAAGAGTAGCAGTATAGTTATGACGGCACCGATGCTTAAAATCACTGTATATTGCTTCTTTAGATAGGCTTTAGCGCCCTCCTTTATGTAGTTATGAACTTCAACCATTTTACCGCTGCCTTCCGGCGCTCGAAGAACTCTATATGCGTTGAAAAATGCGTACCCAATAGCTAGCAAAGCACTAACCACTACAAAGAGCACTACAGCCACCAATTACTCACCAGAATTTTAAATAAAGGTTAAATGCTTATAAGCTTGACGCACTCATATACTTTTAGATGTAAAACCCTAAGTAGGAGAATGAAGTGTATGGCGATACATAAGGGTTTAAATAGTAAGCAGATAGTTAAAGGTGAAGATGAAGATGAAAACCAGCGTTACTATCTACAGTAAAAGTGGTTTTGACGAAAGCTTAGCCACAGCGACTTTAGCCACAGCCCTCTTAAGTAAAGGCTCTAGAATTTACGTTGAGTTCTTAAGCAACACTTTATCTTCCCCAGTAGTGATTAACAGCTCATACGTCGTCGGCGTTCCTCCATCAAACAATCTAACCATAGTGAACTCCACTGCCATACTATACATTCCTCCAAAAAATTTAGGCGTGGTAGTTAAATACGACGATCAAGGTAAGAGCGAGGTTTTAATGCGTTTCTCAAACGTAAACTCACTAACTAACGCTGTGCTTGACTACGTTGAAACACTTAATGCCAAGGTTGAATTACCTGAGCAACTACTTAAGGATGTCATCCTATACAATCAAGGTCAGATAGACAAGATGAGTAAAGTCGGTAAAGCCATAGCTAAAGCAGTTAAAATGAATTACGGCTTAATCGACTTTACTCAGAAGCTCTACACATATTTGCTAGAGGTAATTAAGACTAGATCGTATAAGTTAAACCCGGATATAGCTAAAGAAGCTGAGAAATATGATGTAGCCTTAAGAACATTCGAAGAATTGCTAAACGCTAAGGAGTATATACAATATGGTAACATAAAGGTTTTCGTTATTTCTAGGCAGATAAGCAAGGAAGCCATTAAAAACAACTACGCTATCTTAAAGCCAATAGCTTATGACATACTTGTAAGGCTTTGCCGTGAAGACGGGATTTCGATGGTGGTGTTGGAGACGGAATTAGGGCATACTTTAAGGATTTGCTTAGGTAGGAGGGACGTAAGCTTCGTTAACATAGTTTCATCCATACGTAAAGACTTAAGCGAGAAACTGGACATAAGCCTTAAAGGAAACCACGTCCTAATAAAGTTTAAGAACCCTTCAGAAAGCAACCTAGATAGGATGTTAGAAGTTGTGGATGACATAGCTACGGGTATAGTTCGAACGTAATTGAGATGTAAACTTAGCAGGTATGAAAGCAATGAAGGCTGTAGTTACTGGCGGTGCCGGCTTCATAGGTTCACATGTGGTTGAGGGTCTACTTAAGAAAGGCTTTGAAGTAGTCGTCATCGATAACTTAAGCTCCGGAAACCCAGATAATCTTAAAAACGCGTATGTTTCAGGGAGAATTAAACTAGTAGTAGATGATTTAAAGGTATACGGCTCGTGGATTAACGAATTTCGTGACGCTAATGTAGTATATCATCTAGCAGCGAACCCTGAGGTAAAAACCTCGATTACAAACCCTAGAAAGCATTTTGAAGAAAACGTCTTAGCAACGTTTAACGTACTTGAAGCATGTAGAGAATATAAAGTTAAAAACTTGGTTTTCGCTAGCACATCAACAGTGTATGGAGATGCTAAAACCATACCAACCCCTGAAGACTACAGTCCGTTAGAACCTATATCGATATATGGAGCTTCTAAGCTAGCTTCTGAGAATTTAATCTTAAGCTACAGCTTAATTTACGGCATTAAATCGCTGATACTTAGATTCGCAAACATAGTGGGTCCGAGGCAAACCCATGGAGTCGTCGTTGACTTCATAAATAAGTTAAGGTTAAACCCATCTACCCTTGAGATTTTAGGTGATGGAACGCAGAAAAAGTCGTATTTACACGTTCAAGACTTAATAGAAGGTATTAACGTAGCTGAACGTTACTTAAGAGAGAGTAACCTAAGGTATCTAGTGATTAACGTAGGCAATGAAGACTGGATAACGGTTAAGGAAATAGCGGATTTAGTCGTTAGCGAGATGAATTTAAGTAACGTTACTTACGTCTTTAAACCCGCTACAGAAGACGGTAGGGGTTGGGTTGGCGACGTTAAGTTCATGTTATTAGATATAAGTAAGCTTAAGTCCCTGGGGTGGAGGCCTAAGTACACCTCGAAAGAAGCTATAAGAAGCACCATCAGGTGGTTTTTAAGTTCTCGCTAACTATGATGTTTAAAACGTAACTGTAGATTTGAAGAAGATATGCTATATGACTTAAGCATTTCGTGATGTTAGAAAGGCGATATAAAGTCCTCAGGTTTCGGAGGTTCTGGCTTCAAACCTTTCCTCTGCCTTATTTTAGCAACTATGTCGAAGAGCATGGATTCAGGCACTGGCGACCATTTACTGAATTCCGTACCCCAGAAAGCCCTTCCAGCCGTAGCCGATCTTAATTCATTGGCTAAATCTAAGGATTCAGCGACAGGTATCTCAGCTATAACTCTAACGTTATTACTACTTAAAGTTATTACGTCTAGAACCTTACCCCTCTTCCTAGTAATTACGGAGATAGCGGCACTCATGAAGTCCATAGGTACTCTAACGTCTAGTTTCTGAATGGGCTCTAAAAGCGTCGGTTTCGACATTAACATACCTGCGTATATAGGATTCCTAACCGCCGGGAATATCTGAGCTGGACCTCTATGGGCTGGGTCTTCATGTATTACAGCATCGTGTAATATTACTTTAACGCCCCTTACCCTCTCCATAGCTAAAGGTCCTTCAGCCATAGCTAACCTAAAACCTTGGATTATGGTGTCTTTAACTTCTCTAAGATATTGAACACCGGATGTCTTATCTACGAATACGTTAAGACCTTCGTCAATAGCCCATATCCTCCTAGCTTCATCGTAGTCCCAACCAGCTTGATCTCTAAGTATTTTAGCCATCTCCCTCGAATCCATGTTCTCGTTTATTACGCCTTGCTGAATTAAAGAAATGGTCTCCTCATTCAATGGTTCCACACTTATGTAGAACTTATTGTGCTTATTCGGTGATTTACCCTCTATAGCTTGGGAGGAGGCTCTGATGGTCTCTCTGTAGACTATTATAGGTGGGGAAGTATCAACTTCAACACCGTAATTCTCTTTAAGTAAGGTTAATACGATCTCCAAGTGTAATGGGCCCATACCCGATATTAAATACTCTCCAGTTTCTTCGTTTATCTTAACTACTAGGTTAGGATCTTCGATAGCCATCTTCCTTAAAGCGTCTATAAGCTTAGTTAAGTCTTGAGTCTTTTTAGGCTCTACAGCCATGGTGACTACAGGCTCTGAGACGTAATGCATCCTCTCAAACGGTGCGGCCATGTCCTTAAACGCTATCGCTACAGCGGTCTCACCGGATTTAGCCTTATCAAGACCTAAAACAGCACCTATATTACCGGCCACTACATAATCCACTTGCTCTCTAAAGGGACCCATGTACAGAGATACTTGAAGTATTTTCTGAGGTATTCTAGCGTTAACTAGCCATACCTCCTCACCAGTCTTTAAAGTCCCTGACATAACCCTCCCTGTAGCTACGAAGCCTGCATGCGGATCTAACCTCATATCATTAATCATAAACACTAAGGGTCCGTTGGGATCAGCTTCCATCATAGCCTTACCTAGCTCGGAATTTATGTCTCCCTTCCATATCTTAAGTATTCTATATTTCTGAGCCTCCCTAGGATTTGGAACGTTATGAATTACCGTCTCAAGAATGGCTTCATGTAGGGGAACAACCTTCTGTAACTCCTCAACAGCCTCCTTACCTTTAGCATAGGCTTTAATTAAGTCCATGACGTTAACTCCTTTTTTAGCGGCGTAAGGTACGGTAAGACCTACCTTATCCTTAGCCGAGCCAAAGATGACCTGCCCCTTACTTGGGTCTAACACCCACTTATCTTTAAATTCTGGGTCTGCGTACTCAACAATTAACCTATTAACTTCCTTAATTATATCCACGAACTTCTTCTGAATTTCCTGAGGTGAGAGTTTCAACTCCTTAATAAGTCTATCTATTTTGTTAATGAAGAGTAGAGGTCTAACCCTCTCCTCAAGAGACTGCCTTAAAACAGTCTCTGTTTGCGTCATAACTCCTTCCACAGCATCTACTACGACTATAGCACCGTCGAGAACTCTTAAAGACCTCGTAACCTTACCTGAAAAGTCTACATGGCCCGGAGTGTCAATAAGGTTTATAACGTAACCCTTACCCCCTAATTCATGGTAGAGGCTTATGTTAGCTGCTTTAACCGTAACGCCTCTCTTCTGCTCAACATCTAGGTAGTCTAAAGCTAAAGCTTCACCAGCAACTTTCGACGATATTATCCCAGCCGCAGCCAGTAATACGTCTGAAGTGGTTGTTTTGCCGTGGTCTACATGAGCTATAATACCTATGTTCCTCACATACTCAAGGTTGGACATTATCCTCTGTATTTGCTCTACAGTCTTGTACCTAGGCATACTTCACTACCTAACTCAATACTTCTAAAGGAGTTATAAGCGTTTACTACCAACTGATACCCGCCGAAACAATTTCGCTTTTTATTGGTGTTAGGTATTAAGGATTTTGTTCTTAACCTTTTTAATTCCCTTCTATATAAGTTATGTTGACGGTATGGGATGAACTCTGTGATCTAGGTGAGGGGGACTTCCTATGAAGCTCTACGTCCTCCGAGGGAGGCACGCTCCCGAAGGACGGCGTAGAGCAGATTACAAGGGATGATGAAAACCTACGTAAGCAAGTCAAAGCTTACGTAGGTACGAACCCTGATGCTGTAACTTAACACTTTCGTAATCTGAGAGATCCCGTGAGATAGAGGGGTATTCAACGATTTTTATCGTTGAGGTTTTCAGCTTGACTGCCTTTAAAGAGAAACTTACTTAAGCCTTCTTGAGGTTTTCTTTGCTCACCCCACTCAACTATGCTTTTAATAAGCTTAGCCTTATCTTCATTCATTCCCTCCACTCTAGCCAACTCTGTTATTTGAGCGTTTAATACAGACTTTAGACTCCCAAATTTCTGCAACAGCCTTAAAGCTAACTTAGGCCCTATCTTAGGAAATGATGAAAGTATGTAAACCTGCCAGGCCCTTAAGTCAGTAGTCTTAGGCTTACGTTCCTTCTTATACGTAGGTAAGTTAACATACGTGCCTTTACTACTCCTTTGTTGCTGGTATTTCTCAGCTATATACTTAATCAACTCAGCAGCGTGTTTGGATCCATCAACGTAGAACACAGACAGTCCAAAGGAAAGCACCGCAGTCACTAACGCTGCTTCTATAGCTTTGAAGTTTTCCGTAGTTTGTCTTAACTTAAGTATATCACCTTCAATTAGTAAAATTGCCTTACTTCCTGACGCTGAAAGCCTCTTAACTTGATCGAAAAACCTACCTTCATAGATAGAGTTCACTAAATCATCCACTCTCTTCCTCTCTATGATAATACCCTCAGCAGGGATGTAATCCCCCACATCTAACTGCTTAAATATTACCGCCGCCCCCAACTCCTTAAGTATTTCAGGTATGCCGGAAGCTTTCTCCCTTTCATCTACGTATATCTTAACCATTACCTAAAACACCTCTCAAACCACCGTCCCTCCTCCATAACGCGAAACTCAAGCTTTAACTCTTCAAAAAACTTCTTTAAAAGATTAAGGATATCCTCCAACTTCGTATTAGCAGGTAATGAAGCGCCGGCGGCTCCAGCATGCCCGCCACCGGAACCACCTAAAGCCTTAGATAAATACATACATAGCTCTCCAGCCAAAGGTTTCTTAACAGCCTCAATAACGTCTTGTGTAGCTCTAACGTAAATATTCGTTGAATTCTCTTTACGTGAAATCACTACCGCTACATCAGCGCCAGCGTTGATCAAATGCTTAAGTACTGAAGCCTCATAGGCACTAACGCATGAGATGGCTAGTAGGTAGTCTCCAACGCTATATAAGCCAGTCCTAGCAAGGCCTTTAAGTATAGCTATAGTTTCCGATCTAGGGACTTTCTCCCCACTTAAAATGCTGAGGACCTTCACGTAACACTCATAACACTCCGATGTAAGGTAGTGTAAGGCTTCAAAAGCTGTAGGTTTAGCAAGTCTTAAGACTTTACTATCGTATAGAATCCCAGCGATTAATAATGTAATGACTTCGGAAGGTAGTTTAACTTCTAATTCATGAGCTATTAAAGCAACCAACTCACTCGTAGACGAAGCTTCGGGATAATGAAAACTTAAGACAGCCTCCTTAACTAATTCGTTGACTTCATGATGGTCTACTAATACATAAGGCGTTTTAACTACTTCATCATGGCTGCCTACCCCCGCTAGTTGAGAATGGCTTGAAGAGTCCGTCACTACCTTAATATCGCATTGTTTTAGATAACTTACAGGGTTTAAAACATAGTTCAAGCTACTTAAGAGTTTCTTAGACTCTCTACTCAATCCCTCAGGTAGATATACGGCTGTCGTCAAGTCTGCCTTAAGATGTTCAAAGACGTATTTTAAAGCTAGCAAGCTAGCTATGGCGTCTGGATCAGCGTCCCTATGCGTTAAGAAACAAACGTTTCTCACGTTGGCTAAGAGTTGAGTTAAACTCTTTACCTTAAGCGCTAAATCTTCTCGTAAGTTCATTTTCCAGCTTCTCCAATCCTTTATCTAGGGCTTCATCTATTAAAACTTCACCCTCGGCTTTAAACCCTTCGTGAGCGTATACCTCAACGTCCACCTCTATGTTTAACGTGTTCTCCGATAACCACACATTAACAGTTAGGTCGTAGTCTATATTCCCTAACCTCTTACGTAACTCCAACCCAATAACATCCTCTAAAAACGTCGCTATGGATTCCAGATCTTCAGCCGTTACCCTGCTTAAGTCAAGCCCTAAGTTCTTAACGTAAACCTTACCTATACGTTCATCCACCTTCTGAAGCAGTGCTTGGTACAACTCTATACTTTTCCAGTTCTTTCTTTACGGCTTCGAACTGCTTACGTAAAGTCTCCTCAATCTTTTCAAAGCTTGTAAGCCTTACCTCCAGTTCTTCCTTCCTTTCCTGAAGTTCTTTAATGACTTCATCCTTCCCAACTTTAACCAACACAAAGCCTGTGTTTTTATATACTGGGGTTTCCGCACTTATGCTTTGAAGCACGTTTAAAGCTCTTTCAATGTCTTTAAGCTCTGAAGACACAACAGACTTTTGAGTTATTACTGAAGCTAGTTGAGACTCTATTTGCTGATACTTTATTAACGTCTGCTCCAACTCAGGAGGTATTTTCTGAGCCATGTTCTTCAACACCTTAATCAATTCTAACTAACGTTAATAAGAATTAAAGTAATTAAACCACACGTTTATTTCTGTCTTGTGATGTCTGTATCACATCTATAGACGTAGCCATTAGCTTGAGGATGTTATTAACTACGGGTAGGGCCGACGCTACTTCAGGCGCGTTTATATCTATAATAACTGAGCAGTCCTTCCTAACAACACTCATATTAACACCTCTAAGCTTAAGGGACTCTTCAGGCTTTACAGCGCTATATAGTGCGTTAGCTAAACGACATCCTACGTCTCGCACCTCTATTTCAACGGTTATGCGGACCTTACGTTCCATACCTTACTACCTTAACTACTTTAAATTGAGGACCGCATGGTCTACCAGTAGATGAGCATAAAAACAGTACTGAAGCTTCTTTAGAATCACCGCCTACGATTAAGTCGACGCTATTGACGGTGTTTTCCTCAAGGTCTGCGGTTATCTTAGGCTTAAGAATCTCTATTAAAGCGTTTAAAGTTTCGTAAGGTAGTCCAGACCCTACGTTAGGGGATGACACCCTTAAAAACTTTATATTCAGCGGTTGTTGAGAGCTTGGAATCTCTCTAAGTAACTTAACGGATTTTATTTGAATTAATATACGTTTAACAAGCGTGTTAGAGTCTCCATTTAAAGACCAGAAACTTAAAGCTGAGGGATTACCCTTCATCTCTAAAGTCATTAAAACTCCATACGCGTTTTTATTTATGGCTATACGAGCAAGGTCTTCATATGTTGCCTTACCTCGATTAAGCTTTAAGGAATTAGGGATAACTCTAGCTAAGTCTTTAATGAAGGATCTACTTCTTCTAGAAGGTTCTCGCGACGTAGTTATTATTAAGTAGGTCCCTATCACAAAAACTCACTGCGGAGTCGACGGTACTTGCTTCGACGTAACTCCAGCGACTTCAGTTACTGGGACGTAAGCACCGCCTGTGAAGACTGTGTGGCACTTAGGGCATTGCCATAAACCAACGCTTAAGCGTTTCATCCTCACCCTAGCTTTACAGAAAGGACATGTATATCTAGCGTATCTTCTATCCATAACCTCCTTCCACTTAAACCTTAGGGAGGATCCGTACCTAGGTCCGAACCTACCGGCAATACCAACGACTTTAGTTCTACCCATCGCCCAACCCTCTATATTGTTAGGGACTTCAAGGTTTTAAGCTTTTAAAGAAGCACATCACTTACTTTCATCACTTACGTTTTCTTCCCGCACCTTATTTTCTGAGTTTGAAGTGTTAGTATGTTCTTTGATGGCTTCCTGCACCTTCGATATCAATTCAAGGCCTTTCCTTAACGCTATATCTAAAGCTTTACCGACTTCATTAACATCCATAAAGCCCATTCCAGATTTTTGAAGACCGGCTATTAAACCATCTTCTGTAACGCCAACTATGAGTTTAGATGAGATTACAGATTCTTCTTCTAAGGTTGGATCGACAAGTAACGCGTCGTTTATCTTACCTAAGGTTACGGTTAATGCTTTTCTGCTTATAGGTAAGGTTCCAACATAAGCGCTCTTGTCCACAACTACTTGATCGCCTGTTACCTCTGCTTTAGGCATTTTAGTAGTGAGTAGAGCTGCTAAAGTAGCTATGGCAGAAGCGTCGATTAAGTTGCCGTCATGATCTAAAACATAGATGTCTATCCAAACAGTCCAGACCTTCTTACCAGGTATTAAAACCAACTGGCTTAAGTCTATAGCTCTGCATTCACGGATAACTCTATCTACAACTCTAGCTAATTCGATAGCGTTTTCATCAGGTGGTCCGGGCTCGAAAGCCGGTGACGCCGTTGGGACAAACTCAGCTGAAACCACGATAACTCCTTCATCTGGTGCATCACTATATGGGGTCCCAACGTCGAGTTTAACACCAACTAAAACTTGCGTTTCACCTAACTTAACTAAAGCCGATCCTTCAGCTTTAGGTAGGTAGTTCGTGATTATCTCTATTTGCCTAAAGTCCTCCAAACCTCTACCGTCAGGTCTTACCCCCTTCTTAATTATTGACGAGAGAGTTTCAGCCTTAAGCTTTGGTATGATTACATCCGGTGACGAAGGTGTTACAGACATATCACTCCACCTTAACTAAGTACTTATTACGTAGTACCTCTTTCTGAAGCTTATATATCTCGTTTATGCCTTTCAACCCTAGTTTGAGAGCTTCATTAAATTCAGACGGTGTTAAAACGCCGTTTAATTGGAGTAACGTTATAGCATTTAAAGAAGGTGCTAAAGCTATAGGCATGTCAGCCTCACCATAGTTGTCTTCAGTTTCGTCGATATCTAGGACAAGAACGCCGTCAACTTTACCTACCGCTACAGCCGCTACTAAATCCCTCATGGGTATCCCAGCGTCCGCTAAAGCTAATGATGCGGCGTTAACGGCTGCGGTCCTAGTACCGCCGTCGGCACTTATCACCTCAACGAATATGTCTATGGAGGTCCTCGGATATAGTTCAGACATAACTATCGGCTCTAAAGCCTCCCTAACCACTTTAGAGAGCTCTATCTCCCTTCTTGAAGGGGCTGGACTTTTACGTTCCTCAGTTGAGAACGGAGCCATATGGTACCTACACCTTAACACAGCCCTATGCGGTAAGACGATATGTTTTTGCGGCGGTTCTCGAGGCCCGTATACGGCGGCTATCACTCTCGTCTTGCCGAATTCAACGTACGCTGATCCGTTAGCGTTGTTTAAAATACCTACCTCCATCTTAACAGGTCTTAACTCGTCGGGTTTCCTCCCATCATGTCTTAATCCGTTCTCATCTATTAGTTTAGGCTTCCCTTTCTTTACCACCTATCAACCCCCTCCTAACTTTTTCCAACGCAATAAACTCTTTTATCCTATCCGTAAGCCCTGAAGTATGTGCTTCCTTTTCTATTTTCCTAATAGCTAAAACTACTATATCCTCATACGCCCTATCCTCGCAATTAATTAATATCCTGCCGTTGTTAGCCACCACTAACTTACAACCTGTCTCATTCTCTATCATTGACTGCATGGATCCCTTCTTACCGATAACCCTAGGAATTTTAACGGGGTTTATCTCCACTAAAGCTCCCTTAACTACCTTACCTAAGTCCTTACCCTTAGCTGTTAACACAGGGTCTCTAGTTCTATCGAAAGCTTCTATCTTGCAGATTACTACGTCGCCGACGTCAAGATAGTCTTTCAAACTTTCTTTGGCTGTGTTTACAGGCCTCCCAAGAAAATCAACTGCGTAAAGCACGCCGGGGAAGGGAGCTTTAATATCTACCTCCCAGTTAGTTACCCCGACGTTCTCAACTATCCCTATAACTAAATCTCCTACTTTAGGGTAGTAGAAACCTTCTAAGGGTATTACCCTCAACGTTTTCTCGGCGTCGTTTACTTCAGCTAATCCTACAACTGAGGCGTAGTAAGCGTTGCCCAACCTATAGGCTGTTAGAGGTGATAATAGCTTATACTCACCTTCCACTACCTTATCCCCAGGAGTTACTAAAAACCTACTCTGCTGTTTCTGTTCTTGCTCGGCTTGCGTCAATTAAATCACCTTTATATTAACTTCAGCCGTCCCTTTAGTGGCTCTATTCACAGCATCTATAACTTCAGCCTGCATACCAGCAGGTATTTCAAGTTCGACGTGGAGTGAGCCGTCATTCAACCATCTCTCGTTCTTCAACTCACCTAACCTCCGAACCTCCTGATAAGCTCTCCCAGCAACCTCAGGCGGTATTTTAATCGTAACTAAAGCCTTAGCTACTTTAAGCGGTAATACCTTAGTAAGCTCTTTAACTATCTTAGCGGCTTGCTCCTCAACTGATTTATAAAGATCTACAGTTATTTTAGCTTCCTCCATAGCTTTCTCAATTCTCTGCGGTGGGATCGGCGCTTTAGTCTTAGGATCTACTACAGACTTAGCTATGTAGTTAATGATTAACTTCCTCTTCTGATCAAGCAACTTCCTCCTCTGATCTGTTGTAAGCTGTAACTCACCGTTCTTTAATATCACCTCAGCAACAGCTTTAAAATCTGCCGTTCCAAAAGTTTTAACTATCTCCTCCGGCGATGCTTTATCCCCTTTACGTACGTCTTTATATATGTAATCCCCAACAACTACTTCGCTTAAGTCTTTAATGCTTCCCTCACGGTACTTCAACGCTTTATCAGGGTTCACTAATATCTCGAATTTATGACCTCCTTTCTCATATCTAGCGATTACATAATCCCTACTACTCATTATTTATTGACCCCTGACTCACGTATGTATTTAGCTATTTCATCAACAGTTAGCTTTCTGAAAAGGCCGTCGTCACTAGAAACAACACCCATCTCAACTAGCTCTGGAGTTAATGGGTTCTCTAGAGACGCTCTTAAAGCCTTAAGAGCTAGCTCAATCGCTTCATCTCTAGACATGTTTGGATTGTAGTTCTTCTCTAAATACTCACCAGCTGCTTGCTCCCCAGAACCTACCGCGATAGCTAAGTAGGCGAAGTAATAACCGTTTATCTCAGTCTTGTATACCTGCACTCCCTTCTTATCATAACCCACGAAAATCAACGAAACTCCGAATGGTCGTACACCTGCGTGTTGCGTATATAGCTGTTTAACGTCGCATACAGACCTAACAACATACTCCACGTCTGAAGGTTCGTCGTATATGAATCTATAGTTTAAAGCCGTTCTCCTCGCGTAATCTATGAGAATCCTCCCATCCGCAGCTAAGCCAGCGAAGGAAGCACCTATATGTGAATCAACTAAGAATATCTTAGCTATGGAATTCATATCAATCAAAGACGATATCTTCCTCTTCTCAGCAAGCAAAACCCCAAAGTCCCTAGTCTTTAAAGCTATAGTTGTCCAACCCTTCCGAACGTTTTCAGCTGCGTATTCAACCTGATAGAGCTTACCATCAGGTGAGAACACCGTAATAGCTCTATCGTAACCCATAGCTGGAGGACCGAACGCCATACTCAACCCTTAATCTCATATACGCTCAACTAATATAAATTTAAATACCTTAAGGGAAGACCGCGTTTACATAACCTCTTCTAAACCTAAAAAGTAGGGCTATAACCTACTTAACGGTTGGAAGGACTAGTTATCGGTGATGATAGCATCAGCTACAGTACCTTTCCTGACGTCCCCGTCTAAAAAGCTAACGTGGTTTTTAATTAAACACTTAAAAAGTTAGTTCCTCGCCTGATTTCCACCTACGGTTTTCAGCTTTCCCTTAAGTTTGATAACGTTATTATTGTGGTAGCGGGGGGTGGATTTGAACCACCGACCTCGGGGTTATGAGCCCCGCGGGCTAACCTGGCTACCCCACCCCGCTGCTTCGACCCCCCGTTAGATATGTGGTGTTTGCGGTTTTTAAGCGTTTTATTAATTTCCAATCGGGTTTTACATGCGGACCTACGCCATATAGCTTGGCTATCGTTAACTCTATATCTAGTTCTGTAGATATGTTAAGCTGTTTAGCTATTTTAACGACTTCAGCTAAGCTTTTTGTTGTTGTTATGCTTGCCGCTAGCTTATTTAACTTAAGGACTTCATGCGTCTTGAATATAAAAGCTACTAAAGTTATTGGGTTGAGGGTTACCTCCCTACTACCTCCTCTTATTCTCTCAACGCCTAAAACACCCTTAAGGACTTTGTACGGGGCTTTACTAGCTTCAGTAACTGTCTTATCTAATATCTCCTCATATGCCTTGACATGGTGATTCCATAAGCCGAGAATTCCAACGTATCCTCCCAACTTTAAAAGCTTCTCAACTTTCTTAAGGACTTCGTCCTGCGTTAATTCTCCGTCGGCGCCAGGAGCTAAGACAGCTGTTATGGAGTCATAATGGCTTGCCGCCGCCAAACTTATTGCGTCAGCTAACGGAGACCAGAGATTTTCTTCATGCCCTTCAGCAAGTATGTCTCCACCAACGTCTAAAACTACTACAGGTCCGTAACCCAATCCTGTCAACTCGTCTAAACATTTTACACACCCCTCAACACCATATTCGAGGGTTAACGTAGGGATTTCCCTACTTAAAACTTCTGATATAGACGATGCTTGAGGCTTGAAGACGTAGTTAGGCCTCTCTACATAGCTGTCCCGATTTACCCACACGCAATTACCTACTCTAGCGTTTCTAACTAGGGACTTAGGTATAGGTCCCGGGTAAGGGTCTAAAACCCATCTCTCCCATAAAACACCTACGGGTAAGCACTCCAACACGTTGAAGAAGTCTTTAAGAACTTCACAGAATATATAAGCAGATATTACGTCTCCAGCACCACCAGCACCTAAAACTATAGGTTTAGAATTCCTGAGTTTAACTACCCAATGATTGACTTCTTTTAAGCCTTCGTTAGGATTCACGTATTCATTCAAATGATTCAGCCCTATAAACTTTATTGAAGAACTTTAAAGAAGTTAATTTATTTTAAGTAACGTATATTAATAGGGTATATAACGTGCTTGAAGTTCTCAATAAAATTTACGTAGGCCCTGCTGGAATACCGTTAACTTCTAAGAAGCAATCAACCCCTGAGGGAGTTAAAAGAGTTGCTGAGTTAGGCCTAGACGCTATGGAGATAGAGTTCGTAAGGGGTGTTAGGATGAGTGCCGAGGTAGCTAGTGAGACTAGATACGTATCTCGAGAGTTAGGTGTTGTTCTAACGGTTCACGCACCATATTACGTAAACCTACTTTCGGAAGATCCCGCCAAAGTTGAAGCGTCAATAAAAAGAGTCCTCGATTCTGCTAGGGTGGGATATTTAGCCGGTGCTTGGTCTGTGGCTTTCCACCCCGGTTACTACGGTAAGCTTAACTCAGAAAAAGCTGTAGAGGTCGTTAGAAAACACTTAATAAACATCGTTAAAGAGCTAATCAACGAAGGGATTAAGATTTGGGTCAGGCCTGAGACTATGGGCGGCTTAGCTGAGGTGGGTTCGTTAGAAGAGGTAATCTCTATAGTGGAGGGTGTTGAGTTAAGCCTTCCTGTAGTGGATTTCGCGCATATATATGCTAGGAGCTTAGGAAAAGTTAATAGTTACGAAGAGTACGTTAGGATTTTAAGCCTCATTGAGGAAAGGCTGGGTAGGGAAGCCCTTAATAACATGCACATACATATGTCAGGCATTGAATACGGGGTTAGAGGTGAGAAAAAACATCTGAATTTAAAGGAGTCTAGATTCAACTGGGTTGAAGTGCTTAAAGCCCTTAAAGACTTTAAAATAGCTGGAGTGATTATATGTGAGTCCCCAAGTTTGGAATACGATGCTTTAATAATTAAAGAAAAAATAAATGCTCTCTCAACTTAGTTGTTAAGCTTAACGTAAGGACGTCAATTAAGGAGTATCTCAACTTAATCTTAACATTTAATTCTTTCAGATTTTGGAGGGCATATGTTGTAAGCTACTATGGCGTTGCATATCTGCTCTAAAGGGATGAAAGCAGTTGCTCCAGACCTTAACTTAACGAAGACTGACTTCCCAACGATCTTAAACTCTGCTTCCTCACACATCACTTACTCCTTAAGTATGTTCGGAAAACATTTATTTAATTAACTGCTCTAGGTTTTTCTTTAGCTCTGGTTTCCCTTAAATACTGTATCGCAGCGGATATAGAGCCTCTAGCCTCTATTAACGGACCCCACCTAACTCTAAATTTCCTAGGAACTAAAGGCCTAACCCTCTTCTTCAACTTCCTAGGGACGTAAGTCAACTCCATACCTTTGAGTCCGAAGGTGCCGTCAATCATCTCAACAACGACGTCTTGCTCTATAAGCTTAATTACGGCCTTCCTAAGTCTATCCTCACCTACTAAGCCGCTTAACTCTTTCCTTAGTTCCTTCCAAGTTAGAGGTCTTCCAGCGTTCTTAATGGTGTTTATAACTAACTCGCTAAGTTCCTCGTCGTCAGGAGCTCTAACGACTACTATATCCTCGTCTTCGTAAATCACTTTAACCTTCTTACTTTTACCGCTAACTGAATTGAGTCTCAACTCAATCCTCACCCCCATTTATTAATATGTTTTGTTGCATATAAATCTTTATGTGAAACATGTTTAAACGGCGTTAATATAGATTAAGTCTTAAAAACTTTCCCATTCTAAGATTCGCAAGTGGTACTCGTTGAAACACCTAACTATAGTGGCGGCAATACCTCCGACCTCAAACCATGAGTATCTAAGGAAGATATGGCGTTTAAAAAACTACTTAATGGAGGAAGTAGGTATAGAGATATCTGTGATAGTTATTTCAGATAATGGAGAGCCTCGACTCATAGCTTTAGACGAGATAATCGACTTAAGGGACAGCATTCAAAACATAGTTAGGAAGATAGCCTCGGTACTTGTGGATGAGGTTTCAGACCCTGACTTCATAGAGAAAGTAGTTGGAGGTATAGAGGAGGTATAGCGCACTCTCAAACTAACTTTAAAACGAATAACGGTTTTTCCTTTAAGATGCTGTTATCAGAAAAACGTTATATATGTGTGAACTACTTTTTACATAGCTTAATGTAAATTTATTAACTCTAAATTAACATAAACTTGAAAAGGTAGTTAGTAATGGTAGTCAATATGGACGTAGATGTAAGGACTATAGCTGTAGAGTTACTTAAAGCTTACAAGAAAGTAATGAAGTATAGAGATCTTGAGAAGCTTACAGGCCTTCCAGCTCCGGGTCTTTGGAGATATATAAATAAGAGGATAAGGCCTAGTCATGAGAGGGCAGCTGAGCTTGTTGAGAAACTACTTAACCCAACCGTAGTTGAGAAGCTGCTTTCTGAGAGGATAGTTGAAGCGGGTAAAAACATATATAACTTGTCGAGGATTATCTACGACATACCAATGCTTAAGATATTGTCCTTCATAGCTCTTAGGGAGTTTCAGAAGTACAACATAACAGCCGTAGCTACAGTTGAAGTTGATGGCATACCTTTAGGAGTGGCGGTGGCGGAAGTCTTAAACGCTAAGTTAGTTGTGGCGAGAAGAAGACCTGAAGTAGGGGTTAAAGACTACTATCAAACAAGCTACCTAGCTAGAGACCCTCCAGCCATTATGCATCTATTCCTGCCAACAACGGCCTTAGGAGTTAATGATCGCGTACTTATAGTTGATGATTTATTAAGTACTGGGAGGACATCGCTGGCTTTAATAAAGCTCGTTAGAATGAGCGGTGCTTTAACGGTGGGTCTCTTCTCTATAATAGCTTTAGGTAATGCTTGGCGTGAGTTAATAGGTGATAGCGTAGAGAAGATCTACGTCGTTATGAACTTAAAAGGTGATTAATGTTAACACTAAATCAATATATGTAATAGCTGATTTAATATCGGCATCTATACTTATTGAAGCTTTAGCACCGAACAAAATAAGTACCGTAAGCAACCTTAAAGGCGTTAAAGACTTAAACATAAACCAGTTTATATACACCTCGTTAACGCTTAAGAAACATTACGTTGAGATGCTCATTAAGTTCTTAAAAAGCAGTAAGTTAGAATTAGGTCGTAACTTAAGAAATATTATCTCAGATTTAATGGCTCACCCATACATAAAGACAAACACTTCATTAGGTTTTTTAATACTTACTATACCATTAACTTTCATGACCGCCCTCATGTTAAGAGATGGTAAGCCAATTCAATCACCCGTTGATTTAGTTAAGACATACTCGCCCTATTTAATTAAGGAGCTGAAGGATGAGGATCCAGTAGATTTTTATGAAGCGTTAAAGAAAGCCTCTATCAAACACCTAGGTAAGTATGTAGGTAGGATACCTTCAGTAACAATTAATGACTACAGCAATTTAAGTAAGTTAACGTTGTGGGACGTTTTCTTAAACTCAAGCTATACGGACATGGTTACGTATGAACTCATCAACGGATATAGGAAAACCCTTGAAGCATACGAAAGAATCGCTGAGTTAAGTCCCGTAGAGGATTTCTATGAAGTTTTGAGAGACGTACATACCTACATGCTCTCGAAGTATTTAGATACGTTAATCGTTAAAGCTAGGAATTTAAGTACCGCCGTATTCTTTAAGAGTATAGCTTCTAAATGGAGTTTTTTCAACGCCTCTGAAAAAGAAGAGTTAGATCTGTGGGTTAGACGTCAAGGCGTAAACCCAGGAAGCACCTCAGATATCGTAGCTACTGCTGTAGCCATGTATAAGGTGTTTGAATATGTTGGTAAGGGTTGTTTTAGGTAGACGTGTTAAGTCTAGGAAAGACTTAATGAAACTTACTGAAGATGACACGAACTACGATTTAACGTTGCTTTTAAGTGGGCCGAAAATACCCCTGCCTGAATTAATTAAAGCATTTAAAGAACCTGTATACTTAGTTACGAGTAAGTTCGACGATATATACATATCTAAGTTAAGTCGTTCATTAGGTATCTTACTTGATGGTACGTTCGTAGATTTAGGTAATGTAAGCTTAGGAGGCATTGGCGGTATTGAAACGTATCAAAACATAGCCCGTTTAATCCAACTCCACACTACCTTAGGGAAATCTAAGGCTATAATAACGTCTTACTTCCCACCTAAAGGGTTTGGAGATCGCTTAAGAAGTCTTAATGTAAGGGTTGGATTACCGGAAATCACTCAAGTAATATATGAGGTGAAGCCCTCTTACTTCATATCTTTAGGTCTTGAAGACTACGTAGGCATGATAAACACGTCTACAGCAATAATCTTAAACGAGAGGAAGGTCTTTACCACATCGCTTAACTTAACTCTATAGACATTAACCACGCGTCTTCACCGTCGAGATAGTAGTATTTAATCCTCTGTACTTTCTTAAAACCTAATTTTTCATAAAGTCTTATGGCTGGCTCGTTACTTACTCTAACTTCTAAGTAAACTTCCTTAACATCGTAAACCTCCTTAAGCTTTTTTAAAGCTTCCGTCATTAAAGCGTAGCCTATCCCACGTCCTCTATATTCAGGCATCACCGCTATGCTTACTATGTGACCTAGCTTCTTATATAGCGATTTACGCAAGTAGCCAAAACCCCTCTCCACTCTACTCATGACGTAACCAACAATTTTAGAGTCTGCTTCAGCAACTAAGAACGCCTCCCCCCACATCTCAAGGTGTTGCCTCCAAAAATCTTCAGGGTAGTGTTCCCTTAAAGAAATCAAATTAATGTTGATGACTTGAGGGAGGTCTTCAAGCCTGGCTTTCCTTATCGTAAATCCCGCCATAGAGCTTACCTCACATCCCCTTCTACATTAGGGCCAATTTGAATTAAACCGCCTATGCTTAAATAATTAACTCTTTAAACTTGAGTGGAAAGTGATGGTTAGTTTTTATAGTAAAAAGAAGATAAGTAAGACGGTGATAAAATGCTGAAGGAACCTTTACGACATCCTGCCGACGAGATTAAAAGCACTAAATCTAAGCATCTTGAAGGGGTTAAGCTAGTTTTTGGTTTGACGGGTTCCGTCTCTATATATAGAGTAATCGACATCATGAGAGAGCTTATTAGGAGAGGTGCCGACGTATACGTTGTGATGAGTAAAGCAGCAACAGAACTTATAAACCCAACGCTTATTGAGTGGGCTACTGGAACTAAGGTTTTCACGGAGTTTAAAGGTGAGACAGGACATGTTGCGTTAAGTTTTGAAGGCAGTTCGTTTACAGTTGCTCCAGCTAGTGCTGACGCCATAGCTAAGATAGCGGCAGGCATCGGCGATAATCCAGTAACGTTAACAGCGGTTAACATGCTTGGTTTAGGAAAGCCGTTAATATTAGTTCCTACTATGCATGAAGGCCTATGGAAGTCCCCACCAATAGTTAAAGCACTTGAGTTTCTAACGAGCTTAGGCGTTACGGTTTTATGGCCTAACTTAGTTGAGGGCCGTGCGAAATTCCCAGATGCGGAGGACGTCATAGCAGCGGTTGAAGCGGTCACTTTAAGGGGTAAGGATCTACGTGGGTTAAACATCTTAGTGACTTCAGGACCTACGCGTGAAAGGTTAGATAGCGTTAGATATATAACGAATTCAAGCTCTGGTAAGATGGGTGTTGCTATAGCTAGAGAAGCTTACTTCAGAGGGGCTAACGTGACTTTAATTCACGGACCTTTATCTGTGTCTAAACCGTATTACACTAGGAACATAGCTGTTGAATCAACTGAAGAGATGTTGGAAGCTGTTTTAAATGAGGTTAGAAGTCGTAAATATGACGCTGTGATAATGGCGGCAGCGCCTTCAGACTTTAGGTTTAGGACTGTTTATAAGGAGAAGATAAAGTCAGACATAAACGAACTTCAAATAGTTCTTGAAACCACCCCTAAGATCTCCGCTAAGGTTAGGGAAGTTTACAAAGGCCTGCTTATAGGTTTTGCTGCCGAAACCGTGTTTAACGATTTAAATAAGCTCATAGAGTTAGCACAACATAAGTTAATTAGCAGAGGGTTTGATTACATAGTAGCTAACGATGTTAGCAACCCTGAGATAGGCTTCGCCTCAGATTATAATGAGGTAGTGGTGGTCGGTAAGAACGGCTTTAAAGAACACATACCTAAGTCTTTGAAGGAGGTTGTAGCACGGAGGATATTAGACATTGTTAGAGATGAACTCGCATATGGTAAGAGAGCTTAAAATACCTCTCCACATAACGGGGTTTTGGATACCACACTATACTTCAGACCCCATAACCACAGGTTCCCTAGGCGTTGGGTTAACCCTCGAACCTGTGGTGACTTCTAAAAACTTCAGCGAAAAAACTCTTAAGTTAAACTTGGTTGAGGTAGGTCAGGATTTAAAGCAAGTTATGGAGAGCTTAGCAGGAGTTAAGGATTTAGGAGCTTTTGTAGCGAGTCCCGTAGGTTTAGGTCAGGGACTTGGTTTAAGCGCTGCTCTATCTATTACGTTAGCCACATCAGCTCTAATTAAAAGAGCCATACCTATAACGTTGAAAAAAGTTGGGGTATTGGCTCACATGGCGGAGGTAACTTTAAGAACAGGCCTTGGCGACGTTATAGCTGAATTAATTGGCGGGGGTTTAGTCATACGTTTAAAACCGGGCCCTCCTGGGGTAGGTGAGGTTGACGTCGTACCTGTAAAGGAAAATGTGGCTGTATGTGTTGGATTGGTTAGGAAAGGCTTAACAACGCCTGAAATGCTTAAGCTCTATGCCGGTAAAATACGGAAGTATGGGCTAGAGTCTTATTTAAAGTTTTTAAGAAATCCTTCGTTGGATACGTTCATAGAGCAAGCGCATGAGTTTAGCGTTAAGACGGGGATGCTGGAAAATACATTAAAAGATAAAGTGGATGATTCCCTACGAACTCTCCTAAGCAAAGGTGCGGTCTTAGGGTATTTCGTAAAGAAAGGCACTATCGCAGTATTAACTCAGGCGAACTACATCAACGAAACCTACGAAGTTTTAAAGAAGATTAGTGAACCTCTAGGCGTGTTTAAAATATGCCGACATGGAACTCTATTTAGTTCATGAAGTAAAAATCTCGTTTGTCTTAGCTATGTCTTCATTTCGTGTCTGTCATAACTAGGCTCATAACGGTTATTTACCTCTTAATTACTCTACGGGAGCTAACTCTCCTCAATTAATCGAGAACATTTAAGGGTTTACCATACCTGCTTACTCACTAAGTTTAAACAACAGAGCAAACCCTACTTTCTGGTATAGAAAGGATGGCTTGCTATATAAAGCTACTATCTAAAGTTTCACTCATTACTAAGAGCTAAGGTCTTTACTTAATCCTGCGCAAACATTAAAAATCCTACATGTTTACGATAGCGTTAAGATCCAATCTTAATTAAGAGTGAGTTCTTAAAAACAATATTGAGACCAGGTTTTACATGGGTTAGAAAGTGCCTGTTGACGTGATAGTAGTTACTAATGGAAGCTTGTTGGGTGAGGAACTCCTTAAGTTAACGTGGTATACGGCTCAGAAGCTATTTCATGAATATGGGGTTGAGGTTTACGTAATACCATACTATTCGAAAGACTCTAGGGTTTCGTTGATTATTAACGACATAGAGTTTACAGTAAATAAGAAGTTAACGCCTGAAGAGTTAACGGACTTAATACTTTCAGCTTTAGGTAATGAAAGCCCTAAAACTCAGGAGGTAAGTAGTTTAGGTTTAACTCTACATGACGATAACGACTTCTGCGAAGGAGTTTTAATATATTAAGGGATGGGGATTACGTTAATTTAAGCATGGCTTTACTTAGTTAACTCCTTACTTAGGTCTTTCAATCTATTCATTATGTATGTTATGACTTCAGCTAAAACCCTATCGTTGTCGTAGTTCCTTAATATGTCCCGCAACACCTCCCTATCAAGTTTTTTAAGTTCTTCGACGCGTTCAGTAAGTTTAGGTATGGCTCTAACCACGTTATCCACTATAGTTATGTTTGCTGATCTAGAGGTTCTTGATAACGGATTAAGGTCTATAGCTATTACGGTTTTCCCCATCTTCCTTAAAGCTTCCGTCCTATCCCCATCCTCTAAAGGAACTAAAACAACATCTGCTATATATATTCCTTTAGGGCTGACTTTCCTCCTCTCACTAAATAACTCTGGGATAGAAGCCGTAGCGTCATCAACCCCTAAAACTTCGTCAGCACCGCATCTTCTAAGTATATCAGCTATTTTTCTAACTCTTTCTTCGGTTCTATAGAATAAATTAACTTCTAACTTAGCGTTGACTTTCTTAGCTAATTCAACTATTTCCTTAGGGACTAAAGCAGCTACGTTACCGTTTACTGAAATCACTGGATGCTTAGCTAAGATTAAAGCAGCGGCAGCAGCGTCTATAGCCTTTAAAGCTGGGTCTATGGTCTTCTCACCTATTAAGTAATCAAAGCATTCCCCCCTCCCATGAGCTATTAACCCAGCTTGAGCAACATAGCCTTCATTAAGACCTTCGATTATCTTCTCCCTTAAAAGTAGGGATTCATAACGTGGGTGGTTCTTAGGTATTAAAGCTTTAAAAACGTTTTTATCTTTTTCTTCCCTATCCTCGCAGGCACTCAATTCCTATCTCCACGTATTTATTTATTCAATTTTTATTTCATACTCTCCAGATTCCTTCTTTGACTTCTTTAACTCTACTTCTAAGACGCCGTTTCTATACTGCGCCTTAGCTGTTTTAACATCTACCTCATCAGGTAGTTGAACTTTCTTATAGTATTTCTTACCGTTGCTTGCTTGGATAATGAGTTCTTTACCAACGGCTTTAAGCTTTATCTTATCCTTTTCAACACCTGGAACTTCAGCTATGATCCTAACCTTATCTCCCTCATCTATAACATCAACTAAAGGTTCTATCTCCTCAGCTATCTTAGGCTTAGGTCCCTCCCTCCTAACGTTGCCAAACTCGTCTACTTTGATTTTACCGTCTGGCCCTATATGTATTCTAAAGCCGTAAACATAGGGTCCTAAACCCTTACGTTGTAGTTCTTCAAAGTCTTCAGGTCTCATACGCCAAAATCTCTCGCTCTCCTCTAGGAATTCACGCATCTCCTCATCCAACTCTCTAAAGAGTTCATCGAAGATATCGAATATCGACTTCCTCCTTCTTCTGTCGGACATCCTTAATCCCCATTTAAAGATTTTTTCAGAGCTTTAAAATTCACTTAAGCTCAGCTATAGCTCAGCTATTATAAACCCTTTAAAACCTAACTTTATCAAATCAGCCGTATCCGGATCTACAGAACTAACTAAGTAAAGCATATCAACATCCTCTACTGAGACCTCCGTAAGATCTAAAACCCCAGATACCCTACTCTTCAAGGCTTCAAACTCGCTTCGTTCGTGAACATTAGCTAAGACGAGCTTCTTAAGAATTCGTAAGTTAGGACCCAACGGCGAAGTCAAAAAAGCAAACCACAACCTAACTCACCCAAAACCTTACTTTCAGTCTTTTTCTTTTCTATTGTTTTTTCAAGTTATTATTTGACGTAGGAATATTTAAAAATAAGTAGTAATAATTAAGTACGAGTCACCTATGTTTCCGTCGGTTCTAAGCCCCCTACCCTTAGACATCACTAACTGATCTCAGTCTTAAGAGGTCTTGAAGGCTTTAAACCCGATACAAAGTCAAATAACTCAGAGGTGGAAGGGAATAGTATATAATGTATTGTAGAAATCGCTAAATAGAATAACCTGCTATGGTAAATATTATATGGCGGTGGGAAGCTGTGGAGGAGTTAAAGCCCATCTACGAAGACGAAGTTGAATGTCCTGTATGTGGTGGTAAGACTCTTAAATATAGTGTCTACACGTACGTAGTTCCTTTAGCGGGTGAGGTAGTTATGGAGGTATGGAAATGCGGTGTTTGCGGTTATAGAAAGTCTAACGTGGGTTTAGCGGGGGTTGGGAAAGCTAAGAGGTTGAAGATAAGTGTAAACACGGATAGGGAGTTAAGGGCTTTAGTTATTAAGTCCTCAACAGCTAGAATTGAAATACCGGAGTTAGGTATTGAGGTAGTTCCTGGGCCTGCAGCTGAAGGATATATAACAACTGTTGAGGGTGTTTTAGAAAAGATCTTAGATAATATGCCGTCAGAATGCTTTAACGAAAGCCATGAATGTCATAACGTAGTGGTTAAGATCGTTGATGCTATGAACGCTAAACTGAAGTTTACTCTAATATTAGAAGACCCGTTAGGTAGAAGTGCTTTAGTAGGGGAGAACGTACCTATAGTTGAGGAACCTCTTACTTAAGTCATCGATTGGTTTGAAGACCTTAAGCAATCTAGGTGGATTAAGCCCCGTTTAATAAAGCTTAAATGCGTTTAATTAAGTAACAATTAAAAGAAATAGCGGGGTTAAAAGTCTGTTAAGCGTGGATGACGTTCATGATTTGGGCTAGGCTACTGCATGTGTTGATAGCGCCTCCGTTAGGGCCTTTCATCATTAGTTTAATAAGTAACTCAATACCTTTCGTCTCACTTCCGTATTTGCTGGCTATAATAGGCTACGCTACGTATTATAAAGACCCGCTCGCTAAAGTAGCTATAATTGCTTCGTCTGCTTTAGGGGCTACTTTAGGTAAGTTGATAATCTACTCCGTTGGCAGGGCTTTAACCTTAAAAGTAAGCGAGCATACAAAGGAAAACATAGAGTTGTTTAGGAAGTTGGCTAGTAAATCTCTGTTTATAGCGATTTTCGTGTTTGCGGCACTTCCCCTCCCAGATGATGTGCTATACTTACCTACTGGGATGGTTAAATACTCGCTTCCAGCGTATTTCATAGCTGTTTTAATGGGTAAGTTAGTGCTAACGTCTATTACTGTTTTCTACGGTAGTTTATTCGCTCAGGAACTGGAGGGTGTGAACAGTTATGTGATACCAGCCATGGTATTAGTGACTTTAGTAATAGCGTACTATATATTAAACATCAATTGGGCTAAAGTTGTTGACGAACATATAACACATGGATTAAAAGGTTCTGTAAAAGCTCTATTGTCTGAGATACGTAACGTAACTGTCTATATAAGCTCCCGCATAAAAACACTTATCTTAAAACAACGTAGCAAACTCGAATCCACTAAGTATTAATCCTCACGCTTAAAGTCCTTTAGATATTCCTCGATTTTAGCGTTGATGGAGTCTGCCGACACATGAACATTAATTAAATTACCTTCTTCAAACACTTTAACACCATTAACATAAACCTCCTTAACTTTAGCACCGCCCCAAACAATGCTGGATATGGGGTTTAACCCAACCTTACTAACGTCCTTAGGTAATTCCCACACAACTACATCAGCAGGTTCTTTAAGTGTTAACTCACCGGAACCGAAGCCTAGGTCTTGATAGCCGTTAACCGTCGCGATCTTGAAAGCTTCATGTGTTTGAGGTATGCCTTCCCCTTCGTAATGAAGAACTAGGTAGGATTTCATGTCGTCAACTAAGCTATATGTTGGAGCTACGTCCACACCTAAGCTTACTCTTACGCCATTCTTTAAATAGCTTTTAATCGGTGCTCTACCATCACCTAATAAGGTGTTTGACCTAGGTGGGTGGGAAACTTTAACCCCTTTCGAAGAAAGGAATTCTATAAGGCTTTCACCCCAAACAACGTGAGCAGCTAAGGTATCTACATTACCTAAACCTACGTAATGCGCGAAATCTCTAAGGCTCATTCCATACCTGCTTTTTAACCATAACTCATCATCTAGAACTTCAGCTATGTGGGTGTGTATCCCTAAACCTAACTCTTCAGCTGTCTCTACAACTTCCTTATACTGTAGTGGAGTTAGAAGCCTAGGTGTGCACGGGCCTAACCTAACCCTTACCTTAGGATCGGAAGCCCTCCTAGAAAGATCTAAGTTCTCCTCAAGCCCCTCTTCGAAATTCTCGAAAACGCCGCCGTCCATTATAGCTACGCTTAAATCCCCTTTAACTCCAACGTCAATTAACGCCTTATAAACCCAAAACTCGTTAAAGTGCATGTCAGCAACTAACGTAACACCGGATTTAAGAAGCTCTTTCAAAGCGTTTAAAGCAACATAATACGTAAGTTGCGGGTTACTCCTTAAAAACTTTTCCCAGGGCCACGCCCTAAGCTTAACCCACTCATCAAGCGGTAAGCCTTCGGAAACACTTAAACGTATTTGATACAGCCCTAAATGCGTATGTGTTGAAGCTAAGCCATGCGTAACTACAGTGTTTTTAAGGCCTTCCCCCACCTCAGAACCTAACGGGTAAATATCCTCTATCCTCTCCTTAAAAACCACGCAGGCGTTCTTAAGCCATACGTAAGGGTTTAAAACCACGTAATTACCGCACACCTCAGGCATTACTTAAGTCCCCTACCTTATAAACGGCAACAATGACATATACCGGTGGGTTTTGAAACATCTTACTAACGGCTATGTAAGCCGGTTTAAACACCTCCATTTTAGGTCTAGGTATTTCAGGCCAGTAACCACCTGAGGTGTAGAGGAATCTTACAGTATAGCCTTCCCTACCGAAGACTTCATATATCGAGTCTAGTAAAATCTTGTAAAGCGTAGCGTTCCTCAACTCGTTGCTTGTCCAGTCAGGAACGCTGTAAGCCACGTATTGACTTACTTGCGCCACAGCCGTTGGTGGTGTTTTATTAGCTATCCTGTAAATAGCTGAAATACCTTTAGCAGCGTCGGCTCCCAAGTAAGCGTTTTGAAACGCTAAAGGCCCTGGGAAGACAGCTAAGTAGTAATCACTCACTAAGACTACATCATATACGACTACGTAAAGCTTCTCCGGAGGTATCCTGAAGTCCTGCGTGAATATCTTATAAGCTTCACGCTCATCACTAGTTAAAGCTTTAGCTAGAAGCTCAATCTGCGTGGTGTTTAAAGTAGCACCATCCGCAACGGAGGCCCTCTCACCAACAACCGATATCCAATAACCGTAGTCCCACCAAGACACGACCACACTATCCTTAGGTGTGTTAGTCCTTAACCAGTTGAGGGTGTCTAACCACGCAGGGGCTTCAACTCCAACACCAAGTCCTGAATCAAGTATTAACGGTGTTTGCGATCTGTAAGCATTAACCCAAAGTAAGGCGCCTTGAGCTAACGTAACTCCAACATACGATATAAGCAGTACCAACGCTAACAACGTAGTGAACCAATCCCTCCTAACACCGCGTTTAATCAACGGATTAAGCAGTAAAGCAACGAACCCAGCTTGAGTTAAAGCCACTGTGTAATTAAGCAATGGGTAGAAGTAGGAGAGATTTACTGTTGCGTAGAATATAACCAGCAGTAGAATACCCACGAATAGATTAAGTTGGTCTTTCTTAAGTAAAGCTCTATAAGCGAAGTATATCAGCATAAGTAATGACACGATTAACGGCGCCCCAGCACTTGTGATGAATGTTTGCGCATCCCCTGGGGCGTATTCCTGAACAGTCCCAACCAATACATGCGTTAATTCCTTTAAACCCATAGCCGCTAAGCCCTTACCCTTAACGCTTATTGCACCGCTTACTAAGCCTAAAAGGCCTCCGACGCCGATCAACGCTATAAGCAGGAGGTAAATTACCTTGTACTTAGTGAGTAACGGGTATTTAAGGCGGACAGTCCTCGATGAAGCTAACTTTAATACCCCTAAAGCAATAGCTAAAGTCGCGAAACCCAACGGTATAATTACACCTACACTTTTAATTAAGTATAAGACCCCGTAAAACGGAGTTACAGATATGGTTAAAGCTAGAGGTAGAGTTTCTAAAGCCCACAGGATCACATCCTTATACGTTATTTTCTCTTTAATTAATGGAAGGAGAACTGTGTGTAGGAACATAGCGGCAAGCAGTAGGTTAAACCCTGCCCAACCAGCAGCGGTAGCGGCGAGGAACACGCCTGTAAGTAAGGCATCTAAATACCTACCATGTTTTAAAGTTCTAACGTAGAAGTAAATAGCTATGAAGAAGAACGCGAGGCCTACTGAATACTTAACCGTAAATCCCGCGATTTGCCTACTGTTAAAGATTAAAGCTGTTATAACGGCTGATGTTGCTGCTGGGATATCACCCCATAACTCTCTAGCGCTTAAGTAGATACCCGTTAAGGACATTAAGTAAAAAAGTATGGGTAGGTAAACCATCCATTCAAAAAGCGTTAGTCCTTGATTGAAGAGCTTAGCTATCTGGTACGTGAGTACAGAAAAGAAGGGTAGCATAGGTAAGGAGGACTTAACGAAGTCACGACCCCACGGATACCAGAAGATATGTGTTTCGTTGTTATCCCTAGTTAAGCTAAAATAGTATGTTAAACCTTTCTCAAGCATTTTCTCAGCAACCCAATACTCAGAGTAGGGATCTAACTCGTTAAGTAGTGGTTCGTAACCCAACGACTCCGAATTGATCACTGGGTAAAGCCTTAGGTAACTCCCTACAAAAGCACTTATAAGGAAAGCAACTACAGAAATTACCGTAAGCACCTTAGTTTTGTCAAATGCCCCTACCTTAACTCTTAAACCCATTATCTACACCTAAGAAGATCTACGCAGGATTAATAAAAGCTTAATTAAGTAATGATTGTGGGAAGGGTTTATCATGACAGATAATGTAGCTGTAGTGGGTCCGGGAGCTATAGGTGCGTTGTTATCGCACGCGTTAAACAAAGCCGGTATGAAACCATATCTAATCTTTAAAGACTCTAGGAGGGCGGAAGCCGTTTTGAGGGAGGGAGGTATTAAACTTCAAACGCCTGTAGGCGACGTAGTCACTTTAGCGGCTTCATACACAAGTTATGAGGAAATATCTACTAAGGGAGTGGTCTTTGATTTAATCTTCATAACGACTAAGAATTACGACTTCCCTGAAGCGCTCTCTAGAGTTAGAACTAGTTTAAGTTCTAAAGGCTTTATAGTTACGTGTCAGAACGGCTTATTTGCTTACGAGCAAGCCGTTAAAGAAGTAGGTAAGGAGAGAGTAGCGGCTTTAGTGCTTTCTCACGGCGTGTATAGAGAGAAACCAACCCACTACGTATGGGTTGGGGGTTCCGAAAGCTACGTTGGATCTGAAGGACTCCCTAAGAAGGTGCTTAGTAACCTAGCCGGCAAGTTAAGCTTGTTAAACGTTAAGGTGGTTGACGACATTAAATCTTATATGTGGTTAAAGCTAGCTGTTAATGCGGCTATAAACCCTTTAACAGCTGTTTTAGGTGTTAAGAATAGAGCTTTAGTTGAGGATGAAGTCCTCCGCAACTTAGCAGATAAAATAGTGGATGAGGTTGTTGAGGTAGCTAACGCATTAGGTGTGAAGCTTCCGTCAAACCCCTACGAAGAATACGTTAAGATAGCCATGTCCACAGGCGATAACTATTCCTCAATGCTTCAAGACATCATCAACAAACGTAAAACTGAGGTGGACTTCATAAATGGTGAGGTTGTGAGGAAGGGCAGGCTGGTAAATGTTAAAACGCCCGTGAATGAAACTCTCTTAATGTTAGTTAAGGCTAAGGAAAGACAGCACTATAGACTCTAAAGCTAGATATCAAAATATCAAACAATAACCGCAGAACAATAACAGGCAGTCAACAGTATGAGTTTCCTATCCTGCTGAACAAACCTTCATAAGCAACCTAGTAAGTTAAATAGTTTAAACACACCTATTATATGTGGTGTGAGCTTGGTAGGTAAGTTAATGCCTTACGATTTCATTAAGAAGAAGAAAGCTGGTGAAAAAATAGCTATGGTTACTGCTTATTCATACTATGAAGCTCTTTTCGCTGACTTAGCTGGCATTGACGGTATACTCGTTGGGGATTCTTTAGGTATGGTGGTTATGGGTTATAAATCAACGTTACCCGTCACTTTAAATGAAATCGCTCACCACTTAAAAGCCGTTCTTAACGCTAAACCTAAATCCTTAGTCGTTGCTGATATGCCTTTTCTAAGTTATGAAGTCAGTAAGTCTGAAGCCGTAAGAAACGCAGGTAAGATGTTGAAACTAGGTGCTGACGCGGTTAAACTTGAAGGAGGTTTAGAAGTTGTTGATAAAGTAGAGGCTTTAATTAAAGCTGGAATTCCAGTGATGGGTCACGTAGGTTTAAACCCGCAGAGGTATTTAGAGCTGGGCGGTTATAAACTTAGGGGTAAGAAAGTTGATGACGCTTTAGAGATTGTTGAATCAGCTAAAGCATTAGAGGAGGCGGGCGCTTTCTCTATAGTCATTGAATACACTACAGCACAAGTCGCTGAGGAAATAACTAAACTGCTTAAAATACCTACTATATGTATAGGCGCCGGTCCTTGGTGCGATGGTCAAATACTTGTGATTTACGATTTACTGGGTGTAAACCCCGAACCACCTCCTTTCGCTAGGAGATATAGTAACTTAAGTGAAGTTGTAGTTAACGCTTTAAAGAAGTACTTAGATGACGTTAAAAAAGGTTCTTTCCCGTCTGAAGGCGAGTTTTGGTTAATGGATGAAAACGAACTCAAGAAGTTTAAGGAAGTGATTTCACGTAAGCTCGGTAGTGGTGAGTCCAAAACCTCTTAAGATATCACATATACTCAACTCAGACCACATACCGTAACGGCCGCGGAACTCTATATCGTATTTCTCCAACGATTTTACAACGTTTTCAGGTTTACCCGCTAAAACCCCATAAGGTTCGAAGTAAGTACGTATAGCGTATATAGGTTTAACTTCTACGCCTAGCTTCTTAAGCGTTGAAATCGCTTGAGATAAAAGCTCGCTTTTAATGCTTTCACTCGTTAATGGAGTTATCACGTAATTTAACGTATATTCAACATCGAATGTTTTATAGAGGACTACATGTGAGGGTATATATCTCTTCTTACCTAGCGAATATACTTTAACAAGACCCTCCCTAACAGATGAAGTGTTTTTAGTTACGACTGCAGTTATGTGGAGCGGTATGTGGACGTAATCGTTTAAGGGGGTTTTAGGTAAGTCATCACTTTTAACTATACTTAAGAACAGTTTCTGCGGTATTGTATTAATGAGTTTCTCGTAGCTTATGAAGACACCTCCTTCCAACTTAACGGTTTTATCACTTACTGAAACCTCACTTAAGCTTGTATAAAGCCTACTAGTCTTGATTTTAGACTTCATAACTTTAAATACTGTTGACCAACCCTCATGCGGTATATAAGCTTTAGATTTGAATCTATGTAGCCAAAACATTCGAAGGTTTTCCACACCATTAAACTTCCTGCTTAAGTCTTCTTCAGTGCCTAGAACTTCAACGTGATAGTCTAACTCTACAGGATGTCCCCCTAGCGATTCAACACACTTCGGATTCTCAACGAAAATCGGTGCTTTATCTATTGTTAAATCTCTTAAAACCCATCCAGAGAGGGTACTTTCACTTCCTGTGTACGACATTATCAGGTCTTCATCTTTAGGCTTTGAGAGAACCGTTGTTAAAGACTCACCTAAGTAGACGGTTTTAACCTTCCTCAGCCTCAGGTACCTCACCTTCCTCCTCTTCTTCCTCTTCAGAAACTTTTATCTTCTTATCGGAAATCTTGGAGGCATGCGTCCTCATATGGTTTACTAGGTCTACAGCTGTAAAGAAAAGCGAACCCTTTACTTCAGTAGTGGTTGAGGCCCCCTCTTCAGGACATAAGAGGTCTATATCAACACATAACGGACACGCTATTAAATTTGTGGTTTTATCCACGCACGTCTCTATGATAAAGTCATCCACCGTTAACTTCATCCTAACCCACTTAGGCTCCCAAAACAGACTCATCGAGCAACGCCTGCCATTATCTTATACGTGTCAAATAAATTTATGTTTAAAAATTCCTATTTAGGGAATGGAGAGATTAAAAAAGCTTATAAAAATAACTGATTAATATTACATAAGGCATATTAACTACTAAAGCTTAAATATAAGTATTACCTAGAACACATGGGGAATCGGGTGGCTTCAGATAAAGTTATCTCTTTTAAACTTTCTGAGGATGTGCTCGATCAAATAGACTTCTTCGTGGAGGAGGGGTATTCCAGGAATAGAAGTGAATTTGTTCGAGAAGCGATTATGTATAAGCTAAGGAAGTTAGGATATAAAATCTAAGAGTGAATAGGTTATATACTGGCATTAACCCCTAAATAATTTAAGCTAAAGCTACTGGTTATGTAAAATTTAAGCTGATGAATGTAGTGATTAGCGGAGCATCCTCAACTTTGGGCAATCGCTTTTAAAGCTTCCTTGAGTCAAGACTTAATTAGGGGTTAGTGATATTTAGCGATGGTAAGTTGCTTAAGCGTGGTAGTGAGGTTCGAACTCTAATTGATAGTGGCAATGTTTTTGATGTGTTTTATAAGGCGTTGGAGGATTTCAGAAGGTTTAGAAAGCCTTTTAAGCTGTTGGTTTTAATAGGTTCGTTGTTGGATAACGGCGATTTAGGTTATGAGGTTCTGGCAAACGCCGTGATTAGGTCTTGCGAGGTTGAATGTTTTAAGGAGTGGATTGAGGTTTTAACGCTTTTAAAGGGTTACGTGGACATCGTTAAGCTTACAGAGTATCTACTAAAGCAAGATCGTGGGGTTTTAAGTTCTCAAGTCTATGAAGAGCTACTTAAAACTTTAAGTTGCGAGGATCTGGTAACGCTGGCCAACACACCTTTAGATAAGGGGAGGGAATTCATTAAAGCTTACGTTAAGGTAGGTTTGACCGTAGCTAGCTGTAGTGACATAGTTAAGACTAAAGCTCTAGGGTTGTTAAGTGATGCGTTACTAAACGATGTTTTAAAGGCTTCAGATTTAAGGGAGGCTTTACGAAACGTGAATATTAAGATAGTTTTAAAGCGGAGGTTCGGAGAGGTAAGCGGTGTTGATATCTACATAAACAATGAGAAGATAAACGTAACCGAGGATGTAAACGTTATAGGGATGCTTAAAGCGTATATGTTGCAGGAAATCAACTCAAGCGTTAACTCACTTGCTTCCTAATGGACTGAACTATTTGATTAACTACGTTATTAAGGAGGTCTTTATGTTTCTTCTTAAGGTGGTTTTCAGCCATTAACTCGGTGCTGAAGGTTTGATCGCATAACAGACATAAGTACTTATTACTTACTTTAATTACGACAGGCTCTATATTCATTATCGATGGAAAGACCCTCCTGATAATGTTAGTAGCTATTAAGTGATTTCTGGTCTTATCCGTTATTCGTTGAATATAGCCTCTAACCCTAAACTTAGAGATTTTGTATTTATATCCTATAGTGCTTGGAGATAATCCATCGACGTAGTAGTCTTTAATAGCGAGTAAGGTCGTAGTGTCGTTAACCAACTTTTTAAGTACTAAATACCTTGTGATAACGATTACAGGATCCTCCACCATCACTCCCTAAACCTATCTAACGTCAGGAATTTTTATAAACTCTGAGGGTTTCGCTAACTCTTGAGTATCGATGAAAACTTCTAGACTTAATGTATTGATGTTTTTAAGTTTAGGATAAGTTATAGTCGAGGGGATTTTGAAAAGCGTTAAGTGGTATGAAGGGGTTGAGGTTAGGGAGGTACCTATACCACCGATACCTCAGGGGTGGGTTTTAGGTAAGGTTTTAACTGCTATGACGTACTCACCCAAGTTGACGGGTTTTTCTGAGGTGATGATACGTAACGTAACTTTAGGAAGTTTTGGAGTAGTTAGGGTGGTTGAAGCGGGTGTTGAGTCCAACGTTGTCGTAGGTAAGATCTACGGCGTAGTTCCATTCTGTGGAGTTGGTTTCCTAGGTTTAGACGTTGATGGTTTATTAAGTGAGTATTCGGTTATTCCATCAACGTGTTTAATAGAGCTTAAAGGGGAGCCGATAGATAAGTACTCTAGTCTATACATAGAGTTTAGCTACGTAGAAGAGTTGCTTAAGATAGCTCGGAGGTTAAACTCAGCGATTATTGTTGGATGTGACTTCACGTCATATGTGTTAAGCCTCTCCCTCAAATCCTTAGTAGACGTTACGGCATTCTGTAACGATGAAGTTTTCAAGCCTTTACATGAGGTCGGGATATCTGTAAGGAAAGACTTAAGTGAGTTAAGAAGTTACGACTTAGCAATAGTTACGGAAAACCCTCGTTTCGAAATAACTAAGTACTTAACCAACGCAGGTATTATTTACTTAACGCCTAAACAGCCTCACATTACTTTAAGATATTTCGGGCAACCTAAGAAAGTGTCTTTAGTGAGGCCTTCAAGGTTTAACTACGGCTCAGGTAGGAAGGCGTTAAGCGGTATAGTTAAATATGTACTCGACTCCAACGTAGCGTTTACCAACGATTTCAACGAAGTTAAAAACTTAGTTGAGGTTTTCCCACGCGTATCTTACGTAGCTTCAAACGTTAAACAGTAGTTGAAGTTAAACCGTTAAAGCTAAACCCTATAGAAAGTTTCCGGAGTGATCTTAACCGTAGGTCCTTTAATCTTCTCTTTAACTAAATCCGCTAATATCTTGATGGCTTCATTGAGTTTCTCCGGCGGTGGGAAGCTGAAGTTTAACCTCATGCTGTTCCAACCGCCTCCGTTAGCAAAGAATGAGGCTCCGGGAACGTAAGCCACGCCTCTCTCTATAGCTTCAGGCAACATCTTCTTGGTGTCTATCTCTAGAGAGGGTAAGAACACCATCAGGAAGAGCCCTCCCACAGGCTTAGGCCACCAAGTGTTTTCAGGCATGTTATCCGTTAATGCGTCGATTATAACGTCTCTCTTAACTCTGTATATCTGTTTAGCTTTCTCAATTGTAGCGTCAACAACGCCCCTCCGTATCGCTTCCATAGCTATATACTGCGATAACGTGGCCGTGTGGAGGTCTGCCGACTGCTTAGCTCTTTCAAGTAAGTCAATAACGTAGCTATTGCCTAAAACCCAACCCAACCTAAGACCAGGCGATAATATCTTACTAAAGGTACCTAAGTATACTACCCTACCCTCTCTATCCAGTGTTTTAAGAGGTGTTGTGTCGACACCATCTTCATAAACGAAGTACGAGTAGGGGTCGTCCTCAATTATCGGTATGTCGTATTTTGAAGCAAGCTCCAGAAGTTCCTTCTTCCTTTCTAAACTCATCGTAACTCCAGCTGGGTTATGCGCTACTGGTATCGTATATATAAACTTAACCTTCCTACCTTCGCTGTAGATCCTCTTAAGCTCTTTAGCTAGGAGGTCTGTCTTCATGCCGTCCTCATCTATAGGTATACCCACAACCTCAGGTTTTGAGATGTTGAAAGCGTTTAAAGCCGCTAGATAAGTAGGTAATTCAACTATTATCACGTCGTTATGATCTATGAAAACCCTACTTATTAAGTCAAGCGCTTGCTGCGATCCTGTAGTTACTATAATGCTATCCTCACGATTTACTTTAACTCCTTTACGCTCTAAATACCTGGTTAACTCCTTCCTAAACTCAGTTACGCCAGCTGTTGGGGCGTATTGAAGAGCGTTCTCACCTCTTTCGAGGATTACCTCCTTAGCTATCTCAGCTAATTCCTTCTTAGGAAATGTCTGCGGGTCGGGCATGCCTCCAGCCAAGCTTATTACGTTCTTCCCCTCAGTTAACTTAAGTAACTCTCTAATCTCGGAGGCTTTGAAAACTTCCAACTTGCTGGAGAGTAAGGACACGAAATCTACCATTTTATCCCTAATAATAAAGGCTTAAACCTATTTAAACTTTTGCTTTCAAGTATAAAAATCACTGCTTCTTAATTATACTCGGTATAAACTTAAGCCCGTAATATATTAAACCATGCGGGTCATCACTTGAATACTTCCTTAAAACCGCCTCAACCTCGAGACCAGGTTTTAAACTACTTAAATCTGGTACATCAACTATCTCTGCCGGAACTTTAACCCCTTCATCTAACTTTACAAGGCCAATAACTTTAGGAAGCATTGCTTCACTACCATCCACTCTAAAGTACGTTATAGTGTAATTCACTAAAGTACCACGCCCTTTAGACTCAACCACCTCGACATTGGTTGAACCGCAGTATGGGCATCTCTTCAGTTTCGGATACGACGACTTACCGCAGTTCCGGCATTTAGTTATTAACAGCTTGTAATGGTTTTCCCTATCTCTCCAGAATATAGAGATTGAGTGCTTCATCTCACACACCTCCTAAGCAAAACAAGCCAGGAAGTATTATCGGGGCCGGACATGGAATGAATTATGCCGTACTCCCCATCGTATTTCATACCGGCGAAACCTTCGGTCATCAACTTATAGAGCTCACCTAATTGATATAAGGGTGTAGCGCCTACGGGATGGCCTCTAGCTTTTAAACCACCACCTACGTTTAAATACGGCATCTCATCTATGACTTCATGTGCTTTCCCTCTTTCGGCAACACCTAAAGACTCTAACGTTATAAGTCCGTAGATGTTATACGTGTCATATACGTTTAAAGCCATGTCTTTAGTTACGCTTACCCTATGCTTACTTGTTAACTTGCTTAAGGATTTAGCCGTAGCTTCAAACACTGTAAGATCCTCCCTTAAATACAGCGGTAGATTCACGCTTGACTCAACGTCAACTAACTCAACAAGTTCTTTAGGTGCGTTGTTTGTGAAGCCATCCCCTACAATTAACGCTGCCGCCGCCCCATCACCTACGGGGAACGAATCATGCATTGTTATAGGGTCTGACATAACTAAAGATTTTACGTAGGAGTCTTTAGATATTTTGAAAGGCAGTTGAGCGTATGGGTTTTTAGAAGCGTTTTCATGCATTTTAACACTCCATTTAAACACGTCTTCCCTCGTAACGTTGTATTTACTCATATATTCCTTCATAATTATGGCGGCGTAGTCGGGTGGCGTAACACCTTTAATACCTTCAACCATGTAGTTAAGTATTTTCGAATATTCCCTATTTACAATCCATGAGGGATATTCACTCATCTTCTCAAAACCAACAACTAAAACTTTGCTTGCTTTGCCTGACTTAACCAGGCTTGCCGCGTAATCTAACGCGGCAGCGCCTGAAGCCTCACCAGCCTCTACAGACGCTACGTTAACGTTTTTAACGCCTAAGTACTGAGCTAAGATGTAGGAAGACCCTACCTGATGTGTTAATAAGCTGTTGAAAGCTGTAGATACTATAATGTAATCCAGTTCGGAGGGGGTTAAGCCAACACCGTTTAACACAGCGTCAATAACTTCTAAAGCCATGTCTACATAGCTTTTATCGTAGTGTCTATCTATTTTAAGCATCTCAACAGATGCTATGTAAGCCTTCAACATTCCATCACCCCACATTCCGTAAGATTAAGTTTCTTGATTTAGCGTATTCAGCATAACTTACGTATTTCTTCCTATTAATTAACTCCTCCACAGTAGGTGCTTTATGAACCCTATCTAAAACTTTATCGGTGACTACTAAGCTCATAGCATCGCTACCGGCTCCAGACCCGAATGGAGCGACTAAAATCCTCTGACCCGGCTTAGCGATTTCTAAAACTTTAGCTAAGCCTAACAGAGCTGAAGCGTTGTAGGTGTTCCCAATCCACGGCGTTACTAAACCTGGGGTGATCTTCTCCTTAGGAAATCCTAAAGCCCTCCCCACTTGAAGAGGGAACTTACCGTTGGGTTGGTGAAAGATTGCGTAGTCGAAATCCGAGGGCTTCAGACCTAACTCCTCCAGCAACATAGTCACTGAAGAGATTATATGATGGAAGTACGCGGGCTCACCTGTAAATCCTTCGCCATGAGATGGGTATTTAGAACCCTCCCTCCTCCAGAAATCCGGTGTGTCAGTAACGTACGTCGTTAACCCCTCAAACACCGCAACCGATTCCTCGGCAGGACCTATTAAAAACGCAACAGCACCTGAAGAAGCCGTTAACTCAAGCACGTCTCCAGGGCTTGCTTGAGCTGTATCGGAACCTATAGATAAACCGTATTTGATACTACCGCTTGAAACTAAAGCTACTGCTAACCTAATCCCCTCAGCAGCAGCTCTACACGCAAACTCTAAATCCGTAGCTAATTTCTTCCTGGAAATCCCTAAAGCATCCGCTATAACTGTTGAGGATGGTTTAACCGCATACGGCTTGGATTCAGTACCTACGAAAACAGCACCTACGTCTTCAGGGTTAACCCCACCCCTAACTAAAGCGTATTTAGCTGCGTACCACCCCATAGTTATCGCGTCTTCATCTACTGAAGCTACAGACTTCTCCTCAATCCATATAGAGTCAGCCACGTTTGGGTCGAAACCCCACAAGCTAGCTATCTCCTTAGACCTCAACCGGTAGAGGGGGATGTACGCACCCCAACCAACGACACCCGTCTTAACGCAACATCGACTCATTTTTAAACCCAAAAATTAAAGTAGGTTAAGCTTTTATTGTTGATTAAGTTAAGGATGTTAAGATTATATCCGTGAATAATGTGAGGATTTAGGGATTCAGGGTTAAGAGCTTTCCATACCTTACTGAAGAAAACTTCCTATATGATTTAGAGTTACTTCTTCGTATGCAACCAACAACTTACGTAGTGGTCTTTCTCAACTTCCACCATAGGCGGTTCTTCCTTACTGCATATATCCATCGCGTATGGACATCTTGGGTGGAGTCTACAACCGCTTGGTATGTTAGCAGCGCTTGGGATCTCGCCTTTTATAGGTACTTCCTTAATCCTAAGCCTGTTTTTAGGGTCTGGCTCCGGCACCGCAGCTACTAACGCTTGCGTGTATGGGTGTTGAGGATTGCCTATTACCTTATCCGTGATCCCCATCTCAACTATCTTCCCTAAGTACATAACCGCTATCCTATTGCATATGTAGTTCGCTACCGCTAGGTCGTGGGTTATGAACACGTATGAGAGGTTCCTAGCAGCTTTCAAATCTAGCATTAACTGAAGTATCTCAGCTCTTATTGAGACGTCAAGCATGCTTACAGGTTCGTCAGCAACTACTAAGGACGGGTTTAAAATGATTGCCCTAGCTATAGCTACCCTCTGCCTCTGACCTCCCGACAGCATGTGTGGATATCTATCCACGAACTCCTCAGGTGGTGTTAGCTTAACCTCACTTAACGCTCTATGTATTATCTCCAACCTCTCACTTTCTGAAGCTCCTATGTTATGCACTTGCAGCGGCTCGTTAAGTATGTCTTTTAAAGTCATACGCGGGTTTAAAGAGCCGTAGGGGTCTTGAAATATTATCTGCGTATCCTTCCTTAAAGCTTTATCAACGTTCTTAGGTAGCTTACCTAGTAAGTCAACGTATTTCCCGTCTTGAAGGAGGTCCTCAGGTATTTGATTCTTAAGCTCTTCAGAAACTTTATATCTCATCCTACCATCAGTAGCTTCAATAAGCCTAACTATAAGTCTTCCAGTAGTTGTTTTACCGCATCCGGACTCGCCAACTAAGCAGAAAACATCACCCTCAAATACCTCAAAGCTAATGCCGTCAACAGCTTTAACGTATCTAGGAGGTTTGAAAGTTAATGCTTCAGTGATACCCCTTCTTATGGGGAAGTACTTCTTTAAACCTTCAACCACTAACTTAGGTTCACTCATTAAAATCACCTCCTCAACCTAGGCTCCACAACTTTTTCTAACGCCAACCCTAATAAAACAAACGTTAATGAGGTTATAGCTATTAAGAGGCCTGGCGGGAAGATCCACCACCAGTACTCAACCCTTCCTTGAGTCCTAGCTTCAGCAAGTATACCTCCCCACGTAGGGAGTCCGTGGTATATCCCCAACACCGACAAGCCCGCTTCCGTTAATATAGCGTTAGGAGTTGAGTAAACTAGTGAAGCAGCTATGTACGGAACTAACTGAGGTAGTATATGCTTAATCAATATTCTGAAGTTGCTCGCACCTATGGATTTAGCGGCCTCTACATATAGCTCGCTCTTAATACTTAAAGTCATGGACCTAACAACTATAGCTAAACCACCCCAACCAAACAAAACTAAAACGCCTAAGATCGTTAACAACATAAGAACTGGCTTGTTGGGGTCAGCACCGAAAGCTGTTTGAGCTGCTGCCGCAACTAAAATAAGTATAGGAAGCAGAGGTATAGAACCTAAAACGTCTATAAACCTCTGAATGAACTCATCTATAAAACCTCCGTAGTAACCGCTAACCATACCGGCTAAAAGCCCTAAACCCGTCGACATCAAAGCCGTACCTAAACCTATAAGTAAAGCTATCGGGAATCCGTAGAGGAGACCCATAGCTAAGTCCCTGCCTTGATAGTCCGTACCCATAAGGCCGTAGCACGTACCTACAACAACATATTCAAATCTAGCGGCGTTTTTAATGCTTCTAAGAAGTAGTTCCTGCGCAACCCCCTCAACCCTGAAGTCCAGCGTTAAACTTATTACGTACCTGCCCGTAAGGTATGTAGTTCTAGCCGTTGACTTAGGGTCTGGTTGAGTTATCTCACCGAATATATAGCTTAAGTAGTTAACGCCTACGTCGTTTGGATCTATGTTGTAGTTGATGTAATTCAGCAGTAATGAGTTGTATATCTTATCCAACTCAGGCCTGAACGTTTGAGTGAATTTAAAGCTTCCTGCGGTGACGTTTTTAGTGAAGTCCACTAGGTCATCGAATACTTGAATTTGCTTCCCATCAGGCTTAACTATAGTGTTTAATACCCTAACGTTCCTTACGTTAGCCGGTATAGTCATAGAGTCCACGATCAGTATTAAAGCCCTTGGGTAAGATTTAACGTCGAGCGTGTAAGTCATGTTGTAAGTTAACCTAACCCTACCCTCCTCATCTACGGAGATTCTAGGTGTCGCAGTCCTTAAGTCATATACTTGATTGGTTAAGCATGTAGTTCCGAAGTATGTAGACCACTCCGGCGGGGAGTTCTTAGGGTTTGCTTCCCAGTAAAGCGGGTAATTCCATATGACGTTGTAGTTGGAGGGCATCGTAGCGGCTGCGTATATGGATACAGCAACTATAGCGACTAGCAAAGCTATAGCTACCTTACCGCTGAATTGACTTAAAACCTCCCTCCTTAACCAGCTTAAGCCTGCGTACACCCTAGCGATGAAGCTCATAATCTCACCCTCGGATCTAAAACTATGTAAAGCACCTCTAAAATAAACCTCGCCACCACGTAAACCAACGTGAATATGTAGGTGAGGGCAAGTATCGTTGGTGCGTCAGCATTAACTATCGCTGAGTAGTAGAGCGTTCCCATACCGGGCCAATCAAACACGGACTCCGTGATTATATAACCGCCTATAGTCCCGGCAAGACCTAAAATCACGTTAGTGACGATGGGGGAAGCGGCCGGACGCATTATATACCTCCTTAAAACGTATTTCTCAGGTAAACCCCTAGCCACCGCGGCGGTAACGTAGTCTTCCTTAACGACACGTATTAACATAGCTCTAACGCTGTAGATCCACGGACCCAACGACACTACAACTATAGTTAGTATCGGCAGCCAAGCATAGTAGAAGACCTCACCTAAAGCAAGTAAGTTGCCTGAGAACAACGCGTTTATAGATGCTGTAACGGCTCTCAACCTAGTGGGTGCTATACCCCACCTATACCCTAAAGTAAACAACATAACTAAAGCAATCCACCAAAGCGGAAATGCGTTCATTACGGCTGCGTAAGCAACTACAACCCTATCTATTAAGGAGCCTATCCTATACACTATGAAGGGAGCCACCAACAACGCTATAACGATAGTTATAGCCTCAGCCACCGTAATCATGAATATAGTCCTAGGCAAGCAAGTAAGCACTACCGTACTAACCCTCACCGGTAGTTGATAACCAGCAACTTCAGCAACGCCACCGCTCTGCACGTAACCCAAGTCTAGAGTTAAAGTTGAAAGAACCGTAGGCACTAACCTGTAAATCCACGGCTTATCGAGTTGGTAGTAATCCCTTAAAGTCTTCTCATACTCAGCAACCAACCTATCCCTCTCAGCCGCAGTTAAGTTATAAAGTTTTGAAAGGCCTTGCCTGTAAGCTCTAACCTCCTCCAAAACTATCGCGTTTAAAACCTTATCTATATATCCGGAAGCACCTAATATCACCCCAGTTAAAAACACCGCTATAACCAATGCCGCAGCTAGGAATACAGCCCTTCTAGCTAGAGTCGTGCCTACACCCATTAAACGTACCCTAAAATTAGTTTAGTTCAAGTTAAAAAATTTATTTGTTATTAAAAAGAGGTGGAATTTCCGGCTATTTCCTCTTTAGGAATGGTAGAGCTATAGCTACTATTAAGTTAATTATTGAAAGCGCTAACACAGCAGTTACGTATGTGGATATGTTGCCTAAGCTTCCTTCAGTACTGGTCTTCATATCGCTGATGTCTGCTTGTAAAGCACTTAAAGTACCTGATATGGCGTCCACCCTACTCTTAGTGTCTGAAACTGCCTTACTTAACGGATCGACTTTAGAGTCTATGTACTTCATTATGTTGGATGAGGTCTCCTGTAACGCAGCACCTAACGTCTGGCCTATAGCGCCTAACTGCTGCTCAAGGTATGCCCTCTGCTCCTCTAACTGCTTCTCAATGTACTGCTGGTATTGAACTGTGGACGCTGGCAACGCCTCTATCTTTATTGATGTGACGTCTGGTACGGCAACGCTCTCGCTAGTCGCTATTATCTGTATTTCGTAGGCGTAGTAAGGCTTGAATAGCGATGTCTTCTCAGGAGGTATTTCAACGACGAATTTATTCTCAGCTACTTGAGTTCCCTTACCAGTAAGCACTATTGTGTTGGTAGCTATCTCTTTAACGAGGAAGTAAACCGTGAAGGGCCCTTTACCCGATACAGTTATAGGTATTGAGGTAGCGTTACCGACTATTAACCTAGGCGTTTCAGCAACAACCATCTTAGGCGCTACTACAGCTCCTTTAACCCAGTAATCAGCTGTGAACGGGTAGGTCGGGTCCCTAAAAGCTTTAATCACAGCCTTCTGGTTGTCTTTATCGAACGTGTCTAAGTAATAAGGTCCTTGAGATATCCACGCGTGTTTATGATCGTTAATCCACGTAGACAGAGCTTGAAGCCTTGAAGTCCATTCAGCCGCAGGCATTAAGTTCCTACCATCCGGTAACGTGAAGTACCTACTTGGTAAGTATCCAGCGGTTCTCCACGCGTCAGCCACGGATTTAATATCGTTAGCGTGGTCTGTAAACGGCACTGGGTTAAGCGCCGGTACTTTCCTAGCTGTTGCCGCCGTTGGTGAGAACGTGTATTTGTTTAAGTCATAGACTAAGTGGTTTTCAATCAGTAGTAACTCAGCAGGGTTGATGGGTGTTAAAGTTGCGTAGTCAGCTATATAAGCATCGCTAAAGTGCCAGTAATCCACGTAAACTTCAAGCACGTTCTTAGTTGTGTCTATCCTTAAGCCCTTGATCGTGTCGAAGAATGCTTTATTCGGTGTTGAGACGTACGTATCCCATGAGGCTTTAGTGCCGTTATACACTAAGTCAAACCACGTAGCCCACGTAGCTAGGATGTCAGCCCAAGTAATGGTTATGCCGTGATGCCATTTAGTGCCTACGAATTTACTCATGTCGAATTTAACTACGGATATAGCTTTAGTCCCGGGCCCTACGTTCACCCACTTACCTTGAGTAGCGTCCCATATTATAGCGTCTGAAGGAACGTCTAAGGTTCCGTCTGGCCCGGCAGTAACTACTTCGTACGACGTCCTAACGGCTATAGGTAGACCGTTGAACGGATCCCTCCACGTCATTGGGTCGTAAGTTGCTCTCTCGATATCCACGCTGTAAACGTCTGAGAAGCCGCCGTATACGTTCCATATGGTCCTAGCTGTGTAAACCCATACATGACCGAAGACTATGTCGGGTTTCCCAGGTACGTAAACACCTTTAAGGTTGAACGGCGATCTCATCCCAGCACCTAAGTCTTGAGTTATGCCTTGAAGGCTGGCGCTGACTGGATATATGTCCATTCTAGTAGCTATCCAAATCCTTACGGAGTCGTCGATGCAGAGCTTAGTCACCGTTCTGTAGAGTTCATTTCTCTCAGCTTCAGACTTGAACTTACCGAAGTATATCTTCTGACCTGCGTCATCTATTACGTCATTTCTATACCACCACCATCCCTCAGTTTGCCATCCAGGCATGTCACCAAACCATGGGGCACAATACTGGTTTATCGCTCCATAATCGTATTTCTCGAGCGCGCTCTTACCCCAGCCCTCTGTGTAGATATGCCATAGTAGGTCTGCCGGGTCTGAATCGTAAACCTTCCCTAAAGCTTCAGCAAACGGTAAGTACATCCTATTTACTGTAAATCCTACTCTCTCAAGCTCCGTAGCTATTAAATCACCTATGTCTTTCCTCTCATCTTCAATCCTAATGATGAATGTGATCTCCACGGGTTTACCGCCGTAATACCATTTACCACCTACTAACACGGCGCCGGCTTTAGTCATCTCCTGAGTTATTATTTGCTTAGCATAGTCTGGGTCGTATTTAAATCCGTATTGAGCTAGGATGTCAGCCACTATGGCGTAGTCCGGATCGTATGAGGAGAGGAAGGTATACATAGGTGCTGCGAAACCTCTGTATATGTTTTTAACTATGAAGTCCCTATCGACTAAGTAGTTTATCGCTAGCCTAACACCCTTTAAAGCGAGTGGGTTAATTCTCTGACCGTCTGCGGCGATGTCAACGTATGTTTTATTCTTCTCAGGGTCATACCATACTTGAGTAATTACGTTTTCCGGATAACCAACTAACGCAGGTAGGTACTTGCCTCTTTGATCTCCGTCAAGCTCTATAGTCCTAACGGGTACTGGGTTTAATATTATGTCAACCATGCCGGCGGGCGCTGTAACGAATTTAACGTTAGGTAATTCCTTCAGTGGATCTACTTGAGTTGGTCTAACGGCGTATATGTATGCGTCTATCCTGCCAGCCTTAAACTCCTCAACGACTTTATCTAACGCTATCGCTACATACGTTATAGAGTCTGAAGCACCGCCTTTCTTCTGTTGCGCCGCAACCGTTATGCTCCCGTAACCCACTACTATGGAGGCGAGGATTAAAGCTAGAGCTATAAAGGTTACAAGGTTTTTCATTCTGTTCATATACACACCTCAAGTAATAATTATTGTTTGAGGTTTTATAAAGTTTTAAATCGCAGTTATTTAGGGTTTTAAAGAATTTGAAGGCTGCCGCTGTTGTCGGTGTGTTCGTGTTGGTTTTATCGCTTATTTTAACTGTTATAGCTTTCCAGCCTGAAACACTTGATTTTAAGCGTTGTGTTGAAGTTCGCTTAAGCGGTGGTGAGGAGTTCACGATCTCCACCTTTAACTATACGGAACTTACTGAATATTCTTACGAACGCTTAACTATAGACGTAGTTAAGGAGGTAGGGAATTCCTACGTAGTGTTAGTTTACGTAAGCCCTAACACTACCTTCTACGAAGTAGTTAGAGATAGGGAGTATGAGTTGATGATAAACGGAAGTAGCGTTTTCCATATAGTGTTTAAAGCTGATGATTACGTCTCCTTAAACGTTTGTTTGAAAGCTGCTTTACATAAGTATAGAGACTATTTAGTCCTACCCATCATAGTGTCTTGGATTGCTGGGTCTTCCATCCTTATATACACGGCTCTACATCAAGTAATCGGTAAGGTTAGGAAGCGAATCACCAGCTAACGAGTGGGGAGTAGGTTTATTTTAATTCGTGCTAGGTAAAAGATTTTTACTTAACTCTTAGCATGTAGCCAGCAAGCTACGTAGTGTTGGTCTCCAACTTTAATTGGTTTTGGTTCTTCACGCCTGCATATATCCATCGCGTATGGGCATCTTGGGTAGAACCTACAGCCTGGTGGTGGTCTTCTTAAGTCTGGAGGTACTCCAGGTATCCAAGTTATCTTTTCTTTAGATCTTAATCTAGGTATGCTTTTAAGCAGTCCTTGAGTGTAGGGGTGTTGCGGGTTGTAGAATATCTCTTCCGAAGGCCCTACCTCAGCTATCTTCCCCGCGTACATTACAGCTACTTTATCGGCGATCTCGGATATTAAGCTTAAGTCGTGGGTTATGAAGATCATTGAGGTTTTCTCCTCCTGCTTTATCTTCTTAAGTAGGTTTATTATCTGCGCTTGAATGACGACGTCTAAAGCTGTTGTTGGTTCGTCCGCAATAACTAGCTTAGGCTTCAGCAGTAAAGCCATAGCTATCACAACCCTCTGCTTCATACCACCGCTTAACTCATGCGGGTATCTCTTAACGATCTCGGGGTTTAAACCTACCTGCTTTAAAGCTTCTGAAACTACGTTAAGAGCTTCTTTCTGTGTGTAGCCTTTATGAATGATTAAAGGCTCACTCATCTGATGCCCTACCGTGTAAACAGGGTTTAAAACGTTCATAGCTCCTTGGAAGATCATACTCACTTTACTCCATCTAATCTTCCTTAACTCACCCTCACTTAACTTAGTTAAGTCCGTACCGTCTAAAACCACACTACCTCCAGCAATACGTCCGGGAGGGGGTATGAGACCTAGTAAAGCATAGCCTAAGGTTGACTTACCGCATCCGGACTCACCGGCAATACCTAAGACCTCAGCCTCCTTAACGTTTAATGAAACTTCATCAACGGCTTTCACAACCCCTGTTAACGTGTAGTAATATACTTTCAAATCACGAACTTCAAGAACGTCACCAGCCCCAGACACTAAACACACCCTAAGAATATTATCGAATACTTTTTAAATTCTTTTAGGTTTAAACCCAACCAGCTTTTTAGCTTTGATAAGTAACACATATTGAATGATGAGGTGGGCAGCCTAAGACTCTAAAGGGATGAAGACCGCAGTTCACTCTGAAAACACCTCCTACATCAACATAAGCAAGCTTAACTAAGAAGATTCGATTATGTAAGTTTAAAAAGGTTTAACTTCAGGTTTTAAAACGTTGTCGTTATTTCCCTAACGCATTCAAGCTCTTTAAGTTGGTTGAATATGTTGTATACGGCTGAATTCACGTCCTCCTCACTTTTAGCTCCTGTAATGACCATCTTACCACTACTGAATATTAACAACACTACCTTAGGTTCGTCCATCCTATGTATTAAGCCGGGGAACTGCTCGGGTTCGTACATAACGTTCTTCAGTAGGAACGCCGCCTTCTCCAAATCTACTTCAACACCTAAGTTAGCTGAAGCAACTATATTCTGAATCTGGATTTTAGGCTTCCCAACGATTATTATCCCATGTTTAGTGAAGCTTCTAATGATCTTTTTAAAACCGTCGATAAGTTGAGCAGTGCTTTTAGCCCCCGTAACCACCATCTTACCTGAGTTGAATATTAAGGCGGTTAACCTAGGCTTACTAAGCCTGTAAATCAGGCCTGGAAACTCTTCAGGATCGTATTCAATGTTAGCTACCGACTTAGCGATGGCGTGAAGGTCTAAGTTCTGATCTAAGGTCACCGTAGCCACTATATTCTCAATTTTAATTACGGGCTTAACCTCCAACTTACCGAATCCCTTAAAAAGAATAGGTAAGGGTATTTAAATACTTAAAAACAGGTACTCCACCATCCTATCCATTATTAACTTTTTAAAGAATTAGTTATTGGTGCGTAGGATGTCTAGAAAGGACGTTGAAGCACTTAAACAACGTGCGCTGGACTTTCTACATGCTGTTGAAGACGATTTAAAATCCGGTATGTATGAGTTAGCAGCGTTTCATTGTGAGCAAGCAGTTCAGCTGGCTTTAAAGTACGTACTAGCTGTGGAGTTAGGTCATTACCCACACACACGTAATTTAAGAGAGTTATTCGAGGAGGTTAAGCAAGTTAAACCTAACCTATGGCTTCTATATGAAAAACATAAATATGCTGTGGAAGTTATGAACGACGCATACATAAGTGCGAGGTACTTACCCAGAACCTACGGTGAAGACGTGGTTAAAGGACTTTATGAAGTTGCTACGGTGGTCCTTAATGAGGTTGGAATACGTTAAGCGTAGGGAGGAGTACTTCCTAAACTGGGGTTCAGCCTATATAGGCATTTGTATGCCTATGTAGGCTTTGGGGTTCATTAGGTTCGGCCACCCTCTTGAGTTCATCGGTGGCTTATCATAGCCCTCACCCCCATTCGTGGCAACCCCACCTAAAGCCCTCATCCGCGTTCCCCACCGAGGGATCACCTCAATCACCACACGTGGGGGACGCTCGAGCTTTAGGGAAAGCCACACATCTTAAGCCTAGGGCTTCACACCCACCTCCTTCGGAGCTTTACCACCCCTCCACATCCGAGGTGAGATCTAACCACCAAGAACTATAATTACCTACCAAATATTTAACTGTTTCGGAGGGCGTAAGTACGCTGAACTCATACTTAAGGAGGTTAGGAGACGTTTAAACGACGCTAAAATCGTAGTGTTTGGAAGCGTTGTTCGAGCTGACGGCCCCTGTTGTTTTTAACAGGGGTTCTCCCCCTAGGGCTTCCATCACCTTTCTGGAGCCCCTCACCGAGGGTGCATCATCTATCAGTTCCCGCCGTCAGCTCCGGGAAGGTGTGGGTCTCATCCCAAGCTACGGTTGCCCACACCCAACACAAAAAACATTAAACAAGAAAAACTTATAAACATTCACCCGCCTTAAAAAGCGGAGCCTCAAGCAAGAGGTGAGGTGACGTATGTTGCTTTAGCTTCACGTGTTTTCAGACGCGGGTTCTTATATCATCAATCAACCCTTGTAAGTTTCATCACGGACTAGCTCTGCAAGAGATATTAGCTCCTTAGTTTTTAAGGTTTTGATGTTGGATGGAGTTGTTGAAGGGTGTTGAGGTCGTTGACTTCCTTCCCGTGGTTTACTTACGTAGTTTTAAGGCTTTAGTCCTAGCTGACGTGCATTTAGGTTATGAGGAGGAGTTAGCTAACGCTGGGGTTTACGTACCTAGGTTTCAATTAAACCACGTTAAGAAAGTGCTTGAGGAGGCGTTTAACGCCGTAGATGTCTCGAAGTTGGTTATAGCGGGTGATTTAAAACATAGCTTCAGCGGTTTAGGGAAGGTTGAGAAAGCTGAGTTGATTAAGTTCTTCACATACGTGCTACCTAAAGTAGATGAGGTTGTTGTGGTTAGGGGAAACCACGATAACTACCTACCAACGCTTCAGAGGAGGTATATGTTTAAGTTTACGGAGGCTTTACCCCTAGGCGAGTATTTAATAATACACGGCCATAAAGACGTGGTCGAGGAATTCAGTGGGTGGAGGTATTTAATATTCGGTCATGAACACCCAAGCATAAGCTTAAGAGATAGCTTAGGTAAGTTAGGTAAGTTCCCATGCTACCTAGTCGGCGAGTTAAGTGATGGGAGGGAATTCGTAACGTTACCTGCTGTGGGAGCCTACCAAACAGGTTCTAGGATAACGTTAAACAGCGAGACCTACATATCCCCCATCCTTAAGAAACACGCGTTAATACGTAGGATTAAACCCTACATAATAGACGAGGATTTAGGGGTTTTCGAACTACCTCAGCTGGAGTACTTAAGCAACTACATAGTGGGTTGAAAATATTTAAACACAACCAAACTCTATCACAACACTCCTCAACTCTCTGGGGGAGTTTCTAATCAACTGCTTGATGAAGCCCGCTAAGTCGTTGGGGTTTATAAGCTTAACCCCAGCATCACTTAACGCCTTCCTAAGGTCTGGAGTTAACGCTTCAGTATCCACCCAATTTAAAGCTAGGCCCACAACCCTAACGTTTTCAGGGACGTAGTTAACTGAGTTTTTAATTACCGCATGTATCCCAGCAACCGAGGCTATGTTAGGTAGTGAAGGCTTTAAACCTAAGTAAGCTTTAGAACCTTTAATAGGTGTTAAATCAGTTAGGAAAACCACTATGGAATCCCCTCCCCTCATAAACTTCAGCAACTCCTTCAGAATTAGGAGCGGTGTGATTAAGTTAAGCTTAACCACCTTCTCAACAACCTCATCTCTTAACTCATGCGTTGGTGTTTGATTAAAGACAGGATGTATTAAAACCGCAGCTTTAAGTTCGTTAACGACTTCAAAGATTTTACTTGTTAGCGAGGAAACACCTTCCTTAAGGAAGTCATGCCGTACTATATGCACATTATTAAGTAGCTCAACACTTAAGTTCTCCCTTAAATACTTACTTAACTCAACACATCTCCTATTACATTGAAGTATTAACTCGTAATCACTAGCTAAAGCTACTGAAACCCGCTTACCTAACTTCCCCGAAGCCCCCATAACGAAAACCGCTTCCTTACTTACGGGTTTCATTTAAACCACCTAAATCAACAGTTAATAAGGTCTAGTAGGTAGTGAGTTAAGATTAAAGCGTATATAGGGGCTGTAAGCGGGTCTGTACGTATGTTTAAAGTAAACACTTCAGCATTCCGCGTTATTGAGAGGGCCTTCACAGGCTTAACAGCGAATTCCTCCACATCAGTAGTTATTAGAAACACTCTATTCAGCTTATCAACCATCTTAAATATCGAGTCAACGTTCGTTAAGTATGTGTTGGGTAGGTTGTAAGTAAGTTCTTCAGCAACACCCCACATGGAGGGGGTTGCCGTAACTAACGCCGGCTTCTCGAGGAACTTCCTTAACTCCTTAATGGTTGGTTCATACACGGTAATCAAGTCTTTAATCAACTCCTCACTTAAGTTACTGAATTCACTACGTAACCTATCACTTCTTAAAAACCCCTCAGCTCTAACTTCAGCTACCGCTAACCCAACTAGTAAGTGGGTTGTTAAAACCCACGCGTCGGTGTTTAAATTCACTACTAAACTACCGCTTAACTTATACTTAAGTTCATCGGTTAAGTCTTTCTGAGTTATTACGAGGAGGTTATGCTTAGTCCATAGCAGCTGATCAACAAGCAGGTTTAAAGTTGTTAAGCCGTCAACGCTTGAGAATATGACGACTTCAGCCTCCCGCTCCTCATCGTATGGAGCTACGTAATACATGAGCTCCTCAGGCTCTAAAAACCTAACCTCCTTACTAGTTAAGGATGTGAGGGTTAAGGTAGCGTACCTAGCTGGTGAGGAGTAAGGGCCTGAGTAAGTCATTATCAACTTACGTGAGTTAAGCATGAACTCCTTAAAAAGGTTTAACTCGTTTTTAAGGTTTGAAACTTTTCGAGCCTCGCTTAACAGCTTCTTAAGCTTTACACTAAAGCATCCTTTAAACTCCTCTCGCAAGCACATTCCACCTTATCCTCAGGCTTAGGTATCTTCGGTATTAACTCAGCAAGTATTCTCTTAGCTTTCTCAACGTTTTCAGCCATAACTTTAGATACTTCCTCAGCCGTTACGGGCTTCTCAGCCCAAACGTCGTAGTCAGTTACTAAAGCTATCGTTGCGTAATGTAGTTCAGCCTCCCTAGCTAAGTTAACCTCAGGAACTAAAGTCATCCCAACCACATCAGCTTTGAAGACCTCCTTCCAAACCCTAGACTCAGCCCTAGTTGAGAATCTAGGGCCTTCAATACATACGTAAGTCCCCCTAACGTGGTGTTTAATGTTTAAAGACTTAGCTACGTCAGCTACTAAAGCCCTTAAAGTAGGGCAGAACGGGTCGGCCATGCTGACGTGAGCCACCGTAGGCCCGTCGAAGAACGTATACACCCTCCCTTTAGTCATGTCTATAAATTGATCTGGGATAACTATATCCCCAGGCATGTAGTCCTCCCTTAAAGAACCTACGGCGGAAACTGCAACAACCCACTTAACGCCTAAAGACTTTAAAGCCCATATATTAGCTCTGAAGTTTATCCTGTGCGGGGGTATTTTATGCCCTCTACCGTGCCTGGGGATGAACGCAACCCTCCTCCCCTTATAAAACCCGACGAAGACGTTATCTGATGGGAGGCCGTAAGGCGTGTATATCTTAAACTCCTTAACCTCTTCAAACATTCCCGGATCGTAAAGACCGCTACCCCCTATCAACCCTACCTCAGCTTGAGTGGGAGGTTTAACCAACACACACATCACCAACTACATTTTAAAATTCTAACGTTACGTTATAAACCTTTGCGATTAAGCGAAAGCTTTAATTAGTGGGTGAGCTAATCGCTCACTAACTGAACACTCCCGCATATGTTAGGATATTAAGGAGGTCAACGTATTGTTTGTCGGAGGTGATATCCACGTCTGAAGAGAGGAGGAGGGAGGAGAGGGAAGACGTTGAGGAGTTACGTGAAGTTCTTAAGGCGGTCTCGGACTTCCTGAAGGAGATTAAACCTTCTTTAGAGGACTTGCTTAAGGTGTTTGTAGAGAGCGTTAGCGGGGATAAACTAGCTAAGGAGGTGAGCACGTTCTATAAGTCGTTAATAGAAAGCGGTGTAGACCCTCAAACAGCTAAGGAATGGACTAATAAATTCTTTGAGGAGAGGTTGAAGAGCTTACCAAGCATTAAGACTTTAACGGACTTCCTAAGCAGTGGTGAGTGGAGGAGGAAATCCGTTAAGGTAAAGCCTTCGAAGGAAGGGGCGGAGATTAAAGTAGGTGAGGAGGAAGAGGAAAAGAAGGAAGAGGAGTAACCTACGTAAAACCTTCAAAGAAGTTAAAGCTGAGTGTTTATGCCGAGCGACAGTTTAAAGAGGGTTGAGAAGTTACTTGAGGAGATATTGAAAAAACTTGAGAGGTTGGAGGAGCTACTACTCCTTCAAAACGACCCCACGACCGCAACCGCGTTGGAGTTAGCTTTAAGTTTCTACCTACCAGTTCATAAAGCCGTTAAAACAGCTAGAGAGGTTGTTGAATTACTTAAGGACTTAGCTTCTCAAGACCCGATAAGCAGAGCTATAGTGGAGGTTTTAGCCGCTTCAGACACTGAGTTAAGTATTTCAGAGCTTACAAGGAGGGTGAGGAAGTTGAGGGGGACTGCTTCCAGGAGGGTAATAGCTGAAAGGTTGAGGAGGTTGGAGGGTAGGGGTGTTGTAGAGCTTAAGAAGGTTGGGAATGTCGTGTGGGTTAGGCTTAAACGCGGTAGTTAAGTTTATAGTCTTCATCCGTAATTACTTATTAGGTCATGTATGTTGAGTGAGCAGAGGAGGGTGACTGTAGGTAATAAGCCTTTAAGCAACTACATAGCTTTAGTTAGCACTTTCTTAAGTCAGGGGGTTAAGGAGGTAGTTATTCGTGGGAAAGGTGAGAACATATCTAAGGCTGTAGACCTATATAACATACTTCATAGAAGGCTTGGAGACTACCTAAAATTAACTAACGTGTCTATAGGGACTGAACGCGTGGGGGGTAGGGCCGTATCCTACATAGAGATAACTCTACAGAGAACTTACTAAAGATTAAACTCAAATCTTCTGAAATATTATTTGAGCCACACCATTCTTAACCTTAACTTCATACCTGCTAGTCTTAACAGGTTGAGGTAAATCCAACCTCTTCTTAACCAACCTCCCTCTATACTTAACACTTACGTCAATACTTTTAGGGGTTATGAAATCCACAACAACGCTTTCTTGAGACGAGCCGGAAACCTCAATCAAAACCTTAACGCATGAGCCCGCGTCCCTAACCTCAACCATAGGCTCGTAAAGCGTGTACTTAAGATATTCGTCAAACTCAAAATCCTCCTGACCCTCACCGAAGTACTCCTCACCCTTCCTCCTCATCCCTCAAACCTCACATACTAAACGCTTACACAGACTATAAACCTTTCCATTCCTTAAAACGTTTAGAAGGCTTTTAAACTGATATGAAGACGTATGTTCCCCCAGTATTCAAAATATGAGGTGTGGAGGTGGGGGGCGTTTTAAAGGATGTTTTATTTTTATTAATCTTTAACAAGGTTTAGATTTTGGTGGGTGTATGAGTTTACGTGAGGATTTAATTAAGGTTTTGGAGTTGACTAGAGCTCATAATAGGTGGAGGAGGTTTGAAGCTATTAACTTAATACCTTCGGAGAACGTTATGTCTCCTTTAGCTGAGGCAGCATACTTTACTGATATGATGCATAGGTATGCTGAGGGGAAGCCTAGGAAGAGGTATTATCAAGGGTTGACGTACGTTGATGAGGTTGAGTTGCTTGTTATGGATTTAATGTCTAAACTTCTTGAGGTTAGGTTTGTTGAGCCCAGGCCTATAAGCGGTACTGTAGCTAACGCAGCCGTGTTTAGGGTTTTAGGTAGGCCTGGTGATAAAGCTTTAATAGCTCCCGTTCAAGCAGGTGCTCACGTATCCCACACGAAATTCGGTACTTTAGGTGCTTTAGGCATCGAACATATTGAGCTACCGTTCGATCGGGAGAGGTGGAACGTAGACGTGGATAAAGCAGTTAAGATGGTTGAGGAGGTTAAGCCTAAATTCGTTACTTTAGGCGGTTCAGTCTACATGTTCCCACACCCAACTAAAGAGTTAGCTAACGCAGCCCACTCCGTAGGCGCTAAGTTAATTCACGACGTAGCTCACGTGCTTGGTTTAATAGCTGGTAAGGTATGGCCTAACCCAATACATGAAGGTGCTGACGTAGCGACTTCATCAACCCATAAGACATTCCCAGGACCTCAAGGAGGCATTATATTCACGAACGATGAGGAGCTATATAAGGAGATATCAAAGTATATATTCCCGTGGTTCATAAGCAACCACCACCTACATAGACTACCTGCGACGGCGGTAACAGCCATTGAAATGCTTGAGTTCGGTAGGGAATACGCCGAGCAAATAGTTAAAAACGCTAAAGCATTCGCTCAAGCATGCGTTGAAGAAGGGTTTAAAGTACCTACAGAACACCTAGGATTCACGCAATCACATATGTTCGTAATAGACGTAAGGGAGTTAGGCGGGGGAACCAAAGCAGCAACACTACTAGAGCAGGCAAACATAATAGTAAATAAAAACCTACTGCCTTGGGATCCACCGGAAGCAGTTAAAGACCCCTCAGGAATAAGGTTAGGAACACCAGAAATGACTAGATACGGAATGAAGGAAGACGCATTCAAAGAAATAGCTAAGCTAATGCGTGAAGTACTAATAGATAAGAAAGACCCACAACAAGTAAAGAAGAAAGTAATAGAACTAAGGAAAAACTACGTAGAAGTAAAATACGGGTACAACATACCCAAAGAAGAACTAGAAAAAACACCAATAAAAATACCAATGCTACTATAAATAAAAAATAAAACCATTAAGCTTTATTACGAGCAACTAGTAACACGTATTACAGTACTATATACATTACCTGCCTGAGTATATACGTTAACGTTATAAGTAGCGCCAACAACGCATGTAAAACTTCCTAAATTACCAAGAGTTACTTCCACAGTATGAGATTCGCCTGGTTTAATTTCTACCTGTTGCAATTGCTTCTGCGTGCCATCATCTTTGACGTTCTCGTTTGAACCTACTGAACCTATACCAGATACTTCAATTCTCGATAACTTTGCTGAACCTGAACCTTTATTAACTATTGTCACAGTAAAAGTTAGACTGTTAGTAGTACCTGTTGCTGTTCCTCCGCCTGTAACTACTAGGCTTTCTGAAGGTCCTCCTAGAGAGCCCCATATGCCCATTATCCAGCCTATAACTCCTATCGCTATTACTAGAGTTACAGCTATTAGGATTACTGTAGCAAGTATAGGTGATATTGCTTTACGTGTATCCATATTTAATTACCTCCAATAATATAATGTATCGCACTCCTTTATAAACACTACTGTTAATAAACTTAAAACTTCATGATCACATAGCTTTAACTTTAAGAACTTACATCACCTTACGAGGACTGTGTTCCCATATTCTTAACTACCTTGCTTTCTTACTTAATGCATTCACAGCAAATAACATAAACTCACTACATACACTACGTAAAACTTCAAATAAAGCATGTTTAAACCTAGGGGAAATCGTGAAAATTAAGTAATTATTAGCTGAGGATGTTTTTAGTAAGAATTTACGTATTATTAACAAGTCATTAAATATAGGTAGTGCTTAACAAAGCTTTAATATTAAGATTATTGAAGGAAATATACGATATTAAACCGCTGAAGGCGTTAAAACAAACGCTACTAAAAACCTAACAACATTTAAGCCATTTAATTTAAAGATGAATGTGAAAACTACTAGTTCTAAGCTATATCTTTTCATACCATTTTATTTCAGCACCCGTTATCGTTACACTCTCAAGACGTACAGCCTTAGCAAAATCCGCAGAACCTTGTTGTGGATTATTAATCAAAACTGTTATGGTTAAATTATAGATCCCGGGCTGTAATAAACCACTTAACGACGAATATGCCTTCCTCGGTATGGCAACACTTGCTTCAAGGATAGCAATTACGTTATAAGAACCCCCTACTTTTTCAGACCTAGGTATAGAGATAAAGCTAACCGCAGCTGGGAATGTCGCACCAGTATTGGTTGTCGTTAATTCTACAAAACTACTTAAACTAAACCCGAACGGTGCAGCAGCGTTACTTACTATAGCATTAACGGCAAGTCTATACGTAACGTAGATAACGTCTGTATCGTCATCTATAATCGTAGAATTAACGAACGTTACCCTTATAGTAGGGCTCTGACCTCTTGTAAAATTGATCTCATTCCAAGCATCGTCTACAAGCGTTAGTTCGTTAACACCATCACGGTCGGTGTCGGAAGTAAGTCTAGCGTTAATGTTACTTTCCCAACCGTTAACAGGATTGTATCGACGCCATATTTTACCGTAATTAGTGAAGTTATATGCTACATAACACGTGGGTCTTGTATTACCAATCTCAATAGAGCATACTATGGCTCTATCTTTTGTTGGTTTAAAATTCGCTTCTCCCGTCAATACATCCTCAGACTTTATAAAGCTTTCGCCAACAGATGGGGGGGTTGTTAGACGTTGTTTTAATTCTTCACACATGTTTTTAAACGGTATTACGTTTCCTCTTGACGTAACTATGTATTGTGGTGTTTCGCTGAAGGTAAATCTTTCTTCTTCGTTAGGTTTTAAAACTATTGGAAGGTTGTGATCGCCGTATTTACTGTCGTAGTGTTGGTTGTTGTTCCATATTCTTATGATTACCGTGTCTAGTGAGCCGTAGTTTCTTAGGATGCATTCCCCACTTGTTGAGTTGTATGTAACGCTTAGCTTCTCTGAAAGTCTTTCATTCTCGAAGTTTACTCTTTTTGCGAAGTTTGTTGTTGATGTTGCTGATGTTCTCTGCATTATCGCTAACATAGACGCTATAGCTAGGACTAGCAACCCTAAAGCTATGGTAGCACCTATTATCTCCGCCTGACCTCTTGAAGGTTTTACTCTATACATAAACCTTACCTACCTCATAATAGTTATTGTTTGCGAGGGTTAAAAACACGACCTCAACACACCCTCCCCCATGCGGTATCGGTCCTATGAGTTTAGGCTTACCGCCCGCTTCAACGAAGATTTCATATATCGTTATAGGTGATGACCCCCTATAGTATGTCTTTATGGGGATGTGGTTTCCGTCTGGATCTAATATATACACGCTGTTTAAATCTACGGATCTTCCAGCCCTAACACCCTCTAAACCGTTGCTTAGTAGGTTGCTCACGATATTCTCTTCGGAGATCCTCTGCCATACGCAGGAGGAGGTGTTTATAACGAGCATGTAGTATGTAGTGCTAGACCCATCTATCCTTATCAAACCCAACCATACAGCCGTACCGCTATCGAACTCCTTATATACGACCGTATTAGCTATCTCATACTGTATTGCGTTTTTAAGACTGCTTTCAGAACTAACGCTAGCTACGTAGGTAGAGAAATAACCCGCAAGACTTACACCAAGAACTAAAACAAGACCTACCAACATAACTACCACAAATAAGTTCGCCTGCCCCCCACGTATGTTATACATGAACACCATCACTTACGCCACTACCATAATATTATCTTTAAATAAAGCTAATAAACACTCCATAACGTAATAACGTAAGTAACCCATCACCTCCTTTAAGACTTAAACCTACCATAAATCAAGTTTGAAAAACTAAAACCTCCTCATCTTCAACTAGGGCAAGTAAAGTAAGGAAAAGTTAATAAATCCGTAAGACAACACCATCTATCGTTAAGAAAATACCCCCACAAAACCGCTATAGGCAATATAGGAAAACAAAACAAGCCACGCATAACTTAATCTTCATTGGTAACATTATCCGATCATCAAGATCAACCCTAGCGTATCCGCCCACAGATAATTGAAAAACACTTTAAAAGACACAACCAAACAGCACGAATCCCACCTGCTGCTTAGAAAGTAAAACTTTCAACCCATCCAGTTTTCTAGTAGGTAGGGTGGAGCGATTCCTTAGGCTTCAGTAGGAACTTCAAAACCTTCCTAAGCCTTCTATACTCCCTCCTGTCTATGCTTATCTCCTCAGGCTCCTCCTCACCGACGTCGCACACCAAGATAACGTCGCCTACGACCTCATCAACCCTAACTCTGCAATTCAGCAGATTTTCGAATGATTCTAGGAGCATCTTAAGAACCTCGTCGTAAGTCATCCCAACCCTCTGGGAGACCCTCCTAAGCAGTTCCCTAGTCTCAAGCGATACCTCGATGGTTGTCTTTCCCTCGCCTCTCACTCTTAACACCAACTACCTTAACATATCTGAATTAATAAGCATGATTAAACCGCACACTCAGAGTAATACTCAGAGTACAATATATATGAACATTGGACAATTAAAAAGCATTCGGCAAAGGCAATTAAATGCTGAAAGCCGTTCGAACCTCATGGAAACCGCGAATTCGTGAATTGAAAATCTTTTAGTTTGGGACAAATGAGACATTTGATTGGGACAATGGGACAGCGAAAGAAATTCACGCGGCGATTGTCCCATTGTCCCGGGACACCACGCGTGGTGTCCCATTGTCCCACTGTCCCACTTTCTAAAACAGCTTGGGACAGACGCGTGGACGGTGGGACACACCGGGACAAAACCGATCAAACAGCATGAGTTTTACATACTGCTTCATCCTGCTAGAAAGCTAATCTCGAAAACTAGATCCTCCTCAAACATCCTCCCTAATCCTCCCTAACATCCTCCCCAACTAACCCTAATGCAGACCTGGAGTGTTTAGTCGGGGCTTGTTCTTGAGTGTAAATTTACACTTTGATGAGCTTAACTAAGAAAGCTGGTTGAGTGAATTTTCAGTTCTTGATAAACTCTGAAAATCTAGTTTTTTATTTTAATTAGCTTTTCTGAGGTTTTAGTGTAGGTTGGAATGTGTTTTAAGAGTAAATTTACTCTCTATAGTGATAATGTTTTTAAAGTCTTCCCTCTTTATGAGATTTGCAGGTATTCACATATATGCTCTTAATTAGAAAACTTTATAGCGTCTAGGGTTCTCATAAATAGTGTTACATGCCTAGCTTCTTAAATGCTTTAAACTTTACATCCTCTCTTAGCTTTTTATCCGTTATCGTTTCATTAATAAATTCCTCTATCTTCATCCTTGCTTCCTCTAGGAACTTCCTTCTTTCTTCTACAGCTTTTTTCAATATGTTTTCATCTTTAGGTACCATTATCTTGGTCTTACCAGCTAAAACAGCATATCCTATGAACCTTGCTTCGTAAATTGAAGAACATCTAACCTTTTCATTATCTATTCGAACGTACGGACCTCTTAAATCATAACCAACCTCAACTTCAGACCCCTTTGGAACTTCAACAACTTTATACTCACACCTCCCTATGTACTCTTCCGGGAATTCTTTAGCCTTTATACCGTGAACTTCCTCTAATTCTTTTAAAACAGAATCCACAAGATCGTCAACATTCAGCTCCTTAACCTTCTTCTTTTGAACGCTTTTAGCTCTTTCAAGCCTCGACCTAACAAGATCCACAACTGCTCTATAAACCTCTAACTGCTCTTCCTCAGTTAAGCCTAAGATTTCACCCATTATGATTTTATCTAATTCCCTTCTATCAGGCTTTACTTTATTTAGGGAAACTCCTTCTGGCGAACTTGCACCGATCTCTTCATAGATAGTTAAAATCTTTCTTTCACATAGTTTTTCAAAAACCTTGAAAATTTTTTCTATTATCTTTTCCTCTGCTATAATCAAGCAAGGAAGGCTATGGAGATCTATAGTCGCTAGTTGTAATGACCCCTGACCAAGCTGACTTCTTCCTACAATCTCCAAGAATAAGTTGCCTAGGGTAGAGGTTAATACTGCACAAACAAGCTTTGCTGTCTTAAAATCCTTAAATTTAAGACCGCTCAATTGCTGATCAAACAGTATGTGTTCTTTTGTATCATTAAGAAATATTTTATATGTTTCCCACAATTGGATTGGAATAAATAAATCAGCCCTTATACATTCCTCCTCAAAGGACCACCATTTTTCTTTTTTTACCTCGTCTTTGAGGCACCCCTTTTCTCTCGCCCATTTTTATATAGTCATAAGCTTTTGTCCTTATAAGAGAATTTAATTCCTCATTTACTGTAAAAATTCTATTTCGCAATTTAGCTTTACTTAACAGAGTGTACTCACTATCCTTTGGAGATTTAATTAGTGGACGTGTAAAGTTCATAATTCCGAGTTTTTCAGCTTTCTGAGCACTTAAGTAAAAGAAGGAATTGAAACCTGTCCTTAAACCTCGACCGATTCTTGCTAGTTTCTTAAGAGGCACAAATTTATCTTTTTTGGTAGTCAAGACCTTGTAAAAAATTTCTGGAGCCCTAATATATTTGCCCCACTTTGTTCCAACGTATTCTTTTTTCTCTTCATCGTAACCTTCTTCCCATAGCTCCTCCTGCTTCTTTACAAATATCCTTATGTTTTCATCTTCGAAGTATTGGTTTTTAGATTCTATGAAGTTAACTAATTTATCAACGTTTCTCCACCTTTCGTTTTCATCGTTTGTTGGAGGTATGAATTCAGATAGAGGTTTCTTAAGCTGGACGAATTTGACTAAGTTGTTATTTCTTTCTTCTGAATTGCTACATCTCTCAAGTATCGTTATCGCTGTGTTGATATCGGCGTCTTCAAACCACCTCTCTACCTTACTTTCAATAACAGCGATTATCTTGAAGTTTTCAAGAAAGAATCTTTGCAAGTCTCCGCCATAATCAACGTCCAGCCAAGAGTTTGAAGTAATCAACCCCAACCTACCGCCTTCTTTTAAGAACCTAGCTCCGTGGATGAAGAAGTAAACGTAGATACTTGACCTCTTGCTAAGCTTTGGAGGGTTGTTTTTCCTGTATTTATCGCTTCTAAGGTCTATCCAATCCTTAATGCATACATCATACGCTTTGCTCTTTCTTCCTCAAGTATGTCCTCCAATTCCTCCTGCCTAGTGTATGGTGGATTCATCACTACAGCATCAAAAGACTCTGGTATTTCAATAAAGAACTCTTTCTTACCTAAAGTTTCAACTTTATGCTTTACTTCATTATGCTTTACATCAGTTAAGGGATATTTCCCACTTGGGCTTACGTCGAAGAAATCCTTATGAATGATGTTAGGGTAGTTCTCAACCTCTGATAGGTTTCTACTAGCCAAGTTTATGATTGAGAGATGAGCTGGGAACTTCGCGATGTCAATCCCGAATAGTTCCTTAATAAGCTCCTTATGCTTTTTACTAGGGTTAAGTAGCTTTTTCCTCACGTAAGACCGCACTAGAAACGTCCCCGCACCACAACTACCATCCAACACTTTATCGTCGGCATTTCTTACACAGAAACCTACTATGAGGTCAACTACATCAGACCTCGTGAAGTACTGACCGAGTTTATGCCTTTCCTCCTCCGGTATTAGCCTTTGAAATATGTTTCCTAAGATTTCATATGTAATCTTTGAAAAGTCGTAATCGCTTATCTTACGGATAAATTCCTTAAGACCTTCAACCACACCATCCGGCGGGATTATGGAGTCTAAGAAATCTGTAAGTAGGATTGTCTCGTAATTTCCGGTTGTCTTAAAGGCACGTTCAAAGTAAGAATTTAGTATATCCCTTAGCTTTTCACCGGTTGTGACATCCTTGGGGATCTCGATCTTAGGTAGTTCTCTATATGAGGGGATTGTACGGAGAACGTTGTAGAAAAGTAATTTGTTGGTAAGTAAGTAGATGTATTGCCTTGCTACTCTTTCGAAATCCTCGTCCGTTCCTTTAAACGTCCATCCTTGTTCCTTAAAGTATTTGATAAGCTCCTTCTTAAACCGGATGTCTTCCTGCGTTCTCTTCTTTAACTCCTCAAAAACAGGTATCGATAGTGCGTGAATCGTGCCTCTTAACCTATAGATGAATCTTTCATCAATCCCAAGTAAAGGCTTAGCCTTAATACCGTAATAAACCTCTTCAAACTCCTTAAGGAAATTTCTAATGTAGTTTTTAATCCCTTCACTATACTTTAAAATAGCGTCTTCATACGTTAAAGCCTTAGTTACTACTTCGCTTACGCCTGCATGAGGCCACCAAAGCTTATCTATCACTTCACCCTCTTTAAAAGTATCCCAACAGTAGAAGTGCGTTAAATTCCATACAACAAAATAAGGGATATTGTTTTTCCATGCTTTAGCTAAGGCGGAATCTAACGCATCCTCCCAAGGAGGGGTGCTTGGATCCCATATCTCAATTAAAAGTGCTGGTTTCTTCTCTCTCCTCTTCTCCCATAGGATTACATCAGCCCTTTTCCGACGTGGGTCCTTTATTTCAATATCAGCGTATTCAAACCTTAATCTTTCGTTTTTAATGATTTCATTTATCCAATCCTTTACCTCTGAAGCAAAGCTTATTTGAGTAAATTCCAGACCTACCTTACTCAACTTTCACACCTTCAAAGCCTTTCTTATCTGTTCATCATCACCTTTAACATACTCACAGCCCCAAACCTCATCCCAATCACAAACTCGGACGCTTCATCACCCTCTAGGCTTTACTCTAATCATGAACTTAACTTCCTTACCTTCAGATGTTACTTCGTAGTAGTAGTTGAATACTTTACGGCATTTAGGGCATTCAAGCCTCCTAACCTCGTAGAACCTATATCTCCATGGATTTCTAAGAAGTTTAAAGTCGTTTATGTTTGATTCGTAGCCACAGTAAGGGCATTTAACCATGTTTCCCACCTTAAAACGGTTTATATATTATGAGTCCGTTTTCATAATCTACGTATACCTCAACCTTCTCCTTGCCTTTTAAATTCATCTTCTCCACGACTTCCTTAGGTATTCTAACGTCAACCCCCTTCTGCTTCTTCCTTAACTTTAATATCTTAACCTTAACACACCTACTTAAATCAACACAACCCAAGGCATCCCCCAATATACTAGGTTATTGCCCTAGAATATAAAAGATATACCTAAAACATCCCCGTAAAACTAACTACTTAAGTTAATCTGTAAGCAGCGTGGTTAATCGTTACTTAAACGTGTATCCCTTCCTTTTTAAGTATTTTCCCTAGTCTTTTATGAACTGCTGATTTACTAAGCCCTACCTTCCTAGCTATTTCTCTGATTGATAATCTCTGTTAAGATCTTCAAGTCCTTAGAAAACTTAGCTTTGATAAGCTTATCAGAGTGTAAATCCGCAGTTAAAGAGCAAGCCCCGATTAAACGTTCTAGGTTTACGTTAGGGTTGGTTGAAGAGTGTGTTAGGGAGGATTAGGGAGGATGTTTGAAGAGGATCCTAGTTTCTAGGGTTAGTTTCTAGTAGGATGAAGTAGTATGTAAAACTCATGCTGTTTGATCGGGGTTTCCCAGTTTTCCCGTTTATCCCGCTAGGGATCCCATATTGTTTTTGAGAGTGGGATAATGGGATAATGGGAAGCTACGCGTGGTCTTCCCGGGATATCCCGGGATAATGGGATAATCAACAGCGGGATAATCGATGCGTGAATTTCATTCACCTTCCCATTATCCCACCTAAATTTCCCATTATCCCATTCCGTAATTTTTTTATTTGACGAATTCCCAATCTCCATGAGGCCTGAAAATTCTTCATTTTCTAATTGTCTTAGGTGAATACTTTTTAATTGCTCTACGTAGGAAATCTCATTACTCTGAGTATTACTCTGAGTAGTTCTCTCAAATGGATAATGCTATAAATGGAGACACCTTCACTTCTTTGATAAGCTTATCGAAGCTAACTTGAAGTTCTGTTTTACCCGACATTCAGGTATCAAAGCTTAAAAGTGCTCACAGAACTCGATAACCCTTTAGGAAAGCTAATTTACTAAGGGTAGTAGGAGGTTTGCCCTATCTTATTAACCTATTTACAGCAGGAGTCCCTTATATCCTGTTCAGTTGGTTGACAAAATATATGGGAACTCCTATAGATTATTGGAGGATAAAACATGAGTAAGGGCGTGTTAGTCCTCTTAATCCTCGTGTTAATTGTTGTAGCCCTAGGAGTAGGCTACTACTTTTATTATGGTGCTAAGCCCCCGAGCGAGGCTATGAAGCCTGAGGTTAAAAGTATTGCTAGTTCATGGGGGACAGTCACTAGCGACACCACGGAAGTGGTAACAAGTATTGTGGTGTATAATCCAAATCCATTCTCTATCCCGGTGAAAAGCGTAGCTTTCGACATGTACTTGAACGATATAAAAATAGTATCTGGGTCAAGCACTAATATAAGCCTCCCAGCAAAAACAGAGTCAGCTATAGTCCTGAAGAGCCTGATCAATAGCAGGAAGATACCTGAGGGACTGGCATCACACATTAACCAGCATGAGGTAAGCACTGTAAAGATAACTGGTAATATATTATTCGACCTGAAGGCCGTGGAATTCGCCTATCCATTCGAGTTCTCGTCAAAGCTTGAGACGAACCTGTTGGCTGGACTTAACACTAATGAGCCGAGAGACATGAGCGTTGGACCTGTCAAGCTGACTTTGAAGAGCCTAGAGTCTATATGGGGTTCTGTATCCCCTAGCGTAATAGAGGTTAACCATAGGGCTACAATATACAACCACCAGGCGGTGCCTATACCTGTGACTAGGATTGATTACGAGATCTATGTCAACAACATAAAGATAGGCGAGGGAACTACATATAACCCAGTAATACTGAAGGCTAAAGCCGACACCGTGCTCCCATTCGCAACAAAGATAGATATAGCCAAGCTAAGCGACTGGTGGGTATCGCACATAAAGAACAATGAGACCACTCACTTGGTGGTTAAGATATACTCGGTAATAGAGTTCAGCAATACAGAGTTCAGGTTCGAGCTCTACAACATTGAGAGTAACATACACACCAACATCCTCGGCAGATTCGGTAGATAAGGTTCTTTTTCTCCCACTCCTACCCGTAACAACATGTTATTACTTTCTTGTGGTGTAGTTAATCCATACTTAAGTGTAAATTTACACTCACAGAGGAATTAGAAAACCTAACCCAACTAGACTTTCTAAGATAGGCTTATCAAACTAGAAAATCTAATCACATGTAAGAGTAGGCATTAACTCCAGCGAAAGAGGGGAAGCTAAGGCTTACTTAAGAGTTAGTTTAAAGAAAGTTCTAGACGTCTTTAAGGAACTCTTAGTAGAACTACTCACGATATTCGATATTATAGTAAAAGATTGGCTTCGTGACGGGATTTCTCTAGAGTTTGACGTAGTCAAATTTAGTGTGTTTAAAGTTTTTAAAGTTTTACCTGCATATATTAGTGTTAGTGTTTAGTGTAGTAGTGGAAGGGTGTTTTGTGTGGGTTATGTTGTGTTTGTTGATTCTGGCTTGCGTAATGGTTTGGTTGATGTTTTGAGGGAGGTTTGCCGTTATTCAGGTCTTCTTTGTTATGAACCTATGGATTCTGAGGAGGTTTTAGGTTCTTTAGTTTGGGTTGAGTCTTTAACTTACGTGAATTCGTTGAATGAATGCTTCAATTCTTTAGAGTGTTTAGAAGGTTTAGGTAGGTCTTTCGCTGAATCTTTAAAGAGAGCTTTAAAGAATGAGTACGTAATTACTGTAGACTTAAGTAAAGTTAGGGAAGTTTCTGAAGAGTTGAAAAACCTCAAAACTTAAAGAAGCTGGGGAGGAAGCCCTCTTGCTTTATTACCGAAGACTTCTTTAAGATATTCTTCCCAACCTTCAACGTTTGTTTATCCTTTACGTTTGTTTTAAAAGCGTTAATCTTTTAAACCTCCATGACAATAATTAATCGGTTATCGCTATGCGTTCTTCCGTGGGGGGTGAGTATAGAAGCTTCCGATTTAATCGATTACGTCAAGGAACGGTTTACGAGGGCTTTCCCCGGCTACCTACAGACCCTCGACTACTTGTTTAAGTCTAGGCATGGTTTAAACGCTCTTCAGATGTTCTTCTATGATTCGGTGGAGTTCTATAAGACTGTTAAAGAACATTATGGGATTGAGGATGTAGCGCTTTTCGTAGTAACGTATTTAGTTAAGACTGTGTTGATTAGGTTGAATAGGCTGGATTTACTGGATGAAGCCGTTCGGAAAGCTGTGAACAATTCAAAAGATTTTAAAGAATTGCTTGAGGGTTTGGGAGTTCGTTATTAAACACGCTTAAATTAACTTATAGAAGTACATAGTGATTAACGTGGTTGCCGTAGTTAAAGCTACCATTACGACAGCGTGTTTAAAACCTGAAGCTATGCTCATCTCGGCGGATTTCCCAGCAACTAAACCCATTATGTATGCGTTTATCATGCTGCCAGCGCCTAACACAGCTATTAACGGTGCTAAGGCTTCGGGGTTTGCGCCGCCTGCCGTGGCTAGTAAGTTTATAATCATTATAGGTGTTGATGCGAGCATTACCGTGCCGAAGTACGGTAGGAATACGTAAGCTTTTAACCTCCTCCTCATCTCCTCCTCCAACTCGCTTAAGCTTTGAGTGAATCTAGCTAAAGCATCAACTATTTCGGGGGATCCGCCGCCAACCACTATGGAGTCCGTTAAGAATCTGAAGATAGCTATGACGAACCATTCTTTAACGCCTTTAATAACCCTCCTTAAGGATTCCTCAAGGCTTAAGCCTATCGATAAAGCAGCTCCAGCCTTACTAACTATAGGCGTTAAGTTCCTATAGTCTCTCGTAGATAGGGATATCAAACATTTCTCAGGGCTTAATCCAGTCTTCCTAACCTCGCTTAAGTCCCTTAGGAAATCAGCTGTAGAGCTAATCAACCCCTTATGCCCTTTCATAACTCCCCTATAGACAAGCCATGGAGGCACTGAAGTAAGTAATGTAGCTACGGTACTAGCTATTATTAAAGACCTAACCTCAGAAATACCTAAAACACCTCTGAACACACCTAACCCTCCGGTAATCGCTAAAGTTATGTAGAAAGCTAACACAGCAACAGGTATTAAAGGTATTAAAGTGTAGTAAGGCTCCATAACCTTAACGGGGGTTTTAGGTTGGGAGTAGTGAATCATTAGTAAGACCGCCAACCCTAGGGTAGGCAGGACTAGGAAGTTATATAGTGAAGGCATAGTTATATCAACCCTAACAACACCCGTAGTCCTCCCGGCGGACACCGCCGAAAGCGTTCCGGAAACAGCGAAGAACACGAAGACCGTTACGGACATAATCACGCCTAAAACTATGTAAAGCTCTAGAAATGAAGCAAGCCTTTCAGTAATTAACCTAGTCTCAACCATCCTAGCCTCAAACAACTCCCTAGTCCTAACCTCCATATAGTGGACTACGTCACCACCACTCCTTAAAGTCGTTGTGTAACCCAACATAACGTCCCTAAACTTAGTGCTTGGGTGGTTTGAAGCCACGTACTCCAACGCCGAGACAGGGTCGTCGCCAAACATCCTAACCCTAGTGACTACCCTCCTAGCCTCATCCCTTAAAGCTTTAAACACCTTAAGCTCGGCAACCCTCTCAATAATCTTATCTAAGCTAACACCGGCTTTAACCATGGTTGACGCGTAAGCCATGAAGAACGGGAGCTCGTTCTCAACCCCAGACTTCCTATCTGAAGCTATTAAAGCCGGGTAGGAAAGCCTTAAAGCAAAAACCATGATAGGAACTACAGCCGCGAAAACCACCAACACAACCTTAACTATGATGTTAGCTGGAATCAAAACTATGAACGCAGCTGTTGGAAGTAACGACAGTATAGCGGCTAAAACAGTAAACGTTAAAGTCTTAGCCGCGTATATAGTTGGGTGGACGTTTAAACCAGCTTTAAGTAATGCTTTATCCAACTCGAAAGTCTTAGCTAAAGACCTACCTAAGGATTCAAACAACGTTAGAGATAAAGCTGTGAAGATCTCGTCTAACGTAGGTCCTTTAACCCAAGGCTTCGCAACCTTCTTAAGGTCTTCCCTAACTTCACCAGCTTTAGGTTCCTTACCCTTCTTCCTACGCCGTAGTGAAGGCATGAGCCACACCCAACTCCTCTAAAGTCTTCTTCGGGTTTAGGTAGTACTTCTGAATGTAAGTCGCTACATCCCTATAGGCAGTCTTCTTAGAAGCCACTAACCACTCAAGAACTGCTTTCCTTAAAGCTAACTCATCCATTAAAGCCTCGACAGGCTTTCCAGTCAAGTCTGAAATCTTCTGAAGGACTAAACTCCTCCCTAACTTAAGCTCGAACCTATTCCTAGCGGGGTCCCACCTAGCAACCTCCTCATACTCCCCGAAGTCTCTGATCTCCCAAACGTTAGTTATTTTTCTAGCGGGTCTGACCCTACCCCTCTCATCAACGAGGGATACTCTCTTAATCACTAAGGCGAAGTTAATTAAAGGTATGTAGGACTCCGGAATATCCATAGGTTTTGAGGTAAGCCTCTTCACAGCTGCGTCAATGCTCTCCGCGTGTAAGGTAGTGAGTCCTGAATGCCCTGTAGCTATAGCTTGAAATAGTACGTAAGCCTCCTCACCCCTAACCTCACCGACTACGATTACGTCCGGTCTATACCTAAGCGACACCCTAACTAAGTGGTATAGGGAGACCTCACCAACACCTCCGGCTAGGTATGAAGGCCTGGAAACCAACTGCACCCAATTCTCGAGGGGTAGCCTCAACTCAGGCGTGTCCTCAATAGTTACGACTTTATATGTGGGCCTTAATAAAGTGGCTAAGGCGTTTAACGTTGATGTCTTACCAGCGCCCGTCACGCCGAGTATGAGGCCCGTCATCTTATAATCCATAGCCAACCAGAAGTAAGCCGCTAAGTCTGAGGATATAGTTCCGTAGCTTATCATGTCGGCTATGGTTATTGGGGACTCGCTGAACTTCCTTATGGTGAATGTAGAGCCTGAGGTGGAGACTTCCTTAGTGAATGTCGCGGCTACTCGATGCCCTCCCGGAAGTATGGCGTCGAGAACTGGGTAGGCAACGGATATGTGTTTACCTGCCATATGAGCTAACTTAAGCACGTATTCATCGAGCTCCAACTCGTTTTTAAACACTATGTTGGTGGGTAGGGACTCGTACTTCCTATGCCATACGTAGACAGGCTTTCCAGGCCCATTACACGAGATGTCTTCTATATGCCTATCCCTAAATACAGGCTCAAGAACTCCGTAGCCGAGTAGATCCTTCTCTATGTAGTAAGCTAGCTTACTCCACGAAAGCGATGGAGTTCTAGTGAAGCGAAGTTGAAACTCCCTCATCACATTCCTAGCTGTTTTTAAGATTTCATTCCTTGCGTCAACGTTTAAAGAAGCTACGGGCTTCAACTCCCATATGATGTGCTCCTTTAAAGACTCGTAGATCCTCCTCTCCTCCTCAGTTAATGAAATCTCGTAAACCTCGTAAAACAGCTTGCCGGTTGCTTCCTCCTCAACGATGTTTATATATGCGAAGGGTTCGTGAATCGGGTAAGACTCAACAACTTTAAAACCTCTCTTAACACTTAAGAGTTCGTGAGCAGGTCTAACCTCAGGCATCACAACAGCAACTTCAGAGGAACCCTCTAAACCCCCCTTTAAACCCTTATCCTCACTTCTTCTAAAGAGGGACTTCAACCTAACTTTAAAACTCAAAACATGCACCTACTATTAACATCGTCGAGAAGACTTATAAACAACTATGTATGTGTTTAGACACTTACGTAAGACGTTAACTATTTAAAGTCTAAAGTCTTAAGTCAGCGGTAGGTTTAAGTCTACCTTAAGTTGCTTAGGAGTTACTGCTAAGGCTATTCAAGCGGTTGACGAGGTGGTTAAGTTAATATCGCCTCAATACGTTCTTTAAACGGTGTTTAAGGTGTGGTCGGTTGTTAGGGAGGCTGCTTTGAAGGTTTCAGATTATTTAACGAGTGGTGTTAGGTCTTCAGCTGTGTTTAAACCTAACGCTTCAGGAGATTTCACTAAGGCTTTCGATAAGGAGGCTGAGGACATAATATTCGGTGTTTTGAGGGGGTTGGGGGAGTGCTTACTTATAGTTAGTGAGGAGTCAGGCGTTGTTAAAACATGTGGTGAGGGTTGGAGGTGGGTTTTCGTTGTTGACCCCGTTGACGGTTCGGTAAATTATGAAGCTTCAATTCCTTGGGTTTCCGTGTCTATAGCTGTAGCACCGTATGAGGAGGGTGTAACGCTTAACGACGTAACCTACGCCGTAGTTGTAGACGTGTTTAGGAAAACCACATACGAATACGTTAAGGGTGAGGGGGTTTTAATCGATGGGGTTAAGCCCGAGAGGAGGGTTAAACCTCCGAACGTGCTTTTAGGGTATTTCGAAACTCCCGAGGCTTACAGCATAGTGCCTAAGTACTGGAGGTTTAGAGGGGGTAGGGCGGCGCTACGTTCTCTAGGTAGTGCGGCTTTAGATATTATCTACGTAGGCTTAGGTAGGGCTGAAGCGTTCGTAGACATAAGAGCTAAGTTAAGGAACGTTGACGTTGCGGCAGCACTTAAGATAGCTGAGGCTTTAAACGCTAAAGCAACGCTTTGCGATGGAACGCCCGTAAATAACATACCGTTAACAAACATAAGTAAGGTTGAATGCCTTCTAGTGGGTTACGACGACGCAATACTCAGTAAGTTGATTGAAGCATACCGTAGTTAAGGTATTCAAATAATTGATTTTCAGGGGGAACGTAAGCTTAAGGTGCTGACGTGTAGATCAACTTCTTTAAAGCCCTAACTCTTAACTCCTTAGCTATGGTTGTGTAGTCCCCCCAAACTATCGCTTTAGTTGGGCACATAGCCACGCAACCTGGGTTAAGGCCTTCCTTCCTTAAAGGCTCGCATAAATCGCATTTGCTTGCGTAACCAGGCGGTACGATCGTAGGTATTCCGAAGGGGCAGGCGGCAACGCATGCGCCACAACCTATACATCTAGATATGTCTACGGTTACCGCCCCGTCAGACCCTCTATGCATCGCTCCTGTGGGACATGCGGTAACGCATGGTGCTTTAGCGCAGTGGAAGCACGATATAGGTTTGTTAAGGCCTCCCCCAACCTCGTAGAGCGTTATGTATGCCTCACCGTTATGTAGGAACTTACATACCTCCTCGCATGTGAAGCACCCTATACATGCTTCGTAGTTAATCACGCGGTTCATACCGCCGTACATCCTACTTATGGACTCCACCTCAACTCACCTCGGATAAAACTAAACAAGCTTCTTAGACCTGAGGTACATGTCTATGTTCGTAGCTGCTTTAAGACCGCTGCCTATGGCTTTACCAACCATCGAAGGCCCTGTAACTACGTCGCCAGCCGCGAACACCTTCTCAACGTTGGTCTGCATCCTACTATTAACTACTACCCTCCTACCCCTATCTACTTTAATGCCTCCGCACTCACCTTCAAGGGGTGGTGTGGGTATCTCACCAGCAGCAACTAAAACTAAGTCTGCTTCAAGCACGAATTCAGATCCTGGTATAGGTTCGGGTCTCGGCCTTCCAGACTCGTCTGGAGCGCCTAACCTCATCTTAACGAACTCAACGCCTGAAACCCTACCGTTCTCAACGACTATCTTCGTAGGCTGCACTAAATCCATCCATTTAATCCCCTCAGCTATTAACCTACGTATTTCATACTCGCCAGCGGGGGCTTCCTTAATAGTCCTCCTATACGCTAGTATAACCTCCTTAGAACCCTTCATATGGGAAACTTCAGCTGCGTCAACAGCGCTGAAACCACCGCCAACGACAACCACCCTCTTACCCACGGGCGGTTTATGAGTGCTTAACCCCGAGTCGTAAATCCACCAACCGTACGTATATTCAAGCGCTGTAAGAACTCCTTGAGCTTCCTCACCCGGAACTCCCAACTTCCTCGACGACCATATACCAGTCGTTATTAAGACCGCGTCATACTCGTTAACCAACTTCGTTAAGTCTAACACATTCTGAACGAATTCATCCCCTTCGTCGTGACGAACCTTATCACCGCAGAAAACCTTAGTTCTGTAGTTGAATTTAACGCTGAAGTTCTTCTCCAGGTCTTCAACACCCTCTATAATGTTCTCCCTAGGTATTCTATACGGGGGTATGGCGAAAGTCATTAAGCCCCCTGCGTAGGGTAGTTTCTCGTAAACGTCTACTTCATAGCCGTAGCAAACTAAATATCCTGCGGCGGCAAGCCCTGCCGGCCCACCACCAACTACGGCAACCTTCCCTCGACCACCGCCTCTACTCTCCCTACACATAAACGCGAACTTCACATCCCATCCCTCCTAACTTATGTTTTCGGCGTTAAAATTAGTTTAACGTACGAAACCTCATCCTTAACTTCGAAGAACTTCCTCATAGATTCGTAGTCTGAAACCACAACCTCACCGTACTTCATTAGCTTTTTGAAGGCTTCCTCACCTAACCTAGCTTTAACCTCCTCAACGCTTAACTCACTCCTCTCCTCACATATCGCGTATGGAGCTACGTGATGCCTGGAGACTATGGACTCAGCCTCACGTTCTAAGCAGAGATACGCTTTAACCCTCAACCGCCTCCACCCTTTCATACCTTACCTTAGGTTCTGCAAGACCTAAAAGTAAAGCAACGCCGTATATTATGGCTTCAGGCCTTACGGGACATCCAGGGACGTAAACAACCTTATCCACTTCAACGCCTAAGCTCTTAAGCAACTCCTGAAGCTTCGGGTAGCCGCCGAGGGTTGAGTACGTGTTAAACCATATGCCTCCGCCAACACCGCAGGAACCTAAGGCTAGGACTAGCCTAGGCCTAGGCATCGCGTCAATAGCTCTAACGACTTTATCTAAGGTTTTTATGGTTATAGGGCCTGTAAGAAGTATTAAATCAGCGTGTCTGGGCGAGCCAACCAGCTTTATCCCAAACCTCTCAACGTCGAAGTACGGGGTCAGCACGTCCAACACTTCAATATCGCATCCGTTGCAACTACCTGTGTTTAAGTGGAAAACCCAAATACTCCTTTTAAGCTTGTCGAAAGCCTTAGCTAAGTCTACAGAACCGTTTCTAGGGAGTGCTTCAACCATCACTCAACACCCGTAACTTTCGTAGCTATCTTCTTAGCAGTTAACTTCCTCCTGCAGGTAGGGCATACGTAGAGTAGGTCATCCTTAAAGCCTCCGTTTAACCTCCTCCCAACCTCCTTAACAAACTTACTGGTTATGAATGGCTTACCGCACACACGGCATTTAACAGTGTTATGAACTAACTCCATCTGAAGTTCATGAACGTCTACTGCGCTTAGTTCGAATTTGTTTGTTGTTTTTATTGCTTTTTGTGGGCATGTTTGTACGCACATCCAGCAGAATATACATCTACCTATGAAGTATTTTAGTATTGTTTCTTTTTCGTTTACTTCTATTGTTAATGCTTTTGGCGGGCATATCCTAACGCACGCACCACAACCAACACATTTAACAGGATCGATCTCAATCAAACCTCTAAACTCAGAAGTAACTAAAGAAGACTCAAAAGGATACCTCCTAGTAACAGTACCGGATTTAGACGCAATACCTAAAATCTTAACGAACTTAACTATCTAACACCACCTCTGGACAAAACCTCTAAAGGTATGAATTCAACCTTGCCTGTTTTTATGTTTATTTTTATTGCTCTGTCTGTGCATGAGAAGCATGGGTCTATGCTTGCTATTGTTATTGGTGCGTCAGCTAAGTCAACACCTCTTAACATCGTGGGTACTGCCTGTAGGTTCTGGTATGTTGGTGCTCTAACCCTCCATCTGTAAGGACCGTATTTACCCGTGATTACCACGTGTATTACTTCACCTCTTGGTGCTTCAACGTTTCCTAGTCCTAACTTCATTGGTTGTGGTTCCCATGAATCAACTTTGATTTCGCTACTCGATGGTATTGTGTCGAGTAGTTGTTCTATTATGTTTATTGATTCGTATACCTCATCTATTCTTACTAACGTTCTAGCTAGGTTATCGCCTTCACTATACGTTGGTATTGAAAAACTTACGAAGTGGTAGGCGCCGTAGGTGTAGTCCTTCCTAACATCCCTACTAAGTCCTGAACCTCTAGCCGTAGGCCCTACCAACGAATAAGCTCTAGCCTCACCACCAGGTAAAACACCAGTACCCGATAACCTCCTCCTAACTTGAGGTACGCTTGTGGCAACATCTACGAATTCCTTATATTCGTTTAACACCTGCTTTAGTGTTTGTTTTGTTTTTTCTATTTTTTCTTTGTTTATGTCTTTTCTTACCCCACCTACTAAGTTTATTCCGTATGTTTTCCTACTACCTGTTAATAACTCAGATAAAACCATAACCTTCTCCCTAATCCTCCAAGCGTGCATGAAACCCGTGTCATAACCCAGTAAGTGTAAAGCCACACCTATCCATAGTAGGTGGCTATGTATTCTTTCCAGCTCTAGTATTATTGTTCTTATGTATTGTGTTTTTTCAGGTACTTCAATGTTTAAAGCTTCTTCAACAGCTTGAGTATATGAAACAGAATGAACAAAACCACAAATACCGCAAATCCTCTCAGCAAGAAAAGGAACTTGATCGTACTTCATAGATTCAGCTAACTTCTCAATACCTCTATGAACCATAAAACCAACATATCTAGCGTCAACGACCTTCTCCCCACGAACGTATAGCTCGAAATACTCCGGTTCGTGAAGTGCTGGGTGGTAAGGACCTATTGGAATCTTAACAATCTCCTCAACGCCTAACTCCACAGCTCTCTTAACTACTTGTGGTTGATATAGTTTTTTTATTTCTTCTGTTGTTATGTCTTTTCTTAGTGGGTGTATTTCTTCAGGCCAATCATCAGGTAATACAAGCCTTTTAAGAAACCTACCACTAAACTTAACACCCATTAAATCATGAGCTTCAAGCTCATACCAATCACAAGCCTTAACAACATCGGAAATGGAGGGGACTTCCCGCTCGCCGTCCGTCGGGACTTCAACTACTATGTTAGTTCCTTCGCTATCTATTCCGAACACGTAGTATAGCTTAAAGAGGTTTTCAGCAGGTCTTTCGTCGGAAGCGGCCATAGTTCTAAAGTATACGTCACGTTCTGCGGAGAGAACCTCAGCCACTTCATGAAGGCAGTCAGCCTTAATCAACACTTTAATCGTTGATGGACTCACGCGCTCAACCTTCAGTAGCTTATCACCGCATACCTCACCCACTTTAGTTAGTATGGACTTACTTCTGCTACCTCTAGCTACACTCGCTAAGGTTTCTATGATGTCGCTTACCATACTTTAACACCGTTAAAATAATCTACAAACACCTTAATAAATGTTTTATTTAAGCGAACAACCATGCTACCACCAAACAGAGAGTTAAGCTAACGTATAACGTAAAAAGCGTTCGAACACCTAAATCGACTCTAGTCCTCCCCAACATCGCAGCCACAACCCCGTAGAGTATGTAGATAATTGAAGTAAGTAAAGCTAAAACCGCGATAACGACTAAAGCGTTTGTAAAGCCTATGATAAGCGTTGAAATAGCGTAAGCAACCAGCAGCGAAAACACGTAACGCATCATTAAATGCGTGTATAGGTACGTCCCTAAAGCAACCCCGCTAAACTCGATTAAAGCTCCTGAAGCTAGTTCAGGCTCTGCTTCATGTATGTCGTAAGGTAGCCTACCACACCCTACGTAGGTAGATACGATTAAAGCTGCGAGGCCTAACGCGTAGGCTAGAAAGCTTAACGGCGTTGGATTCGTTGACAACCTAACTAAGGCGTAGAGCGTCGCTATAAAACCAGCCATAAAGCCGAACTCATTAACTAACAACAGCGTTACGTTCCTGTAAGACCCAACTATAGAGAAGGGGTTTGAAGTCGACACGGAGGAAAGCAGCGTTAGGTTATGTGAGGCGGTAATTAAAACTATCAATGTAGCGATGCTTAACGGGTTGAGGGTTGAGGTGATTAAAACATACGTAAGGTATGCGATGCTGGAAACTGAGGTGATCAAACTTAAGAAAACGGTTAAGACGGCTAACTCACCACCTAAAGGCATCTTAAGCTCCTTAACCGCTAACTTCCTTAAGTCATACCAAGTCTGCATTACCGTAGGGGGTCCGATCCTACTCTGGATTTTAGCCCTTACCTTCCTCTCAACCCCGTCAAGCAGAGGTGGGAGGAACGCGGAAACCACGGCAAAGAAGGAAATTAAGGATATGGTTATGAAGTCCAAGCCCACACCACCATTAAAACCAATGCGAAAACCAGCAGTAGGTTCATATATAGGGATGAGAACGATAACGCATCCTCAAGCTCTACTTGAAGGCTTAATAAACTCCTAACTAAGGACCTATAACATCTGTAAAGACCCCTCTCCCCCTTCATAAAGAATGTGTAAAATGCTTGAAAAATATATAAATAATATCTGTAAAGATCTCTCTCCCCGAAGTAGAACTTAGCGTTGAGCTTGCCCACGAAGTTAAGAAGCCTGGATGCAAAACCCCTTTCAGTTCTTTCAAAGCTTTGACCGACGTCGTAAGACAGCCCGACTTTACTCATTAGAGGTGCTAACTTCCTTAAGTACTTACGCATTAAGTCTTCAAACCTAGTCATTATTGAAGCCGCTTCAGAGCTCAGGCAACAGCACCTCCCAACCAAGGAGTTTCTCTAGCCATCCTCTTAATGAATGTGTAGACGTAATACATTAAAGCTAAGAACATAGCCGTTAAAAGACCTAAAGGTATTACGTAGATTAAATCCAGTAGTTGAACGTTCACTAAAGCCACCGATAAATACGTCGGTATAGCTATAAATACGTTCATTAAGGAAAGCATAAGCTCTGAAGACTCTGTTTCAGCGTTTACGTGACTTACCTCCTTAGGTAGTGTTGGGGAACCCCAATACGCAGTCATGTACCTAACCCCATACGCTATAGCTAAAGCAGCACCTAACGCAGCCACAACGACCAACGCTATACCTGCTGAGGGGTTTACGTAGACAACGCTTACGAGACCCGCTAGGAGGAGTACCTTACCGAGAAAGCCTGCTGTTGGCGGTATTCCAATCAATGAAAGCGTGGATAGGAGGGCTGTGAAGGTAGGTCTAACCACAACCTTAGATAGGTAGCCTAACTTAGGTAATTCCCTAGTATGCGTTAATATCTCGATAGTTCCGGAGTTCATGAATAGGGAAGCTTTAAATATTCCGTGGGCTATGGAGTAAACCACGCCCGCCGTAAGGAGTATATCCACGCCGAACGCTTTATATGAAACCACAGCTAAGGTTATTAAGCTGGTGTTCTCTATGGTGCTGTAAGCAAGCAACCTCTTTAAATCCGTCTGAACTAACGCTTGAAGACCTCCGTAGATAACGGTTAGTGAAGAGAAAATCAAGACAGCGTATAAAACGTATGGCGCGTCTACAGCTGGAACAGCGACCATGACTCCATAGATGCCCATCTTAACCATAACACCTGATAAAACAGCTGAAGCCGGTGCTGGAGCTAGTGAGTGAGCGTCTGGAAGCCAGAAATGAAACGGAGCGACAGCAGCTTTAGCCATAAAACCAAGTAAAACCAGCAAAAGCAGTAGCGGTTCGGCACCAGCCAATACGTTACTTAAGTCAGACATGGGGAGTAGGAGAGCTTCTGTAAAGCCTAACTTAATCGAGGAAACACCTAAAACAGTAAGTAAAGCTACATCGGCTGGAACCATAGAGATGAGTAGATACCTTAAACCAGCTATGAGTGTCCTCCTCTCCATCTCAAAAACTATTGCGAAGAAGCCTATAATCTCAGCAAACAACCAAAACGTAATGAATGAAAGTAGGTTTTCAGAGGCGAAGACTAAAAACACCGCGAGAACGAAGACGTCTATAAGCATGGTTAAGTTTCTATTAGGGTATTTAGCTCTCTCGTAAGCTGACGTATAAGAACTTAAGAAGATACCAACCACAGCAGTTAAGAGAGCTAAAGAACCCCTAACGAAGTCGTAAGTGATTAAAAAAGCGGAGTAAGCGAATAACAGAGCGAAAGACGTAAGCCTAACCGCTTCAGAGACTTTAGGTTTTTTAAGCCTTAAGTAACTACCTGCTAAGATTAAGATGAAGGCTACGGAACCCACCGCATAATTAACAAGCCAAGGTAGTGAATCTGCCAACCCGCTTCCCTCGCTATATTCTGTCTTCAAACTTTAAAAACGTTAAAACACTTGAGTCAATGTTTTTACATTTAAAAACATGTATAAGCATGTTTATACTCACCCACAGCTGGAGGCCTTGTTTTTAAATGTAGGGTAATGTTTATAAACTTTTTGCAATTGAATATGTATTGAGTTGGGTGTGGGCAACCGTAGCTTGGGATGAGACCCACACCTTCCCGAAGCTGACGGCGGGAACTGATAGATGATGCACTCCCTGTGAGGGGCTTCAGAGAGGTGATGAAAGCCCTAGGGGGAGAACCCATCGCCGTGAATGGCATGGGCCGTCAGCCACCCAAGATTTTAGACGCCTCCTCAACAGCTTTCACGTAGTTTAAAACCCCCTCCAGGGAAACGGCGTTTCTAACGTACTCTACATAGGTATTCAATACGTTCCCGTAAACGAGGGTTAGCCCCAACCCAAGCAGCATTAAGGCCATGAGGGGTAGGATAATTGAAGGTAACGTAACTTCCTTACCGCTTAAGCCGTTAGAGCCTGATGCTTGTTTAATCCATAACGTATAGATAACTCGGAAATACCCGATGGCTGAAATACCCGATATTAAAACTATGGAGACTGCGTGTAGGGTGAGGTTAGCTTCTATCAACGACATGAAGAGGAGGTATTTACTGAAGAACCCTGCTAAAGGCACTACACCAAGCAGGCTTAGAAAACCTAAAACTATGGAAGCGCTTAACACGGGATACCTACGTCCTAAACCAGTTAAGTCGTTTAAGTCTCTACTTCCTTTAACTGTAGCTAAAGTACCTAAACCAAGGAAGAGTAGGGACTCGCCTAAAGCGTGTGTGACCATATGTAGTAAAATGCCTGCAACACTTAATGAAATCACGTGAATGTCGTAACGTGATAAGCCCGCCGCCAAGGCAGTGAATATTATCCCTATATGGCTTATCGTCGAGTAGGAGAGTAGCCTCTTAACATCCCTCTGAGCTATCATTAAGAAAGCGCCTATATAGCCCGTCGCCAACCCCAGCAACCCCAGCACAATCAACACAACGTCTCTAAACGGTAAGTTGCCGAAGGTAAACATCAGTGTCGAGCCAAAACCCGTGAATAAAGTGAAGAAAACCCTCACTACGCCGTAGCTCCCTACCTTATCGACGATCCCTGCGAATAAAGCTGAAGCGGGAGTTGGTGCTTCAGTGTAGGCACTAGGTATCCAGTAGTTGTTGGGGAATATGCCGGCTTCAAAGTTAAGCGCCCAAAGCATTAAAGCCACAGCTAAAGCCGAGCTGACGAAGGCGTTACCATAACACCACTCGAAACTCTCGCAGGAACCCGACCAACCACTTAAGTATTGGGCTTGAGTAGGGACGCCATGCACTTTAACGACTAAGTCAGCTATGTTTACAGTCCCGAAAGACCCGTACAACACAACCACGCCGAAGAAGAAGAGGGTTGTGGCTAAAGCACCTATGAATGCGTACGCCATAGAAGCCTCTACAGCCCACTTCCTACGTCTAAAGAACGCGACTAAAGCGTATGAGGAAATACATAAAACCTCCAACATAACGAAGAAGTTGAAGATGTCTCCAGTATATAAACAGCCTAAGACGCCGGAAAGCAGTAGTAAAGTAAGTGTGGACATCCATTCATACCCGCTTTCTATCCTCCCGAAATACCAGAAGAGGTAGGCGGAAACCAAAGTAAAGAGGGTGGCGGTTAAAAACCCTAAGACAGCGTTTATGAAGTCAATAGTGTAAGCTATGCCTAAAGGAGGTGGCCAACCGCCAAACGCGTATGTAAGGACAGTACCCGGAGTCCCCATAATTAAGGCTAGGTTGTAACCAGTCATTAATAAAACAGCCACGCTAATTAAAAACGTCGTTAAAGCGTAGAAATGCCTTGATTTAATCTTAAGTGAAGCTATAGGTAATATAAAACCGATTAAAGCAGGTAAAATCGTTGGTAAACCAGCTGTGGGGACGATCATCTAAACCACCTAATCAAAAACTTTACGGGCGTAGGAATCAAAAACTTCACACACCTCCTTATAGGCTTCTTGAGGTTCTATCTTCGTAGCGTATATCCAGTGAACATATAGGACACTATTGTCTTCAGTTAAGTCAACAACTACGGTGCCTGGCGTGTTAGTTATTGCTAACGATGTCATAGTTACTGCGTAGTCAGACCTGGAGTTAATAGGTATCTTAACTATAGCCGGCTTTAAACTCAACCTAGGGCTTAACCCCAACCTAATCACTAAAGCGTGAGCTTTAACTTCATCAATGAGCAGATACCTAAAAGCAAATTTAATGAACGTAGCAACCCTACGTAAGTCTAAAGCCTTCCTCCAATCCTCAATGACTATATTAGCTGTTAAGTAACTAACAATTAAAGACACTATAACGCCGGTTGCTATGTCGTATAGCTTTACAGACCCTGTATATATGATGTACACGGTAAAAACGCCTAAAGACAGAATTAAAACTTTAAATAACTTCCTCATAGACCTCCTCCCTCTTAAGCCTTCCTATAACGTCTACGTTAACCGTACCGAAGTGTTTCTGAATGTGGAGGGTTATGGTAGTTAGAAAAACCGTGACAGCCAACCCTATGACTATCGCGGTTAAGACTAAAGCTTGAGGTAGTGGATCTACAGACCTCAGCACGAATTCTTTAAGGGTTTCGGAGGTTGGCGTGAGGTCGGTAAGCACGGGGGGTTGGAGGGTTAGGCCAGGCCTCCATAACTTATACCCAACCAGTACGGCGAATATGCTGGCGGAGTCCTGAAGTATGGTTAAAGCTATGATCTTCTTAACTAGGTTTGGCTTAGCTATAACACCGTAAATAGATAAAGCTAGGTTCACATAGAATGAAACAACCGTAAGTAAGAACATAAACCTCACTAACTCAATATCCATTTTCACCACCTTCGAACTCCTTAGAAAGGAGTTCATCGCTACCAAGTAGAATCAGGAAAACCAACGTAAACCCAGCTAAAACAGCTAGAAACTCAAACACGTTGAAGAACAGCAGAATACCTCCCGAAGGTACATCCAACGTATATGATGGGAATGAATAAGGAGATAGTGACTTACCTTGGTTCTGGAATATGAAGCTGAACCCCCCTTGAATTAAGGCGTAAGTGAATAAAGCTATGCTCGTTACTCCAATACCGGTTAAGGCTAAGTTCCTTAAGCTTAAAAGCCTTCCGTAGCTAAGCCCTCTATCCTCTAAATACCTCTTACCGAACACTACGATCATAACTAACGGTGCTACAGCACCTATAGCACCTGCTTGGAACCCGCCGCCAGGGGTTAAGTGCCCGTGAAGAGCTGTGGAGAAAGCTACGGTTAACATAGCTACAGTAACTATGGCTGTAGCTCTCTTAACCACTACGGACATCCCTTTAGATTGAAGCATGTCTTTCTCTTTAGCTACCTTCCTAAATAAGGTTATAGCCGCTAACACCGCACCATAGAAAACAACTGTTTCGAAGAGTGTGTCTAAACCCCTATAATCCCAAACTATCGCTGTAACAGCTTCAGGTGAGGAAGCCCATAGGCTTTTAACGTATGGATTGTAGGTTAGGTTTAAGTAGTTCTTAGCTATTAACCTAACGTCGTTGGGAGGTAACTCACCTAAACCGCCTAAGTAGGTTAAGTAGGTTAAGGAAAGCACTAGGATAAGTATCAAAGCTATGAAGGCTAAGTCCCTAAGCGTTAAACATCACCTCCCTTCAACTGCTCCCAATTTTGCTTCGTTTCGTACCTACCTACCTTCTTAATAAGTAGAATAAGTATTAAAGGATATATGCCGACGGAGACAGCAACGTAAACTAAGACTATGTCAGGCGCTAGAAGTAGGAAGTATATTAAAGCGTATGCGACGCTCTGAACCGAGGAGAATATCACCGCGTTTAGTAGGTCTTTACTTCTAATAGCTAAAGCCGTAGCTACAACCGATAGGAGAGCGGATAAACCCATCATAGCGAATATTAAATCTACGTAATCCATCTTAACCCCCTCTCTCCTCCTCAAGCTTATCGACTATTATAGGCTGTGTTGGAGCTGCTTTAGCTCTATGCGTAGCTCTAGCTATCGCATGACTACCGGACCCAGCGAGGAGCAACTCCACAACAGCTATAACTAATGATGAACCAGCTAAAAACCACCTGTAAACGCCTAAGAACTCCGACCCAGCTGCTATGAAGGCAACGCCTACTATCGGTACGAAAGCTCCACCCACACTACCAACGGTTAAAGCATGTAACCTAGTGTAGAAGTTAGGGAATCTCAACATAGATATGGCAGCCGCTAAATCGCAGAAAACGCCTATGGTTATTAAGGCTTGCCCGATTATAACTAAAGCCCAATCCAATAACGTAGCCATCCTAACCACCTAACTCTTTAGATTCTAAGTACTTAGCTACGTATATATCGAGGGAGTAGATCCAGAGGATTAAAACTACGCTACATACGATCATTATAGGGGATTTAAGAAGTATAGTAAGTATGGTTAAGAAAGCCGCTAAGTCATAACCGAGAGCGTCAACGGCGATAACCCTATCGGGGAGTGTAGGGCCTTTAAACATCCTTATAGTGTATAAGAAGAACGAAATAACGTAGGGAATCATGAGGGCAGTAAGGTATGTTATTACCCACCACTCTAGATCCATAACCTCAACCATAGAAATTTAGGGAGGTTATTAATAAGCGTTACTTGCTTAAAAAGTATAAGCATAGGAAATTTTAAGGATTGAGGAGGGCGTTGAAGTGCATGTTGTTAAGCGTTGTGTTCACCGCATTAGCTTTAACCTACCTGACTTTACAAGCTTTGCTAAAGCTTCTTCAAAACTTTCATCAACGTTTAAGACGTAGTTAAGGAATGTTCCAGTTCTACCTACGTCATCCCTCCTTGTTAAAACCCTAACGCGCTCTAAGACAGTTTCTAACGATATGTTAAGTACGTTAGCTACGTAGGGTTCATACCCTACGACTGGAGCTTCCCTATGGCCTGAGTCTGTAGGTACGATTAAAATTAAGTTTTTATTCACTCCAGGCTTTCTAACACCTTTAATTAAGTCGTTAACATCTACTAAACCTCCGAACCTATAGAACTCTAGCTCACGTTGTGAAAGGTTTAAAATAGGGAAAGAAACCGTTGTTAACCCCTCGGCATCCAACTCCACGTAAGCTTTAGGGGTTGAGGACGGCGTAGCTTGAACTAAGTACTTCTTAAAAGGTTTTAATCCGCTACGCTCAAGACAGACCTCCACCTTATAAGGCTGTATGGAGTATGTTATCACGACATCTACATCGCTTTTAGGTGTTACGTCACCTCTAGCTACGGAACCGTGAGCTATTGGCTCAAAACCACATTCCCTAAGCTTTAACATGATGTTAAGGGCTCTACCCCTAAGAACCTCTAAAGTTCTCCATACCTTATAATCGTAAACTACCTCCTTAAACTCAGGAACTCTACTTACCTTATGTCTGGGTGTTGACAACATCACTACCTCTTCTTAAGTAGGGCGTAGAAGAAACCTATAGTGTTATGTTTATGAGGCCAGGCCCTCATGGTCCCCTCTATATATCCGCTGTCGTAAGGACCTTTAAGAGGTATTAACTCCACATCCTTCCTCTTCCTCAAGACCTTAGCTATGACATCCTCGTTCTGCTCTTTAAGTGCTGAGCACGTGCAGTAAAGCAGGTGGCCTCCAGGCTTAAGTAGTTTAAGACCTGCTAAGATGAGCTCATACTGAAGTTGACTAAGCTTACCTACTTCCTCCTCGGAGAGACGCCATCGAAGATCAGGGTTCTTCATTAAAGTCCCGTCTGAACTGCATGGAGCGTCTATAAGGACTTTATCAGCTACTTCAGTCCCTAAGACCTTAGGTGCTTCCCTACCATCGCGTTTATATATGTTAACTATATTGACTCCAGCCCTTTCTAGGAGTTTACGCATTCTTTTAATTCGTGCTTCATCGACGTCGAAAGCGTATATTCTGCCTTGATTAAGCATTAACTCACCCATCAACTCTGTCTTACCTCCTGGAGCGGCAGCAAGGTCTACGACAACCTCACCAGGCTTGGGATTCAGTAAGAGCGGCGCTAAAGCCGCTGCCTCCTCCTGAATTACGATTCTACCGCTGAGGTGAAGAGGGGATCTGTCGAAGTTAAACGGTCCGTAGAACTTAATTACGTTAGGGACCTTATCAGAGACTTCAAGTCCTTTAACCCTACCTTCAAGTTCTTTAATGACTTCCTCAACAGTGCTTTTTAACGTGTTAACCCTTACACTGATTTTAGGCTTAGCTAGTAGAGAGTTGAAGTATTTTTCCGCTTCCTCCCCGCCTAGGAGTTCCTTAACCCTCCTTATATACCAGGGAGGAAGTAAATACTTAAACATAAGGCTTTCCTCTTCGTTTTCAGGGGTTAAGCTAAAGTTATCTAGCTTATCTATGGCGTCCCACAACCACATCCCTACGTATGGGTGGGAATGTTTAGACAGGTATGAAGAAACTTTACTCTTAATCTTATCTAAATCTTTAAAGACTATCTTACCTTTGCTGAAGACCTTAAGCTCTATGAAAACCCTTAAAGCAGCTCTTAAGTAGGGATCCAGCAATAACGGGTTTGAAACACCAGTTAATTTAACTACTGCCTTATCTAAAAGACCTAACCTAAGCATTATATCGTAGAAGATGGCGGTTAACGGAGGATCCTTCCTACCACCCAAAACACCGTATTTACGGAAAGCATCCCTTTTAGCTTGTTGAGAAGGCTTTATAGCTTCAGAAAGTTTAACAGCTTCAATCAACGCAGCGACGTCAACCCACTCTATAGCGTAAGGTTCTTTCACCACCTCTACCCTAACAAACCATTAGTTAACTCCACATAATAAATCGCTTTGGAGGTGGTTCATTAACGTGGTTTAAGCGCTTCCCATGTTAGAGCATGTAATCCCCAACCGTAACTAACTAGCTATGTGCGTCGCTAACCACACGCTTTAAATGCATGATGTTTCCATATGTTTAAACCTTCAATTACTTCAATTACTGACGCGCTTATTAAGGTATTATGCTTAATAATGTTTGGTTGTAGTGAGGTTTGGTGGTGATGTCACGCCAAACACCGAAGTTGGTTTAAGTCCTGAGGTATTGGCTAGGGCTTCATTAATACTTCAGTATGTAGTTTCTAAGAACGTTGAGTGGCTTGAACCTCTTGGCTGTAGCGTTGATGAGTACGGATTTAAATGCGATTTTAAGTCGTTAAGCGGTGAGTGGCCTGACGAGCGTTTAGTTAGGAGGCTTGAAGAGCTTGCCGTTAAAGCAGATGCTGAAGGCGTCGAGATAGTTTTCGAGGGGTTCTCAACTAATGAGCTTCTAAAGCTTTTAGACCATACCGGCGTCTATAGGGTTAACGGCGTTAGCCTGTATTTAGAGCCTGAGGTAAAGCCTTCAGGAGATCCTATAGGTGCTGTGTTAATTAAGAACGTATCATCGCATAACCCATTACCTGACCTAAGCTTGGTAAGGCTTGTCGGCGTAGCTTTCAGAAGTAGGGAGGAACTGAATGCGTGGATTGAGTGGTATAATGAAGCCGTTAAAAGAGATCATAGGTTACTTGGTCAGAAGTTAGATCTCTTTAGTTTTCACGACGAAGCAGGCTCCGGATTAGTTATCTACCATCCTAAAGGGCAGGTCATTAGGGAGGAACTCATAAAGTTAATGCGTGAGGTTAACAAGAGGTTAGGTTATGAAGAGGTATATACACCGCATGTGTATAAGTCAATACTATGGAGGATAAGCGGTCATTACACTCTATACAGGGATAAGATGGTCTTAGCTGAAGTTGAAGGGGAGGAATACGGCATTAAACCCATGAATTGCCCAGGACATATATTAATATACAAGACTAGAATGAGAAGTTATAAAGACCTACCCATTAAGTTCGCGGAGTTCGGCACCGTTTATAGATGGGAAAAGAGGGGCGAGCTCTACGGGCTGTTAAGGGTTAGAGGCTTCACTCAAGACGACGGGCATGCTTTCCTAACTGAAGAGCAGGTTAAAGAAGAGATTAAAGCCATTCTATCTGAGATCATGTACGTACTTTCAATCTTCGGCATTAAAGCAAACGACATTAGGGTTTACCTATCGACAAGGCCTGAGAAATACATAGGGACGGAAGAGATGTGGGGGAAAGCTACTGAAGCTTTAAGAAATGCTTTGGAAGAGTTGGGAATTCCGTATAGCGTTAAAGAAGGTGAGGGGGCTTTCTACGGGCCTAAGATAGACGTCCACTTTAAAGACTCCATAGGTAGGTGGTGGCAATGCAGTACTATTCAAGTGGATTTCGCATTGCCTGAAAGGTTCGGACTTGAATACATCGATAAAGACAACAGTAGGAAGAGACCCGTAGTTATACATAGAGCTATCTTAGGAAGTATAGAAAGGTTTATGGCTATAATGATTGAAGAATTTGAAGGTAAGCTACCCACGTGGTTAAGCCCAGTTCAAGTTGTTGTGATACCTATAACTAAAGAGGTCCAGCAATACGCAGATGAGGTTTATAGAGTACTTGATGAAGAGGGTGTTAGAGTAATTAAAGACTATGAAGATGAAACCCTTCAGAAGAAGGTTAGAAAAGCATATGATCAGGCCATACCATACATTGTAATCGTAGGTAGGAAGGAAGCAGAGAATAGGACAGTCTCCGTAAGGGGCAGGGGTAACATACAGGTAAGTAACGTCCCTCTAGAGTTATTCGTCAATGAGTTAAAGAATGAAATACGTGAGAGAGCAGTAACGCAGAAAGCTCTGGAGGTCTTAAAAGCTAAGGTAGGTACTCAATAAGTAGGGTAGGGTTACGGTAACGACTATGTTAGTAAGTGAGGAGGAACTTAATAGTGAGGTAGTGAAGGTAAGGGTTGTTTACTTAGGTAGTTTAGCAGATATATTAAGCGTTAGGTTTGATTACATATCCTTACCTAGAAGTGATGCCTACGTTAAGAACCTACTGAAGCGTTTGTTTGAGTTAAGGCCTGAGTTAAGGGAGGTTGAAGAAAGGATACCGTTAATACAGGTCTTCATTAACGGAGTTGAAGCCTTACCTACAACTCCTTTAAAAGAAGGTGATGAAGTAGTTTTAATGCCTACCCTCTACGAAGGAGGTTAAAACTCAAGAGCTGTGAGTTAATATCTTAGCTAAGTCGATAATCGCCTTTTTAAAAGAGCGTTTTGTCAGAGCTCGAGTCCTTAATCATCAATCATAGGAGTTCTTGACATCATCCAAGGAATTAAAGCTTTAAAGGGTTTTAAGTTTTGACGGTGTAGGAGTTTGAAAGAAGCCATACATTGCCTATGAATACTTCCTTTAACCCAGCATTTCGCGCTACCTCATAAGCTTTAAAGGCGTGTTCACGGCTCGTCGTAGGTAAATCGCTCATAAGATGTTTAGGGTAGAAAGCCAGCAAGACGTATGGGATGTTCGGGTTCACATTAGCTAGGAATTCAGCTATGTGTTCAACTTCCTCAATCGTAACGTAGCCAGGCACTAAAAGAGTGCTTACGACAAGTAGTGGTGGTTCAGGTCTTGAGGTGCTTAACTCATTAACTAGTTTGACGTTCTCCTTAACTCTTTCAACCGCTTTAACTCCGTTAACACCTGTTAAAGCTTCATATACTTGAGGAGTCCAAGCCTTCCAATCAATTTTAACTATACCGCCTGAAGTTAAGCTTACAACTGAAAGCCTGCCTTTTAAGGCGGGGATGAAAAGCTTATAAGTTGCTGTTTCTTCTAATTTATTTTGGTGATGATGTTTAATGTGTGTGGGAGGCAAACCTCAAGCAAATCGATTAAAGCATACACACAACCCATACTATGCCTCCCACATGAATGCTTGAGGCCCTCTGAGGTCGATGATTGATGAAGGTATCCCGTAACCCCCTTAAGGAGGGGTATCGCTCAAGACCCAGCAGTGAAACCCCGCCTTTAAAAGCGGGGAGAGGGTCATTTTAGCCATCTCACTCATTACTGAAGGATTCTCCAAACCGTTAGTCTCCCAACACACCCTCTTAACTTTACCACTACTTAACGTAAGTAGTTTCCTCGCTATTGCTAATGCTTGAGGTGCGTGAGGCCCTGGATCACCGCCAAAGAAACACACGCAAGATACCTTATCGCTTAAGCCGACCTCAACAACTTCATCAACACTTACTAAAGTTTTAAAACCCCCTTTCAAAGCTTTAGCAACCATCTCTTTATGCTCGAAATTCTGGCAGAAGAGGCAGTTAAGCATACACCCACCGAAAAACACCGCTAGGTTTGAATACCCTACCTCAACACCCTCTGTTAACGTATATTTAGGATAGCCCCTACCCGTGTTCGCAGGGCATACAGGCCCTGCAACACAATTCGTGGGGTGTGGATCAAGATACCAAAGACCTAAAAACTTATTTAAACCAGCTACATGCTTCAGTAAACCTCCTTCATTCCTCCAAAGACCGCAGTAACCTACTCGACCATCGCCTATAGAACATTCGTTAACACACAAAACACAACGTCTACCCCCTTCCTCAGGAACTGCTTCAGGCAGTCCTAAGCTACCCCTATATGAAGCATGGGTAGTTCTACTGAATGTCAAAGCACCCGCACGCTTCGTTAAACACTCATAACAAACACCTACAGACCTACTCACAATCTTTGAAGCCCTACCACATAAACTACATACGCCCACGCTCAAAACCCTACAAAACTTACACTCAAAGGTAATTAACGCAACATCTAAGAACAAGTTAAACTTACTGCTTTAGAGCGTTGACAACTAAAATGATGTTTTGTTGGCTTTATGCGAAACTACGAACGGAAGTTCTCGAGATCTCCCGAGGCTAAGGAACGACGCATTAAGATGAGAATGAGTAGATGGTTTAAGTCTTTGATATGTTAGGGAACTATTTAAAAAGTCAAAATGTGAGGGTTATTTTCCAGCAACTCTCACTTCACGCATCATTAAAGAGGGGGCTGACGCTCTATAGAGGATCCTTAAGTCTTTACCGACCATAGCTAACTTAACGTTAAGTAGTTCGTAGAAGTTACCTGAGATAACGCCGTTTTTAACTGTGCCTACAACCTCACCTTCTTTAATTACGTAAGCATGCGTTATCGTAGCGTTTAAATGTCCGCTAATCGAGTTTGAAAGCCACTCACCTATAGTTGACATTACTAAGAGCCCTTTCCTACTTTCTTTAATCATTTCTTCTAGTGAGGAGTCTCCAGGTCTTAAATGTAGGTGGTTAGGTTGCGGGGTTGGTGAAGCTGAGTAGGTTCTCACGGCATTTCCAGTTGATTTAACTCCTTCCCTATAGGCTGTATATGAATCGTAAAGATATGTTTTAAGAACTCCCTTATCCACGATTACTGTGTTATTAGTAGCGCATCCTTCATCATCAAATTCCTTAGACCCTAGTAGGCTGGAGTCAGCTCCTCCATCAACAACGGTGATTAGATCTGAGAGAATTTTAACGTTTTTCTTACCTATGAGTGGAGACCTACCTTGCTGAATGTTTAACGCTGAAACAGCGGGCCCCAACATCACAGGAAGTATGGCAATGACGACATCATTATGAAGTATGACATCATAATCGCCTGTTTCTAAGGAAGTCGCGTCAACGAAGTCTTTAGCCCGTGAACCTACTTCAACACCTACTTTCCTAGGCTCAAGATCTTTAAAACTTCTCTTAACATCCCTCTCACCATACGTACCTACTTTACCTGCCTCCTCCACTTTAGCCATGATGTAAAGACCGGCCGCGGTCTCAGCTCTTTTAAGGGGTCCGTCATAACTACTTAAGTATATGACCTCATGAGTTGAGGTAGTTACAGCACCTCTAACGGGGATGGCTTCTTTAAAGCCTTCCTTAACCGAGTTAAGTAACTCTTCAGCAACGCCGACTAAATCCTCAGCACTTGCTTCAGCCGTGCCTTTATCGTAGACTCCGTTTAGAGGTTTAAACCCTATCTCTTTATTGAAGCTTACCCAATGCTCGTCCGGTGGTGTGGTTTTAGCTATTGCTATAGCTTTACTTAACGCTTCTTCAACGCCTTTCTCGCTTAAGTCCTGCGTCCCCACAGTAGCTACGGACTTACCTATAGCGACTCTAATACCTAACGAAGTGACTTCGGAGGTTCTAGCTTTACTTATAACTTGAGTAAGGTCTAGAGATACTTCCCTACTCTTAACTAAGTATAGCTCAGCCTCTGAAGCACCTAAGCTTAGTAACTTATTTAAAATCTTTTCAAGATCCATCATTAACCACCACCTATTATAACGTCTTTAATAAGTACGTGAGGTCCTCCATCACCTACCCTCACCATCTGACCGTCCTTACCACATCTTCCAAAAACCGACGTCCTTACCCTGAGGTCTTTACCAACGCCCATAACATTCTTTAAAGTTTCTAAAATCGATCCTGAGACCACCACACCTCTAACGACTTCAGCTAATTCACCGTTTCTAATAAGTCTTGAAGGACCTGCTGAGAAGGTGAAGGTACCTGCCCCTGTATGTACCTGACCTCCGAAGCTTCCCCTACCTACAAGGTAAATACCGAACTTAACTTCACGTATTAACTCCTCCACACCCCAATCACCTGGTAACATATAGAAGTTCGTCTGCCTAACTATAGGTGGGTTAACGAAGTCTTGAGCTCTCCCGTTTCCAGACACTGGAAGGTTTAACTTCTTCGCAGTTTCCTTATTTGTGAGGAAGCCTTTAAGAACTCCTTTATCCACGACTACAGTTTTCTCTTTTATGTTGCCTTCATCATCGAAAGGCACGTAATAACCCCCTTCAACAAGTCCGTCGTCAACAATGCTAACTTGATGTGACGCTATCGTCTCACCTAACCTGCCTTTAAGTATGGAGGCACCTGAAGCAACTAAATCACCTTCTGAAGCGTGTCCGAACGCTTCATGCAGTATTAAGCCGACCATCTCAGGATCCGCAACAGCGGTAAGCCTTCCAGACGGTGGGAGATGCGCTTTAACAGTTTCTCTAGCGAGTTTACTTACCTCGGAAGCGAACTCACTCCAGTTTCTATTCTTTATAAACTCCCACCCAGCTACGTAAGATTCCTGATTTGAAACCCTCTCCATCCTACCCGCTTCGTAAGCAATGCTTAACTGACTTAACCCCAACAACGTGGACGTATATTCCAACTCACTACCGTCTGAAGTAGCCACATACCTGAAGTCTTTCTGAATACCTAATCTAGTAACGCTTGATTTAACCCCCTCCACCTCAAGCCCCGCTTTGTTAGCTTCTAAAACCACTGAAACCTTATCCTCTTCGGAAACATCGTCTACGTCTATCTTAAACTGAGCGTGGAACCTACCCTTACGCCCGTTTAAAATGTTAAGTTCCACAACCTCCTTGGAAGCCTTAGCTGATGATATAGCTTGCGAAACAGCTCTTTCAAGGGATTCCAGCGTTAAGTCGTTGGTTGAGGCGAAACCTAATCTTCCGTTATACAGAACTCTAACCCCTACGCCGGCTCTAAACGTCCTGGAATGCTCCTTCAAGATCTTATTATCAGCCATCAACAGTTCATAACTATATCTCTGAAACCTTACCTCAGCATAGCTACAGCCTAGAATTTCAGCCTTCTTTAAAGCTTTGTTAATCAACTCTAACATTAAACCACCGCAAAATTACGTGAAGAATAGGTAAATAAAGCTAAACGATAACATCCACGCTTCAAACACGTAGGGAAGCTAGAGTTTAATCTTCAACCTCTTCCTAATTTCGTCTGCTAGCAATACAGGTAAGGACGTGATTAAAGGTATGTAAAGCAACTCCACAGCAACCGACGACGTTTGAAATATAGCTTGAAGAGGTTCTACATATATCGTCGCTAGCAAAAGGGTCAGAGATGCTGCTATAGCCGGCAACAACCAAAGGTTAAACGGTCTGTAGAGGAAGCTCCTAACTTCCGACCTAGCTGAAAGAGCCCTACCGAATTCACTCGTACCTATAGCCATATAGACTAAAGTTCTAGCGATGCTTTCATTCAACGCTTTCAAACCCCAACTGAATATAGCTAGGTTTGTAATCCCTATTAAAGCACCCAACGAAGTAAAGAAGATTAACTTCCGCGTAGTTAAGAATGAAGCGCTTCTCTCCCTCGGCGGTCTTAACATAATGTCTGGTTCGGGGGGTTCCACACTTAAAGCTAGAGCAGGTAAAGCATCCGTAGTTACGTTAATCCATAGCAGTTGTATTGGCGTTAGAGGGGTTGGGAAGCCCGCCAGCTCCGTGAAGAGTATTGTAGAGACCTCACCTAGGTTTGCGGGGATTAGGTAATTTATCGGCTTCTTTAAATTTTCGAAGACTATCCTACCTTCCTTAACCGCGGTAGCTATGGTTACGAAGTTATCGTCTTTAATAACTAACTTAGAGACTTCCTTAGCCACCTCAGTTCCTCTAATACCCATCGCAACGCCTAAATCTGCTTCCTTAAGAGCTAAAGCATCGTTAACGCCGTCACCAGTCATAGCGACTACATGCCCTCTTGACTGCAGAGCTTTAACGATCCTCCTCTTATGTTCCGGCGTGACTCGAGCGTATATAGTGACCTTCTCAACAACTGATATTAACTCTTCATCACTCATCCTATCTAGGGCGGTACCTTCGAGAACCTCACCTTCATCAAGACCTATCATCCTACCTACGGCTTCAGCAGTAAGTCTATGATCTCCTGTAATCATAATTACTTTAATTCCAGCCCTCTTCAACTCTTCAACAGCTTCTCGCACACCCTCCCTAGGCGGGTCTATAATGCCTAACACCGCGAAGAACGTGAAGTCCTTCTCCACATCCTCAACTTCAGAGGACTCGTTAAAGTCCTCCACTACCTTATAAGCTACTCCATACGTTCTGAAGCCTTGCGAAGCTATGCTATCAACGTAATTCCTAACCCTCTCTTTCAGGTTCTCGCTTAAAGGAACTTCAACGCCGTTGATACGTAACTTACTCGATATGTCAAGCAATAACTCAGGCGCTCCAGAGGATATTACGAGGTATTGACTTCCTAGAGAATGAACCGTAGTTTTCCTTTTTCTAAACCTATCGAATGGATAGACCTTAACAAGCCTTACGTCCATCTTATCTATGTAATCTCTGCCTAAAACCTTATACGTTAAAACTAACGCAGATCCCTCCGTAGGTGAGCCTCTAACTTGCCATAAGCCGTCCTTAAACATTAGCTCAACGTCTTTCTTAACATGTAAAGCTAGAAACTCACTTAAGGTTTTAACTTCGTTGACGTAAGTTAACTCATTATTTAGGATCACCTCCCCTTTAGGTTCGTAGCCTTGGCCGCTCACCTCAAACTCTTTAAACCCTATCCAAACTTTCTTAACGGTCATCTCACCTTTAGTTATGGTGCCTGTTTTATCTGACGCTATTACGTCACATGCGCCTAAAGTCTCTATAGCTCCTAACTCCCTCACTATAACGTTCTTTTTAGACATTCTATACGCACCGATAGCTAAGACTGAAGTAACTATTGCTGGAAGCCCTTCGGGGATGGCTGCTACAGCCAACGCTATAGACAGAAGGAAAGCATCTATTACAGACATATGGGCTTGAGTTAATGAAGTTACGAAGACCACAGCACTTATCCCTATTATAACGAGCCCTAACTTCCTTCCAAACCTATCCAACTCCTCCTCAAGCAACGTTCTTTTCTCCTTAACTTCAGTTAACTTCTCAGCTATCCTACCCAATTCTGTCTTCATCCCAGTAGCTACTACAACTCCTTTACCCTTACCTGAGTATACGTAGGTACCCATGAAGACCATATTAACACGTGAATGCAACTCCGTATCTACTGGAAGGACTTTACTATGGTCTTTAAAAACTGCTTCAGACTCTCCCGTAAGTGGTGATTCATCAACTCGTAAGTCTTGAGATTCTATAAGCCTTATGTCGGCTGGGACTTTATCGCCTTCACTTAATAGAACTATATCTCCAGGAACTAAATGCGTGGAGGGTATGACGACTACCCTACCTTCCCTAACTACCTTAACTTCAGGCGTTGTTAACTTCTTTAAAGCTTCTATAGCTCTTTCAGCCCTATATTCTTGTAGAAATCCTGAAACACCCATAATCAACACTATAGTTAAGATAGCTATAGAATCCACTAACTCACCTAACAAAGCAGCTATCACAGTAGCAACTATTAAAATCAACACTAGAAAATTCGTAAACTGCCTCACGAATAAGTCAATAACAGACCTCTTCTTAGATACTAACTCGTTAAGTCCATATTTAGAAAGTCTTTCAGTAGCTTCAGCTTCTTTGAGACCGTGCTCGCTAGTGTTAAGTGCTTTAAGCACGTCATCAATGGACATTGAATGCCAGACCACCCGCCACTCCCTTACTTTTTAAGAAGCGTTACCTAAAAGCTGTACTACCCTCGCTAAACTTAAAGATAGAATGTCTTAACGCTGCGTTGAAATAATTCCTAAATTGAGAAACCGTAAGACCTTATGTAAACGTAGTAAGTGAATACACCTAAAACCAACATTAGGTTATTCACTAAGGCGTTATCAGACTTAAACAACTTGAGGGAGTATTTACCCTCCACTAAAGGGTAGAGAGGGTTGAAAGGCATATACGTAAGTAAATCAGCTACTAAATGTGTTAAAAAAGCCGTTAAAACTGAAGCAAACCCTAAAGTATAGCCTAAGCCTAAAACGTTAGTTACGTAACCACCTAGTAAAGACGCGAAGAAACTGAAAAAGACGTTATGAGTTAATCCACGATGTGATAATTCAATCCTTAAATCAATGTCTGGAATAGACGATAAGACGGACGAGATTATTATTACTTGATTCACTAAAGAACCTGTAAAGCCTAAGAAGTAAGCTATGGATGAAGTAATGAACATGTTAAAGCCTAAATGCCCCCTCCAATTCAACGTTAAACCCTAAGAAGATCTAATTTAAAAACATTAAAAGGGTTGAGCTAAAAACCGTTCTTGATGATTGCAAAAGGTGTTTTAATTCAAAAAGTTTTTATCTAAAAACCTTTAATGATTGATTTAAACTAGCACTTCAACTGGCTTAATTCGTTATTTATTTCATCAAGTAATTTCTGAAGTTCTTGCTTCAGGAGGTCTATCTTAGATCCAGGACCGTGGCCTGTAGTTTGCTGCAGTCCCTCAATCAACTGTTTTATGAAGTTGCTTAACGACGTTAGTAATGACTTGTAAGTTCCGCACGAGATCACTCCTCTTTCGTAGAGGTTCTTTACATATGTGTATGAAGCCTTTATCTGCATTGTCGAACCTAAGCCGACGATCTTAGGTATCACTACAACCCTTATCAACTTAGGCATATGTACGTTTTTAATCATGTCTCTAACTTTAACTATACCTATCCTAACCTCTTCTAACTCCCTCCAAGCCCACCTACATAAGGTTTTAAGCTTGTTAACCTCAGGTTCAACGCTGTCTAAAGCGCTACTTAAGATTGATAAGGCTGTACCTTGGTCTTCTTTATCTATTATACCTAAAGCGCTTTCTATAGCTTCCTTAAGCTTTGACGCTATATCATTACATAACTCTATTACCTTACTGTAGTTGTCCTCCCCTAGCGGTAAAACACCTACTAAGTTTATTAAGTTGAGGATGTTGTCAGCGTTTCTTAAAGCTATTTTAAGCGTTACCTTAGCCTGCTCTACATTACCGTCGGCAAGCATCTCAGCGGATTTGTTGACTAAAGCTACTAAAGCTTGTGTGTTACCTATTAAGGACTTCAGAGCTTTTTCAGACGCGACAGCTTTCCTCCACTTAAGCCTTAAGTTAAGGCATAAAGCTTTATTAACGTCTTTAATTATCTCATCTATCTCCTTCATTAACTCCTTAGCTCTAGTTAAGTTGCCCTCCGCTACAGCGGTTTTCCCTTCCTGAATTAACTCAAACCCTCTGCTTAAGTTTGCTTTAACCCAGTCAGGTATTTCAACACCTCTTTCTTCAAGCCAAGCGACGGTCTTATTCAAACCTTCTAAAGTCCTCTGCCTTACCTCAAATTGAGCTTCAGTTTTCCTTACGGCGAATTCATCCTTAACCTGCGGCGGTAGGTTCTGAATAACGTAAACGTAGATCGGCGTAACAGCATGCATAGCCTCTAAGGTTTTGTTTAAAGCTGTTTTAACGTCTGTAGGCAGTAAGTTCTTCGCCTCATTCACCAACTCCTCAGCCGTACTTAATAAGGTACTTAAATTTTCAGGTAACGTTATGTTATACTTCTTTGTGAAGTCTTTAATCCTAGCAATCAGTAACTCCGTCCTATCAATAAGCACTTGAACCGCGTGTTCCGGACCTCTCCTTACAGGGACTGAAGTGTTTGCCGGCGTTGAAGGTCGTGTTGAAGTGGTTGTCTGTTGCTGGGCTAAGGCCGTTAAGCTAGTTGTTGGGGTTATTGAAGCTAGCAACAAAGCTAGTAAAGCCAACGCAACACCTTTACCAAGTTTACTCCCTAACACGGCCATCTTTAACACACCTCACTTACAAACTCAACGCTATATTTAATTAACAATACCGTGAAATCCACGTAGAAACGCCGTGAAACGGCGTGAAACAGCTTTGTTAACTACGTCTTTACACTCTTTTTAAATTACGTCTTCGTTAAAGGACCTACGTCCTCCCTACCCTGCCTTAATCCCTTACCAGCGTATCTCCTAAGACCCTCCCCTCCTTGAGTTACGAGCGTTACTAAGTTCCTACAGTGCTTTACCGTCCTATCTAAAGCTATCTTAACCAACTCTTCAGGTTTTTCCGCTTCATCTTCATGAACCGTAACGTCTATTATGTGTTTATTCGTCTTAAGCTGTACTAACTGCAGTGCTAGGCTGGCTACAACGTAGGAGAGTTTGTCCGTAAGTGTTGAACCAACCCAACCAAGAGTTATAACACCGTCGCAACCTTTCTCCTCGATTAGCTTCTTGGCAGCCACCGGTATGTCTTTAATCCCAGGTACTGTATATCTATAGATTAAGGCGTTGGGAGCGATCTCTTTAAGAGTTTTCTCAGCTACGGAACCCATATCAACCCTCGCGAACGTCGTGTCAACAATACCTACTTTAATACTCATTTAAACACCTCATCTAAGAACTTGCCGTTCTCATATATTAGATCACCATCCGCGAAAACCCTACCGTTCTTCATACCCTTCACTAAGTCCCAGTGAATGGCTGAAACGTTCTTACCGCCGGTTTTAACGTAGGAGGAGCCTAAAGCTATATGTATTGTACCGCCTATCTTCTCATCGAATAAAATCTCCCTAGTTTGCTTAGTTATGTCGTAATTCAGACCGAAAGCAACCTCACCAACCCTCCTAGCACCTTCATCAGTCTCAAGCATTTTCCTTAAGTAATCCTCACCGCTTTCAGCTTTAGCTTCAACAACCACACCCTTCTTAAAGACTAACCTAACGTTCCTAACCTCCACACCACGCCATATGGCTGGCTGACCTCCTCCCCGTCCTGAAGGGCGGGGTCCCTCTTCGGGCGGTTCATTGGTTTGGAGGTACATCTTTCTTCATTCACCTCCGGGCCGGGCCTCCAGCCCATTACCCCTATCCCCCCTCGGGGACTTGGGGTTATGGAATACCTTCATCAATCATCGACCTCTGAAGGCCTCAAAACTTCATGTGGGAGGGCATGGTATGGGTTACGTGTATGCTTTGATTGATTTGTTTGAGGTTTGCCTCCCACACACATTAAACATCATCACCAAAAATGAACTAGAAACAACAGCTTATAAACCTTCATCCCCACCCTAAAGAGGCGAGGCTTTCGGTTGTAAGCCTCTAAGGAAGCGTTGATGAGAACCTCATCCCCTGCTTTACATTAACGCAGTATTCGGCGATAAGCCTAGCGAGCTTAGCTAACATTTACACACCCGAAAAATTATGTTATGTTGAAGGGAAAAAGCTTTACATCATCAGTCCTTAAACGATACCCTACCCATATCTGAAAATATGTTTGGTTTTAAATCCAACCCCTAACCTTCATTGCCTTATATACTCTCTCCACAGCTAACACGAACGCTGCGTCACGCATGGTTACTAATCTATCCTTCCTATCGCTCTTTAGTTGCTCCCACCTATCAGCGGTTCTCTTAAAGTTCTTCGTCATTATTGAAGCAAGCCTCTCTCTAGTTTCCTCTTCGTCCCAGAACCACCACTGAAGGTTCTCAACCCATTCTAAGTAAGACATTATAACTCCTCCAGCGTTAGCTAAGATGTCAGGTACGACAGCTATGAAGTCCTTCCTACTGTAAAGTATCTTCTCGGCTTCAGGCGTTGTAGGACCGTTAGCTCCTTCAGCTATAAGCTTAGCCTTCACCTTACCCGCGTTCTCGTGAGTTATGATGTTCTCTAAAGCCGCAGGAATTAGAATGTCTGCCTCAACATATAGTGAAGCGTTCGGATCAGGTATTTTACTTCCCTTCGGGTAGTTAATCACTTTACCAGTTTCGTTCTTAACCTTCATAGCTAACTCAACGTCTAAGCCGTTAGGGTCGTAAACAGTTCCTGAAGTGTCGCTCACCGCTAATACTTTAGCACCTAACTTACTTGCCCAATAAGCCGCATATTGAGCAACATTCCCAAATCCGTGAACCGCTACCGTCTTACCTTCAAACCCACCCATCCATCTTTCAGCAGCTGCTTTAGCAGCTATTATTGTGCCGAACCCTGTTGAGTATATCCTAACTGGATTACCCCAAAGCTCCGGAGGCTTCGCCGTGAATACCCCAGGCACGTTATAGCCTTTGAGTTTGCTGTACTCGTCAACCATCCAAGCCATAATCTGCGGGTTAGTATTAACGTCTGGTGCTGGGATGTCTATCTGATCGCCGATTAACGGAGCTATAGCTCTAGCATAACCCCTACTTAACTGCTCAAGCTCCCTCATACTCATCTTCTTAGGATCGCATTTAACAGCTCCTTTACCTCCACCGTAGGGAATACCGGCTAGAGAGTTCTTTAAAGTCATGCCTAAGGCCAACGCTATGTCAGTCTCTAAAGTAACTTCCGGATGGTATCTAATACCTCCTTTGTAAGGACCTAACGCATTATTGTGCTGAACTCTATAGCCTTCGAAGATCATTAGCCTTCCATCATCCATCCTTACAGGTATCTTAACCATTAAGACCCTATCCGGCTTGCTTAAATAGTCGTAAACCTCTTGAGGAAGTCCCGCAAGCTCCACTGAATTCTTTAAAACTCCTAATAACCACTCAAGATACGAAGACATTTTGTTTTACCACCTTAGTAAGAATGTTTAAACCTTTAAATACTTTACTTTAATACGTCTAAATAATGTAAACCATGTTTTAACACATATAAACATCAGTTTTAATCCTTCTAACGACTTATAGCATGAGGGTCTGCTATAGGATGGAATACAGGCTACTTGAGGTGTTGAGCTTCCCGAAATTTAATGAGGAAGTAGCTTTTAAGAGGCTTAAAAGCTTACGTGACGTAGGGTTAGAAGTTGACGAAAGGGGGGCCACCGAAGTTAAGTTGTTAGGTAAGGGCCATTCTTCAGTCGTGTTTTTAAGCAAGCATAAAGAATTCGGCATAGTTGCTGTGAAGGTTTTAAGGACCGATTCTAAAAGAGATTCACTTAAGCAGGAATGTAAGGCGATGAAGCAAGCTCAACCAATAGCTCCTAAAATATATTCATGCGGAGACGAGTACGTAGTGATGGAGTTTATTAACGGCGTTAATTTAGAGGAATACCTAAAAACGTTAAGTGCGTGTGATGAGCTAATTCTATTAGGTCTTAAGATACTCGCGGTAGGTAAGTATTTAGATGATGTTGGTGTGGATCACCATGAACTATCCGTCCTTAAGGATCACGTGCTTATAGAGGCTTCGGGAAGGATACGGATAGTAGATTTCGAGTCAAGTAGTTTAAAACCTGGGCGTAACTTATGTCGAGTTTTTTCAGGGTATTTTATTAGAATACCTAAAGTCAAGCTTTGCTGCCCGTCATTATCTGCTGAGGAGGGCTCAACACGTGAACTCCTTAAGTCATACAAAGGAGGTAATAAAGAGGCCTACCTAGAGTTAGTTAAGCTTATACTTGACAAATGCTTAAGTAGTTCGTGTGTATGTAGAGGTTAGAACTTAACTTACCGAGTCTTAACCACGTATTAACTCGGTCGTAGTCCCCACTGCTTAAAGCGTTCTTAAACTCTATGATCTCCATAAGATCCTCTTCTGTGAAGAAACCCTTACGCAATATGAGGAAGTAACATCCAACACCCTGAACACCTCCACCAAACCCACCCTCAAGCAATAAGTTGATAATACTTCTTACGTCATGCGGTGATGGTAGGCAACTACCTGGGTGTGTGTGAACTGTAAATAAAGAATTCTTTAAAGGCACGGATACCTTGTTCGCCTCACCCTCTAAAACTAATCCCCTACCATCTTTGAAAACCGCGAACAGATATTCAACACCAGACCTATGTGTTAAACCTACATAAGGCGTTAAAACATCGTGGAAGTTTTTAACGATGGTTGAGTAAGACTCAAACTGAATCTCAGCTATGTCTAAACCCTCGCAGCAACTGCTTTCAACGTAGTACTTCTCAATTAAGCCCTCGTCAATCGCTTCATCTAAGGAAGGTATTGAAGCCCCTGCTTCCAACTCTCTACCACAGCAGCAAAGTCTTACCACATCACCCCTCCAGCCTTCCTCAATACGCACTCTCGCATCAGGGCATTCGAAATCCTCTATAAGTTCAAGCAACCCACGCTCTATGTAATACATAATAGCCACCTTCTTAATCCATGACATATTCACTTCAAAAGCTTCCCTACTTTTCAAACTCAACACCGGAAGTCCTAATCATATATAGCGGGGACGTACTTTATAAACGGTGTTTAAAATACGTGACGACGGCCTTAACTGTCGATTAATGTTATGACAGTTTTCAGCTGCTTTGGATGCTTTTTAACATATTAGACGTCCCCAAGTGTTTGAATGCTAATTAAAAACATACTTCAACGAACTTATGCTCGTTAGCTCTAAACGCAGTTGACCACTACCGAGTTAAATATAAGCGAAAGTAAGCTTTAGCCAGCATTGCTAAAACTAGGTAGTTAGCGTATTTGCTGAGGCCTTCTGAGGTCTTTAATATCTAAAGAGTGATAGCTGCTGATTAACGTATGGATCTAAAGCTACGACCTTATCTAATAACTTCTTAAATAAGTCCTCAACATAGCGGAGGTTGTTTACGTAATAACCCTTGATTATTAAATTCGCCGTAACTATCTCAGCATATGTTTTAGCGTCTATAATGCCTTTATCTAACGCTATAGAAGCTATGTTGGTTAAGTCCATATCGGATATGTATGAGCCGCTCTTTAAGATTATCAAGCTTTTTAAGATGTTGGTTAACGCGATAGTTAAGTTTTCCCTATGGTTTTCACCGCTTAAGTATTTCTTAAATGCGTCAATCGCTATATTTACATGCCTTAAAGCTTCACTATAAGACGTTGCTTTACAGGACGTCAATCATCACCGCCTACTCACTCTATGTTGGCGTGCCTCATCCGCAGATCCTCCTCGGTTTTACCTAACCTAACCATAAGTTCTGAAATCACGGAGTCAAGCAGCACTAAAGCGGTTATCTCGAATAAAGTTCCTAAAGGAGCTAAAGGCTCGTAAATACCCTTCAATTGCCTTACGTTGTAATCGTCTTCAAAGCTTACTTTAGTCCTGCCAGGAACTTTAACAATTAAGTCGGAGAGCTGTCCTAAAGGGGAGTCTGGATATGAAGTTATGCCGATGACTAAAGCTCCTATAGACTTACCTACCTCAGCAGCTGTAACCACTAACTTCGTCCTTCCAGAGCCCGAGATAGCTATCAACACATCCCCCGCACTTAAGGCGGGGGTGATGGTCTCCCCAAAGACATACACGTTAAAGCCTAGGTGGGCTAGCCTCATCGCAAAAGCCCTGCCGATTAAGCCAGAGCGTCCAGCACCTATAACTAAAATCTTTTTTGAATCGTAATATATAGATACTAACTTATTTACGAATTTCTCGAGTTCTGAAAGGGAAATCTCGTCTAACGCGTTTAACACAAACCTTGAAATCATCTTGTAGGACTCCTTGAATACCTGCACCACTTCCCTCTACATATTCGTTGTTATTAAATTTAAGAGTTTTTAACTTCGTTGATGAAGTAGTTATTGAGGCAGTGATGAAGGAGATGATCGCTGAAAGGTGAGGAGCCCCCGTATTCTGAAACCTCAGGTGAACTCAACTTGATTAGTAAGGTGGGCTTAACCACGTATACGTTACTTCTTAAGGAATTGACTAGACGCGATAAATGCGTGAGTAGGGAGGAGTTAGAGAAGATCGCAACGCTTGATCAAATACTTAAAGACTACGTTGAAGTTCCCAACACGTTAGTAAATAAGGCAGACGTACTATGCTTTAAGACTTTAGTCCCGATAGCTTTAAGAGCTTTAGAGTATGGTGTCGATCCCTACGTCGTTGCGGAAACCTTAGATTGGAGAGATTTTGAAGAGCTAGTCCTTCACTACTTAAGCCTTGCGGATTATGAAGTAATTCATTCACTTAAGACCTTCGGTAAACGATACGAGATTGACGTAGTAGCTGTAAACCATACTACGGGTGTTGGTCTAGTTATAGACTGCAAGCATTGGTCTCCAGGATACAGCAAGAAAAGCAAGCTGGAATACGTAGCTTCAAACCATAGAGTTAAAACGGAATACATAGCTAGGGAATGTTGGAGTTTAAGGAATAAGTATAAAACCCTTAAGAAAGCTAGGCATTTCACGCCAGTCATAGTTACGTTAACTGAGGTTTTAAAAGAGCCTAGGAAAGGCTGTTTCGTAGTTCCCATAAGCGCCTTCAGAGACTTCGTTATCAACGTTCAGTACTACATAGACCTACTAAGTAAGGAAGTCCCGTTAATACCTAACCCCTGCTACACACCTTAAAGGAAAGGAAAATAGACTAACGAAGTTTGACGACCTTTTAAAGGGAGGAATATGGATATTAAGCTAAGTCGATGCTGTTGTAGTTGTGTTAGTAGGTTGTGTTGTATATGTTTCCGTAACTGACGTGGACGTAACATTCATAAACTCCTGCTCCGTAGTGCTCGTAGGTATTGAAGTAGTTGTTTGCTGAGCTCTCTCAATATACAACCCATACCAACCTAAAACTAACGAGACCGCCATCAACGTAATTAAGAGTAAAGCCCCCAGAAGGTACTTACTTCCTTCATTAACGGCTGCTCTTCGAGCCATGCCACACCCCCAATAACTAAAGCAAGTAATCTTTAAAAGCAGGTTTAAAATACAACACCTAAAGACTGGTTGCGTTTTCCACATATCGGTTAAAGATTAAAAGGTTCTAAAACGTAAGGTATATGGCGCGGGTAGGGCTGGGAGGCTCGCCACCTCCCCTCGCCGAAGGCGTAATGCGGGGCCAGTAACCCCTTACCACGTAGTGGGCAGGCACTAACCGCTTCAAGACCAGCGATGAATCCCGCCCTGCGGGGTCGGCGGTGGCGGAGCACCTCCTGGAGGGGAGGTGTCAACCGCCTTTGCGGGGGGAACCTGGCCAGGCCCGGAAGGGAGCAACCTAACCTCCGACGCCGACGTTCGCAGGTCACCGGGTGGAGGACGGCTTGAATGCCGGTTAGTGTCTGTCCCTACGTGGTAAGGGGAGCCGCGCCTTTAACTGAACTGTTGAGGGAATGCTTAAGCTTAGTTTCAGCTTTATTAACTTAGTTGTTGAGGTAGGTACGATGAGTGACGGTTCGAAGGCTGTGCTGCTGAGTTCCGAGCCTCTGGACTTAAGTGTAGGTATGTATGTCTATGCCAGACCGGAGTTTTACCTTGGTCCCACGGTGAAGTTCGTTAAAAACGTTATGGGGTTTAAAGTTTTTGAAATTGGACTGGAGGGTGATATAGCTAGACCTAAAACTGATGAAGTAGTAGGCAACAATGTGAAGTGTTGGAAGGGGTCTTTCCTAAGGTATGTGTTATGTAAGGAGAACATACCTACGTTAGACGCTGTTGAGCTTGTGAGGAAGGTTCTAAACTCTAGGGTTTCTTACGCTGGGTTGAAAGACGCTGAAGGATATACATGTCAATACATAACTGTTAAGTGTGTGGAGGGCAGGTCTTACTCAAGGTATTACGAGCTATTAAAAGGTAAGATTAAAATGTGGTTTTCAGGTGTGGTCTACGAACCTTTAAGGAGAGGGTGTTTAAGCGGTAATTACTTTGAAGTATCGTTACTTAACGTTTCTGAGGAAGTCCTTCTGAAGGTGGATTCTATGGCACGTAAAATACATGAAACACCCATTCCAAACTACTACGGATATCAAAGATTCGGCTCCGTAAGGCCCGTTACTCACGTAATAGGCAAGGCTTTATTGAGAGAGAACTTTGAGGAAGTTATTAAGTGGGTTTTAGGAAATCCATACCCGAAGGAAAACCCGAGGACTATAGCAGCTAGGAAAGCTTTCGAAGAGGGCAGACTTGAAGAAGCGGTTAAGCTATTTCCCAAGTCACTTAGTGTTGAGAAGTTTCTACTTAGAAAGTTGATTGAAGGATATACTTACGAAAGAGCTGTTAAATCGTTAGACCCGCAGTACTTAAGGATATATGTAGAATCTTACCAGTCATACCTCTTCAACGTTGCCTTAAGTAAGAGTATATTAAGGCATGAAAGCCTTGAAAACTTCCTAAAAAAGTGTGAGGTAGCTCCGCTACCCCACCCTAAAGCTAGGTTAGACGATAGATGCTCTGCTGAATTTATAGAGGGTTTAGATGAAGAGGTAGAGACCTTAAAGGAAGCCAGCAAATCATCTTTCGCTAAGTTCATGAGTAAAGCCAGTAGGGAAGTTGCGTTTACAGTTAAGAACTTTAGCTACGAATACGAGAAGTTTAATAACGTAATGAAGTTAAAGTTTGAGTTAGATCCTTCGGCGTACGCCACAGTATTCTTGAGGGAACTTACCCACAAAGTAAACTCGTAACTCATCGTTTAGAGATGAGTGACATACCTTTTAAAACTAAGTCATCATATTTAAGTACTTTTACCTCCCTAACCTTAAATTCGTTCAATAACTTAACTAGGTTATAATACCCTCCAAAAAACATGACTACGTCCTTAACGATATGCTGCGTCCTTAACTTACTTACGATTGACTTCATATTCTCGACATATAGTTTAAGATCTATATCACCCCTCCTGACGGATTTCCTGAGTGCTTGAATGGATAGTGTTATCGGGTAGAGACCACCCTTAGATATTGGCTTAATCATGGATGCCGCATCACCTACGGCGATTACGTTATGTTCCTTAATGACTGTACTGCAGGGTGTATCCAAAGGTATTAAACCACCAAACACATTAATTAAGTTGAGGTCTCGTAGCCCTTCATACCTTAAGAACTTCTTAATTAGATATGCGAGTCTTAACCTTAAATTATTCCTTGATATAACGCCAACAAGAGCTTCCTTATTTTCCAAAGGTATAACCCATCCAAAAGAGTCCTTATCGAAAAACTTGCTTAAAACCACATAAGGAACTTCTAAAGTTTTAGAGGTTTTAATTACTGCTTGAAGACCGAAGGCGTTCTTCACAGATTTACAGAAGCCTAAAGACTTACTAAGTCTTCTAACAGCTCCCTCACCTACCACTACATAATCGCATGTTTCATACTTGCCAGACTCTAAAGTGATGCGTAGAGGATTAAAGGAGATTTCCATTACTTTATTCTTAAGCCTTACATCAACACCAGATGATGTAAGAACTTCATATACGTTCTTCTCCAGTTTTTCCCTATCTACAGCATATACGTACTCGTTGAAAGTAAGTGTGGAAACCTCCTTAAAACTTGAGTGCGTATCTAAAATCAATGCGTAGCTTCTGAACCTACCGACTACACAGTCCTTAACGAAACCGCTTAAGCTACTTACTACGTAATCACTTAACATACCTGAACAATGCCTAGGTATCCCAACCTCTCTATGTTCTTCAAATATCGAAACTTCAAAGCCTAAGTTAACTAACACATAGCTAGAGAGTAGTCCAGCAGGTCCCCCACCAACCACACATACTTTAGATCCCACACCATCAACCAAACAAAGGTTGTTTAAGCTTTAAATTGTCTTAACCGCTTTAAACCTTAAACTTAATTAACCCTTAAAGAATTAGATTTGGCCGTGATGAGAACCCGGCAAGAAGGTCTTAAATGCCTGGTCAGTGTTACGCTGAGCCACACATAACTTAACGACTGGATTACCTCATACTTAAAATTTGAGGAGGTTAGTCTGAAGAACTTTTCCCATGTAAGTTCCTCCAGATATACGTAAGTGCGGTTTCAAGCTCTTTATACACTATGTTGGATATCCTACCCCTTATCTCGACGTCGTAAATATAGCCTTTCTTCTCACCGACTCGATAGTAGTCTATATCGCCTTTCTCCTTCCTCTCCTCAAGGATTTTAACGAGGAAAGACGTAACCAGCGGATGATCCGCTGGGAAAGCCTCCGTGAGAACTATCTTTAGATAGCCCTCACCCATGATTACGTTAGCTACTATGCTGTTTTCAAAAGTTATGACGTCGATATTCGTAGGTTTAGGTTCTACCTCGGGTTTGCTTTTCCTACCCTCAACTATAGCTAACAACTCCTCTAAATACCTCAACTCCCTCCTCAACTCGTCGATACGACTTCGTAAGTACTTCCTGAGATCCTCGTGGGTTACCTCTACAGTGTCTTCATCCATAAGGCTATCACTTCATAAAATCTAATAACGTTTTACGTTTCTCCTGAGTTGGTTTCGGCTTACTTAATTCATTATAGGTATTCACTATCAACTTGAAATCCTCCTCCAACTCCTCCCTAACTTTAGGGTTGTAGAGCGCGGCTGCTGGATGGTATGTCGGGATTAAAACTACGTCATTGCCTAAGATCCTTAACTTATAGACCTTACCCCTCGCTCTTTTAACTCCATACCATTTAATACCGCCTAAGACCTCGAAGAAGTACCTCCCTGAATGATTGCCTAAAGTGACAATCATAGAAGGCCTTATCAACTCCACTATCTTGTTTGTATGTATGGAACAAGCGCTTACCTCATCCTCAAAAGGGTCTCTATTGTCGGGGGGTCTACACTTAACGACGTTAGTTATGAAGACCTCCTCCCTTCTAATTCCGTTAGACTCCAGAAGTTCTGTAAGGAGTTTACCAGCAGCACCGACGAAAGGCCTACCAGCTAAGTCTTCAGACTTCCCAGGCGCTTCACCAACGAAAACTATAGAAGCGTTTAAAGGACCCTCCCCAGGAACTGCGTTAGTTCTATACGAGCTTAACCTACATAACTTACAGGACTTTATATCCTCAACTATGGATAACCACAAACTTTCCTTACTCAACAACTCACCTCTTCAACGCTAAGAAACTTTAACTTCCGTTAAACGTTTTGTTTAGGTACGGCTATTATTAAAGCCCTGAACTTATCGAGAACCTCCACATCCCCCCTACTACTCAGCTCTTTAAGTATCCTTCTAGCCGTAGACATCCTAACACCTAAGCTAGAAGCTAGTTGATACGTAGTAACGACGTCAACACCTTTAACTGTGGATAGAGCCTTCTTCAAGACACCTTCGTCAACATCGTAAAACGCACTTACTTGCTTCTCACGTTTCTCGGGCTTCTTAACCTCCTCCTTCTTAGTTTCCTTCTCCATAGCTGATATAGGTTTCTTCTTCTTACCGCCACCCATTCCGTCACACCTAAATAAAGTTTGTGGCGTCAATTATAAACTATACCTACGTGAGTTTAAGTAGCTAACATTAGATCGTTTTAACGATTCTATACTTAGCAGTTAAGCTTCATCTTCAACAGGGATTTTAGGAACGGTTGAATTGTTAAGGTAAAGATTGTGTTGTGTTTAAGCGATGTCTTTAAAACTTATGTATATTACCTACGAAAAGCCGTTTATTTATTGGGGTATGTGATGGAGCTTAAGATATTAGTTGAGGCTTTCAACCAGTTAGAGAAGATCACTAGTAGAACGCAGATAACGAATGTTGTAGTGAATGTATTGAAAAACACGCCTAAGGAGATTGTAGATAAAGTTGTTTACTTACTTCAAGGGGTTTTATGGCCTGATTGGAAGGGGTTACCTGAACTGGGGGTTGGGGAGAAGTACCTGATTAAAGCAATAGCTAAAGCGACGGGAAGTTCTGAAGAGGAGGTTGAGAAGACGTATAAAACTAGCGGTGATTTAGGTAAAACAGCGGAGATGCTTAAAATGAGGAAGTCCGCCGGCGGGTTAACAAAGTTTTTAAGTTCCTCAACAGGTAGGGCCGGATTAACTGTTGAGAAGGTTTATGACACGTTAGCTAAGATAGCTTTAACAACAGGTGAGGGCAGTAGAGACCTTAAGATAAACCTAATAGCTGGCTTACTTACCGAAGCCACACCTTCGGAAGCTAAGTTCATAGTTAGGTTTTTAGAAGGTCGTTTAAGGCTTGGGTTAGGAGAAGCCACGATATTAGATGCTCTAGCTATAGTTTTCGGAGGTTCGCAAGCGTATAGACCTATAGTTGAGAGAGCATATAACATAAGAGCGGATTTAGGCTCTATCGCTAGGTTAATAGCTTACGAAGGGATTAAATCTATAGAGAATATAAAGCCTGAGGTAGGCATTCCTATAAAGCCTATGTTAGCTGAACGTTTAGACAACCCTGAAGAAATACTGTCTAAGGTCGGTGGTAAAGCCTTAGTTGAGTTTAAATACGATGGTGAGAGAGGGCAAATACATAAGAAAGACGATACGGTCTACATATTCTCCAGACGTCTTGAGAACATAACGCATCAATACCCAGACGTAGTTGAGATGGTTAGAACTCACGTGTTAAGCAATGAAGCCATACTTGAAGGCGAGATCGTAGCTACAGACCCAGAAACCGGTGAGTTAAGGCCTTTCCAAGAGTTAATGCATAGGAAGAGGAAATACGACATACATGAGGTCATCAAGGAAATTCCCGTTAAAGTCTTTCTGTTCGACATACTCTACAATGAAGGTGAGGACCTGACTACAAAACCGATAGCCTATAGGAGGGAAGTCCTGAAGAAGGTAGTTAAGGAAAGTGAAGACTTCCGAATAGCTGACTACATAATAACTGAAGACCCTCAAGAACTTGAGAAATTCTTCCTTTACTGCATTGAAAACGGCGGTGAGGGGGTTGTAGTTAAGGCACTTCACTCCAACGCAATATATCAAGCAGGGGCTAGGGGGTGGCTCTGGATTAAATATAAGAGAGACTACAAAAGCGAAATGATAGATACAGTGGACTTAGTTGTTGTAGGAGCTTTCGCCGGTAGAGGTAAGAGAGGCGGTAAATGGGGTACTTTATTGATGGCTGCCTACGACAAGAAAACCGACACGTTTAAGACTGTTTGTAAGCTGGGCACAGGCTTCACAGATAAGGATTTAGAGGAAATTACGGAGATGTTAAAACCGATAACGCTAAGTCATAAACATCCCAGGGTGGATTCAGACATAGAACCTGACATTTGGGTTATCCCACAGTACGTAGCTGAGGTTTTAGGAGCTGAGTTAACTCTTTCACCACTTCACACATGCTGTAAAGGCGCTGTGAAGAAAGACGCCGGTATCTCGATTAGGTTCCCACGATTCATTAAGTGGAGACCCGATAAAAAACCTGAAGACGCTACGACAACCGATGAGCTGCTTGAAATGTATAGGAGACAACTCAAGAAAGTTGAGGAATCACCTACGCCTTAACTCTATATATCACCGCTTTAGACCCAAGCAACTGACCCGGTAAATTCCTATTAAAAACCGCTACAACAACTCCGTTCTTACCTCTAGCATGGACTTTAACTACCTTACCGTAGTACTTATTTTTCTGATCTACGACAAGAACTTTAGCCCCTATTAAATTATCTACCTTCTTAGTTATGGATTCAGTAACCTTAATCAACACTTGATTAACGTATTGCGTATTACTACCTCTCCTATAGCTTAAAACCCTACCGGAACCCAATTCAAACACTTTAACCTTTTCAACCACCATACCAACCACCTCTTCAGACCTCCGACTTTAAAGGTCTTACCTCATTTTATGATGAGGCACCCTTATCATTGGGGTTTACGTACTTAAATTGGTTGATTATCCGTTGCTCGCACCAAACAACTCGTATAAAAGGAGCTTATAAGCTTTATAGCGGAAAACCACCCGCTTTAAAAAGAATGGATGGGAAAGGTTTATGAACTTCCCCTATATGGTGTTTTGTTGGTTTTAAGTTGCCTTGAATTATTTAATTATTTAACGTTGGGTAATTATATTTAAGTTAGGAGTGACGTCGCTGATAACCTATTTAAGACATGCTTAGGTGAGTTCGCAATGGTTTGCGGCATTATTGGGATAACGTCTTCAGAGGATGTTTTAGATAAGCCTTTAGGAGTTTCGTTGAAGGAAGCTCTTAAGAAGTTGGAGTATAGGGGTTATGACTCAGTAGGTTTTGCGTTGATAGATAAGGCAGGGCGTCTAGTGGTTAGGAAGTCTAAGGGTATGATAGACGCTGTAGCTGCTAAGGTAGGTTTCGAGTTATTTGATGGTTATACGGGGATAGGACATACTAGATGGGCTACGCACGGACCTCCAAGCGACGTTAACTCACATCCTCATACCGACTGCAGCGGGAAGATAGCGGTAGCGCATAACGGTATTATAGAGAATTACATGGAGTTAAAAGAGGCTTTAATCGATGAGGGACATACTTTCATATCTGAAACAGATACGGAGGTCATCCCACACCTTATAGAGGAGTTTGAGAAGAAAGGATTTAAGCCATATGAAGCTTTTAAAAAAGCCGTTGAGCTTTTAAGAGGTGCTTACGCTATAGTTGCTATAGACGTTAACGACCCTAGGAAAGTTTTCTTCGCTCGAAACACCTCACCGCTAGTCTTAGGTTTTGGTGTTAAGGCTAATTTCGTAGCTAGTGATGCGGTAGCTTTCCTAAACTTTACTAGGAGGGTGTTGGCTTTAAGAGACGGTGAGGTTGGGTACATAACCCCCGAAGAAGTGGTTGTGGAGAGACTTGAGTTTAGGGAGGGAAGGCCCGTATGGGTGGCTGTGGATTTTACGAGTAGAGTGAAGAACATAGACTGGACTGTTGAGATGGCTTCTAAAGGCGGTTTTAAACATTTTATGCTTAAGGAAATCCACGAACAGCCTTACGCTTTAGCTTCAACTATAGCTTCAGCAGCGGAGAGCGTTGATAAGCTAGCTAAGATTTTAACGCGTGTTGATAGAGTCTTGTTGGCTGGGGCTGGAACCTCCTACCACGCCGCATACGTTGCGGCATTACTCCTTAGGAAGTACGCTGGATTGTGGGCGTTGCCTGTAGTTTCTTCTGAAGCCCAGTGGTGGTTAAGCACGGTCAAGGAAGGCGACGTAGTTTTAGGCATTAGTCAATCTGGAGAAACTATAGATACTTTAAAAGCAGTTAGGGAGGCTAAGAAGAGGGGTGCTTTAACGGTAGCGGTATCCAACGTTATAGACTCAGCTATACCGAGGGAATCGGATATAGCTATTTACACTAAAGCAGGTCCTGAAATAGGCGTTGCTGCGACGAAGACCTTCACAACTCAAGTAACGTTACTTGGGTATTTATCGCTTAGGACAGGCGTCCTCAACGGTTTTTTAAGTGAGTCTGAAGCTAGTGAAGCTTTCAAGTCTTTACGTGAACTTCCAAATCTAGTTAGGCACGCTATAAACACTTATGAAGCTAAGATGGCTTCCTTAGCTGTGGAGATGAAGGATAGACCTAACGCATACTTTTTAGGTAGGGGTTTAGGCCTCCCTCTATCTATGGAGGGGGCTTTAAAATTGAAGGAGATAGCTTACATACATGCTGAAGCGTATCCTGCGGGTGAGTCGAAACATGGGCCTATAGCTTTAGTGGAGGAGGGCTTCCCAACGATCTTCACCATCGTTACAGCCGATGAAGGTGAGTTAATTAAAAGTAATGTTGAGGAGATGAGAGCTAGAGGTTCTTTAACTATAGCTGTATTCCCTAAAAACTTAGAGGATATAGCAAGGCTTGTTAAAACCCCTATTAAAATGCCTGTGGTGAAGGACGTTGCTGCGTCAGCCCTGTATATAGTACCCCATCAACTGCTGGCTTACTACACCTCCGTAAAGAAAGGTTTAGACCCGGATAAACCTCGAAACCTAGCTAAGACCGTAACGGTTTTTTAAGGTGAGGTTTTATGGAGGCTGTCGTTTTAGCTGGTGGTAAGGGTTCCGGCATGCATAAATTAACTATGGGTAAGTCGAAACTACTCATAGAGATTTTAGGTAAACCCATAATAGAGTGGGTTCTTACGAATGTATTAAACGCGGGTGTGAGGAACGTAACGTTAGTTACTGATAGGCCGCAAGCTTTTGAAGACGTAACCACCAAGTTAGGTAGTGAGTTAAGCTTCGACGTTAGACTTCAGAGGAAGGAGGAGGTGTTGGGGGCTCTCGAGGAAGCAGTCGATAAGTTATCTAGCAAAGCCCTACTTGTTTATGGGGATACGTTAATACCTTCTTCAGCCTACAAGCTAGTCATTGAAGCATATGAAGAATCGGGTCTCCCGACCCTATTGGTAATACCAGACGAAGACGTAACTAGGTATGGAGCTATTTACATAAATGAGCAAGGATTTATTGAGAAGTTTGTTGAAAGACCTAAATACGTTGAGACTTCCTACGTTTTTGGAGGTGTAGCAATATTAAATCGTGAGTTAGTCAACTCTATATTAAGTGCTGGTAGGATAGATGAAGGTGTGAACAGCTACGTCAGGTCTGGCGGTAAGATACAGGCAGTTATATGGAGTGATTGGTGGGTTGATATTGGCTCCCCTGTAGACATTTTAAAGGCTTTATACTACGTTCTTAAAGGTTTAAACACTTCAAGGATATCGAGTAACGCTAAGATAGCTTCATCGACGGTTATCGAAGGTCCTGTAATAATAGAAGAGGGTGCTGAGGTAGATCATCATACGTTGATTAAGGGCCCTGCCTACATAGGAAGGGGTAGCTTTATAGGGGCATATAGCTTTATACGGCCTTTTACAGACGTTGAAGCCGAAGCCTCTATAGGAAGTTACGTTGAGGTAGTTTGGTCTTTAGTTGGTAGGAAAGCATCGATAGGTAGGGAGTCTTTCATAGGGTTTAGCGTTGTGGGTGAGGAGGCCGTAGTGGAGCCGAATGTGAAAACTAAACTGCTTATTAAGCCTGAAGTCGAGGGTGTGAAAGCTATGAAGGTAAGGTCTAGAAGGGTTGAGTACCTTAAGTTAGGGTCTATGATTTCAGCTAAGGCTAGGATACCATCAGGTACTGAGTTACTGCCTGGCGAGGAGCGTTGACAAACTTCCTAAAAACCTTCAGGAAGTACTTACATCCAACATCTTCACTTATGTAGCTTAAGGACCTCCTGAAGAATGTCATCGTCTATTAAGACGTTCATCTTATGTAGTTCTTGTTTAACCTCGCTGAGGTTTAAGCCTTTTTTAAGGAAGTTAAAAGATCTTAAAAACTCACACCATTCCCACGGGAAAATAACCCAATCCTCCGTTACGTGAATTATGAAGTCCGGCTTTATAATGGATTTCGGCTTATAATACAGGACGGCGGACTTAACGCTTCTAGCACCTCTAAGTCTAACCTGCTCGGAAACAACTTCTAAAGTACGTCCTGAGTCAGCTACGTCGTCAACTATCAACACGTTTTTACCTTTAACGTCTGTGGTTAGCGGTTGCGTTATTATAGGTCTTTCGGCTCTCTCACCTATACCTTTATAGAATTTAACCTCAACAACACCTATGTCTTCAATGTTTAGCATGTCTGTTAGCATCCTAGCTATTAAGTAACCACCCCGTAATATGCCAACAACGGATTCCGGGGTATAGCCGTTTGCCGTTATCGCTTGAGCTAATTTAACAACATCTAAATGTATTTCCTTCCAAGACGGCGTTAGGAAACCCATGCATACCACTCTTACTTTAATATTAGTCGCAAATTTTTTAATATTGTGAGGGTTGAAGGTGAAGCCCACCCTAACTAACGTGTTAAGTGATGTGAAGCATATAGCGGTGGTTGGGGCTTCACCCGTTGAGGGTAAGGTAGGTAACGTCCTACTTAAGAACGTTTTAATGAATGGGTTTAAGGGTCTCGTATATGCTGTCAACCCCAAATATAGTGAAGTCCTCGGCGTCCCATCTTACAAATCGTTAAGTGATTTGCCTCTGAAGCCGGACTTAGTAGTTATCGCCGTACCTACGGAACAGGCAATTAAGACTTTAGAGGAGGCAAGCACTATAGGTGTTAAGTTAGCGGTAGTTATAACTTCAGGGTTTAGTGAGGTTGGAAATGAAGAAGCTCAGCAAAGGCTTGCTGACGTAGTTAGAAGTTCTTCAATACGCGTGATAGGACCTAACTCCGCAGGAATATCATTAACTAAGCTTAATTTACACGCAAGTATTGAGGTAAGCCCTTCTAAGGGGAAGGTGGGTTTAGCGGTTCAGAGCGGGGCGGTAGGCGGTGTTATAATAAGTGAGTTAAGAAGGTATTCCTCAGGCATTTCGTTCTTCATAAGCTTAGGTAACATGGTTGACGTAGAGTTAAGTGAGGTTTTTGAGTACGCGTTAGAGGATAGCGAAACAGAGGCTGTGATCGCTTATGTTGAATGGGTTAAGAATGGACGAAGGTTTCTAGACTTGGGTAGTAAGTTAGTTAGGTCTGGTAAGCCTCTGGTGATATTGAAGGGCGGTAGGGGCGTTCGAAGCTCTGAAGCCGTGAAATCACATACAGGCGGGTTAACCACAAACTACGAAGTCTTTAAAGTAGCGGTTAAAAGCATGAAGGCTTACTTAGCGGATGATATATACGACGCAATAGAAGTTTGCGAGATTTTAAGGAGGTTAAGGTCTTTAAAGCCAAGGAGGGTTTTCATAGTGACGAACTCCGGAGGTTTAGGTGTTTTAACGGCGTCTAGCTTGGAGGAGGTTGGTATAGAGCTGCCGCTTCTCCCCTCAGGGGATTTTCCGAAGGGGGTTAGAAGTGGTGGGAAAGCATATATTGCCAATCCGTTAGATTTAGGTGGTGATTCAACTATTGATGAAGTCATTGATGTTTTAACAGCGGATTCGCTAAGCAAGTACGTCGACTTAGCCGTTCTTGTTTACGTACCTACAGCCGCTGAAAAACCTGAGAAGCTTTCCTCGGCTTTAATTAAGAGATTTAATGAAATTAAAGTACCGACTGTATCGTATTTTGCTGGCGAAGGTAGTTTCGAAGTGACTAAGGAGGTTTCTAAGGTTATGCCTGTAGTTACTTCTTCCGTCAACTTAGCTAAGGCTTTATCAGCTCTAAACAGTATGTGGGGTTGATAACGCGATGGGTGAGGTTAATTTAGCTAAAGCACCAGCTGGGGTTAAGCTCGCCTTAATGGGCAATGAAGCCATAGCTAGGGGAGTTATAGAGTCGGGGACTTACGTCGTTACGGGATATCCGGGAACGCCGTCAAGCGAGGTTATAATGACCTTACAGGAATGTAGTGAAGATTTAGACATATATGTTGAGTGGGCAGTTAACGAGAGAGTTGCTTTCGAGGTTGGTTTGGGGGCCTCCATAGGAGGTGCTAGGTCTTTAGTCACTATGAAGGGCCCAGGCCTTAACGTAGCTTCAGACCCGCTTATCTCCGCAGCGTATTCAGGCGTTGACGGCGGCTTAATAGTTTTAGTTGCGGATGACCCAGGCCCCATAACCACGCAAACAGAGCAGGATAGTAGATGGTACGGCAAGCTAGCTAAGCTACCTATGATAACGCCGTCAACACCTCAGGAAGCTAAGGATATGGTTGTAGCGGGTCAAAACATAAGTGAGGAACTTAAACTCCCGGTGATTTTAAGAACTACGACTAGAGTTAATCACACAGTAGCTGAGGTAGTGACTGGCGACATAACACCCCCTAAGAAATTCATGTCATTTACGAAAGATCAACCGAGGTTCGTACGTGCTGGGATGGCTTGGAATTTAGAAAGACATAAATGGCTTAATAAGCAGTTAACGCTTGTTGAAGACGTGATTGAGAAGTATGGGTTAAATAAAGTTGAAGGTGAGGGGTCTATATGCTTAATTACCGAAGGAGTTACCTACGCATACGTTAAGGAAGTCGTGAGTAGATCCCCCGATAACCTCCTGAAGAGCCTTAAGATACTTAAGTTAGGCCTTATACATCCACTTCCTAAAAGATTTCTAATTAGAAACTTAAGTGACTGCAGTAAAGTATTAGTTATTGAGGAGCTGGATCCCTTCATAGAAGAGGGGGTTAAAAACCTAGCTTTTGACGTCGGCTTAAACATACCAATATACGGTAAGTTATCTGGCTACTTACCCCTTGAAGGTGAGTTAAACACGGATCTCGTGTCTAACGCTTTAAGTAAGTTGTTAGGTTCGAACCTAAGGCAGTTAAACGTCGTTAAACAGCCTGCCACGTATGCAGTGCCTGCGAGACCCCCGCCTCTATGTCCTGGTTGCCCACATAGGAATTCCTATTTAGCGATTTTACTTGGTCTAGCTAAAGCTGGGTATAAAAGAGATGAGATACCTATATTTGGTGATATAGGTTGTTACGCTTTAAGCGTTAATCCGCCGTTAAGCGCTATCTGGACTGAACATAGCATGGGTGCAAGTATTTCAATGGCTATGGGTTTAAAACTAGCTGGGTTTAACAAACCTGTAATAGCAACTATAGGTGATTCAACCTTCTACCACGCCGGCATTCAACCCTTAATAGAGGCCGTAAACAAAAGAGTTGATATGTTGGTAGTTATCTTAGATAATGGAGTTGTGGCTATGACCGGCCATCAATCAACCCCTGCTTGGAATAGAACGGAAACCGGGCGGCATACCAAGCCTGTGGATCTATATGAAGTTGTGAAGGCGTTAGGCGTTGATAGGGTTTCAGTAGTTAATCCATATAGGATAGATGAGATGATTGAAAAGGTTAGGGAGTTTATTAAAGAACCAGGCGTTAATGTTTTAATTGCTAAGGCGCCCTGCGCGTTATTAAACGCTAGGTTAAGGGGAGTTGAAAAACGTTATCAGGTCTTGCTGGATAAATGTACTGGATGCCTAGCATGTATAAGGGTTACGGGATGTCCAGCTCTATACGTAGGTGAGGATGGTAAGGTACGGATAATTACCGAAGACTGTTTAGGATGTGGTTTATGTGCTAGGTTCTGTCCATATAAGGCGATAGTTGAGGTGAGGTAGGGTATGTTAAGTAATAGAGTTGTTAACGTTTTAATAGCTTCCGTAGGTGGTCAAGGAGGACTTACGTTGTCGAGGACGCTAGCTATAGCGTCCGTACTCAGTAACTACTCTGTAAGAACTGGCGAGACTTTAGGTATGGCTCAAAGGTTCGGCAGCGTTTTAAGTTTTGTTAGAGTGGGTGTTGAGGAAGAGGTATATTCACCTCTTTTCGGTTTGGGAGAGGCTGACTACCTAATATGTTTAGAACTTATAGAATGTGTGAGGGCTTTAAAATACTTGAGTTGTGAGGGAGGTTACGCCGTAGTGTCTAATGAGGTTAAACCACCTATTTCAGCCAGCTTATCTGGGAGCAAACCTACGCCTAAGGATGAACTCGTTTCGAAGATTAAAGGTTGCCTAGGCAACAACTTAGCTGTAGTTCCTGCTAGGGATATAGCCCTAAAAACAGGTTCTGTTAGGGCTTCAAACATGGTTTTGTTAGGTGTGTTTAATTATGTGTCTAAGCTCTTTAAAGATGAGATAGTTGAGGAGGCTTTGAAGAACTTATTTAAAGGAAACGCTCTAGAAACCTCGCTTAAGGCTTATTACGAAGGTAAAACTTGGGCTTCAGTAAATTTAAAAACTTTTTAATGGGCTATGTTAAAATGGTTGAGACCTACGCATTTATACCTGGGCGTAAATACGTATCTATATCAATAACAGGGCAACATTGCGAATTAATGTGTCCACACTGCCAAGCTAGATACCTACGCAGTATGTTGCAAGTTAGGACTTCAGAAGAGTTTGAAAACTTACTGAATCACCTTTACGTTAAAGGCGTTAAAGGCTTTCTAATTAGCGGTGGGTTTACACGAGATGGATATTTAAAGATTTCAGATGAGATGTTAAGCGTTATAAAGAAGTTTAAAGGAAATCATGAATCAGTGTTTTCAATACATTTAGGTATGGTCCCAGATACTCTCGTAGAGAAGGTGTGGAACGCCGGATTTGATTTCATAGATTTTGAAGTACCGCCAAGCGATGATTACATTAAATCTTACCGTAACCTAAGGTTTAAGGTTGATGATTACCTTAGGACTCTAGAGAAACTCCTCACGTTGGATAAGGGTTTCGCAGTCCCTCATTTAATCTTAGACTCACGGACATCCACGTTAGAGGATGAATTAAATGTGCTTGGGAAGATAGCTATGCTTAAGCCTAGGCTTTTCGTTGCGTTAGTTGAGATGAAAGTTCCGGATTTAAACGACTTCAGCAGGGTTAAGGAGGTTTTAACTACAGCTAGGAGGCTCTTCAACGAGGTTGCCTTAGGTTGTATGAGAAGCCCTAAGTTTAAGGTCTACGATTCTTTCTGGGTAAGTAATGGCTTAGTGGATAGGATAGTCATGCCTCAACGGGAGGTTATAGACTCCTTTAAGCTTAAAGTTGTGAACGCTTGTTGTAGCATACCTAAAGATAAGTTCCACCTATTTACGTGACGTTTCACTTTTTAGAACATATTCTGTTTATGTAGGGAATTAACTCGCGCAACGACTTCACGACAAACACGTTTTTAAGTATGTTAAGGTCTATGCCTTCATCTTTTAAGACGAAGACAGGATGTCCTACGACGTTCATCGCCTCCAGATCCCACAGGCTATCCCCTATAAACATAAACTTACTTAACGGTATGTTCAACTCCTTTGAAATACGTGTTAACACCTCACTTTTCCGGAGTGGGTTCACGACTTCAACGCCTTCAGGCAATAAATACCCGTCGCTACTGAAGGTAAGTTTATTAGCTAAAGCCATATCCAAGCCTAGCCTCTCTCGAATTAACTCAGCCAGTAAGTCTATACCTCCACTTACTATTGCCGTTTTTAAGTGGTATCCCTTAACTACGTTAACTAACTCTTCAACGCCTTCCTCTAACTCATAATTCGAAAAAACTTTCAGAAGATCTTCTTTAGTTACGGGCTTATTTGTAGCCTTCAGTATGGCCTGTAGGTCTCTAGCCATCCACTCCCTATAGCTAATCTCACCTCGTTGAAACCTTTCCGCATCATTTCTCTCCTCTACAATGTCTAACGAGTTGAAGTACTGATGTAGAACACGCCAGGAAGACCTCCACTTAATTAAAACGCCGTCCATATCAAAAACAACTACTTTAAGCTCTTCGCACATTTCTCCCTGCTCTCTTCGAAGACCTCCTTCAGAAACGCCAGCAGATCTAATTCTTCAACACCTATAATGAATGACCGCATTAACTTTTTATGTAATTCTTCAGCTAGCAACGCATCCGGTTTAAGCCCTTTAAGGCTATCAATACTTTCATCAACGAGTTCCGGCCTATAAGCGAAGAAATCACCTTCTAACGAAGCCTTAACTATCGAACAATCATCGCTTAACGTTAACTTAAATATGATTAACTTTGAAGTAGGTTTCTTAAACATCTTAACTATCTCCACAGGCTCACCTCAGGGACGTAGATACGTCCATTCAACACTTCGGTACTTCCATTCTATACTCTTAGCAAGTGTTAACTCTGCTTCGCTATACGTCCCCTCATAGAGGTCTAGCTTCAACGCCTCAGAAAATCCTTTAATTAAGGAGTTTACCGCTTCATCGCGAGTTACTTCCCTACCTAAGTAAGCAGATATCGTTGTAACCCTATCTAATATAGAGGTGGTGCCCTTACCTACGAATTTCTCCGTCGGAGCCTTTAAACATTTGGCAAGTAGTTCAACACGTGTAGCATACATAAACGTACCATGCTGTAAAATAACACCTAATTTACGGGCTTGAGCTTGACCAGAAAATTTCTTACCAGCTATAATACCATCGTTTAACGGAGCAAACTCTGCTGGAGCTCCTAAAAATCTAGCAGCCCTTACAACGCCTTCAGTTAAAATCTTAAACGAATGGAGGGGGTTCCGCAAGTCCTGACTCTCCCTAAGAACTATTGAATACGTTATCTCACCAAACTCATCATGTAGAACAGCTCCCCCGCCGGAAATCCTCCTAACCACAGGCACTTTACTTAAACATTCTTCAGAAACGTTATCGCTTACCGACTGGAAATAACCTAAAGTTATAGTTGATGGTTTAAACATGTAAAGCCTTAACGTAGGGGGTGAATACCCTAAACCATGTAGGTACATAAGTGCCTCATCCAATGCCATGTTGTAAGGTCCGGAACCCTCATCTATAATTAACCTAACTTTCAACGTTAACCCCACATATTACTTACTCACAAGTAATTTGTTTTAGTTTATTTTCGGTAATGATGTTTAGTGTGTTGAAGGTAAGCCTCAAGCAATATCGAAACCATCCTCTAGAAGTCCAATACCTCCTACACGATGTTTTGAGGCCTTCAGAGGTCGATGATTGATGAAAGCAACCCATAACCCCCAAGTCCTTCAGGACGGAGAGGAGTCAGGCGTCATAACTAACTTTTAACTTTAGTTCATTCCCACGAATTTAAGCTGATATCCTAACTTTAAAGGTTCCTTACCCACGTGTTTGAAACGCTACGTAACCGTTAAGTTAAAAATTGCTGTAGAATGAACTTCTATAGGTTTAGTGAAGATGAAGGTACGCGTGTCGTTAGGTACGTTAGCTAAGTTAGGCTTAACAAAGGCTAAAGTTGATGAAACTCCAAACATAGCTTACGTGATGCAGTATAGCGACTCAGGTTGTTACGGTGCTTGTCAATACTGTAGTCAGAGCTTATCAAGTAGAAGTTCAAGAGAATTGCTTTCAAGGGTTTTATGGCCCTCTGTAGAGTTTAATGATTTCCTTAAAGCCCTAGAGAAAAACCTTGTGGAGAGGGTTTGCCTTCAGACAATACTTAAAGATGGGTTTCTACTTGAAGCTCATAAAATCGTTGAGGAGTTAGGTAAGTTAGGCGTTAAAATATCGCTCTCGATAACTCCAGTAAGTAAGGCAGAATTACTTAAATTTAAGGTGGAAGGCGTGGATTACGTCGGCGTGGGTTTAGACGCAGCATCCAGTAGAGTATTTCACGAGATGATGAAACCCTATTCTTGGGGGCTTTACTGGAAGTTCATAAAAAACTCTATTGAGGTTTTAGGAGATTGGCATGTAGTAACCCACGTAATAATAGGTTTAGGCGAGACCTTAGAGGAATTGCTGGATACTTTAGTCAAGTTAAGAAACCTTAAATCTTTAATATCTGTGTTTGCCTTCACACCTGTGAAGGGTACACCGCTTGAGAAACTTCAGCCACCACCCCTAAAATACTATCGGCTAGTGCAGGTAGCCGTGGATCTAATTCTCAAAGGCTTAGACCCCAGCGAGTTCCTAGTTTTTGACGGTGATTACAGAGTTAAGAGTGAAGTCCTTAAACGGATTAACTTCTCATACAATGCCTTCCTAACGAGAGGATGTCCTGGATGTAATAGACCTTACTATAACGAACGACCTGGTAAAGAACCCTACAACTTCCCCAGCGTAGAATCAATTGAGAAGTTTAGAGAGAGTTTAGAAGTAGAGTTAAGAGAGCTTAAGAAATGAAGGAAGCGTGATCACAATCTCCACACGTTATTAAATACGGTTACGTCAGAGAAACTCTCTTACTGTAGACTCGATTAAGTTAAGATAGGCTTTACTTGTTTGAAGTATGTCCTCGTCTGCTTTGAACTTATCTAGGAAACCATTTATGAAGCCTGACTTCAGAGATTCGTTAAACCCTATCAAGCCTTCGGCAAATTCCTCAACAGATCTTGTAAACATGTTGAAAGTTTTCTCAGCTTGAATAACAAGCCCCAAATCTTTTGAGTATCTGTATACAAAGGTTAGAAGCGTTAAGTCTATTAAGGGAGTTGCGTCGACGCCTAAATCCATCTTTTTAATAGCCTCCTTAAAAGCACTTACCGCATACCTTACGAGGTTCTTAACGTCCATTGATATTTGCGTAACATCTCTGATCTCTACATCTCTCAAGAGCTTACTTGACGTAAGCTTCAAGTATTCCACGTCGAGGTCTTGAAACCCTGAGACTACGTCGTTTATCCTTAAAGAAAGCTCCCTTACCTTGGCCCAATCAGGCATAGCGCTTTTCGCAAGGCTTGTAATAAGTTTCAACGCTAAACCGTTTAGGGACACATACCTCTCTATAAGGGTCTCAAGCCTCTCTCTCAACGTGGCTCCTTCCTTTAAATACTTAACTATCAAGACAGTAAAACTAAGTTCTTTTCTAACGATTTCATTTACGAATACCTCAGTTACGAACCCATCTGAAGAAATTAACCTAACTCTATCCCCAATCAATAACACATCCTTTACGTTAGTGAACGGTAGCTTAACCTCTAACGGCCTATCTTCATCCAACCTCTTAATAACTAGAGACCCCTTCTCTAAGTTTACACTGCATCTGAAGATTTTACCTTCTGCGAGACATTTAGTCACCAAACCTTTGAGACCTCACTTTTTAAAATATAGAGTAAATGTTTATAAGTTTGTGATTAATTAATTAAGTCATGGTTGGGTGTGGGCAACCGTAATAGGGATGAGACCCACACCTTCCCGGTGCTGACGGCGGGAACTGATGGGTGATGCACTCCCGGTGAGGGGCTTCAGAGAAGTAATGCAAGCCCTAGGGGGAGAACCCCTGCCATAAACAACAGGGGCCGTCAGCATGGAAACCTACCTCTTAAGCATGAGTTTATCGTTCTCTACCTCTATATCCTCCCTCAAGGACATAACAATCCTTAAAATCCACGCTGTAACTTCAGCTTTAAAGGGTAATTCGTTAATGTTTATAAACCCTTTACTCCTTAACTTATAGTCTATGTAGTCCAGCAGTAATGGAGTTACGTGTGCTAAGCTCCTAAGATACGTTAAATCCCTTACCAACGTCATGAAGGTTTGCGTGCCTTCCTCAAAGATCTTAAGTAACGCATCGCTTTTAACTACATAGTTCCTAGCTGTTGTTAAAGCTTCTAAATCTAGTTTCGAAATAAAACTGTTTATTCTTCTCCTATACCTTTGAGATACGTTTCTAACTATGTCTACCTTACCGGGTAAGCGTTTGTTAAGGTATTCAAGCGTTTTCTCAAGATCCGCCTTTAAACCCTCGGGTATGTTAACCACAACCTCAGTAAGTCTTTCGATAAGCGTGATTAACCCGCTTAAACCAGCTATTCGTGCCGTCCTATCTAAAGTCTCGGGTAATTCCTTTAATATCTCACCTACCTCGAAAACAGCATTTACTGAAAGGAGCTCCTCCCTACTTGAGGTCTCGAAGGCCTTAACTAAGTTAGTCGCTATGTTTTTAATCTTTAGTAGATTGCCGTATATTTTATTAACTTCATCGCCAGCTATACGAACAATTCTAACGTAAACATTTAAAACGCTTTCTAACGCTTTAACCCTAGACGGATACTCACCGCACTTCATAGTATTTAAATCAATTAGTGAAATACCTAAGGCTTCAGACATTATGTGTTTGTTATATTCCACTAGCTCATACATTTCATCACATAAACTACTTAAGTACGAGGCCGTTTCTTCAACTAATTCTCCAACTTTGTTTATATCATTAACTTCATTTAATTCTAGAGTGTAAGGCTCTAAAGACTTCTTTGAAGTTGAAAAGCTAACGGTTAAAATAGCCTTAGCTTGCGTGGCCAACCTAATGGCTTCATTATACATGTTTACTAGGCTCTCCTCGATTGAAGATACCCCATCTTCAATCAAGTTTAATCTCTTCGAGACGTCGCTTATCTCGTAGTTTTTAAGTATAGACTTCTTAAACACATTACTTAAGGATTCTAACTCCTTAGCAAGCGAGTCTAGACGCTCATTTAAAGGATTCAGTTCTTCACCCCACATACCTGAGGAGCGTGTTTTAGATAACGTGTTGCCTAAACGTTCAACCCTAGCCCGTAATTTCATATATCGACTTCTAAGCTCGTTCGTGGATCTTATTAAACCACCCCTAACCTCTAGGTAACTCTTGAAAAGTGAGTTAGGTAAGGTAAGTAAAGTAATTAACAATAGATTAAGGTATAAATACCTTAACTTAAACAACTGAGTTATGCTGGACATTAAAGTAAAGTATAGAAGCGTAAAAACTAGGGGTGGGGTAAGTAGTAACGTTGCGTTCCATAAAGCGTCATATATGTTATTAAGACGTCTAAACTTCCTTGAAAGGAACAAAGACACGTACCCCGCAGGTATCGAACATGTGAGTAAAGTTAAGTACGTTATTAAGATTGCGTAACCATATATATCAACTGACGTCTCAGGAATACCTAAGTTTATGTAAGGTATCGTGCTAAGGTCTGTAATCATGTAAGGAGCTCCTAAAAACGGTAGTAAAGTTAAGCTTAAAACCATAAACATACCTAACAAACTCTTAAAGCTTTTTATGAAGGTTAACGATAAGCTAAGTATGAAGAGGTTTGAATACAGGTTTAACGGCTTAAAATACGACGTGGAAAACGAAATGAAGTACAGGGTAAGCACTTGAGGCGTTAAATCAAGCAAACTTAACTTTGAAGAGAAGTTCCAAGCCAGAGGTATGGCCGCTGACAGCAAAGTAATTAGAGCCACGTATAAACTACTCGATATCGCTATGTGTGCGGGCACAACCGAATACGCTACGTTAACCATTAAGACATACCCGATATACATAGGCGAAAGCACTAAGGCATCGTAGTAAGGCTCTCTTTCACTAAATAGAAAAGGTATCGCAAAAGCTGAAACTACTAAAGCGCCGGTAACTATCAACCCTTCAACATATTGATTAATTCCTAAAGCATAACTAGTGATTAACAACCAAATAGCTACCGGTATTGACGCAAGCTTTTTATACGTTATGAGAGGAGGTCGTTCCTCACTCAAAACTACTTACCACCCCCGCTTAACCAATCTATGAATTCCTTAGCCACACCTACTACTTTAATTAAAAACTTATTGAGCCTCTCACTCTGGCTTACCTCGTTTAACACATCTTGCGGTACACGCAACATAGTTGCTAAGTATTCCTTACTTGATTCAAGCAGTAGTAGATTAACATAGCGAGCTCTATCATCCGGTTCGGTTAAAACCCTCTGGGCTAACCATTCGTTACTTTTGATAAGGTCTGAAACCATTAAATTACTTAAATACTCACTCTGCCCTTCTAAGTAGGCGTAACCACTATCAGCTTTAAAGATGTCATTCCATACGGAATACTTGCCTACCTCCACCAAACCGTTTAAATCCTTAAGTATTAAATCCGGGTTCTCCAACTTAAATGACGTTAAGAAGAACACCTCCCGACCTTTGCTGGTAAGTATATCTTTGAACTTTGTTAGTAAAACTAGCAAGCCCCAAGCTAATGTGGCACGCGTGTATAAAGTGCCGAAATACTTCTCTAAATTGAGGGTTGTTATAAAGGCATTGTTAAAGAACCTGCTCTCTATGGCGTCACTTAAAAACGTAAGTAAGTTGAACCTATCTATAGGTGTTAAATTACCTTCAATAAGCAGGAATAAATTAACGGGGAACTCCCTAGCTTTAAAGTTTGAAAGTGTTTTAAGGACTTCATGCATTACGTAAAGACTAAGAGGATTCACCTTTGAAACTATGTACACTTGCTCTGTTGAATACGTTATATTCGAGTCTACAACCTCTAATTTTAAATCTAGTGATTCACTTGAGTAAGTAGTCCATAGACTATACTTAAGCTCCGGTAACGGAAAAACTATAGTGTTGGGGGATTTGTAACTCACCCCTTCAGGTCTTGACGTGTAAGCAAGTTTTAAGTCCTTCCTATCATCGAATATTTTAAAAAAAGCTTCTTCATAACCGCTTACGTCAACTAGTACGAGAATTCTGCTGTAGTCTATTAAATCTAGAAGGTCAATAAAATCCTCAAAAACCTTAATTGAATTAACGGACATTAAAGCACCTCAACTAAGGTTTTTAATGACGTCCCACCTATATTTAATACTTCTTCTAAGGTATTTAAGTATGAGTCACTAAACAAATTGCTAGAGGTGGTGGAGGCGTTGGAAGTTGCGTACGCCGCTTTAATAGCTGTGGTTTTATTTGAATTGCTTCTGTACACGATTTCATACGTGAATCCTAAAGTGAGAGAGGGTTTAAGATCTCGTAATATTGAAGTAGCACCTTTAATGTTGTTGATTGATGTTGGTAAGGCTTCAAAGCTTGAGAAGCTAAGCTCGCGAGTCAATAGTAAGCTTTTAAGGTATGGGTTGTTAGTAGCCGGTCTTTTAAGCGTGGCTATATCCGCAACACTTATGTATCAAATACTAGTAAACTCCGTAGGTGATTTAATTAAAGCGTTTTCAGCTAGGGAGACGTATCAATCCCCCCTAGTTCCTATAATACCGGGGGTTACGATAAGCTTAAATATTATACCAACACTTGCTGTAGTGATTGGTTTCTCTGTAGCTATTCATGAATTAATGCATGCTATAGCTTCATATATTGAAGGTGTGAAGGTGGAGTCTTGGGGTTTAGGGCTCTTTGCTATATTCCCCTTAGCTTACGTAAAGCCTGTAGAGGAGGTTTTCAATAAAGCTAGAAGACTCTCTAAGTTTTCTATATTGAGTGCGGGGGTCTTAGGCAATTTAATAGTTGCTATATTAGCCACCGCGTTAATGTCGTTTTTAACGCCGCATATACTCCTAACGCCGGTGATAGTGGACTTAGATAGGTCGAATCCCGACCTACCAGCAGTTAAAGCTGGATTACCGACGCCGTCGATAATCGTTGAGGTTAATAACACTAGGATCTCCAGCATTCAAGACTTTACAGCTTTCTTACTTAAAATACGCAACGATTCCGTAGTTATAGAGCTTAAAGTAATTGAAGCTAAGATAGAGGGCGACATAGTTAAACCTTCGGGTGGGTTGAGAACGTACTACCTATACAAGCCAAGCAATTCAAAACTTGGTGTGTACTTAACAGAGTACGTCTCAGAGAACACATCGTTAATTGTTCTAAACGCTTATAAAACCCTCTACTGGTTTTACATAGTTAACTTCTCGCTAGCCTTAGTTAACGCAACGCCTGTCTTCATAACAGATGGTGGTAGGATCTTAAGCGAGATTTTAAAAGACGGCAGGTATAAACTAGTTAACTACACAATTCAAACGCTTACTTCATCGACGTTAGCTCTGCTGCTAATTATAGGTTTGTTAAACGCTTTAGCTTAGCTTAACGCGATGTTAAGTTTTAAAGAAGCTTTAAATGACCGGTTACCTTATCTATATACGTCTCTGGCGCCGGACCTATACCTACGGTTGTGGTGGTTCCTTCAGGAAGTTCCGTAAGGCCTGCGTCTTGAATTATTGCGGCGGGCAATCCAAACTTAAGCGCTGCTTGATAATACTTACGGAGTTCCTCCTCACTGTTAACCTTTAAAACAACCTTCTTCTGCCCTGAAGCCAACCATTCATCTGCCCAATCACGCTTATGTTTAAGGGCTTCAAGTAAGGCGCAGACAGACGCGTGAGCTACTTGAACAGCTAACTTACCTTTACTCATCTTGAGATCTGTCCTAACGAGTATAACTTGCTTAAACAAAGCGGTCGCACCTACGTTACGTAGCTAAGCTTGAGTGAATTTAGTGTTTGTTTGAAGGCTTTTCACGGACATATCTATAAGATCCCTCCGATTGTTTTCAACACATGAAACATAACAATTAACGTCTAGGAAACCACTGCTGCCTGAGCATCTAGTCCTACATAAGGATATGTAGGCACCTTCATCGATTTCCAATGAGAAGTAGTTTTTCTTGCTGCCTAACGGCTTAGGCTTAAGAATTCTATGTAGGTTTAAACTAGCTAGTACAGCAGTGATTACTTGCAACTCATCTCTAGTGAATATGTAGAAGCCGTATCTCTTTAACGAGTTAGCTAACTTCCTTTTTACCTCCACTGCGGACGACTCCATACCTCTTCACCGGCAGTTTCAAGCTCTTGAAAACACATTTTATGAGGTTCATAAGCAGAGGGTTATCAACATCTAAAACCCTAACTTTAAGTTTTCTATACACAGACCTACATAGTAACCTACCGTCAGAACCGTAGATCAACACCTCACCTTTAATATGCTTTCTTAAGTTAAGTATGAAGTCCATATATACTACGTAAGCGTTATCTGGAAGGAGGATTTTATGCATTTCTGAAATGCCTTCAACATAGGTAGGCTTAGTTGAAACTTTCTCAACCACTCTAAAGTCCAACTGATTGCAGTCTTTATCCAGGACTTGATACGTGGAGGTCCGTCTATGAAGGCCAGACCTACTCTTCGATCTCTCTACCTTCAGCTGAAGGTATTTCCTCAACCTCCTCTACCTCACGAACCTTCATATCCTTAAACTTAGAAACAACCACCATAACACCGTTTTTAAACACGTATGGAGTGATTCGAACCTCCCCTACTTCAGAAAAGCTTAAATCCAACCTACCTGATTTAACATATACGTTCTTACCCAAATCGTCGTAAACTTGAATTAAGAGATCCTTATCCACGACGTGGATTAACGCCGTACCCACATTAACACCTACTAGATTAACGTAACGGTACAATTTATTTTTATCTTATGTTTTATGATCAAAGGGCTGAAACATTAATCTGTAGCTTTCTGTATTAATCTGTGTTTTTCTATAACCTTGAAGAGCGATAAGAAGGGTCAGGGGGTGAATGCCCTTGCGGCCGGGCTTAAAGGATGTTATGGGCAATGAACACTTAATAAACTAAAGTTCTTAACATTAAGTATACACCGGCTGTAAGCAGAACGCATGAAGGCAGGGTGAGAACCCAAACAAGCAATAGCTTCGTTAAGGTCTTGAAGTTAATTGTCCTATATTTCATAGCTAAACCCACTCCTGTAATACCCCCTACTATAGCCATAGTTGTTGATACCGGGATTCCAAACCTCGCAAATGTTAAGACAGTAAGGGATGTAGCTACCTGCACTACGAAAGCGGATGAAAAGCTTAACGTCACGAGCTCCTCACCTATGGTTCCCACCACACGCTTACCCCAAGTTAAAATACCTAAAGACATGAAGAAACCTGAGAAAGCTAACGCTAAATAACCTAGTAAACTCAGGTTAAACGCGTTTGCCTTCGTTGATGCGTAGTTAAATATGATTGTTAACGGTCCTGCTACGTTACCAGCATTGCTAGCTCCGTGAGATATAGACACTAAAGCTATGGAGATACTCGCAAGGAGTTCTAAGAATTTCTCAGCTGATGCTAATGTCTTGCTTCTAAGTGTTTTACGTCCATAATGAAATATCGTTAAAAACGTTAGGAAACCGGCGAATATGGAGATTAATAAAGCATAAACATCGTTAACTTTACTATAGAGGAGCATATATGCTGTCGTAGATATCAATATAAACATAGTTAAACTGCTTGAAACCGCTTGAGCTTTTTGATTAGTTAGGAAGGGCTGAATAGTTATGAAGAGCGTCGCCGAAACTAACGTAGCGATTGGGATTAGGGAAAACCATGAAGTAAATATCATAACTAAGTTAAGCCAGTTAACTCCCTCAACACCTAAGGAGATTAAGCCAAACCCCACTAAACAAGACACAACTACTTCAATAACGGATACTGGAACTTTAAGAATTGACGACGTTAAAACCCATAAGCCAGAAGAAAGCATTACCGACAACATGCCTAAAACCACGGCCTCATCGCTTAACACGGTAATACGTACTATACCGTATGACAGTGTTGAAGACACGTAAGAGCCGAAGGCTACCGCCCCAACGACTTCAAACACTGAAGCTATAATTAAAGCCTTAGATAACGGGATTACTCTAGCTCCCACAACCGTCCCAACTAAGTTAGCGGCGTTATTAGATCCGTTACTCCATGCGAGGAAAGCACCGACTAACACAGACGTCGCAACGACGATGGTAAAATCCACTGGAGGCACCTTAGGTTAAAAAGATTTAACTAGTTTTTAAGCTTAACGTTAAATGCTTAAGATCTAAATACGGACGACTCCTTCATGCCTCAACAGTTTTAAAATCTCTTTAGTTTCATCTAAGTTAAACGCTTTATGCCTAACTCTATCGTCGAATGTTCTTATACCGAAGGCATAAGCGTATTTAGAAAACATCTTCTTGCCGTGCTTCCACTCTATTAAAGGTAGCGGTTCTTTAAAGAAGCCGTAGTTACCTTCATTACTTAACATAACAACCGGAAGATCTGCTGGCCTCGCATAGTGGGGATTCATCAACACTTTATCGCCGTATTTCTTCGCTGCTTCATGCCAAACATCCCTTATGCTGTATTCGACGTTTTTAAGGTTGAGTTCAGCTGAGATCTCAGCTAAGTCCACAACAGTGTCTACCTTCATATAACCGACTACGTAAATACCTCTATCGGAACTTAAGAAGGTTCTCCTTATTTCAGTGAATCCACGTTTAACTTCGAAATACCTTCTAGGGTATTTAGCTAGTCCAGCAGCGAAAAATATGTAGCAGTCCTCACACTCCCTGAAGTTTCCAGGTATCCTCCCACCAACGTTCCGCCAGTAATCAACGTAGCAACCTATGTCAAGTCTCGGATCCCAATGGGCTACGATCTTAGCTATTGAATAGCTTGAACCCCCTACGAAGAGGTAATCGTTAGGCAAGTACTTACTTAAGAAGCAAGGTTCGCAACGACACGGTATTAAAGAATAGGCGAATTTCCTAGCGTGATCTACGTCCGTAGCTCGACCTATAACTTCAGGGATGGGAAGCACTTCATAACATTCATCAAACATTGGGGAGTAGTAACCCCCATCAGCAGACTCAAAAAACACACGAAGTAGGAGGCTCTTAATGTCCGACGCCAAACACCCACACACTCTTCATATTAATCATTACGAGAATTTATAAAATTGCTTAACTTAGGAAGATTGCGTGTTAGCGTTTTTCAACTCATTTATTATTTCATCTATAAACATCTTTAAATCTTCCATAACCTCAAGTATTTCGTTTTTATCCAACCCACTTACCTCCATCATACCTAAGGCTTGCTTGACAGCTCTCTTAAACGACTCGTCCTTCGATAACCCCCTCTTCCTCCAATGCCTGTAAAGCCTTAAACCCGATATTACAGCACCTTCAACATACCGTTTTTGCGTTTCCTCACGTTTACTCAAGCACTCACCTTCTAAGAATAAATAGTTGTTTTAAATAAAAATAAAGCTTAGTGATAAAACTTTAACTTGAGGACGGGTTTTTCCTTATGTTTTCTAAGATCTCCTTAGCTACGTCTAACCTTATAGCGCCTCTCTTAATCATTTCCTCAACAACCACATCCACTTCTTTCCCTGCAGCACCTGCTGTTATAGCTAATTGCCTAGCATGCAACTTCATATGACCTCTTTGAATTCCTTCCGTTGCTAAAGCTCGGAGGGCTGCTAAGTTTTGAGCTAACCCGACAGCACCCATAACCTCAGCTAACTCCTTAGCTGTTTTAACGCCTAAAATCTTCAAGCTTAGTTGAGCCATTGGGTTAACTTTCACGGCACCTCCTATAACACCCACCGCCATAGGCATTTCTAAATAACCTACTAAGTCGCCGTTGCCGTCTTTCTCCCAAACCGAGAGGGGTGAGTACTTACCGCTTCGAGAGGCGTACGCGTGAGCCCCCGCTTCTAAAGCTCTAGTGTCTTGCCCGGTAGCTAAAGCTACAGCTATGACGCCGTTCATAATCCCTTTATTATGTGTGGCTGCTCTATAGGGGTCTGCCGCGGCGAAAGCCCAAGCATATACTATACCGTCAACTACTTCCTCCCCACCTAAGACATCCTTAGGAACTCTAGTCCAAGCCCTAACAAGCCTTCGATCAGCTAGGTTAGATATTATCCTTAAATACACCTTACCCCCAGTCCATTTCTCTATTAAAGGAGCCACGGCCTCCGCCATAGTGTTCACTGTGTTAGCTCCCATCGCGTCCTTCACATCCACTACGAGATTAGTTATTACCATAGGACCCACCGGCGAGTCTAAAACGTTTACTTCAACGTCTCTGACACCGCCCCCAACTTTAGTTAATATTGGGTTTGTGGAATTCGCTAAATCCATTATCTCCTGCTTCCGCTCTAAAATTACATACTTAGCTGTGTATGGCGAAGGCACTTTAACAAGCTGTATTTGAGAAATCATTATGGAATCCGTAGCTTGAGCTCTAATCCCACCACCCTCTCTCGTCATCCTAGCGGCGTTCGAAGCAGCTGCTACGACGGAAGGCTCCTCAATAACCATCGGTATTAGATAGTCCTTATCGTTTATTAAGAAGTTCGTAGCTATAGCGAAAGGCAATGCGAAAGTACCAACAACGTTTTCAATCATTTTATCCGCGATCTCTAGAGGTAAGGGACCTTCACGAGATAATAGCTGTATGTCTTCCTCACTTAACTGCGCTATCTCCTTAAGTTTTAGCAACCTTTCCTTCATGCTTAACTTATGGAATCCTGGCAATCTAGATGTACCAATCGTTTTTAAACACCTGTCTAACATCTTACCTTAGACATTATAAGCGTTTTACTTTAGGGTTAGAGTATAGTTTCTCCGATAAGTTTTAAGGTCCAGCAGAGAACTGTATAAGACCCTTCAGGTCTTCAGGTTTAAAAATAAATCGTTACATTATAATTAGGTTGTACGCATGGAGTTTATAAATGAATATTTGGATTGGGATGTTTTAATTAAGTCTTCACTAGATCAGGAACCGCAAAACACTATGCAACTTATTGACGTTGAAGGCTTAGTGGTTGCTGGGATGGGCGGTTCGGGTATTGTTGGTGATGTACTCTATGTAGAGAGTTTAAATCAGTTAGAAAAGCCTTTAATAGTCGTTAAAAACTCTAGATTACCTAGATATGTGAGTAAGCGGTGGTTATTGCTTGCCATTAGCTACTCTGGAAATACTACGGAGACCTTAAGGGTTGTACGTGAAGCTTTTGAGAGAGGAGTTAAGGTATGTGTTGTAGCTTCGGGAGGTTCGCTTTTAAAGATAGCTGTTGAGAAAGGCTTACCATATTTTAAAGTTGCTTCTGGAAGAACCCCCAGAACTTCCTTCCCAGCGTTGTTAATTGGTTCATTAAAGTTACTTAAGTCTTTAGGAATAGTGACCTACGTCTCAAAATATGACATCATAGATAAGTTAATGCGTAAGGAGGAGTTGCTTAAGGCTGCATCGGATATAGCGTCCTTCATAAGTTCTAACACTCCTGTATTTATATCTGACAGTGAGTACTACCCCCTAGCTTTAAGAGCTAAGAATGAGTTCAATGAAAACGCTAAGGTCCTAGGTAAAGTTGAGGTATACCCTGAAGGATTTCACAACGACATCGTTGGGTGGGAAGTGCCTAAAGAAGGCTTAACTGCTTTAATCTTTAGAAGGTCTGGAGATAAAGCCATGGATTTCCTAATAAACTATTTAACCAACCTATCCATCAAAACATATACCCTAACGTTAGACGGTGAGTTCATACCCAACGTCATTAAGTGGTCGCAGGTCTTAGGTGTTGCTTCGGTAATCCACGCACTTCAGAGGAACATCAACCCAAGGGAAACCAAATCCATACAACTCTATAAAGAGTTCATAGAAAAAGAAACAGTTTAAGAAGTTAGTGACGGTTTTACGTATGTAGTCGTTATACTTTAAAGGAGGCCATGGAAGAGGGTTAGCCTTTTTAAGCATGTTAAGACTTTTAGCTATTTTTCGGTGAGTATATAAATGTCGAGCTTTAAAGAGTTTGAGAAGTCTTGGAAGGGTAAAGATAAAACCATCGGTGATCAACTTAAGGGAGTCTTCCATAGGGAGAAGCCTTTAAGGTTTAGGCTTGCTATGGCTCAATATAAGATAAACTCTATGACTAAAAGGCTTGAGGTCTACCTCGAAAGGCTTAAGGCTAGGGATAAAGAACTTTTCGAGCGTGTAGTTGACGCCCTCCTATCTAAAGATCAAACAAGAGCCGTTATGTACGCTAACGAAGTAGCTGAGCTGAGGAAGGTGGCTAAGAACCTCTTCCTAGTGCAGGTAGCTTTAGAGCAAGTAGCTTTGAGGGTTGAGTCGATTAGGGAGATAGGTGAGGTAGCCGCCTACTTAGGGCCAGTCGTGTCGGTAGTTAAAGACGTTAGAGAAGCTATAAAGTCTGTACTACCTGAGATAGGTATAGAGTTAGGAGAAGTGCAGGAGATGTTGCAGGAGACTTTAATGGAAGCCGGTGAGATGATTGGCGTAGGATCTACGAGCATGTACTCAAGCCCTGAGGCTAGGAAGATACTCGAGGAAGCTAAGGTAGTGGCTGAGCAAAGAATGAAGGAAGCATTCCCAGCACTACCGGCAGTACCTCTAGGCACTCAAGAATCTTCGAAAGCCACTGCCGAAAATCAAGCATAACAAAACACGTTTTTACAATCGAAAGCCCTACTTAAAAAGCAGGAATGAACACTTATAGCCTACAGTTTTAGATTTAGTGAAAGGTTCTGCTTTATAGCTTATTAATAACGACCTTATGCGTTGAAGGGTTATGAGCAATAATTAAAATCAATGATTAAGCTTGAAATCTATGAACTTAATGGGGTAATTGAAATGTCTGAAGTTTTAACGCGTCGTAAGAAGTGGGAGGAGGAGGATAGGGAGGCTAGAGAGATTAGAAGAAAGTATGCTGACTGGAGTTTTATAGAATCGCAGCCAGAACCAATAAAATCAGCTTTAAAATGCTTCATAGAACTCGGCGACCTATATGTAGCTTCTAGGATAGCTAACATGAGTGTTGATGAGTTTAATGAGTTAAGGAAGAAAGCTAGGATACCGGTGGTTGTTTAATGGAGGCAGCGGTTATTGATGCTTGCTTCCTAATAAATTGGGCTTCTTTTTCAGAAGTAGCTCTGCTTAAGAATCTATTCAGTAGGCTTTTCATGCCTGAAGTGGTTTTTGCGGAGATAAAAAGTGCTAAAGCTCGGGCATTATCGGCTGAGTGGTTATCAGGGAGATACTTAGTTCTTACGCCAGTAACTAGGTTGGATGAAAATGAAGTGCTTGAAATAATGTCTTTAATGGCTCAATATCCTTCCATCCCAACTCTTGATCCACCTGAGCTTTACGCTTTCGTATTAGCTAAGAGGTTAAACATACCGCTCCTTACAGATAATAAAGCACCGAAAAGACTTGTTGAAGTCGTTGAAAGATATAAAGGTGTTAGAGTTTACGACTCACTCGATGTTTTAGTGTTAGCAACACCTAAAGATAGGTTAAAGGACGTCATTGAAAAGTTTATTAACGAGACTTCCTTTAGATTTTCCAGAAAGAGGTTGGAGGAACTTGGGCTATGAAGCTTGAGGAAATCCTCAAGAAGTGGGAGGAGGAGGATAGGGAGGCTAGAGAGATTAGAAGAAAGTATGCTGACTGGAGTTTTATAGAATCACAGCCAGAACCAATAAAATCAGCTTTAAAATGCTTCATAGAACTCGGCGACCTTAAGCTCGCAGCTAAATTAGCTGGACTTAGCATAGATGAATTCAATGAAATTAGGAAAGAAGCTAAGATACCTATAGTCGTTTAAAACTTCATAACATACTTCCCAGTAATAGGTATTTTATACCCACATCTAGGGCATCTATACACGCCTTGCGTGCAGTCTAAGTTAAACTTTAGAACTCGGTAATTCCCCCGCCATATCACTAACTTACCGCATTTAGGGCAGTACGTTGATTCGAGGTTTAAATCATGTACATTACCTACGTAAACGTATTCAATGCCTTCTTTAATTGCGTAGTTACGTATCTCAAGCAACTTGCTTATGGGGGTCGGTGGTTCACGCCGACTGAAACAGTTAAATACTTGGTAAGTGATCATAGAAATTGGTAGGCGAAGATAGAAAAGCTGTATACGATGAAGGAGGCTTCGGAGATACTTGGCGTTCATGTGAGGACTCTGCAGAAGTGGGATAGGGAGGGTAAGATACGTTGTGTTAGGACTGTTGGTGGTAAGCGTAGAGTGCCTGAGTCTGAGATTAAGAGGATTCTGGGACTGCATGAGGAGAGGAAAGTAGTTGGATATGTCAGAGTATCCTCTCATACTCAGAGAGATGATTTAGAGAGGCAGATTGAAGCTATAAACCAGTATGCAAAGGAACGGGGATGGAGCATTGAAATCCTTAAGGACATTGGTAGCGGTTTAAATGAGGATAGAAGAGGCTTTCAAAAACTCCTCAAAATGGTTATTAATAGAGAAGTATCGAAAGTCATTATCGCTTATCCCGATAGGTTAGCAAGATTTGGGTTCAAAATACTTCAGCAATTCTTCCAGAGCTATGGTACTGAAATTATCGTGATAAATCGAGAAGAGAAGGAGCTAAAGGAGGAGTTAGTGGAGGACTTAATAACGATTATCTCCCACTTCGCGGGCAAACTCTATGGTATGAGGAGTCATAAGTATAGGGAGGTGGTTAAAAGTGCGAAGCAACTCCTACAGGATAGTTAGCTATAAGATTAAACATGGCTATGACGTTAGTGGCTTCTTGCTCTGCTACCGCTCCCTGCTACAGAGGGCAATAGACATAATCTGGAGCAACATCAAGTGGGTTAGGAAATGGGAAAAGAAGTACTACATAGTTGAGCGTGAAGGGAAGAAAATTAGGAGATACTATCGCGTCAGGAGACTTATTCCAGTAGTTCCGAGGACTAAGGAGTTTAAGAGGCAACTCAGGAATGAGTTGATGAACTGTTGGAACTACGCTCCTCATTATGTTGATTCCGCGATAAAGGTAGCTTACTCTATTCTGAAGTCTTGGAGAAGGAACTATGTTAAGGGGGAAAGGAGGAGGGAGAAGCCAGTTGTGAAACGATTGTTTGTGAGGGTGAAGGAAACACTATATGTCTATAGGGACGGAAGGATAAGAGTAACTATAGCTCCTAGAAAACACTACTTAGAATTCGATTTAAACAGGTCATGGTTTAAGAACAGGGTTAAGGAGCTAGAATTAGGTGAGTTAATATTAACAAGGCACGAACTGATAATAACCTTCAGAAAACCTATAAAGGAGAAGTATGCAGAGAGAATTGGCTGGGACTTAAACCTGTTCAGCCTCGACGGTTTTTCACCGAAGCATGGATGGGTGAGAGTTGACCTAAGCAAGCTGTACCACATCCACAGAGTGCACGAGGTAAAGAGGAAGAAGGCTCAGAGGGTAGCTAGTAGAAAATTTTCAGTAAAGGAGAGAGCATCTAGACATGGTGAAAGGGAGAGGAATAGAGCTAAAGACTTTGTACATAAATTAACTACAGAGTTAACTAGTAAATTTCCAAACACAGTTCACGGCTTCGAAGATTTGAGCAAAAATAATATGTACGGACATTCTAGGAAGCATAATAGAGATGTTGGTAAGCAGAACTGGAAGCAGATAGTACAGTACATGAGCTATAAGGGTAGAGTTGAGCTTATAGACCCTAAAAACAGTAGCTCAACCTGCCCTGCATGTGGAGGAGAGATGGTGAAGCTCCGAAAGGGGCAGGTGGTTAGATGTGTAAAATGTGGTTTAGAACTAGATAGACAGTTGTGTGGAGCAATAAACATATACCTTAGGATGTGTGGCTTTCCCCAGAGCCCAAGCACCTTCTACCGTGCGGTGATTAGGAAGATGATCCCTCGGTGGAGGATGCAGATGAGGGCTCTGGGCGGGGTTGCCACGAATGGGGGTGAGGGCGATGATATGCCATCGATGAACTCAAGAAGGTGGCTAAGCCTGATGAACCCCAAGGCTTACATAGGCTTACAAAAGCCTACGTAAGCTGAACCCCATTTATGTCTTGGGTAATACCTGTTTATATGTAGAGGTACTTCACTACCTAAATGTTTAAGGTGTTTATCTATGATCCATTCGAAACATTCGTTGAAGTCGTTTGTGTTTGTAACTACTAAATAAACCATCTCAACATGCGCTCCTAAGTCTAAAGCATACGAAGCATTCCGAAAAACAACTTCATGGTCTATATTGACAAGTGCTCGACGCATTTTAGGACAGCCTTTAATATCAGCGGAGAATCCGTCAACCCCCGACTCTATGAGGGCTTTAAGAGAGTTTAGAGTGAAATACATGTTGGTTACGAGCATTGAGTAAAGACCTTTGGATTTAGCTATGGTGCTTACGTCTATAACGTAATCTAAATTTACGGTAGGTTCGTTAAAACTTGCTGAAAGACCTTCATCACCGTTTTTAAAGCCTCCTCAACAAGCCTCTCAGGATTGATGACAGGGTCGTTATCCCTAGGATGGTTAAAGCTAAGGTAGAAGTTCTGACACCAAGGGCAGTAGAAATTACATCCCCAGGTGGAGTATGTTAATGCTGTACTTCCAGGCCAATAATGGAATAAAGGCTTCACTTCTATAGGTCTGCTTTTCACAGCGCTTAACCTACCATATCCTAAATGTTCAAGCCTTCCTTCAACGTTTAAGTAATTACGGCAAACACCTTTCCTGCCTGGCGTTAGTAAACAACGTCTTTCGCAAACTAAACACTTAATAACTCCTTCATTAACGGTTTCGTAAAGCTTAGAGTTCTTCATCGTATATAGTTAACTCTTCACAGCTTTTATACTTAAACTCATAAACTTTCCGTAGGTTAAGAAATGTGGAGAGTGAAGGAAGCTCTCTACCTAGGGAGTTAACGACGTTAAACGTGTTTAGCGTGGTTTTCGGAAGTATCATAGGTTGGGGTGTCTTTACGTTAACGCCTGTATGGCTTTCTTCATCCGGTCCTTGGGGTGTTGCTATAGCGGCATACTTATCTGTATTGCTCCTACTTCCGATAGCGTTGTCCTATAACTTCATGACTGTGAAACACCCTCGCGTTGGTGGCGAGTTTGAATGGGCGTATGTGTTTTTAGGTAGGTCGTCAGCGTTTTTCGTGGGTTGGTGGCTTTTATTAAGCTACACCTCCATAATAGCGCTTAACGCGACGGCTTTTCCTCTATGGTTGAAGGTTTTCATACCTAACGCCGTAGACTACATTCCGATATACATAGTTGGTGAGTATACAGTGTCTTTAGGTTGGTTAGTTGCGTCTTCAACTTTAGTGATAGTCTTCACGGTTATTAACGGTTTCGGGGTTAGGATCTCGGGGATGGCTCAAACATTAGTTACGTTTATTCTAATTTCAACTGGTTTGTTCTTCATAACAACTTCTTTCCTTTTAGGTGATGTAAGGAATTCATGGAATCCGTCGCCGTGGAGTCTTAACTCTACTCCAGTTCTCAGCGTTTTTCGCTGGGTCGCTATAGCACCATGGGCTTTCCTAGGGTTTAACTCAATACCTCAGGTTATAGAGGAGTATAGGGGGAAACCTGCGGAGAGCGTTAAGGCTTTATTAACTGGTTTATTAGTTGGCGCTACGTTCTATGCTTTTATAACCGTTGCTTCAACCCTATCAACTCCTTGGGACGCTCTAACGAAAGTTGACTTGCCAACTATATATACGGCTGAGAAGCTAACGGGTCAGGTTGGTGTAGTATTACTTTCCGCTGGTGCTTTAGCAGGTATTTGCTCTGGGATTAACGGATTCTTCCTAATGTCTTCCAGACTTGCTTACGCTATGGCGTTAAGGAAGTTACTTCCTGAAAGTTTCAGCGAGATAAACCCTCAATACAGGGTTCCAAGGAAAGCTATACTGGCTGTAGGGTTAGCGGCTTTAACAGCTACTTTCCTAGGGAGGGCGTTACTTACTAGGTTTGTTAGGATTGCGTCTTTCGGTGTGGTTATAGCTTACCTATTCACTGGACTAACACATCTTAAAACTAGTGAAACTAAGTTAGAGAAACTTATTAGCGTAGCAACACTTGCTAACGCTTTATTTTTCCTTATGTTATTAACCACCCTAGCTCTAGAGCTTTATGAAAAGGTGGGGATAACGGTGTATTTCATTGCGTCTTTAATCACATACGGTATAGTTAAATTAAAAGAAAGGAAAAAGAGAATTTACACTTAAAAAGTAAGCGCAGTAAGTAAAGCAACTATAGTTGGAGCCGCCACTAAAGTCATGAAAAGAACTCCTAGAGACGTGCCCAACCTCCATAAAACCCCTGAAACTATAGCTATAGCTAGCACACCGAAAATCCCGGCAATACCAGCGTCGTAATACGCTAACACGAGAACTATAGCTAGGAAAAGGCCGTAGAGCGATTCAGCCGGCACCCTCCTAAACACAGCTAAGGTTAGCTTCCTCGAATACTTAACCAACACCGGATAGGATATGAGGAAAGCCAATGCTGAAGAAGCAAACGCAACGATAGTTAACGTTAGGTAATCGTAGTGAGTTAGTAGATACTCCCTTGGGGACATACCTAAGGAATCTATCTTCTGGAAGAAAGGTGCTGCGGGACCAGCACTCATAGGCCCTACTGGAACCCCTATAACGATTAAAGGTATTAAAGTCCCACCGACGTATGTAGCGTTTTTAATAGCGTCTCTAACCGTGTAAGCTAGAACTGAACCTTTAACCTTATCCTTCTTACTCTCTCTGAGGATGTCACCTATTAATATGGTTAACCCGACGGGCGACATAACTGTAGCTAAAACTGAAGTTATTGCAGACCATACAGCACTGTGAGCTGCTTCCTCCTTAGTTAAGTTTTTAAGCGGGTTTAAACTTATCCCGCCTATCCTCGCTAAGGTAACTTTCTTAAGTCCCCGCCTAACGTAGTCTTTCCTAAGTTCTTTATTAAGTACGGAGGCAAGCTCGTAGATTAAAGGCCCTATGGTAATCCCTAGGAAGAAGCTTATATATACAGACTTACCGTAAACACCTCTGAGGCCCTGCACGAGAAGTGCGAAAGCGGGTATTGAAATTAAAGCTATCCATCTATTCCTAGATGTTAAAGCCAAGATGATTAAACCAGTTAGGATTAACCAAAACCACCTAGCAACTTTAACGCCTAAGATTAAGTCCGTAGCCCTAAGCCAATCACCTAAAGGCATTAAAGCGTAGGAAAGCGTAAGTGCTGTGAATAACCCCACAAACTGCCCAATAACGCTAGAGCAAATGCCTTTCCTAAGTATCGTGTCAGCCAACCCGCTTTCCTTCGCTACGAGAGCGTCCGGAACTTGAGGAACAGCCATAACACCCCCTGGAATCCCAGCTAAAGCCACCGGTATGCTATCAGCCATTTTAAAAGCTGCTATGCTGGCCATAAACCACGCGAAAACCAATAAGGGATCGACACCCGCAAGTAATAAAGTTAAAGCTATGGGAGCCATCGTAGCGGTTTCGTCAGTACCGGGTAAAATACCTATGAATATGTAGAGTATAGTTGAGATAAGGGTTAAGAAAGTCATAAGTAAAATCATAGTTAAGTCCATACGTTCATCCCTCCTCAACAACCCTCTTGACTTTAGTCATGAAGAGCGATATCACAAATCCTAAAGTAGCTCCTACAACGCCTAACGTAACTGTAAGACCTCCTACCACATTAGCCATACCTAAAGACCTAGCTATGTAGGGCGTTATGAAGTAAAATGTGAAGGCTAGGGCCGAGGAGATCAAGGTAGCTACACCCAACTCTTTAAGTGATATATACTCACCGTAAACCTCGATAAAGTCTTCATCGCGGTTCATATATGTAACCTCATTAATGAGGTTTAATAGGACTTAATAAACATTAACGATCGTCTATACTAAGTAAAGACGGTTGACGTTATGTGTAGCCGTTACCTTACAGTTTGCTTGAGATGTTTATTGCTTAAATACTCTTCATAACTTTCCTTGCTTACTTTAACTTCCTTACCACAGTATCGACACTTAAAAATTACTGAATTCTCATCTTTAGCGATGAGGTCTTCATCTCTTAATGGTCTACCGCAAAAACATACGAAACCTACTATTCTAGCGGGATTTCCAACAACTAAAGCGTGTGGTGGGACGTCTTTAGTTACTACAGCACCGGCTCCAATCATTGAATACTCGCCTATCGTCACCCCACATACTATCGTGGCGTTAGCGCCTATGGAAGCACCTTTCTTAACCTTAGTCGGTATTAACTCCCAACTTTCGTTGAAGGCCCTAGGGTATAGATCGTTAGTAAATGTTGCGTGAGGACCAACGAAAACATCGTCCTCTATCGTAACGCCTCTATACACAGAAACAAAGTTTTGAATCTTTACGTTATCCCCTATTACTACGTCAACGTCTATGTAGACGTCCTTACCGATATTGCAGTTCCTCCCTATCCTAGCCCCCTTCCTCACATGGACGAAATGCCATATACGCGTTCCCGCCCCTATAACGACGTTTTCCTCAACTACCGCAGTGGGATGTATAAACACCTCCTTACCACCCACGAAGGCAACCCCCAACTTAAATATGCTGAACTACAGCATTTAACGCTTTTTAACTCCCTATAATACGTGAGGATATCCTCAACGAAATTTATGAAGAAAAGAATGGAGGATTCTTTAAAGCTTATTGTCTTAAGCAACGCCTAAGTATAGCTTACCAAACTCAGGATGGCTTAAGAGCTCTTGCGGGTCTCCCTCATATTTTATCGCTCCACTCACTAACAGGTAAGCAAAATCACCTATGAGGCCTAATCGGCTACCTATGCGCGTATCCAGCAGTAAGGTTGAGGGAGGCGTACCTAGGGATAACCTTACTAGCTTTCGGTGATGTCTTAATGAACATAGCTTGGAATTACGAACCGTTAGTCGGCGGTACTACCGGAGTTAACGTTCCAGACTTCTTCAGATTCTTAGGTACCGCTAGGTTCAGCGGTGCTACCTTCATAATACTTGGGATAGCCTTAATCATATTTCTGATAGCAGAGAGGTACTTCAGATCGCCCTTCGGCAGGGTTTTAAAGGCTGTTAGAGACGCTGAAGTAGCGGCTTCTGTTTACGGTAAGGACATCGTAAAGATAAGGCCTCAAACCTTAGTCGTAGGCGGTGCTATGGCCGCGGTTGGAGGGGCTTTATGGGCTATATACACAGGAAGTATGAAAGCACTGACCTCCTCCCCGTCCTAAAGGATGAGGGTTCTTGATGTTGTTAGGGCGGGGAGGTTTGGGGCTACATCCGCTTCGTTTAGCCCTGGGCTGGGTCTCCAGCCCATTACCCCTATCCCCTCTCGGGGACTTGGGGTTATGGATAGTCCCTTGACCAGAATGTTGTGTGCTCCAACTATATCTGCGTTGAATATTTTGTTTAGCTTTGTGCACTTGAATAATCCCCTAGATATCCTCCTTCCACACTCATTACCGTGTACTGGGCATGTTGTAGATGTATAAGATTCATCAACAAATATAACTGATATCCCATACTCTTCGCCGACTTCACCTACTCTCCTCAGCAGATAACCGTAGCTCCACACATGTACATTATTGAAGTTCCCGTTTTCTTGAGCAATATTCTTAGGGTAGCCCACGTAAACTGTTGAAACCCCGATCTCGTAGAGTCGCTCAACGAGTCTTCTAATTTGCGTATCCATAAAACTCTTTACTTGATTACGCCACTTCCTATACATTAGCCTAAGCTTTCGTGATGATTTAACTCTATACTTATTAATAGTGCTTTGATATTTGGCAATTTTCTCCCTCCAGTAGTGGGACATGGACTTTAGTGGTCTACCGTTAATGAGAAGTGATGCACCGTTTTCCACATATACTGCGAACAAGTTGTTTACACCGATATCTACTCCAGCTCTTAAATCGCCTCTAGGTGTCTGTGGAATCTTTCTCCACACACCCCTAATGGCTTTCTTCTCAACCTCAAAGGATATGTATGCGTACCACCTTCTTTCGTCTGGGTCGTAATGTATTTCAAGCCTGCCCTGCTTACCCTTTAAGTGGATTAACCCTCTGTATCCTACTTCTACACTCCCTATGACTCCTAATCCTTTCAGGATGATCTTGTCTCCCTCAATTCTGTATTGGTCGTTTCTCAACACAACCCATAACTCTCTAACCTTCCCCCTCTTTTTATATCCGGGTGGATTAACCCTTGTTATGTATGGTGGTAGCTTTCCTTCTTTCTTAGCTTTCAGTAATTCGAAGAAGGATCTCCAAGCTTCATTATTCTTATTGAGTACTTGCTGAGCTGTTGCCGAACCTATTAGTGCCTTATACTTCCCGTAGAATTCTCTGTATGTCTCTTCTATATTGACTCCTTTACCCTCGAAGAACTGGCGTCTCCTAGCATAGTTAACCTCATTCCACAGCTTAGACGCTAAACTACATAGAGCCTTCAGCTTTGCTTCAGCATCCCTATCTGGTATCAGCCGGACAACACAGGTTCTCCTATACACAGGAACCAGCCGTGGAGAGCATAGAGTAGGAACGGAGACTTCCTGAAGACGTGCGGTTGCTTGAGAGTAGCCCTCCACGGCTGAGCCCCGAAATATACTACAGTATACAAAACCTTAAAAATCCCCATCCCCGCCTTAAAAGGCGAGGCTTTCGGTTGGTAACCTACACTAGGTTAACGTGGATTTTCTGGCCTTGGGCTTTCATGATGCTTGGCGGTACAGGAAACAACGTAGGTGTGTTCTTAGGTGTTTTAACGTTTGTTGTTGTTAGAACGATGATATACGTGTATAAAGGCGTTATCTCAGCCGTATTGCCTATAGCGCCTGAATGGCTTGAATACATATTAGTGGGGTTGGTTATAGTCGCTATAGCGTTATTCAGACCTCAAGGCATCCTACCAGAGAAGCCTTTACTTTCACTACCTAAGGAAAAAATACAGAAGTTCCTGGAGGGAATCAGTAAAGAAGGTTCCCAAACGTAAAGAGCTTTTTCGCGTAAGGTTTGTTAAGAAGCTTACTGGAGAGATATTTAACGTCAACTACTTAAATTTGCTTATGTCTTTTAGTTTTAGGTGGGTTAACATGGTTAGGCTTGCGTTGGTAGTGGCTGAGTTTAACTACGACATAACGTTTTTAATGCTTCAGAAGGCTTTAGACCACGCTTCATTCTTAGGGGCTGAAGTTACTTATGTTGTTAAAGTACCTGGATCTTTTGAAATACCTCTAGCCGTTAAGGAGTTAGTGGCTAAAGACGACGTAGATGCGGTGGTTACTTTAGGGGCTATTATACAGGGTGAGACGAAACACGATGAAGTTGTAGGTCATCAAGCAGCCAGGAAGGTCATGGATATAAGTGTGGAGTCAGGCAAACCAGTAACTTTAGGGATAATAGGTCCCGGCGCTTCAAGATCTCAAGCGTTGGAGAGGGTTGAAGACTACGCTAGGAGGGCTGTTGAAGCGGCTGTTAAGATGGTTAAGCGAGTTAGTAAGTTACGAACGACTCAATATAAAGGTCAGTCTATAGTGATTGATTGAAGGAGTGACTAATGCCTTCAATAGCTTACATAGAGTTCGTAGGTTATAGAGAGTGGACTGAATCGTTAGGCAATGATAGGGAGTGGATTATACAGTTAACACAGGCTAAAAACTATCAGGTAATTCAAAACTACGTAGCTAGCTTCGGAGGCCTCGCACTACCTTTAAGATTTGATTATCAACTAGCGTTACTACCCGAAAACATAGATAAAGAGGAGTTCACTAAAGGCTTGGTTGAAGCTTTAAAGCATTACGCCCCAACACTAGTTAACGTCCTCATCTTCTGCGGTAAGATTAAGGAAGTGGTGGAGGGTTTAAACAGACCATCAACTTCAAACACATGCGTTTCAGAACCTATAGTGGTCGCTCACGCAGATTTAAACTACTTTACGGAGATGACTAAAGGCTTAGGTGTTTATAGATCCTACGTAGAGGTGATGAAGTTAGTGCATACCTACATAACGAAGCTCTATAGGACGGCCATAACGCAATATTTAGGAGGCGATAACCTAGTAGTTATAGCGGATTTAGAAAACTTAAACGACGTGTTAAACGTGCTTATAGAGGCAGACGGGGTTAAAGTAGGTGTTGGCGTCTCTAAAAACCCGAGGAAAGCATTTACTTTAGCTGCTGAAGCTTTAGGTAGGATAAGAGAAGGGAATAGAAGCGTTAAGTACATCATAGAATTCGATGAAGATATTAAGGAAGTACTTCACCCTCAACTTTAAATTCGTGAACCCCCCTATCCTTTAAAACCTTGTCAACGACTACGATTAGATCGTCAACCCTCTTCTTCAACTCGTTGAATGTTAGGGACTCTCCGTAGATCCTTATCTTAGGCTCCGTACCTGACTTTCTAATCAACATCCACGAGCCGTCAAGATAGTTAACTCTTAAGCCGTCTATAGTTATGACTTCTGAAATACCTCTACCACCCTCTAGGAGCTTATTCTGAAGTGCTTCATATACGTACTCCCTCAAATGCTTCGGAACCTCAACTGATATCCTAGCTTGAGGGTAGTTTGGTATACCCTCCATTAACTTATCTATGTTTTTACCTTCCTCAATCATTAGCTTAACTATCAACGATGCTTTATAGATTCCATCCACCCAAGGACCCCAGCTAGGGTCTATAAACTTCCAAGGCTCGGCAGTCATAACTACGTCTCCATGCTTAACCAGCCCCTCATGAGTTAAACCCAGCTTAACCACTATTAACTTACCTCCTAAAGACTCAACAACGTCTTTAACTGCGTTACCTACGTCTATAGAGACTACGACAGAGCCTTTCCTCACACTTAAAACGTACTTGGCTAGAAGGGCTATTACCCTATCCTGCTTGATGAACCCTAAGTTAGGGCTTAAAACAGCTAATCTATCACCGTCCCCATCATGCGCTAGAAACACGTCAACACCTAAAGATTTCGCAACTGGTAGGAAGGGCTTTAAAACATCCGATCTTGGCTCCGGACTCCTGCCTGGGAATCTACCGTCGATGTTTGCGTTAAGCGTTATAACGTGCGCTCCCAGACCTTCAAGCACTTTAGGCGTGGCTAAAGACGCGGCGCCGTTGGCTAAGTCAATTAAAACCTTAGGTTTTAACTTAACTTCCTTAGGTGTAAGTCTTGAAGTAAGCTCAGCAACGTACTCATCAACTACGTAAGGAACGATCTCAACATGACCTACTTTAAACCACTCAACCGAAGACCAAGACCTGCTGAAGTAAATCTCCTCAACCCTAACCTCGTCGTCCTCAAGTAATTCCATACCGTCCCCGCGGAAGGCTTTCAAGCCGTTATACTGTGGTGGGTTGTGGGAAGCCGTTATGTAAACACCGCAGTCACACTTAAGTTTGGAAGTACTCCATGCTAGGACGGGTAGGGGCGTTAAACTCACGTCAATCACGTCAACACCTACGCTGGCTAAACCTACGGTTGCTGAATGCTTAAGTATGGGTGTCGTGAGTCTGCCGTCACCGCCTAAAGCACATTTACGGGCTTTAAAGAACGTCGCTATAGAGGCTGAAACCTCAGCTATTAATTGAGGGTTTATCTCGTCAGGGTAACGACCTCTAATGCCTGCGGTTCCGAAGAGCCTCCTCACAAACCTACACCGCAATCCTTCTTAACTCTTCAGGCTTAAGAAGCGATATGCTCGCTAACCTCCTACCCCTCATGAACTTAACGACTTTAATTAGTAAGACCCACGACGGGTTTTCAAGGTTTACAGGCCTGTCGACATACTCCGCAATCTCTTTAATGGCTTCCAAGGTATGCATTAAATACCTTCTACCCTCTGACGTGTAGCCGAAGATATGGCCCTGCATAGTTATCCTGAACGTGTCGTTAGGAGGTATTTTAACAGCTAACTCCTTAACTGCCTTAACTACTTTATCTATGTAGGGCTCAACAACCACGTCAACGGGGATAACCCTAATTACTGGCGTCCCGCTAACGGCTAACTTCCCCCTAATATCTTCAGCAACTACGTGAGGGTCTCCATCAACTGAATATAGAATTACGGACTGATATGAAGATATGTATCTCGCTGAAGAACCTAAAAGCTGCCTTAACTGATTCCTAACCCACCTCCAATTGTCTGAACCCGGCTCGTGAATCACTATCAAATTAAACATTTAAACTACCTCCCCTGACCTCCTCCCTTTAATATACATCCTAGGTTTTTGTTTATTTAGCTATGCTTAAAACATATAGACCTCCACCAACGTTAGGTTCCGCTACAGCCTCATCGCGTTAGAAAACCGTTGGTTTAACGTTCATTAAATTCACTACTTACTTCCTTCAAGACCTCTTTGAATTAGAGTTAACACCTTCTGTTTAAGGAATTTCCTCCACTCTAGGTCTTGAGCTCTTCTTTCACTCTCACGCCGCACATATTTGAAAATCTTAACGGCTGCGTTCATTACTTCCTCAACGTCTTCTTCTGAAGGTTTAAGTAATACGTCTTTTAAAGCTTCTGCTTTACCGCTTCTTCTTTTAATCTTCACACCTAACACCCTACTTAATTCTTCAATGCTAACTACGTTAAGCGATGCTGTACTGCTTAACCAGCTCTTAATGAGTTCCTTTAAGTCAGTCTCCACCTCCTTAACGTACTCTACATCGCGGGATTTCCTCGCAAGTTTTAAAGCTACAGCAATCCCTCTGCCATATAAAAACGCGTTAGAACTTTCCTTAACGTAACTCATCCATTGCTCAACATACGTTTTAAGGGATTCCCTCTCTTTAAGGAGTTCCTGCTTTAAATCCTCTAGACCTGATTTCTCCGGTTTAACCCACAACCCATCCCTCTCCACTTCAAGTGTGGAGACCCTCCTTAACGCTATGCTTTCGTAGTACGTACCAACGTTCCTAAGGTATGCTTCAGCACGGAACCTTAACTTAGTATGTGGTGTGAACACGTCTTTATATGTTAGGAAGGTCCTTCTCGATATCCTCGCATATATGAAGTTAAACCTTTCCTCACCTACCTTAGCGTCTTTAAGACCTATGACCACATATCCTTCAGGCTTCTCCTCAACGGTCGCGACAACCCCTTCACAGCAATGTCTAGACCCAGCTAAGTAAAACTTCCCCTCATCAAACCTATCCTCACCAGACTTTATGAGTGAAGCCCTCTCCTCCCTAAGGGAGTCTAAAATCGAGGCATATTTCTCTGCTTCCTTCACTACCTCCCCATAACTCCGGTAAAGCTCTAAAGTATCGTAATGACTACATTCAAAACACTTCAAAACACAACCACTGTGAACAACCATCCCTAACGTAATCTGGTGAACTTCACACCTACCCACCACAGTCTTCTTAAGATACTCTTCAACACGTTCTAACTCAGCATCAATTTCCTTAACTCTCCTCTCCTTATCCCCACCACCCGACATAGCAACTCAAACCCTTAAAAAACGCTCTACCACCAACTTCAAATACTAACATCCATATTTATAATGTGCAACGCAATAACCACTGAAGCAAAGCTGCATAATCATAGAAACCTCACAATTAGTAGTTAATTAACCAACGATCTCCTGGTGCGGGGGGTGGGATTCGAACCCACGCAGGCCTACGCCAGCGGGTCTTAAGCCCGCCCCCTTTGACCGAGCTCGGGCACCCCCGCCGTTATTTCTATGTTCTAACCAAGCTTAAAAGTTTTCACGTGGTATTTTAATAACGCTACTAAGCTTATTTTTGAAGCCCATAACTAGGCTTAATAGCGTGGAAATCCACGTATCGGTGTTTAAAGCTATGATTTTGCATTTAATGAAAAATAAGTAGAAAGGAGGAAAAAGTTGAATTATATTGTTTGCTAAAAAGACTTTTAACGGTTACTTTCTTAAAAGCTTCCTTAGTAGCGTGTAGTAGATATCGCTCATTTTATTGAATTCTTCTAGTGGTAGGTATTCATCCGCTATATGCGCGTTCCCTAAAATTCCAGGTCCGTAGGTTATTGTCTGTATGTTCTTCTCTGTGTAGAACCTCATGTCCAGACCTCCTAAGCATACTGTAGTTTTAGGTTCAGTTCCTAGGACTTCCTTCCCAGCCTCCTTAGCTGTTAAGACGAGTTTTGAGTTAGGGTCTCTGACCTCCTCCCCGTCCTGAAGGGCGAGGGTTCCCCCCTTCGGGCGGTTCATCGGTTTGGAGGTACATCTCTTTCCATTCACCTCCGGGCCGGGCTTCCGGCCCATTACCCCTATCCCTGAGGGACTCGAGGTTATGGAATACCTAATCAATCATCGACCTCTAAAGGCCTCAAAACTTCATGTGGGAGGCATAGTATGGGTTGTATACCTAGCTTTAGCTGATTTGCTTGAGGCTTACCTCCCACACACATTAAACATCATCACCAAAAACAAATTAGAAGAAACAACTTATAAACCTTCCCATCCCCGCCCTAAAGAAGCGAAGCTTTCGGTTGCAATGCTTACTCACGTATTCCTTAGGCACTTCAACAACCTCAACTTTAAGACCCATACCCTCCAGGACTTCCTTACTATAGTAAGCGAAATCCTTATAATGCTCCCCAGGAGGATTTACCGTCGGTATCGCCACTAAGTCCTTAAGGACTTTAACACCCCATTCATAGTTTTGCGAAGTAAACTTCATTGAGTACCACCTTTATACGTAAGTTTTGAAACGATTAAAGTTATGAGGCTACCATTAAAGACGACACTTAAATGTTGGCGCCGGGGGCGGGATTTGAACCCGCGCGGGGTGATCCCCCATCGGCTTAGCAGGCCGACGCCCTACCAGGCTAGGCGACCCCGGCACCATAATTATCTTTTTAACTAGGGTTAAAAGTGTTATTTCGTTTTAAAGTAGGGTGTTTCCACGTATGTTTTTATCGATGTTTTATCTAGTTCTACACGTACTGCTTTTTGAGGGCATAGAGGTTCGCAAGCTCTGCAGTAGATGCATCTTTCGCTATATGCCCTTACTTTATCGCCTTCTATTGTGAATACTTCTGTTGGGCAGTATTTAACGCATAGCCCGCATAGGTTGCAGTTGGGTAGTATATTTACTATCGCCTTCAAGTCGGTTAGCCTGAAATCAGCTTTTTAAGCGTTTCCGCCTCAGCTACTTTAGCTTTTATGAACTTCACGAGTTTCTCCATATCCACGCTTGAAATCCCTGAATCGCTTATTACGTACGGTATCCATATCGGGTTTGTTGAGACGCTCCTCATCTTCTTAACGAGTAGTTCTTTAACGGGTATACCGATCTCGAGGAGGGATGGTTGAAGCCTTAACTCAATCACGCCATCGACTAAATACTCAAGGTGTTGAACGAGTGCCTGCAGGTCTTCCGTAGTTACGTGTACGGTAACCAAGACTATAGCTCCTAAACCCTTAGCTACTACCGCCCTTAAAGTCTTGATGAAGTCTAAAACTTGAGTTACTTCAAACTTAAACATAAACTCGTTTATAGAGTCTAGAATGACTAACGTATTCGTTTTAGACTTACTAACGACGTCGTTAATTGCGTACATTAAAGAGTTTAAATCCCTTACCTCTAAATCCCTAACAACACCCTTAACAGGTTTTTTAAAAGGTCCTAACCTAAAGCTAAAGCAGTCTATTATCTGAAACGCGCCTTTATCAACGTAACCGTCTATGTCCCAGTTAAAATCTCTAAATAGTGAAAGAACCGCCTCCGAAGAGTCGTCGAAATTCACGTAGACAACGCTACCACCACTCTTAAGGAAATTCCAAGCGATGTGAGCAAGCATTACCGACTTACCGACACCGCCAGGACCCGCAACAACAGATAGCGAGCTATAGGGAAGCCCTGAAGGTAAGGCCATGTCAAGAGGCTCAATACCTAACTTAAACGTCTTAACCAAATTAAACACCTTAAGATATATGTCTACTTTAAAGTTAAAAATATAGCCCTACGTCGATGATATACATGAGGGTAGGAACTATGGGAACCATGATTAAACCGATTAAAGTTCCGGAAGGTTCTACCTTACCGGACTATGTGGAGAAAGTCGTTCTAGAGAACGGGTTAAAAGGAGGGATGATATTCGGGATAGGAGGGTTTGAGAAAGCCGAGATTGCTTTCTACGACACGCTAACTCAAAAATACGTGGTTAAGGAATACGTAAGTAAGGAAAACAAAATACTTGAAGTGCTCTCGCTTTCAGGTTTCTACAACAGAAAGCGTTCTCCAGATCACGGTATTCCTTGATATTTTCAATTGCTTTTAGTTCAGTGGTTTGGTTTATCACGCTTCCTCTCGGAGCCCCTCACCGCAGTAGCTCTGCTCTATTCTAGTTGCCTAGAGCTTCAAAGCCCTACGGATTTCGGAACCCCGAAGTCACCGATACATTTACAAGTTTAGTAGATTATAAAATTTCAAGTAATTAAGACCTATTCACAATATCTTAGGGTCTCAATACCTTAGAAACAGCCTCGTCTTTTGTGGTGGGGAAGGGTTTATAAGTTTTTGCGTTTTATTGTTTTTAGGGGCTGGTTGTGGAGGGCGATCCTCAAGCGGTGGGTGAGGGTTGTGGTTTGGAGGGTGCGTCATGCCATGTCTTTCTATCTTCTCTATGCCCTCCACGGCTGGTTCCCGAATGTAGGAGGGTTAGTGTCGTTAGACTAGTACCAGATAATGAATCTGAAGTAAGGTTGAAGGCCCTATGTAGCTTAACATCCAAGCTATGGAATGAAGTAAACTACGTTAGGAGGAGGCAGTTCTTCAAAGGAAAAGGGGTTGATTTGAAGGAAACATATAGAGAGTTCTACGAGAAGTATAAATCGTTGATAGGTTCTGTGACAGCTCAGCAAGTACTTAATAAGAATGGTGAAGCATGGAGATCGTTCTTCAGCCTACTGAAAGCTAAGAAAGAGGGAAAGCTACCACCATACATAGCAAAAGTCAACCCACCCGGATATAAAAAGAGAGGGAAGGTTAGAGAGTTATGGGCTGTGCTGAGAAACGATCAGTATAGGATTGAAGGAAATAAGATAGTTCTGAAGGGACTGGGAGCCGTAGGGAGGATAGAGATGGAGTACAGAGGGTTAATCCACTTAAAGGGTAAGCAGGGCAGGATTGAAATACATTACGATGCCGACTCTAAGAAATGGTATGCTTACATATCCTTCGAAGTTTATGAGAAAGCTGTTAGAGGTGTGTGGAGGAAGGTTCCTCAGGCTTCCAAAGGCGATTTGAGGGCTGGAGTGGATATCGGTGTGAATAACTTATTCGCAGTATATGTTGAGGATGGGACATCGTTACTAGTTAATGGTAGACCTCTTAAATCTATATCCCACTACTGGAGGGAGAGGATCGCTAAATATCAAAACATTATTAACAAGTATGGTATTAAGTCTTCACGAAAGCTTAGGCTAATGTATAGGAAGTGGCGTAAGGAGGTGAAGAGCTTCATAAACACGCAAATTAGAAGACTCGTTGAGCAACTCTACGGGAGTGGAGTTTCAGTAATTTACGTTGGCTACCCGAAGAACATCGCCCAGGAGAGCGGAAACTTCAACACTGTTCAGGTGTGGAGCTACGGATACCTGTTGAGGAGATTAAACGAAGTTAGTGAAGAATATGGGGTAGCGGTATTATTCGTTGATGAATCTTACACATCTACAACATGCCCAATACACGGCGATAGTTGCGGAAAAAGAATAACGAGAGGACTATTTAAATGTACGAAACTGAACAAAGTATTCAATGCAGACATAACAGCGGCATACAACATCTTAATCAAAGGCTTAACCATAACCCCAAACCCCCTAGAAGGGGTAGGGGTAATGGGCTGGAAACCCAGCCCGGGGCTAAACAAAAAGGATGTAGCCCCAAACCTCCCCACCCTAACAACACCAAGAACCCCCACCCTTTAAAGGCGGGGAGGAGGTCAGATGCTTAGAAGCGATGGCAGGATATTCACGCATATTCACGTAGTTTTAGGTTTAGACCATGACGTCTTATGTGGTGGTCATTTAATAAGAGGTTTTGTAAAACCTCAGGTTGAGGCCTTCCTCGTGGAGGTTGGTGAGGTTCTTAAGCAGGAGTTTAAGCATAGGGACGTAAAGACGTGAGTGTAGGAAACCTTACTCATCGATGAGGTCGTGTTTATGGGGAGGAAGTCAGTGTGTATTGTTGGGGGTGGTCTTGCAGGCCTATCCACAGCTTACCACCTCCTTATCAAGGGTGTGAAGGACATTACTTTGATTGAGTTAAGCGATAGAGTCGGCGGCCTTCTAAAGTCTGAAGTTATCTCAGGATATACATTCGACGTCGGCGGTTCACACATATTATTTAGTAAGAATTTAAGGACTCTTAACGAAATGCTTAACTTACTTAAGTGGGATGTGGTTAAACATTATAGAAATGCTAAGATATTCTACAAAGGAACTTTCGTGAAATACCCATTTGAGAATGGGTTAGGTGACCTACCCCCTGAGGAAAGGTTTGAATGCGTGTGGGATTTAATTAATACCTACGTTAAGAGAGTTAAGGGTGAGTTACCACAACCTAAGAATTTCCGTGAGTGGATAGTCTACGTGTTTGGAAACGCTATAGCGAGTAAGTACTTAATACCTTATAACGAGAAGATATGGAAGGTGGACTTAAGCGAAGTAAGTCTTGAGTGGGTTGAGGGAAGGATTCCAAACCCACCTTTAGAAGACGTCGTTAAAAGTGCTGTAGGTTTAAGCGTAGAGGGTTATACACATCAACTTAATTTTTACTACCCATCATCAGGCGGTATAGAGTCTTTAGCTAAGGCGTTAAGCAAGGAAATCGTCAACGAAGGCGTTGAGGTTTTGTTAAACAAGCCTGTGAAGCTTATCCGTAAATCAATAAACGGTAAGTTGTTAGTTGAAGCTGAAGGTGTTGAGAAGGTTTGCGATGCGGTAGTATTTACAGCGCCTTTAAATAGATCTGCTGAAGTCCTAAGCGAGTTACTTAACGACTTAAGCAATTCTTTAAAGGCTTTAAGATCTATTCCCCTAGCGGTCGTGGGGTTGGCGGTAAGGGGGGAGGCGCTACCCTACCATTGGGTTTACTTCCCAAGCAGTAAGGAGTTATTCCATAGAGTTGCTATATTAAGTAACTTCTCACGAAGTAACGCTCCTGAAGGTGGTGTAGCGTTAATAGCTGAAGTCTCCTTCAGAAGTTTGGATGAGATGAACGCCGTAAGCGATGATGAACTCATTCATAAGGTTTACCAAGATTTAGAGGGGTCAGGTCTTGTAAGAAATCCAAAGCTGGAGTTCGGGGTAGTGCGACGTTGGGCTGACGCCTACATAATATACGACACCATTAGAAGCTCAGTTTTAAAGGAGGTCGTTAATAAGTTGAGGATATACGGTGTCTACCCACACGGAAGGTTTGGTTCTTGGGAGTATTTAAACATGGATGCCGTATATGAGAAGTCCGCGAAGTTAGCGGATGAGGTTGTGACGTACTTAACTAGGGCTTCCTAAAGTTTTCCTCAATCGTTATTACTTCCCAAACAGATATTTCAACGGGATGTTAGAAGGTGTTGATGCGTTTCTACCTCTTAGACGTTAGTTATGAAGTTGAGGGTAACGTACCAGTAATTCTCATGTGGGGTTTAAAAGAGGACTCAACCCCTATCTTAATTAAGGATAATACCTTCAGACCTTACTTCTACGCCTTGGTTGAGGATGAGAAGGTATTACCTGAAGTGAAGAGGAGGGTTAAGGCTTTAAGCAGGCCTTCCTCCCCCATACTTGAAGTCGTTGAAGTCGATAAGAAATACTTCGGTAAGCCGGTGAAAGCTTTAAAAATAACCACTTTAATCCCTGAAAGCGTAAGACATTATAGGGATGAGGTCTCTAAAATACCTGGGGTTAAGGAAGTTTTAGAAGCGGATATTAGGTTCTCCATGAGGTACGTAATAGATAGGGACGCCCTCCCATGCGGTTGGTATGAAGCTGAAGTTGAGGCTTTAGGTAGGGACGCCAGATATAGAGTTCCCGAGGTCTATCTTTTAAAGAGTGGTTTAAGAAGGATTGAGAGGAACCTACCACCGAAGCTTAAGGTTTTAGCGTTTGACATAGAGGTTTACAGCCCCTCAGGGTCTTTAAGGCCTTCTAAAGACCCTATAATCATAGTGGCGTTAGCCAACAACGACGGAGACGTTAAAGTACTTACCGCTGAGGATTTAAACAACGATGGAAAACTTATTGAGGAATTCGTTAACTACGTGTTAACTTACGACCCAGACATCATAGTAGGCTATAACTCAAACATGTTTGACTGGCAATACCTACTCAGCAGGTCTGAATTCCTGAAGGTTAAGCTAGATGTTGGCAGAGCTAAGGGCGGCATCCCAAGACAGTCGGCTTACGGACATATATCAGTTCCTGGGAGGCTTCACGTAGACCTCTACAACTTCGCCGAGGAAATACCTGAGATTAAGCTGAAGTCCTTAGATGAGGTAGCCGATTATCTAGGGGTTATGAAGAAAGACGAACGCACTTTAATACCTTGGTATGAAATACATAAGTTCTGGGACGACTTAAGCAAGAGACCCTTACTTGAGAAATATGCTAAGGAAGACGCGATATCCACGTTAGGCATAGCTGAGAAGTTCCTACCCTTCGCTATGCAGTTATCAAGCCTTACAGGACTGCCTTTAGATCAGGTAGGGGCTGCTTCAGTCGGTTATAGACTTGAGTGGTATTTAATGCGTGAAGCCTTTAAATACGGTGAGCTCATACCTAATAGAGTTGAGAGGGAGTACGAACCCTACAAAGGAGCTATAGTTTTAGAGCCTGCTAAAGGCGTTCATGAAAATATAGCGGTGTTGGACTTCACCTCAATGTACCCTAACATCATGATTAAATATAACATAGGTCCTGACACATACGTTGACGGCGAATGCGGTGTTAACGAATGCTACATCATACCAGAGCTGAAGTATAAGTTTAGAGTTAGCCCGCCGGGATTCTACAAAAACGTTTTAGAAACTCTATTAAAGATGAGGAAAGCAGTTAGGGAGGAAATGAAGAGTTTAAGCCCTGAATCCCCTGAGTATAAAGTTCTTGACGAAAGGCAAAGAGCACTTAAAGTATTAGCTAACGCTTCCTACGGATATATGGGTTGGGTTGGAGCTCGTTGGTACTTCAGGGAAGGCGCTGAAGCCGTTACAGCGTTAGGACGTAAAACAATAACTGAAGCTATTAAAATAGCTGGTAAGCTAGGGTTAAGAGTGATTTACGGGGATACGGACTCCCTATTCGTTACCTACGTTAAGGACTTAATAAGCAAGTTCGTCGATGAAGTTAACTCAGCGTTAGGTCTTGAGATAAAAATAGATAAAATCTACAAACGGGTTTTCTTCACTGAAGCTAAGAAGAGGTATGTAGGCTTAACGGAGGACGGTAGGATAGACATCGTCGGTTTTGAAGCTGTGAGGGGTGACTGGACAGACATAGCTAGGGATGTGCAGGAGGAGGTAGCTAAGCTCATCTTAACTACTAAAAGAGTTGATGACGCGATAAACCACGTGAGGAAAGTTATTGAGGACTTAAGAAGCGGTAAGATACCTATCGACAAGTTGATAATATGGAAGACTTTAACTAAGAGAATAGACGATTATGAGGTGGACGCTCCTCACGTAGCAGCCGCTAAAAGACTTGAGAATCTAGGCATTAAAGTAGATGTGGGGAGTAAGGTTGGGTATGTAATAGTTAAAGGCACTGGAAACATATCCTCTAGAGCTTACCCCTACATGATGGTTAAGGATAAGGACATAGACGTCGAGTACTACGTAAAGCATCAAGTAATCCCAGCCGCTTTAAGAATACTTTCGTACTTTGGAGTTACGGATAAGCAGTTAGAAGCCGTTAAAAAAGAGGGTAAGTCTTTAATGGATTTCCTAAGTAGGAAGGGTTAAGGTTTATTGAAGTAGCTCATCGAATGTTAATATAGTTAGGTTTAAAGGCTTCTTAGATATTGAAGATATCCTAGCACTTACAAGTAGTTTAACGTTCTTAACTGAGGCGGCGTCAACTAAGCGTTGCGTAGCTACGCCATCCATAAAAACAGCATGCACTTGCTTATCAGTACTTAGTAAGTAATCAACTAAGTCTTTAACAGGCACTCTATCTACGACGTTCCAATTCTCATCGTATATAACTGCCTCTAAAGAACCTTTCAAGGAGCTTAAGCTTTCAACTACTTGAAGCGGTATTTGGTATGTTTCAACAACTTCAGGCTTAGGTACGGCCTCAACCTCAGGAACGTTAACCGGCTTAACCTCCTCAACACTAACCTCCTCAACCTTCGCTTCCTCTACTTTAACTCCCTCGGCTTGAGGGGCTTCAGCTAACTGCTGTAGGAAGGTCTGTAACGGTACGGCATTCTTTAAAGCTTTAGCTATTTCCTTCCCAGTTAACTCCTCAACCTCCCTCCCCGGCGGGGCTCTAGCTACGTAATCGACCTTAGCTGCTTTAGCCAGGTTTTTAAGGATCATTAAACCCATCCTATCGCCGTCTACGAAAGCTATTACTTTCTTCTTCTTTTTAGAGAGTTCAATTACAGTCTGCGGTACCTCACCTTTAGCTCCTTCTATAGCTATGGCGTTTTTATAGCCGTACTTAAGTAGGTTGAGGACGTCGGCCCTACCCTCAACTATTATTAAAGTGTCTGACGACTCAACCTCAGGCCCTGCGGGTAGCTTCTCAGGGCCGTACTCTATCACCTCAGCTACTTTAACGCTTGATTCAATCTCAGCAAGTATTTCTTTAACGTCAACGGGTTTCTCACGTAACCACTTCTCAAGTATTTCTTTAGCTCTTTCGGCAATCTTCTTTATCTTTTCCTGCCTTAAATCAACTATCTCAACGACTCTAATCCTGGTTTGGTATGGACCTACCCTATCGACGTTTTCAATCATAGCAGCTATTAAAGCTGTTTCAACCCTATCTAGGTTTGAAGGTATTAATATCTCACCAACAGTTTTATTACCGCCTTGCTTAACCTCAACTAAAATCCTCCCTATCCTACCTTTATCCTGCAACTCCCTTAAATCGTATTCAGGCCCGAACAAACCCTCGGTTTGACCGAAGATAGCTCCTATGATATCCGGTTTCTCAACTATGCCGTCGACCTCCACCTTAGCACGTATCGCGTACTTCATCAACATCACCTCAAGGGTAAGTATCCTAGAATATCTACTCTCACATGTAATAAGCTCTCACGCAATACATCTTAAGCTGGAAGCGTTAACATACTCTACGTGGGTGTGAATTTTTATAGGTTTTAACGTAGTTAAGGTTGGTGTTAGCTTGAGTAAGGAGCTTTTAAACTCATATGAAAGAGAGCATGTCGTTAAGGTTTGTAGGGAGGAATGTATGGAGTTAGGGTATTCAGGACCTGCGTTTAGTGAATGCGTTAACTTATGTGTTGAAAGGCATAGAGGGGAACTTTCACACCGTTAATGTTTAATAGGTTTGAATAACTCAATAACTTGTGGGAACGATGAGGAGAACACCGTGTGAAGTAAGTGTTAGGGAGGTTGTGCCGGCGGTTAGGGCTGCTTTATCTATAATGTTGGTTAGGGAGCGTGGGTTAAGCGTTTATAAAGCGGCTAAAATACTTGACGTAGCTCCAGCAGCGGTCTCCAACTATTTATCTGCTCGAAGATCTAGAGAGGAATACGTTGAGAAACTCCTTAAAGATGAAAAATACTCTAAAGACTTAAGGGAATTTACTGAGAAGCTTCTTAAGGAAGAGGCGCAGGCCGGAGACGTAATATGTTACTTCTGCCGGAAGCTCCTTAAAGAAGAGGAGTTGGAATGCCCTCACGAACAACGAAAGTAATGTTTTAAACTGGGTGAAGGTTCTTCAAGTCTCTACATAGTAAAGTATGTAACATTATTTAAGTGATGAAACATTTAATTTAGGGGTAGTGAGTAGCTGACGGCTCTCCGCCATTCATGGCGGAGGTTCTCCCCCTAGGGCTTCCATCACCTCTCTGAAACCCCTCACAGAGGGCGCATCATCTATCAGCTCCCGCCGCCAACACCGGGAAGGTGTGGGACTCATCCCAAGCCACGGTTGCCCACACCCAACTCAATATATTAAGCTAGAGAAAGCTTATAAACATTCACCCCACCTTAAAAGGCGGAGCCTCAAACAGGTGGTGAGTAGGTGAGGATACTCATAATCGGCGGTGGTTCCGTAACTTATGAGTTGCTCTCAACGATATCAAAGCATAAAGAACTTAAAAAACATGATATAGCCGTTGTTGAGATCAACCCTAGGAGAGCTGAAGAAATAAGTAAGGCTTTCGACGTAACGGTTGTTAACGGTGACGCAACGGATATTTCATTGTTTGAATCTCAAGCCACATCCTCAATAAACTTAAGCGATTTCGACGTGGTGATAGCTTTAACTGATAGGGATGAAGTTAATGTTTTCGTCTTAACTTTAGCGAAGCATTACGGCGTTAACTTAAGGATGGCTAGGGTTAAGTCAAGCAAGATAGCTGATATGCTTGTTAAGCTGGATTTAGGCATACCTGTGATAGTCCCTTCAGTGATAGGGAATATATTCAGGACGTACTTAGATACTTTAACGGAGCCTAAGATACTTGGGGAGGTGGGGGAGTACAAGATCTACGGCATCGTTTTAACCAGCACCGATAAAGCCACAAATAAGAAAGTTGAAGAACTTCAACTACCTGAAGACGTTAAGATCATGTTCATGTTTAACGGCGTGGAGTTTACAATCCCGTCTAAGGAGGACGTCCTTAAAGAAGGTACTTTACTATACGTGTTAGCTAAGGAAGCAAGCGTTGAAGACATAACGAAGATATTCAAAGGGTAGTGATTTATGGAGATCAACATAACCGCTTTTCAAATACCTGGATTAACCATAACTTTAATGGAGATCCTCTACTTAATCGTTACAGTCGTTATAGCTCTCTCGATAAGGTTCTTTTTAAACTGGCTTCTCTCAGGTATAGCTAGCAGAGGAGTTATCTCCTTAGGCACGAAAAGCTTCGTAAGTAGGGTTATAGACATAGCTACGTTAGTAGTTATTGTTTTAGGGTTTGTAAGCATTATCACAGCATCACTCACGCCATACATGGTCGTCTTAATAATAGGTGTTTTAACCTTCGTAATATTCTATCATGAAATCCGTGAGTTCTCCGCATTCATAAACATACAGCTCCTTAAGCTAAAGAAAAACTTATGGGTTGAGATCTACCTACCAGGGATAGATAGGCCGTTAATCGGTAGGATCTTAGACATAACGCCTTTCAACGCAGTGCTTGAAGACATCCTAGGCAATAAAGTCCACATAGCTAACTCAGTACTTGTTAACTCAGTGTTTAGAGAAAGGCAACCACACGTAGTCCTTAGAGTTAAAATCACAAGCTCCTCAAACCCTAACGAACGTTTAGACCTTAAGAAAATAACCGATGAAGTAAAGAAAGCAGCTGCTGACGTGTTATTTAGGGTTGAAAGCGATGGTGTGATGATTAAATCTATAAGGGAAGACAGCGTTGAGCTAATCTTAAATATAGTTCCGGTTAAACCCCCTGTGAAGGTTGGAGATATTTACAAACTCGTTGAAGCTGTTTATAAAGCGTTAAACGGGTACAACCCTGAAGTGGAAGTTACTAGAACCGTCTAGGAGACCAAACGAATTTCTTGCTTAAGACGTAGTTAATTATGAACCCAGTTAAAATCCCGATTGACTGAGCTATTATGGAGTTCCTAACTATGTAGTAGTACGTAGTTAAGGAAATCACGTATTGAGTTATTACACCTACGGCGCTTGAGAAGTGGAATTTAATAAGTCTTGAAGCAACGCTTCCAGACCTACCCCCTTTAAAAGTCCATAAGTCGTTCCAAACGAAGTTATTGATTATTGAAGCTTCTATAGCTAACGCTGAAGCTATTTCATGCGTTAAGTTAGCTACGTATCTAAGAACGGCTAAAACACCTAAATTAACTACGGTTCCTGAAGCACCTACTAAAGCAAACCTTACGTAGTCAGGCGTTAAGTTAAGCACTTGCTTAACGTAGTTAAGCATTGTTTTAAAGCCTAACTTAGACTTACCTACAACCCTCTCCCTAAACTCGTAAGGTACTTCATAAACGTTTCTATAACTACCTAAAGCTAGAACTTCAAGCAATACTTTATAACTCTTAGGTGATGTAGGGGTAATCTTCGAGATTACGTCCTTCTTAACGAGGAAGAACCCGGACATAGGGTCTTTAACTTTCCTAGCTTTAGGTATTAAGACACGAGCTATTAAGGTAGCGCCTAACGAAACTATCAACCTATGAAGGGGGAATTTAGCGGAACCTCCCGACACGTATCTAGAAGCGATTACTAAATCATATCCTTCTAAAGCCTTAACGTATAGCTTAGGAACCACCTCAGGGGGGTGTTGAAGATCCGCATCCATAACAACTACGTAAGTACCTTCAGCGTATTTTAAACCGTCGAAAACAGCTGAAGTTAAACCAAGCTTTGAAGGCCTCCTAACCAGCTTAACGGGGTATTTACTCATTAACCCCTCCACAGCCTCCGCCGTTCCGTCCGGTGAGTTATCGTCGACTACAACCACTTCGTATGTTATGCCGGCTTCCTTAAAGCATCTATCCAACTCTTCAATAAGCTTAACGACGTTCTCCCTTTCGTTATATGTTGGGGTTATGACAGTTACTTCAGGCTTTACCAATTTAAAACACCTGCCGGTAGATCTCGGACGTTGAACGAGGTCTTAAGTTCAAACACCGCTACCCATACCTACAAGGGATGTGGTGGGTTAATATTTTTAATGGTGGGTTCCTTCAATCTTTAGGAGTTTCTCGTAGAGCTTCTGTATTAACTTCCTCCTATCCTCCATTAAGACGATGTCGCTATATCCTTGAGCGATTATGTTATGGCTGAACGGTGATGGAGCTTCGTAAGACTTAACGATAAGCACCTCAACCCTACCCTCACGTATTTTCTTAAGCACGTCTTCAGCGTTTTTAACGTCCATAACGTCCTCCATAACCTCCCTGTAGGTTTCCTCAACTAACGGGAACCCTGGGATTTTCTCAGCAACTTTAAGTAGGGTTTCTGAGTTTAACTGCCTCCTATATATGCTTGTCTCAACACCTCTATAGTTTTTAAGAAGTGCTAAAGACCTCTCAGCCACATGTCTAAACTTCCTCTTCACAAGCTCGCTTCTCCTTAAAGATTTCCTTAGTAAGTCCTTAAGGTTTTCATGACTTACCTCCTTAACAACCTTCTTAAGTGTGTTAACGTCTAAAACTACGTAGTTAGGTATTGAAAGCATGAAGCCGTTGTCTGAAACGGTAACTCTAACAGCAACACCTAAAAACTCACTCAACGCTAGGGCGTAAGCTCTTGAGAGCGCTTGATTAACCCTCCTACCGAAGAGGTAGTGAAAAACTACGTTCGTAACTCCTTCGTTGAGGTCCTCCCAAACCTCAATAACCACCCTCTTATCGGAGGGTATGAATCCTCCGTACTTCAGCTGGTCTGAAACGTATTGAACGATATGCTTAGCTTCGTTTAAACCCAACCCATAACTATTAACTAACTCCTCAACAGCTTTCTCACGCCCAACATACTTAATTAATTCAGCTACATACTCTCTAAACCTACCCACCTCCAAAGCTGAGTCGTAAGTTAAGGGTAGCATCTCTGAAAACCACGCCGGCACGGTAGGTCTTTGACCTTCAGCACTCCTCACGATGACTTTCATACCTTCAGACTTTACGAACTGGTATGTCTTACCCCCTAAAACGAATATATCCCCAGGATCTAAATACTCCACGAACTCCTCCTCTAAATCCCCTATGTACCTCCTCCCGTCGAGGAATACCCTCACCTTAGCTTCATCCGGTATGGCTCCAGAGTTTAAGTAGTAAATCATCCTAACGGATTTCTTCCTCCCGAAAACACCTTCGACTTCATCGAACCATATCTTAGAATATACTGGTAAGCTGTTCAAGCCTTCTTCAAACTTCCCCGCCAGATATTTCAATACGTTTAGGAATTCCTCAAAACTTAAGTTTCTGTAGTTGTAGGATCTTTTAACGACTTTATAAGCTTCCTCAACCCTCCACTTCCTCTCTAAAGACATGCCGACTAAGTGTTGGGCAAGTATGTCTAGAGGTTTCTCAGGTATTGAAGTCCTATCTAGTTTTCTAGCTTTGGCTAAGTTCGTTAACACGGCAACTTCTATTAAGTCATCCCTATCGACGGCTATTAAGTAGCCTTTACTTACGTCACGTACGTTATGTCCTGACCTACCCACTCTCTGAATAAGTCTTGTAACGCTTTTAGGGGAGCTGAGTAGGACTACAGCGTCTATATAGCCTACGTCAATACCTAACTCTAGGGATGTAGAGCTTATGACTGCTTTAAGCTTTCCTTCCTTAAGCTTATTCTCCACCTCAAGCCTGACATCCCTACTTAACGAGCTGTGATGAGCTTCTATAGAGTCTAAAGACTCAATACCGTTTTCTTTAAACATCCTCTTCAGTTTAAACGCTACCCTCTCAGTAGAGCTTCTAGTGTTTGTAAAGATTAAAGTGGTTCTATGTTTTTCAACAACTTCCTTAAGGGTTTCGTAAATCGCTGCGTTAAGTTTTTCAGCGCTTGCTTCAACCATATCAACGCGCGGCGCAACTACCGTTAACTCCATAGGTTTAACGAATCGTGCGTCAACGATAGAGCATTTCCTAGGCCTTCCGTCGTTATCGAAACCTACGAGGAATTGAGCTATGTCCTCTAGAGGGGATATAGTAGCGCTTAAACCCACTCTCTGAATTTCATTCTCGCTTAACTCCTCAAGCCTTTCTAAAGTTAAGCTAAGTAAAGCACCCCTCTTACTTGAGGCTATCTCGTGGATTTCATCAACTATAACCCACTTAACACTTCTTAACTTCTCCCTAAACTTAGGGGCTGTTATCGAAATAGTTAAAGACTCCGGGGTGGTTATCAATATATGCGGTGGTTCCTTAACCATCTTAGATTTTTCGTAAGGTGATGTATCGCTAGTTCTAACAGCAACCCTAACCTCAGGCAACTCAACACCTAAGGACTTGGCGTACTCCCTAATCTCTTTAAGAGGGGTCATTAAGTTTTTAACCATGTCGTTGTTTAAAGCCCTCAGCGGGGAGATGTAAACAGCGTATACCCTATCCCCTAAAGCTTTAGACTCACCCAACCCGTAAAGCTCGTCTATAATCGCTAGGAAAGCAGCTAACGTCTTACCGGTGCCGGTGGGTGAGGAAATCAGTACGTTATCCCCGCATTTAATCTTAGGTATGGCCGCTTCCTGAGGCGGTGTGAACTCTTTAAACTTACTTATAAACCAGCCTAAGGTGTAGGGACGTAAGCACTTACGCACGTCGTTTAAGCCTTCACCACCGCAGCACATCGTTTAATCCATACCTAATCTTTAGTTTAGGAAATACCTTTAAAACCTCAGTTAATTAACTTCATAAGCAACTGCATATTTGAGGTGTTACTTAAGTGGTTAGGTTAGCCCTCGCTTTAATGCTTACTTTGCTGTTTGTTGGAGGGCTTTACGCAGGGTTTAACACACCGCCTGAGTTTAGGAAGTTCTTCCTTAACACGTTAATTAATGAGTTAAGTCCTTTAAGGGAGGTGGTTGCTGAGGGGTCTTTAGCTTCGTTTATATTGCTGGCTGTTTTGATATTCTTAAATAATTTAAGGGTGGCTTTACTGAATGTTTTCTTAGGGTTTACGTTGGTTTTACCGCCTCTTATAGTGTTAGCTAACGGTTACGTAATAGGTTTAGTGGTTAGTGAGGGTGATGTGTGGAGGAATGTAGCCCTTATAATACCGCATGGTGTTGTGGAGATCCCGACGGTCATCTACTCAGCTGTTTTAGGAACTTACTTAGGTGTTGAGGTAATCCGCAAGTATTTAATGGGTAGGGATGTATCCCTAACTAAAGACTTTAAATACGTCCTGAGGAAGTTAGTTTTAGTTGTTGTTTTGCTAGCTATTGCGGCGTTCATCGAGGTCTTCATCACCCCAACCCTATACTACATCATGAAGTAGTTGTGCCTATTAACCCTGTTGAAGTATTTTATTGTTGGTGGTGTTTAACGGAGCCTAAAGTACTGCTTGAAGTTAACGTAGGCGTTGATTTAAGTGAGGTTTTAAACGTTGTTAGAAGGCATTCAGACGTTGAAGGTGTTTACGTAGTTAATTCATTAAGTGATTTAAGTGAGGTGGGTTTGAAGGCTTTGAAGGATTTCCTTAACGGCCTTAAGGAAGGTTCTATAGCGTTAATTCCTTTAAGTAGGGATTCTCTCAAGCTGTTTAAGGATTTCACTTCAGACTTAATTAATAAGGTTAAGGTAGTGCCTGTAGTTAAGGATTTAAGCGTTGTTGAAGAGCTTAAAGGAGTTTATAGTGACGTATGTTTTAATACGGCGAATCCCTACTTAAACGTTAGTGAGTTGATTAAGAGCGGCGTGACTTGCTTGATACAACCCCACGCAGTTTTAAGGAGTAGGACTGTTAAGGAGGCTGTGGCTAAAGGCGTTAAGGTCGTTGCCGTAGGTGTTAACTCACCTGAGGTTTACTTAAAGGTTGAGTCTATGAATGTATACGCAGTAACTACGGAGAAACCCAACATTAAGAGAGAGGCTAAGCTGGGTTAAGCCCTTAGTTAATAATCTTTAAAGTAATGATGTGAGTCATGCCCACTGAGTGGTGATGATCTTTAGGGGTAGCTGACTTTTAAATGTTTAACCCACACATATCTTAGGGGGTTTTAATTGAAGGCCGCTATCATAGCTGGTGGTTTGGGTAGGAGGTTAAGGCCTTTAACTTCTGACAGGCCTAAGCCCTTAGTTGAGGTTGGCGGTAAGCCTATAATTCAATGGCAGATTGAGTGGTTAAGGAGTTACGGGGTTGACACAGTTGTTGTTTTAGCTGGTTACCATAGGGAGAAGTTAGTTGATTTTCTAGGTTCCGGCGGTAGATTCGGGGTTACGGCCGTATACGTTGTTGAGGAGGAGCCTTTAGGTACTGGAGGAGCTTTAAAAAACGCTGAAAACATATTGAAGAACGATGAGGTCTTCATAGCCGTTAACGGGGACATAATAACTGACATACCTATTAACGAGCTTGTGGAGGAGCTTGAAGGAGTTGATGAAGCTTTAGGTGTTTTAGCTTTAGTTCCTTTAAAATCCCCCTACGGAATCGTTGAGTTAGGAAGTAATAATAGGGTTGTGTCCTTCAGGGAGAAACCCATAATACCTAACTACCTGATAAACGCCGGCGTCTACGCTTTAAAACCTGAGGTGTTTAAACACCTACCTAAGAAAGGAGATTTAGAGAAGGACACATTCCCTAAGCTAGCTAGTCAAGGTAGGTTATTAGGTAAGGTCTTCCTAAACAGTTACTGGAGATCTATAGACACGCTTAAAGACGTTGAAGAAGCTGGGGAGGAGTTAATCAAATCTAAACTAAAGGAAGTTTAGAAGGAGTTGAAGATCTGAACGTTTAAAAAAGAAAGTTTAGTTTTAAGTTTTTACTTAGTCGCTACGGCTTTCCTCATGCTGAAGTATACCAGTAGGGACATTATGAAGGACAGTAAGGCGAATATCACTGCTATGTATACAGCTATTGAGAGGGAGTCTACCTTACCGCCTACCTCAGCTTTAGAGGCATCGATCGCTGACTTAATAGAGCCTTCTAACCCGCTAACAACGTTCTTAACTGAGCTTACGTCTGTCTTCACTGATGCTACGTCGTTCTTCACTGATGCTACGTCTGTCTTAAGTCCTGTGATATCCGCCCTAAGTTGCTCTATAGTTGGTGTTAACTTATTGACCGTGTCTGAGAGTGTTGCTATCGAATTCTTAATCCCTGGTATGTTATCCGTAGCACTCTTTATAGCATCTATAGAGCTTTTTAGATCAGATAAAGCTCCTGAGACCTTACTGACATCACTTCTTATGCTACTCACATCACTCTTTATCGATGATACATCATTCGCAACTCCACTAAGAGTCTTAGAGGTACTGTCAAGCTGTTTTAGTACAGTATCAACTTTATCACTAATGCCAGTAATCTTATCACTAACAAGATTCAATGTCGTCTTTAGATCGCTTGCTATAGAGTCAAGCTTACTGCTTATGAGATCTTGAAGCGATGTTACTGCACTGGAAATAGTTGTCGTGGCTGAATCTATCTTACTAGAAATGTTCGCAATAGCTGAATCTACCTTGTTTGAAATTCTAGATTCAGCGTTATTGAGATCATACTTTGTTGTCACTATACTAACATTGTTAATAACATATACAAGACCTGCTTTCGATACCTTAGTCTTGGTACCCTCAACGTATGCCAGAGATACCTCATATGCACCAGGCTCTAGAGCAGGTACGTATATACCTGCCTTTTCCGTAAATGGACTCTTCAGCACACCTCTAGCGTCAGCAGACCAGCTCTGTACCTGCATATTGAGCATATATGCAGCGTCAGTATCATTGAACAATACTGCCCTTACAGCTATGCCAGGCTTGAAACCTGTACCTATAACCCTTACAAACCCTGGCCCAACAAGTATTGGCAACACGTCTTTCTCTAGATCCAGCAACAATATCTTCGGCACTACCTCGAGCAGGATACCATGCTTTATCTGCTTGGTGTTGGTAGTCTTGTTGATGAACATAAAGTCTGTTACATCTATGGTACCACTAACACTTCCGATAACACTTATTGGATAGCTACCTGCTGGAACGGTTGGAACAACAAATCTTATTGTCTCTACAGAGCTATTAGCTTTAACGGTCTTTACAACAATGTCGCCAAACCTTACAGTCAAGGTCTCTCCCGGCGATAAACCGGATACTGTCACATCTATATAGTCACCAAGATAGTCACATTCAGCTATATAAGTAACACATTTATCACAATACCCAACACCGCTATAGACACCTGGACATGGACATACCTCTAAACGTGTGTTATTATATCCAGCTGAGACCTCGGGTTTCTCAGGTAACGCTGGTGGTATTGCCCAGTAGGCTTTTGCTCCAACAACTATAGATAATGTATACTCATATGGTAGGGGCTTCCAAGAGTCAACACCATAGATATAGTGTATACCGAAGCTAGCATCACCAGGTATTGTTATAACAAACGTTGCATTACCATCATTGCCAAGAGGTACAGTTGTTAATAGCCTTACCTTCTCCCAATACACATACAAAGTGTTATAGCCTGGATAGTAAGATGCTCCAGGACCATATCCATAGGCAGCAATAGTAACCTTCTGTTCTGGCAACAACACTCCGGTGGATGCAATAACAACCAATATTGGTCTAACAATATATCCAACATTTCTAAACTCATCTACAGGTCCCTTAAGCGGCTGTCCAGTAACAGTTAGAGTTGCTGTATATGTAGTCCCACCAGAAGGTAGATTCATAGACCATGTTATCTTCCACTTAATATCCGCATCTGTAAACTTTGGAACAGTTACACTAGCGGCACCAGCTACTATAGATAGATTTGCTGGATATTCATAGTAGAAACTCTTGGTTACACCTGTATCAACATTGCTATACACTATAGATAGATTAGCATATGTAACAACAAAGTCATTTACCTTCAGCCTAAGCAGTATCATATTTGAATAGTTGTAGAATGTTGCCCAATACTTATACCCACCACCTGCTACTCCTGGTCCATATGCAGGTGTTGGTGTTATACTGAATGAATAGTTAGCTATATAAGCTTTGATTGTATCATTCCATGTAGTTAGTACCAATGTGGTGTTAAGGGTTACAGGTACAGCAGGGGTTATGTTATATAGTGTAAACCTTATACCAGCTGGTTCAAGATTTGCTGCAAGTCTATAGTTCTTACCGGATTCTGTAAAGTCTATTCTTAGTACCTCTGATAATGTATAGGACATTGTTGAGTATTTCTCTACATATTGCCATGTACCATTTACAAAAGATGTAGCTGTTACAGATGCTTTAGTGCCTAGAGTGTTATATATGGCGCTCTGTGATATAACTACACTACTCTTTGTAGCCACACCTATATTATCGCTAGTGTTTGACACTGTTTTAGATGTAGGTGCTGTATAGACTATCGGTATATATAGACCAGCACTCATATTAGTCTTAAACAGTTTTGCAGCTATGAAATACCCATAATCATTGGTTGCAACATTGACACTGGTATTGGAGTATACAACCTTTGTGAAGTTCAGATTGAGCAGATCTATTCTTGTCACGGAAACCTTTGGATCAAACCCGTAGCCTGTAATCATGATTTGGTAGGATTCACATACAACACCATCACATCTTCCATTACCCTCTGCTGGAATTATAATTGCTTGTGGAACTATCGTTAAGCTTCCTGGTTTTGCAGAGGCCATATCAGTAGTTCCTGGAGTACAGCTAACGGTGTATGTCCCTCTGGGAAGACCATAGCCTGTTATGTCTTTAAGTGGTATAGTGGTAGAGGCACTTCCATCTGAACCTACATTTACCGTTACACTAAAGCTTTCTGTTGTCGGTCCTGTGAAAGTCACACTTGTTATGCTGTCACTAGGTTTAAATCCATAGAAGTTAACTTCAATGTTCTTTGACGTTCCATCGGGGTTTACATTTGCTGTTTGTATTGGGGTAACCTCTATTACTGGAGCTACATCTATTTTCTGCGGTTCTGCGCCAAAGACTGTTGATACCTTAACATATAGATCAACCATACCATTAGTATCGGCATCTGTTGCTCCTGGTAGAAGCTTTGGTAATACAAGTGATACTGTATATGTTCCTGGCTGTGGTGGTACAAATGATTGTTGGGCCCATACATTTGTACATGCATTATCATTACATAGACTTACTGTTACTGTTGTAGTTAGACCTACATCCAATGTTATGTTTACAGGTCTCCCTGGGTATGCAGGTGTTGATACTGATGTTATTTTAACTGCTGTTATCTGTGATTGTACAGGTATTGTAGCTAGTATTGGTAGTATGAATAGTATTGCCATTGCTATCGATACATACGATCTTATATCTGCGTACTTACTATTCATTACTTGAAGTCACCTCATGTATATTCTTATGTGAAATCCTTTAAAAGGTTTGTGTGTTTTTGTGTGTTTTTTAACACACGAAAAGCTTATAAACCCTAACTAACTACATCAAGTTAAATAATACTAAAACCCACGCCTTACGGTATCATTAAGCAATCCCTTAATACTTAAGCTACTGCAACACGTGTTATATAACATTCTCTACACATAAACAATATTAAACAAGTTTGTGTTAGTAAACATAACCCAGCTTAGCTGTAAATTGAGGGTGGGGGTAAAAGCTACTTCATCGTTATGTAATTACGTATTAAGTCTTTAAGGGAAATACGTATTGAGTGCCTACCTCCTAGGAAGTCCTTACAGTTTGGGTTTTCACATTTTATAAATGTTACACCCTCTCTAAACAACATCTCTATATCATCCTCTGCCATCCCCCCTATCCTCCCTAACTAGCTGAGCATCCTCCTTAATTTCCTTTATTGTTTTAGTAGCTGTTCTTTATGTTACGTATTTAAGTTTTGATGTTTCTTCGTTTGTGGGTTTTGAGGTTGTTGTTGGCTAGTTGGAGGCTTGTTCGTGAGTTGTTGGGTGGTGTTGACGTAGCTGTTGAGGTTGTTGATGTTAGGGACCCTATCTCAACTAGGAGTGTTAGGTTTGAGAGGATGTGTGGTGAGTTAGGTGTTTCTTTAGTTGTTGTTTTGAATAAGGCTGATTTAATACCTAAGGGTGTTGGTTTGGGTTGGGTTAGGTATTTTAAGGTTTATGAGGGTTTAGATGCTGTTCTTGTTTCCGCTCGGGAGAGGTTAGGTACTTTAAGGTTTAGAGGGTTGGTTAAGGAGAAGGTTAGGGAGGCTTTAGGTGGTGGCGGCGTAGGTGTTGTAGGTGTTTTCGGCGTTCCTAAGGTTGGTAAGTCAACCTTGATTAACGTTCTTAAGGGTAGGCATTCAGCAACTACCTCCCCATACCCAGGCACTCCAGGATATACGAGGAGAGCACAGCTATTTAAAGTTAGGGGCGGTTTCTACGTTCTAGACACTCCAGGCATAATACCTGTTGAGGAAGGGGTTGAGTCAATCATTAGGATGAACCCAATAGATAAGATACCGAACCCCGTTCAAACAGCTGTAGAGTTAATTAAGAAAGTACTTCAACACAACCCTAAAGCATTCCAAACAACATACGGAATAGAAACTCAAAACCCACCCGAAATACTTAAGGAGCTAGCCATCAAAAGAGGTTGGATACATAAGAAAGACCGCGAGCCAATACTACATGAAGCAGCTAAGAAAATAATTAAAGACTACCTAGACGGCGAGATAAAATACTACGTAAAACCACCGAAACAACCTAAAACTCAACACCCCTAAGGAACTTATAAGCAATACATCAAATAATTGAAGGGTGTTAAAAATCAATAAAAATAATAAAGCTAAAGTAGGTGAAACACCCACACCTGAAGACGTACTTCAATGGATTCGTAGGAGACGTAAACGCTTGAAAGCTAAAAAAGCTAGGCTTGGTGAGTTAGCGGGAGTAAGTCTTGAGGAGGAGTTTGAAAGTTAGCTTTAGTAGCTTTTTATTGTTTGAGAGTAGGTAGTTATTAGGTAGTGTTGAGTAGTGGGTGTGCAGGCACTTTCTAAGGAGGAGAAGGAGAGGATTTTAAAAGCTGTTGAGGAGGATAGGGAGTTTAGGTTAGCTTTAGCTGGTGCTATAGGGTTTAAAGAACTTTTAGAGAGGTTTGCTAGGTTGGAGGAGAGACAGCAGAAACTAGAGGAGAGGTTCTCAGAATTAGCTGAGAGACAGCAAAAATTAGAGGAGAGGTTTGCGGAACTCGAGAATAGATTTGCCGAGCTTGAGAAGCAGTTCGCAGAACTTGAAGAGAGGTTTGCGAAGCTTGAGGAAAGATTTGCTAAGTTAGAGGAAAGGGTAGTTAAGCTTGAGGAGAGGGTTGTGAAGCTTGAAGCTGGTGTTGCTGAGTTGAAGATCGCCTTAGGTTCTTTCGGTAGGAGACTTGGGAGAGATCTTGAGGAAACCGTCTTAAACATATATAGAGATCAAGCAAGTAAGTTAGGTATAGATCCTGAGAAAGTAAGTAGATTCACGTATAGGGATAGGGAGGGTTTGTTAGGTGTTAAAGGTGCTGTATATGAATTCAACGTAGTAATTCAAGAAGACGGTATAGTGGTTTTAGAAGTTAAAAGTCTTGTGGAGTTAGATGATGTTGAGTGGTTTTATGAGAAGGTTGTGAAGGCTGAGAAAATCTTAGGTAGGGTTAAGAGGAGGGTTGTAGTGGCGGTTAACATAGCTAAAGACGCTGTTGAAAGAGCTAAGGAGTTGGGTGTGGACGTAATCTACGGAGCTGTTGTTGAGTAGTTTTAATCGGGTGTTTCAACTATCTTAAGTATTGCGTTTTCATCAAGTACTTTAACTGTGAGGTAATGCTCGCTTAACGTCTTCAAGTCTTTATTATCTCCTAAAATCATAACTGAGGTTAGTTTTGCGTTAGCCTGCCTTAACTTCCTCTTAAGTAGGTTTACAGATAGTGTGTCTTCACCGTCCGTAACTACTATGATGTCTGAAGTGTTTTTCGTCACACCTAACGTTATGTCATCGCATGCGGTCGCTATAGCTCTAGTTATGTCCGTACCCCCACCGCTCCTCACCCTAGCTAAGTATTTAATGAGGTTAAGCAATTCAGTAGGTTTAACGTTTTTAGATACTTTAACTCTATCATGCGGTAACCCATCGAAAAACCTCATGTTGAATTCCCTCCTCTCCCTCCTAGCTTTAATTAACAACGCTATAGCTGTTGCTTTAGCCCAACTTATCTTATCACCCTCCATACTCCCCGACTTATCGACCAGCAGGTATATAGATCCTAAAGCCTTCGGCAACCTCTTCTCATATAGGAGTAGTTTAGACTCAGAAAACTTCATGAGGAAGTACTTCCTAGGGAGTACCAGCTCCTCCGGAACGACCCTCTCTAAATCACTTCCTAAGTCATAACCAGCTAACTCACCACGGCTAAACCTTTCAAACCTCCTCCTACTCCTTCTAAAAAGCTCCGGAACTATCTGAAGAACCTCAAGCAACTTACTAACGTCAGCATTCCTAGCTAACTTAATCACATCCTCGCCAGACTCATCTAAGTCGAAGTGACTGCCCTTACCTGGGGCCGTACCTACAGCCATCAACTCCTTCAACTTCCTCATGTTTTCAGCTTCCTCACCAACCCTCTTTAAAGCTTCCTTCAAAGCTGAAGTTAACTTACCCTTACCGGACCTACCCTCCAAATCTTTAAAATCAACTGACTCGTTAAGACCTTCAAGCTCCTCAATCAAGTGCTGAATTAAAGAAACTGAAGCTAAAGTACTTAAAGAAGAATCAAGTATCGTATGCTTCTTAACCTCAACCAACTCCTCCAAATCAACTAAAGCCTTAACTATACTGTAATGCGTGCTTAACCCCTCATCAACCCCAGCCAAACCAACCACAACCGGGTGTGGAAGGTATAAAGTATAGAAAAGATCCACACCCAAACCTAAAGTTAGGAAATCCCCCTCAAGCCCGAAACGCTTAGCAAGCTTAACAACCTTCTCACCCCTAAACAAAACAACCGGATCGCCGTAATTAACACCTTTTAAAACCCCCTTAACACTCAAGGAAACCGCACCTTAAGCAACCCAACTCATGAGTTATTACTCACTACACCAGTAAAAAGCTTAATCACGATCTCATAAACCTTCAAAGCTTGACTTAACGCTTGCTCCGCATCCAACCTTGTGTAGAGTTCTTCATGAGGCACCGTTTGTCCCTACCGCTTCATTTTATTTAAACTATAGCGTTTCGTGGTCTTATCTAGGGAGAAACGGTAATTACCTGATTCTAGCGCTTCCTCAGCTTGCTTAATGTTTGACTTCGCTAACTCTACGTTATTCAATCTCTATAACCTCACCAAACCTGTAGTCTTTCTTAAGAATCCAAAACCACTTCCTGCCCATCCAAACCCTCTCAGCTCCTAACTCACTTAACCTTTTCTTAAGCCTTAGTAAGACGTTAGTTATGAAGTTGTTTTTATCGTATATAATCACAGCATCTTCAACCATATCTAAGTAGAGCGGCGTTATTTTAGAAGCTTCCTCAGGTTCTTTAAGTATAGGGCTTAAGTTTATGTAATACCCTCTGTCCATCAACTCCTGAAGTAGTGGTTCAACCTTCCTCTCAATTAACTCTATAAATAACGCAGTTCTTTCAAACCTGTTCTTAGGTAGGTTTTTAACTACGATTAACATATCTATATCGCTTTCAGGCTTCGCCTGACCTCTAGCTACGGAGCCGTAGATAACGAAGGATATTAGATCATCTTTAAAAACGTTAAGTAGGTTTTTAAACACTAACTCAACGATTGACTTATACGGCTCTGGTATGTGGTTAAGTCCTAACTTCAATTAATCACCTTCTCTTCGTTATTAACTCCATTATATTGTTTATTAGGTTTATGACGTCCTCACCGGCTTTAATTACTTGAGGGTCTTGAGATTCCCTCATTATGCTTACGACCTTACCTCTAGTTATCTCTAACTCCCTAGCTATGGATTTAAATTTAGTGTCTACGAAGCTACTCTCTATGTTTTTAAGTGAGAGGACGTAGTTATGAAGTTCCTTTAGGTTTGATTTAATCTCGTTTAAATCTCTTAAGTATTTATAAGGTGTTTTTAACTCCTCAGCTAATACCGTGTTGACTTTCTCCACGTCCTCCCAATCCCTAACGGCTACGTACTTAACAGCCATTAAATCCTCCTCTAAAGCAACCCTCCTTCCGTTAAGTAAGGCTTTAGCTGCTACGAGTTTTAAAGACTTGCCCTTCCGCCTATCGGTTAAGTGAATCCCCCTACTCTCGAAAACGGCGAATAACCTCATCAACCTACCTTCAACACCGCTTAAATCAACTTCATAAAGTATCGCGTGAAGTTTTCTTAAATCGTTCATATCGAGTAACTTCCTAGCGTGGAGGGAGCCGTTGAAGAAGATCTCCTTCTCGATAGCCCAAGAACGCTTAAGTAACTCACTCCATAAATCCTCCGATACAGGCCTGACGAAATGCCTAACTAAAAACCTATCGTAGACGGACTCAACCTCAGGGTCGTCCGGTACTTCATTACTAGCGCCGAATAAAGACCAGAGGTTAACGCTTAACTCAGTGAAGCCGTCGTATAAAACCCTCTCCTGAAGTAGAGTGTTTAAAGCGTTTAAAATAGCTGAATTAGCTTTAAAAACCTCATCTAAGAAAGCTATCTCAGCATCCGGTAACTTACCCGTGGAAAGCCTTACATACCTACCCTCCTCTAAAGCCTTAATATCTAAAGGACCGAATATCTCGGAAGGCTCCGTAAACCTAGTCAGTAAGTACTTAAAGAACTTAGCGTTAAGAAGCTCCGCAGCCCTCCTAACAATCGCGGACTTAGCTGTGCCAGGCTCGCCAATTAAAATCCCATGCTCTTTAGATAAAATAGATAGAACAACAACTTCAGCTTCCTCCTCACGACCTACGAAAGGAGCGCTTAACTCACGAACAAACTCCTTCAAAACACTTAACTCACTCAACACCTAAACCCAAAGATGAATCCCTACGCAAATTAAAAACTAAACCCTTTTAACTCCCGATGTAATTTGTTTTAGAAGGGGCCGTAGTTTAGCTTGGTAGAATGCGGGGTTCGGGTCCCCGTGGTCCGGGGTTCAAATCCCCGCGGCCCCACCAAATAAACCGATATAAGTTCTCCGTAGCAGTTTAAACCAGTAAGGCCTAGCGTATTGTCATCTTCATTACCAACTACGACGGCTAAGTGATCATTAATTATGCTCATCAACTATAAGTAAGCTGTAGCGGTAGGAACTCATACTTAGTACTATTGAGTGTCTGTTGAATTAGCTTACAGCTGAGCTATTTATTAAAAGCAATGTGACATATCATTATAGGGGTGCGTGCTTATGTCGAAGGTTGTGGAGGCGATATACGAGGGAGGTGTGTTTAGACCATTAGAGAAAGTTGAGTTAAAGGAAGGGGAGAAGGTAAAGATAGTTATACTTGCTGGAGGGGATTTTTACGATCTTGTTGAGAGGCTTGAGCTGGAGGCTAAAGAGGATATAGACAAAGTTATAGATGAGGTACGTGGACGTGCGAGAGGAAGTAGCTAACATAGTCTTAGATACGACAGTCATCGTAAAGAGCTTATTGAAGCCAGCTAAACATCTACCACGTAATGTTTATGATAGGGAATTGTCTACTCATAAAAAATGTAGGACTATCACGAGACTGCTTAAGAAAAATAGGTACTTTATATACTTCCCTAGAGCTGGGCTTGTTGAGGTAGTTGCGGTATTAAGAAGGAATAGCTTGAGCCGGGATATGGTGAGTGATATAGTGAGTACTATTGAGAGAACCTTCATTGTAGTCAACGAAGATTTGCTATTTAACAAGGCAGTGGAAGTAGCGTTGTTGGAAGCTCCGTCAGGATTTGATACTTACTTCATAGCTTTAGCGTTTAACGTTAAAGCCCTATTATTAACAGATGATGAGTCTATGGCTATTCATGCGAGAAATCTCAATGTAGAGACTATATTAGTGAAAGCGATAAGTGAAGAAGAAATCTTAAAGGAACTAAGTGGTAGAAATAAGTCTTAAGAACATTAACCATTCATACATTTTCACAGTCCTTGAACTACCTGAACATATTCGCATAGCATATTAAATGATTGTATCCATGCTTAAGCGAAATCCTTCAGAGCAACATATGTTTCAAACTAAGGTAGAGCTTAACATAGCCGTATCGCCCTTTATGTAATTCCTTGATATTCTTAAATGTTTTTAATTTCTTTCTATTTTAAAGGTTTATATATGTTAGAAGTGAGTATTGTTTTTTGGGTTGATGAGGGGTTTATCCACCTATAGGGTAGGTGGATCCCTGAGGTAGTATTAAGGAATAGAAGGGAAAAGTGGTTAAGCGTGTGCGGGGGTGTTTGGGTCGCCCCTAAGAGCCTCCGCTGTGAAGGATGAAACCAGACGGAACGGAGGAACAAAAAATGAGGGGATGAAGAGAGTAACCAGAAATGACGTTCAAACCCGAACCCAATACTACTGCTATGCTATGAAATATTCTGGGATTCTGCTTATATAGGTGTTTGTATGCCTATGTAGACCTTGGGGTTCATTAGGTTTAGTCGTCTCTTGAGTTCATCGGTGGCTTGTCATCGCCCTCACCCCCATTCGTGGCAACCCCACCTAAAGCCTTCACCCGCGTCCCCCACCGAGGGATCACCTCCTTAATCACCACGTGATGGGAGACGCTCAGGCTTTAGGGAAAACTACACATCTTGAAGTGGATATCTATTGCTTTATATAGCTGTCTACTTAGAGTTGAGTCACAGTTGAAACATTTAACAACCTGCTTTTTTGGAGTTTTCATCTTTTCTCTACATACGGGAGTTCGTGATTCGGAGTTTAAGTTCTGCGGTTCCGTCAACGGAAGGTGAAGTACAAACAGTCTTAAGATAGCTTTAAATCTATGGTTAAACGTATTTCGTTTTTAATAACTGATGGATAGAATTAGTTAAGTAGCTAAATCTAAGGATCCTACGGCTGTTTTGACTCTATACCTGCTCTTCTCTTAAGTTCAGCAACTAAAACGTTTATTACGTTATCTCTTAGTGAGTCTAGGCTTCCTTTCAAGTATTCAACGCCTTTCTCAACGTTTACGAGTTTACTCTCCGCAATCGTAAATCTTTTATCGAAAGCGTCGAACTTACTCCTTAAGTCGTTGAGGCCGCCTTCAACACCGTTAAGTCTGCCTTCAACGCTGTTAAGCCTACCTTCAAGAGATTCAAGCCTAGATTCAATCATCCCAAACTTCTTATCGAAGGTTGTGAGCTTCTCTCTAAAGTCATTAACGGAAGACTCAACACGATCAAGCCTACCCTCGATGCGGTCAAGCCTGCCTTCAACATGATCAAGCCTGTTTTCAACACCGTTAAGTCTGCCTTCAACGCTGTTAAGCCTACCTTCAAGAGATTCAAGCCTAGATTCAATCATCCCAAACTTCTTATCGAAGGTTGTGAGCTTCTCTCTAAAGTCATTAACGGAAGACTCAACACGATCAAGCCTACCCTCAACACCATTAAGTCTACTCTCCATTAAGTCAATCCTTACAGACAAAGTCTTTTCAACAGAGCTAATCCTATTCGATAACGATATCCTCATATAATCCATCATCAACATACCTATCTCCCAATCGCTAAGCTTCTTACCAGCCCTAGCTTTCTCAATAACCCTCCTAACATACTCTTGAATTATAGGCTCAACCAAACTCACTGCTAAACTCTCAGCCAACTAAAGCACCAAAAATAATAACGTTCACACCTTATTAACCTTAAAATTACGGCACCCACTAAATCTTCAGGGGGTTAATTCGTAAGGATGAGGCAGAGGTTTATAATTTATGCTCAATGTACTAGATTTACGCTCACGCTTTCCTCGCATAAAGTCTTTAAGACCTCCCAAGACTAAGGAATGACGCATTAGGAATAGAGTTTAGATTTAACGAAAACAAATAGATGATTTAAGTCACTAGGATGTTGAGTGAGGAAGTCATAATCTGAAAACCTTACTATGGAATCACAGGCTTCGTTCATATAGCGGATGTGTTAAGATTGATGTCACACCCTCCATTTAAGTAATGTTACGGTGTGATTAAGATAGTAGCAATTTCACCACGTGTTTTAAACCTAACGTTCTTACAGTATGTTTTAACGTTTCACGTAACTTGAAGAGTAGGAAAGCTGTTTAGATAGTTATGAAGCGCTTTAAATTGCTAAATTTTGCTGTAGTTAAGCACTTATTTAAAGCTTCATTAACAATAACTCAGCTGGCTTAAGCTCACCTTTAATAGGATCTATTTCAAGCCCTAACTCCTCTAACGTAACAACACCCAAGAGGTATACGCCTTCATCACCGAAAATTACCACAGTATGTGTTCTTAACCCCATAACTTCAATACCTACTAACCGTTCTTCGCCTACGGTCTTTTTAGGTCTCCGTAGGACGGTTCATCACGGCTAAGCATCCCTATGCCCCGCCTACGGCTCCAGAGGGTCGCTATGTTCTCCAGAGCCATTGGCGAAGCATAGTTCACTTGGTGCTCATCCCCCTCGCCCTCATCATCAGGGTTGAGAGTACCACTAAATTTATATATCTAGAGGTATATAAATGTTTCTGGGGATACTATGGAATTAGTGGGTGTCTATAGGGTACTTCCTAAGCTGAGAATGACTATACCGAGAGAGGTTGCTGAAAGGATGGGATTGAAAGAAGGTGATAAGCTAATTGTTTATTATGATGAGGAGAATGATAGGATGGTAGTTGAGAAATGGAGAAAGAAATAAAGCCAACAATTAAAGGTAGGCTCATAGTTTCTTCACCTGAAGATAGAGGTCTTCTCCTATACGTTATGAGGAATTTTAAAGATGCAGTAGAGTATGCTCACTCATTAATGAGGAAAGGAGTAAAAGAAAATGAAATTGTCAAGCTACTTACATCGAGGATATTGAATAACAAATGGTACTCCTACTCAGCATATAAAAGAGCTAGACTATATAGAGAGCAACCATATCTTAAGCTTAAAAAGCCACAGTTATTCTCGGTAGGAAGCAAAGACGAAAAAAGTAAATAGGAATATAAAATTCGTTTCATCAGATATTGTTAAGATTAAGATTCCATCGGCATCCGGCAGGCATAGATGGATAATCGCCAAGGCTAAATTCGGTAGGAAATACATACCCATAATACAGGAGCTAATAGCCTCCAACATCACGTATGGAGCAGGAATCTATTTAAAGAGCAAATGCTTTGAAATACATGTAAGTGTTCCTCTCGAACTTTACACCAAATACATAGGAAAGAAGACAAAAGCTAAAATAGTAGGACACATAGCGGGTTTTGATTTTAACCCTGGTAGGGTATGTATGGTCATAATAGATAGGAAAGGCATCATTAGGGATATTAAAAATGAACACTTTCCTGAGGTTACATCTCATGGTTTCCTCAAAGAGAACGCTAAAGCTATTAGGCAGGAAGCTATTGCCAGGCTAGTAAAGTATGCTAGAGAGCATGGAGTAGGATATTACGCTATTGAAAAGCTCTCTAGGCCGGAGCCAAAGGGAATCAAGACTGCTAAGAGGAAGCAAACTAAAATGGCTTTAAGAGAGTTTATTCAGCAAATGGAGGTGTTAGTTCCTAAGGTTCATGAAAAACTAATTAAAATAAACCCAGCTTTTATAGTTCAATATCTGCTCGAATAGTAGCTGAAGACCTAGGACTAGATATTCACACAGCATCAGCATACATAGTGGCACTAAGAGCATTAAGGAGCCTACAGAGACCTTGAAAAACCTACAAACAAGAAACTACTCCCGTACCCTACTTCCTTCTCAACAATCCTGCTATTCGCTAACTTAAACTTCCTAACGTCCATTGGTTTAACACCAAGCTCTTTTAGGAAACTACTTGGGAGGGTAGTATATATAGCTCCAATATCAGCAAGCAAGGATACCTCCTTAGAAACACCGCTTTCTAAACACCACACCCTAGCTTTAACCTTAACGTAACCCAAGCCACACCCTACATAACAACCTCCTAACCTCCTCTTAAGTTATAATCGTTAGCTATTAACTATATTATTATTGGAAGTGAATTTACTCTACTTTAAAGAAGACGCAGGGTTTTAGCTACAGTTTGAAGATATTTAAAAAGTTTAATAGTTAGTGTAGGAATTTTATTGTGGTGAGTGTTGATCCTTAGGGCTAAGGTTTCTCGTGAGGATGTCGATGAAGCTAAGAGGGTTAGAAGGGAGTGTGCTGATTGGGATTTCATAGAGAAGCAACCCCCTAAAATTAAAGCGGCTTTAAAATACTATATAGAGACTGGCGATATGTACGTGGCTTCAAGAATAGCTGGTTTAACTGTTGATGAGTTTAACGAGCTTAGAGTGAGGGCTAAGATACCTAATGTCTGTTAGGTTCGCTATAGCCGACACCTGCTTTATAATTGATTGGGCTCGCTTCAGATATAGAGACTTAATGTTTAAGTTATTTAATATTGTATATGTGAGTGAATCAGTTTTAAAAGAGATTAAATCTGAAAGAACCGTAGAGTGGGTTGCTTCAGCTCTAGCTTCAGGTAATATGTCCATCTACACGGAAACTTCAGAAGAGCTTGAGGAAGCTAGGAAACTTACTGAAGAGTCAAGAAAGCTTAGAAGTTTAATCCCTGTGGACCTTCCTGAAGCTTTATGCTTAGTCATAGGTAGGAGGAGAGGGTATGTCGTCTTAACGGAAAATAGAGGGGCTATAATGGCTGTAGACTTCATAACTCCTTATAAAGACGTCGTAGTTTGGAGAGCTCTTGAGATCTTGACGGCTGCCGTCATCGAAGGTATGTTTAAAGTAAGTTGTAATGAGTTAAACACATTATTTAAAGCCTACGAAGAAGATACTCGGCATTTCTTCCCTAGGAGAGATTTAACAAACGCATTAGAATTAATTAAGGGGAGGATCTGTGGGTGAAGATGAGGTAACAATGAAAAAGAAAAAGTGGGTTGAGTTAGAGGAGGAGGCTAGAAGAATTAGAAAGGAGCATGCTGATTGGGATTTCATAGAGAAGCAACCCCCTAAAATTAAAGCGGCTTTAAAATACTATATAGAGACGGGAGACATCAGGAGGGCAGCGTACTTCTCCGGACTTGATTTAGAAGACTTTAGGGAGTTGTTGAGGAAGGCGAAGATACCTGTAGTTGTTTAAGAAGGTTTTAAACTATCCTTAAATATTTAGGTTTTCTATTCTCCGTTATTACGTTACCCTCATCTAAAACTAGTAAACCATTCACGAAGACTTTCCTAGGCCATCCACACATCTCAACACCTTCGTATGGCGTCCAATCGACTTTATGATGGAGAGCATCCGCTTTAACTTTAAAGCATTTATTTACGTCAAGAAGCGTTATATCCGCGTCGGAACCCACACTTAAAGACCCTTTAGCAGGGTATAAACCCATAATCTTAGCTGGGTTTTCTGAAGTTACCTCTATAAACCTCTTTAAAGTTAGTAAGCTTAACTTCTTAAAACCTAACGTAAAAACTAAAGGTAGCATAGTCTCCAAATTCGGTATGCCGCCCCACGCACTCCACGTATCTACCTCCTTCTCTTCTTTAGTGGCTGGGGCGTGATCTGAAGCCACGGACTCTATGAAACCCCTGGCTAAGCCTTGCCATAAAGCCATGACGTCATCCCTCGTTTTTAGCGTTGGAGCTAATTTAAGGTAGTTACCTAACTTCTTAACGTCTTCTTTAGTGAAGAATAGATGATGCGGCGTTACTTCGGAAGTTACGTTGATTCCTTCGGATTTAGCTTTAACTATTTCCTTAAGTCCTAAAGCGGAGGATAAATGAGCTATGTGCACCCCCTCCTTAACGTTTAAGAAGGAAGTCAAGCTTAAAACTTTATTAAGTGCTATCCCCTCAACAACGTCGGGTCTTGATTCATGGTAGGCTAGGGGGTCGTTCCTACCCTCACCTCTAAACTTACTCATTAAGTACTCAGGTATGGAGTCGTCCTCAGCATGTATTACGTTAACCCCTCCGTACCTACTAACCTCACTTAAAACTAAAGCTAGACCTCCATCGCTTTCAGGTTTGAAGGGCCTACACGTAAAAGTTTTGAAGGCTTTAACACCTAAATCCCTAAGTACGGGGACTTTAGAAACGTTCCTCTCATTCATCATCCCAGCAATAACGCTGAAGTTTACGTAAGACATTTTAAGACCGGCATCTACCTTAACCTCTAGGGACTGCCTATCCTCAACGTAAGTACGTAAAGGCATGTCGAAAAACGTCGTTATACCTCCATATAGAGCGGCTACGCTACCGCTTTCGAAGTCTTCATGATGTAGGTACTGAGGGTCGTGAATATGGGCGTGGATGTCTATACCTCCGGGGATCGCTAAAAGCCCTGAACCGTCTACAACAGTATCGTACTTACTTAAGTAGTCGTAGGTTTTAACTACAGCACCTACTTTACCGTCTTCAACCACTATAGAAGCTTCAGTAACTTCATTTCCGTGAAGCACTAACTTAACGTTTTTAATCAACGTAAGCAAGTTAACTACCCTCGAAGCTTAATATAGGGTTGATGACTTTACCGCTTAACACGTCAACAACCCCCTTCTCAGTAATCCTTAATTCCGGAATCACCGGAAGTGAAAGTAGGGATATCGTCATAAATATTGAGTGGAAGGAAGTCCCTAAAGCCTTAACCGACTCGCTAAACTTCTTAACTTTGGCGTAGACCTGATCGTAAGGCTCGTTTGAGATTAAACCAGCTATAGGGAGTTCCACCGAGGCTATTGAAACACCGTTTAAAACCGCCACCATACCCCCACCAACCCTAATCAATTCGTTAACCGCTAAGAGCATCTCCTCAGCTGTCTTACCAACGACTACTATGTTATGTACGTCGTGAGCTATGGTTTGAGCTAAAGCACCCCTTAAAAGACCCAACCCCTTAACTACAGTAACGCCGACCTCACCACTACCTTTATGTCTTTCAATAACCGCTACGTAAGCATAATCCCCTTCAGTAGGTAGGGAAACCCACCCATCCCTAACGGGGAGTTTAACAACTTCAGACTTAGTTACTGCTTTACCCGGTACCGCCTTAATAACTAGGTAATTAACGTAACCTTCCTTAATAGGGGCTTTAACTTTAAAGTCGTTAACGCTTAACACCTTACCAACCTTTAAAGACTTGAAGAATTTCTCAGGGTATTCATACTTAACACCATCCTTAAAAACGTAGGAACCGTCCTTAACCACCAACTCCCCACTAACCACAACATCCTTAACGTGAAACATCCTGAAAGACTTAAGAACAACTAAATCAGCTAACCTACCGGGCGTCACAGCACCCAACTCCTTAAGCCCTAAGTACTCAGCCGTGTTTAACGTCGCCATCTGAACAGCCGTTATTGGATCCACACCTAAGGACACAGCCCTCCTTAAAATCCTATTCATATGCCCGTTCTCAACCATGTCAGTAACTTCCAAATCATCGCTTGCGAAACTTAAGTATCTAGTGTTTATACGCATGTAAGTCAATATCTTAGAAAGCTCCTCCACATCCCTCCACGCACTCCCCTCCCTCATTAAAACACGCATGCCGTTCCTCAACTTATTAAGTGCTTCCTCTAAATACACGGACTCGTGATCTGCCTCCACACCAGCCACTATATACGGGATAAGCATCTCCTCCGGTAGTTGAGGGGCGTGCCCATCAACTACTTTACCGGCTGCTTTAGCTATGGAGATCTTCTCAAGTATTTCGTCGTCGGCGTTAATCACGGAGATGAAATCCATGACCTCCCCCAACCCTATGACCTCCTCATACTTCATCAACTCCCTCACGTCATCCACGGTTAACGTAGCTGCTTTACCGAACTCAAGCTTTGTTGGAGGCACGCATGAAGGCACGTAGAAAAACAGCCTTAAAGGCGTTTGCCTAGACTCCTCGATGAAAGCCTTAACCCCTTCAACACCTAATACATTCGCTATCTCATGCGGGTCGGCAACAACCGTAGTGGTTCCGTTAATTAAAGCCAGCTTTGAAAACTCACTAACCTTAAGTAGTGAAGACTCTATATGCACATGCGGGTCTATAAACCCCGGAACCACGGCTTCAGCGTCGCTTACGTCCATAACCAACGTTTCATCACCTCTATACCTATCCACGTCGAAATAACCCACTCGAACTACGTAGCCGTTCCAAACAGCTATGTTGACCTTCTCTCTAATATCCCCTAAAACAACGTCAACTAAGTTGGCGTTCCTTAAGATTAAAGTTGATTTCAATTCTCCCTTAGCAGCTTTAACTAAATTCTTAAGTGTTTCAATCGTGAAGCTTCTTCTTAATAACTTACGTGGTTTCATAAACATACCACTCTTAACTTAACTTGCTTAAGTGAATAAATAAATATTATTGAATTTCAGCGATATTAACTAGGTGGTTGTTTGGTAGATATATACGTTAGAGGTAAGTTTGTCATAACTATGAATAAAGAAAGGCTTGTTTTAAAAGACGGTTGCGTAGCAGTTGATTCAGGGGTTATCGTAGCCGTAGGTAAGTGTTCTGAACTGGATAAAGACTACCGCGGTAAAGCTAAGGAGGAGATAAACGCCTCAAAACATATAGTAATGCCTGGATTAATCAACACACACGTCCACTTAGTTCAAGGAATGCTTAAAGCCTGCGCTAACTACAGAAGGTTAATACCATGGCTTAAGGATAGGGTATGGCCTCTTCAAGGCAACATGACTGAAGACGAGGCTTTAGCCGCAGCTAAGCTAACAATGCTTGAGATGATTAAATCAGGCACGACAACGTTCTTAGAGACCGGACTCGTGGGTAGGTATGGCCCCGACAGGATAATTGAAGCAATACTTAACTCAGGTTTAAGGGCTGCGGTCGCTAGGCATGTAATGGATTTAACAGGCTATGCTTTAGAGGAGGGGGCTTTACATAAAGGACTTATTGAAAGTGGTGAGTACAGCATGAGTGATGTTTTAAGACTGTATAATAAATACCACGGTAAGGAAGGGAGGATATACGTTTGGTTCGGCCCTAGAACTCCAGGGGCTGCGAGTGTAGAACTTTATAGGGAGATAGTAGCTAAAGCTAAGGAGTTAAACACAGGCATAACTATGCACTTAGCTGAAGTTAAGGAAGACGTTGAATACACCCTTAAGAAATTCGGTATGAAACCTGTTGAGTTCGTTAAATGGTTGGGTTTAGTCGGTTCTAACGTAGTTTTAGTACATGTTGTTTGGGTAACTGACGAGGAGATAGGGATACTCTCCAAAACGAAAACCAACGTAAGCCATAACCCATCAAGCAACGGTAAGTTAGGCTCAGGCATAGCTAGAGTTTCAGACATGCTTAAAGCAGGCGTTAACGTAGCTTTAGGTACGGATGGCGGGCCCAGCAACGACAACTACGACTTAATTGAGGAGATGAAGATAGCTACCATACTTCAAAACGGTTTTAAAGAAGATCCTGAAGCTTTAAGAGCTGAGGAAGTTCTTGAGATGGCTACTTTAAGAGGTGCTAAAGCTTTAGGGTTGGAAGACTTAATAGGCTCTATAGAGGTAGGTAAGAAAGCAGATATGATAACCGTAGATTATTGGAACCCTAGGCTAATGCCTATGAACGACCCAATCTCCCACATCGTATTCGCAGCTCATGGGGACGACGTAAACGACGTGATAATAGACGGTAGAGTCGTTATGAGAGATAGGAAAGTCTTAACACTTGATGAGGAGGAAGTACTTAAGGAAGTTGATGTAAGAGCGCGAGAACTGTTTAATAGGGTTGGGATCTGTGTAGATCCTGAAGTTAAATGGCCTATTAAGTAGCTACCGCTGTTAACGCATCCAATTAACTATTTTGGGTTAACCACCTAAGTTAAAGTTTTTAGTTTTAACTACCCTATTTAAATGGTGTGAACGCTCTGCCTATTAGTAAGTATGTGATTGAGTTAATAGCTCAACGCATAGCTGGAGACATCGCTATGAGTAGGGATTGCGGTGCCGCACTTAGGCGGTGGCGTGAAACCTTCAAGCTAACTCAGCAGGAGATAGGTGTTTTAATGGGTGTTAGCGCTTCAGTAATCAGCGATTATGAGAAGGGTAGGAGATCACCTGGGGTTAGGTTCTTAAGGAGGTTTGTTGAGTCTTTAATAAGTTTAGACGCTAGCAGAGATTATCAAGTAATTAAACAGTTGGCGAACTCCCTAAACATAAATATAGGGGTTTTAATAGATATTAAAGAGTTTAACACACCGTTAAGAATTGACGACCTCTTAACGGCTGTGGAGGGTTTCGTAGTTAATGGATCCATACCGAAGGATTTAGAGATCTACGGCTATACAGTCATAGACAGCATTGAAGCTATTGAGAAGTTAAGCGGTAACGAATTCTGGCAGATAATGGGGACGACAACGAGAAGAGCTTTAATATTTACTAAGGTAAGTACTGGACGCTCGCCTATGATAGCCGTTAGGGTAAGCCCGGTAAAGCCTTCGGTAGTAGTTCTTCATGGAACTAAGAGGGTGGATCCGTTAGCCGTAAGGCTCGCCGATAGGGAGGGAATACCTTTAATCCTCTCTTTAAAATCAAGCGTTGAAGACTTAGTCAACTCTTTAAGGGCTGTTTCTAAGGTATTGAAACCTTAAGATATTGTGAATAAGTCTTAATTACTTGTTGTGAACAGTCTTTTAGCTATTATGTATGCTGATGTTGTGTGCCTATCCAATCTGAAAAACTTTATAAGCTATTTAATTTATAAATGTGTCGGTGACCTCGGGGTTCCGAGATCCGTAGGGCTTTGAAGCTCTAGGCAACTAGAGCAGAGCTACTGCGGTGAGGGGCTCCGAGAGGAAACGTGATGAACCAGACCACGGAACTAAAAGCAATTGAAAAATATCAAGGAATACCGTGGTCTGAGGAACGCTTTAGCAACTACTTAACTCCTTCCCTCACTTAACAGCAGTATCGCTTGAGCTATATCCCCTCCAGACCTTTCTAAAGCTTCTAAAGCCCTCTCCCTACTAACGCCTGTCTGCTCCATTACGAACCTGACGTCCTCTTCCGTATACCTACTTGGTTTCTCCTCAATAACCGCTTCCTTAGTTAAGACTTCCTCAGCAGTCCCCACGACTTGATAGATCTTCTGGCCTTGAAACTTCATAACCGTTACTTGAGGGTTTTTAATCACTAACTCCTTATCCTTCAACTCTATAGTAACGGATAGAACATCGCTTAACTCCTCTACATCAATGCCTAACTTCTTCATCATTTTCTTCATTTCCCTTGGGTTTATAGGGTACAGACCGACCACCTAAAACTTAAATGTTCTTAGGGATATAAGAACTTACATAAATAAGATTGAGTGAGAGGATAGGTGAAGTGTTGAAGGTTAAAGTTTTAGGTGGTGGTAGGGAAGTAGGTAGGGCTGCTGTAGCGTTAAGATACGGTGAAGGTAGGTTCCTACTTCTTGATTATGGAGTTAACTTTAACGAGAATGATGAGCCTCAATTCCCGGAGCATTTAAAACCTTCTGAGGTTGCTGGCTTAGCCATATCACACGCGCATTTAGATCACGTAGGTAGTGCTCCAATGCTTTACTCAAGTGTTAAGTTGCCGGCGGTTATGACCCCCATGACTAAAGCGTTGAGTGAGGTGATGCTTAAAGACTTCATTAAGATTTCAGGTTACTACCTACCTTTCGAGGAGTTGGATATGTTAAGCATGCTTGATAACTCGATAGAGGCTTCCTACAACGTTGAATGCTGCGTGGGTGAGTTCACAGTTAAGTTGTTGAACGCAGGTCACATACCAGGTAGTGCGATGATTCACGTGGAGGTCAACGGTCGTAAGATATTATACACCGGCGATGTAAACACTATAGACACGAGGCTCGTATCTAAAGCTAATTACGAAGGAGTTGAAGCTGAGGTGTTGGTGATTGAAGGCACTTACGGCAACGTTAAACACCCCCCTAGGGAAGTCGTTGAGAAGGAGTTCATAGACTCCGTTAAGGAGGTTACGGACTCCGGAGGAAACGTTTTAATACCTGCTTTCAGCTTAGGTAGGTCTCAAGAAATCCTAGGGCTTCTTTACGAAAGGTTTGGTGGGGACGTATTCTACGACGGCATGATAAGGCAGATATATGACGTGTTAGTTAGCTACCCTGAATTCATAAATAAATATGACGTCTTAGTCAAGTCTATGAAGGAATTTAAAGCCGTGACTAAACCTTCTCAGAGAAGGAGGATAGTTCAAAGTGAGGGTTCCGTAGTGGTTGCTTCAGCCGGCATGCTTAAAGGAGGTCCAGCGCAATACTACTTAAAGAGGCTTTCAGACAACCCTAAAAACGCCGTCTTCCTCGTCTCATATCAAGCACCTAAAACCCCTGGGAGGGCGTTGCTGGAGGAGGGAACCCCCTTAGAAGACGTTGGTAGGGTTAGGGCTAGGGTTCAATGGTTTGATTTTTCAAGTCACGCGGGCGTGGATGGGCTTTTAGAAATAGCTAAGAACGTTAAGGGGTTGGGACACGTGATCATAGTGCATACAAACGAAGACGTAGGTCTAGAGTTTAAGCGGAGGATAGAGGAGATCATAGGTTTAGACTCTGTATCCCTACCGAGCAACGGTGAGGAGGTTTTAATCCCTTAAAGAATCGCAGATTTTTAAGCCTTTCTCAGTAAGTCTATAGTGTTTTAGTTTAGAGGGGCTTAAACCCTGAGCATAGTTACATCCTAAACAGAAACTCCTTAACGGGCATTTAACACATGCGTTTAAATCCTCAACAACCACTTCATCGATAAGTCCTTCAGCTAAGAGCACAGATATAAACGTCTGCACCTCATCTAAGCTAACCCCTAAGGAATTAGCTATATAATCCATCGTTACGGCTCCACCAACCCTACAGAACTTCTTAAGCATTTCTTGAAAGTTGGGTTTCAGCTACCTCCCCCAACACCTGCATGGACTTAAAGCTTTTATTCTCGCGAGGTTGTTAAGGAGGGAGTCAGCACTTACGTTGTTTTTCTTAACATGTGCAGTTTTCTCTACCGAAGATCTTTAACGTCGTAAATTCCATTCTTTTTAAGTCTATCACCAAGAGTTTATTGATGAGGAGCTCCCCCCTCCCAGTTAAGTACTTTATAGCTTCCATAGCTTCAATAGCTCCAACCACACCAGGCGTCGGGCCTAGAACCTGCGGTGGTTTCTCCTCTCGTACCTTCTCATCTATCCCTAGAAGGCATTTAAGACATGTAGTCACCTCCGGAACTATAGTTGTTACTTGACCGTAGAATTCGGATATGCCTCCATGGATTAAAGGTTTCTTACTATCCCAAGCTATCTTATCTAAAATCAATCGAGACCTCCAATTATCTAAGCAATCAATTACTAACGTAGCTGACCTCACCTCATCAACTACTTCCTCACTACCTACATCTGCTTGAATCCCTCGAACTCTAACTTCACTATTTAACTTACTGAGTTTTTCAGCTGCGGTTAAAGCTTTAGGCTTGCCTAAGTCTTCCTCATTATATAGTATCTGCCTATTTAAGTTACTGAGTTCTAAATAACCGTTATCAACTAAAACCAACTCACCAACACCAGCAGCCGTAAGATATAAAGAAACTACAGAACCTAAACCACCAACACCAACAACGACTACTTTAGCCCTACGAAGTTTTTCCTGCCCTTCAAACCCTAAAACCTCAACCTGCCTTAAATACCTCTCAAACACCTCCGCCAACCCTAAATTAAATACCTACTTACTTTAAGAGCAGCACCTGCGAGTAAACCCCATAAAATCAACAACACATTTGTTAAAGATCTACTACCGCACAAACAAACTCTCATCATCTCGAAGGACGGTGTTTCTCCAACACTCTAACAACTTAAATTGCTGATAATTTCGCTAAGTCTACACCCTCATCATCAAGGACTTCCCACTCTTCTTAGGCCTTCTGGAATACGCTTTAGCTCGTTAGGGTTGGTTCTATGTTGGTTGACGATCGATGAGCAGTCGTGAGGTAAGGATGAAGAACCCTAAACCCCTCCACATTCGCTTAAGGGAGTTTAGCGAAGCAATGCGGGAGTCTAAGGCAGTGAAGCCAAGCTCTCGAAAAACGGGTGTGGAGGAAAACCATGAGGAATGAAGACAAACATAGGATCAGACCTCTGTAGGGTTCGGGTCTGAACGATACTCCTAATCACTTTCTTCATCCCTTCATTTTTTTGTTCCTCCGCTCCGTCTGGCTTCATCCTTCACAGCAGAAGCTCTTAGGGACGACCCCGGGCACCCCCGCACACGCTTCAAATCTTCCCCAATCTCTACGTTATTTTCCTTAGGGATCCACCTACCCTACAGGTGGATAAACCCCCGCATCAACCCCAAAAATAATACTTACTTCTAACATATAAACTTTAAAATAGAAAGAAATTAAAAACATTTAAGAATATCGATGAAATACATAGAGGACGATACGGCTTAAACCTCTTCGTACTTGTCTATGAACTTCTCGTACCAACTTCTGTACTCTTCCCACGTAACTATGTGAATCTCGAATGGTGTGTAAACCCCTACTCTCCTCGCTATTTCCACTCTTAGCATCAACCTACTGCTTACGTTCCTAGCGATTTCCGTTATAACAAGTACGTCTACATCGCTATCAGGTCTAGCATAACCTTTAACGACGCTACCGAATATCAGGGCCTTAGCTGAAGGATCATACTTTTTAACAACATCCTTTATTTCCTTTACGTAGGTTGTGAGGTTCTCATAGTACTTTTTCAAAGTCTCCCGAAGCTCAAGCTCTAACTCCATCAGTGTTTCTCCAGCCATTCCAACACCTCCAACGTTTTCTCAGCAAACTTTAGAATCCTCTCCGCGATTTCTCTGTCATATTGCCTTGGTAAGTATCTCGAACTTATGTAAGCCTCCTCAAGAAGGTAGAGAACCTCTAAGTACTTCTCATAAAACTCGCTGAGCTTCTCATCACTGTAAATTTTCATAATGAGCTTCATAAGGTGAGTCAAAGAATTAGTTTTCGGGTAATCACCTACCTTCTTATATATGAGATGCTTAAGGTATAGTTGTAGGAATTGCTCAACGTGAAAGAGTACTAAGTCATGGTCACCTCTACTAAAGTCTGCACGAGCACTCTCGAGAAAAGCCTTTGCCCTCCTCCTTAAAAAGTCAGCATAGTACTCATTCATTACCTTCTCCAACACATATATTCACTCGATTCTATTAAATACCAACTAACTTATAACGCCCCACGAGTTTTACAACTGAAAGCCTTGCCTTTAAAGGCGGGGATGGGAAGGTTTATAAGTTGTTTCTTCTAATTTATTTTTGGTGATGATGTTTAATGTGTGTGGGAGGCAAACCTCAAACAATATCAACTAAAGCATACATACAACCCATACTATGCCTCCCACACGAAGTTTTGAGGCTTTCGAAGCCGATGATTAATGGAGGTGTCCCGTAACCCCCTTAAGGAGGGGTATCGCTCAATACCCAACAGTGAAACCCCGCCCTTCAGAGCGGAGAGAGGGTCATCTCAAGTCCCTCAAGGGTAAGACTGACTTCCTCCCTACCCTGGAGGGTAGTCCATTAGTCTGGAGGTACATTCCTCTTCATTTACAGCTGAAAGCCTCGTTTTAAGGTGAGGGTAAGGAAGCTTTTAGTTAGTTTTGACTTTATACGAGGTAATGAGGTAATTGTGAGTATTGAGTTCCCAAGACCTTCAGGGAAGCTGGGTAGCGATGTCTTAAGAATGGAGGCTTAGACCCAACGAATATGATAGATGGCCAGAGTCATTGGAATGCGGGGGAATAATTGAGAATGACTGAAAAGAAGGGAGGTCGAACCACTACGAAGATTTCCTTCATCCTTCAAGGTAATGAGAAGGACGTGATCGGATGAAACGTGAGATGGAGGTCTTATATTTTAAGACGAGTAACGACTTAAAATTAGGGTGTTGTAGCTCACGTAGTTGTAGGAAGGTGGGTTTGCTTGAGGGTAGCTGTAGTCGTGAGTGATAGGTTTGGGAGAACGGTTGTGGAGCTAGCGAGGAGAATTAAAACCCCAACGGCTTTTCATATTTTCAGTCCTGATTCAGGTGTTGAAAGCGTGGCTAAGGAAGTTAACGCTGTTTTTAAGAAGGTAGGTAGTGTTGAGGAGCTTTACGTTTACGAGGAGCTCAGGATATGTGATGTCGGTATAGTTGCACTTAATGAAGACTCAGAGAGCATAGTTGCTGCTAGGATTCTTAAGGCTGTGGGCGTGCCTTTAGTTTTCATAGTGATAAACGCAAGCGTGAATAGAGATTTAGCTATTAAAGAGGGGTTAAGGTATGTTATAGGTCTAGATGAATACGTAGTTGGAAATCTACTGCCGGCTATGTCGTTAGATTCCTGGGTATTAGTGAGGATCGTGGAGTTCATAGATTTTGGAGTAGCTATGTATAGGCTGTGGAAGAAAGGAACGTTGGGTGTTAAAATCGGCGATTTAAACGCTTTATTAAAAGATAGGCCGGTTAAGCTTTTAGTGTTCAATAAAGTAGGGCGAGTAGTTGTTGAGGAAGACTACGTGCTTGAGCAAGGCGATATCCTCGTAGTGGTAGGTAAGCATAGTGAATTACCTAAATACGTTGACTTAATAAATAAGGCGTTACTAAAGTATGAAGAAATCACTGCTGACAGGTATTCAGGAATGTTTAAAACCATGCCTAGAACCGCAGGGGGTTGATGTATGGAATCCTTCATAGATGTGATTACAGAGAGTTTATACTTAGTAATGCCGAGGATTATAGCATCCATAATAGTACTGCTAGCCTCATGGTTATTAACGAAAGTGCTTGAGGGAATATTACGTGGTATGTTTAAGACTATTGAGGAAGGTTATGTTGCTAGGGCGTTAAGCATAGCGAAGCTTACGATTTACGGGTCGGCATTAATCATAGTTGCGACTATCTTAATGCCGGAGGCTCAAGCATTCTCCATAATGTTGTTAATCATAGGGTTAGCCATCATAGTGATGTTTGCTGACGTGCTTAGAAACATAGGTGCTGAGTTTTACGTAAGGTCTAAAGGCTTTATTAGGAAGGGGGATTGGGTGGAAATCGACGGGGAATTCATTAGGGTTATAGAGCTAAACACTCTAGAGATTATTGGGGAAACACAAAGGATGGAGAAGGTCTTCATACCATATACAAAAATCATCAACGCAACGGTAGTGAATCGCTCCACCCCTATAGGGCTCTCCGTTAAAATACGCGTTATCGCACCAGCCCGACAAGGTATTGAGGCTGTTAGGGAGGCTATTCTCAAATCCCTTAAAGCCGTCGCAGAAGACCTTGCTTCCGAACCAACCATAAGTTTATCATCTATGAAGGGCGATAAGCTAGAATTCATTGTGGAAACACATATATTAAACTATAGAAAGCTAAGTAACATACTGGAGGAGGTATCTAAGAGAATTAAAGACGCAGTGCCAGACGCGGCGATAGAATCTTCTTAGATAAGAGCAAGCAGTTACCGCAGCGTGGTTAAATTGTCAAGTGTTGTGAAAAACGTTAAAACTAAGGAGTTATGGATGAGAAGGTGGACTTTACACTCGTTTTTCTATAGTTTAGCTATAACCGCATCTACAACTTTCTATCAAGCGTATGCGATTAGAATACTTAAATATAACGTTGATGAGGTAGGGTCTTTAACCTTCGTCAACATTTCCGCAATAGCTCTTGGGAACTTCATTGGTTTACTGCTGGTTTATAGATTTAGAGGTAAGCGAGTTATTCTGTGGAAGGTTTTCGCCTTAATAAACCTATTAATGTGGAGTACCTCGGGTTTTGCTGATTTAACTAAAGTAAAGTGGTTGTTTCCGTTTTTTATTGGGGTAGCTCAGTTAGCTGGATCTATAGGTAGTTTAGCATATTCAGATACTATAGCCGACATGGTGTTAAGAGAGAAGTCTATAGGGGTATTCAGCAAGGTAAACGTCTTCACCACTACAGCTACGTTGATTGGATTAACAGCTGGGGTTACGATATTTAGCGTGATTAGCGATGTAGTCTTAGCTTATAGAATATATTATACACTATCATTCATATCGTCGCTTATCTCCATCGCGTTCCTTTTATCGTTATGGACTGTTACTGAAAGCCCTTCACTTAACGTAACGCCTAAGTTAGTGGCTTCTAAGTTTAAAGAAATTACTCGACAAGAAGACGTTAAACATTATATGCTATATATGCTTATTTTAACTTTCTCAGTAAACCTCCCATCAGCTTTATGGAACTACTACTTAATTAAAGTATTTAAGGGTGATGAATCATGGATCTCAATTAATAGCATATCAAGCACTCTAACTTCAATGTTGGGTTATTACATCATAAGCAAACTTCATGAAAAACTAGAACCTAAGAAAGTAGTGGTAGCGTCTACGGCATTCATATCCGTTTTACCAACAATGTTCCTCTTCGCTCCTTCACTACCGCAGCAAATATTATTCAACGCATACTCCGGTTTTACATGGGCCTTCTTAAACAATATGATCAACATTTACAACCTGTACCTAGCTAACAACGACAACAGAATCTACTTTTTAGCAATGCTTGGAATACTCAACAACCTAACAGCTTCCACAGCAACAAAAATAGGCTCCTCTATAGCATCTATAGGGGTAGAATATATGAGGGCTGTTTTCATAGCGTCCTCGCTAGGTAGGCTTGCCTCAATGTTTTACGCGTTAAAAAAGCTGGATAATGTTTAGTCTGCTGGTTACGACTATTACAGGGATTTTAGAGTTAAAGACTACCTTACTTTAAAAACGTCTTAATTTAGGGTTGAACAACTCCTCTAGCGAGTAACCTACTAAAACGAAGGCGAAGGTTAGCAATACTATGAATAGTCCTGGAGGCACGAAATACCACCACATCCCCGCAGACAACGCGCCTGAAGTAAAGGCGTAATGAAGTATCATACCCCAGCTTACGTCGTTAACGTCTCCTACACCTAGGAAGATCATTGCGGCATAGGAGAATATAGCTGTCGACACAGCTAAGGTCATGTTAGCCCATATCGCTGGCATTACGTTAGGAAGTATGTGTTTAAAGATGATTGTGAAGTCACTGGCTCCTATAGCTTTTGCTGACTCAATGAAGGGCCTCTCCTTAACGGAGAGGGTCATGGATCTCACAACCCTAGCTGTAGGCGACCAACTCAACATGCCTATAATCAATATAGCGTTAGTCATGCTAGGACCTAATATGGCGCCAACGACTATCATCAACACCAAAGGAGGTATGACTAGGAAGAAGTCTGTAGTCCTCATTAATATCTCATCCAGCAACCCCCCATAGTAACCACTCACTAAGCCTATGGTTGTGCCGATAAATGTAGCCACTAAAGCGGCTAGGAAACCTACGATAAGTGAAATCCTAGTTCCGTAGATGTTCAGCGCGTACAGATCTTGCCCCACTTCATTAGTTCCAAACCAGTAATCCTTGTTGGGGGGTAGAAATACCTTGCTTGGGTTGGTTTCACTTGGGTTGTGGAAAGTTATGTAGGGAGCTAATATAGCTATGATAACGTAGACGACGATGATTATTAGTCCCGCCATGCCCAGTTTATTCTCTCTATAAACCCTCCAAAACTCGCTTAACGATTGAAGCATGGGTTTCACGTTCATGGCTAGTGCCTCACCCTTGGATCTAAGTAGCCGTAGAGCATGTCAGCGATGAAGTTAGCCGCCACAACAGATATCGTTATTATGATGAAAGCCCCTTGTAGGATTGGGTAATCTCTATGAATTATCGCTTCGTAAATCAACCTACCAACGCCTGGCCAAGCAAAAACTGTTTCGGTTAAGACAGCACCAGCTACTATAAGGCCTAAATTTATTGCTATGATGCTTATCGTTGGAAGCATAGCATTCTTTAACGCGTTTCTACTTAACAGCCGAAGTGTAGGCGTCCCCTGCGCTATAGCTAACTTAATGTAGTCCTCAGTCAACACGTCTACCATGCAGTTCCTTATGATTATGGTGAATTCACCGTAGGTAATAAGTGTTAACGTAATGAACGGTAAAATGAAGTGCTTTAGAAAATCTTCAAGGTAAGTCCAGACGTCGGGATAGACGCTCCCGTATGTGAACATCCCGGAAACCGGTAACTTAAGGTAGAAGAGCGAGCAGAGGATTAATAACCCACCAACCCAGAAACTAGGTAGGGAATAGAGCCCCATAGCCGCAGTAAGTATAGATACGTCAACCTTAGTGCCTCTTTTCCAGGCGGCATACATCCCTGTGAAGATACCGAAGGCGATAGCCGCTAAAGACGCGGGCAATAGCAATATAAGCGAGTTTACGAGCCTAGGGATCAACACATTTATCACTGGCACTCTATAATAAAATGATATACCGTAATTCCCTGTAAAGAAGTTATAGAGATATATTACGAACTGTTGAAGCATAGGTTTATTGAGTCCGAATTGCTCCTCTAAAGCACGGATTTGCTGAGGTGTTAATGTTGGAGATCTGAATAAAAGCTCTATAGGATTGCCTGGAAGAACACGGAAAAGAAAGAAATTAAATGTTGCTATAGCAAAAACAGCTATTAAGCTTCCAATGAGCCTCCTAATTACAAATATCGCGTACTTCGAAACCACATTAGCTCCCTAGCTACCTCCTTCTTAGTAGATACCAGCTAATACCGGCGATTATCACTACAAGCACCACGATAGCCACGACCATCGTGATTGTCGATGCCCCCATACCTGACGGCGTTGCCGTAGTGCTTAAGGCTGTGGATGTAACTGACGTCACTGCTGGAGGGGTTGTAGTTTGAGTGGATGTAGGGCTTGTTGTGTAGCTTACAGCCGTTGTAATCGCTGAAGTTGTTGTCGTTGCTTCAGCTAACCTAGCTTCCAGAAATACTGTCCAGTCGTAGCCCCCGAAAGGACCTCCAGGCCAGTCAGTCGAGAAGCCTGTAAACCTGACGTTATATGCCTGAGGTGTTGAAACCTCGAAGAGATTTATGTAGGGAAGGTCCCTATAAACCATCTCTTGCATCTCCCACGCGATCTTTCTAGCTGTCTCCATATCGGGGGCGTTGAAGAGATCTTCATATAGCTTATCATAGGTTTCATTCACATAACCGCTGTCTGAAGTCTCCGTAGGTACTTGGTTAGAGAGGAATATCGATAAAAACGTGGGGTCGCTGGGGGTCATGAACCAATCCCATAAGTCGATGTCATGCCCTAAGGTCGTAGTGTTATCTACTTTAACCCATATCTTAGCTGTCATGCTTCCTGTATCCATAGCCTCAACTTTAGCGTCAACACCTACTTGCTTCCACCACGTAGCTATCTGCTGAGCCACTCGAACAAGCTCCGGCAGGTTACTGGGTACAAGCATTGTATACCTCAACGGCGTCCCGTCAGGAGCTCTTCTAACTCCATCGGAGCCCATCTTATACCCTGCTTTATCGAGGAGTTCATTAGCTAGGGTTAGGTTAAACGTGTATGGCTTCAAATAAGGATTGTGGAATGGATTGCTTGTGGCTACAGGCGTAGCGATAGGTTTTGCGAAACCGTCCCAAGACATTTCAGCTAAGTAGGTAACGTTTACGGCGTGAGCTAAAGCTTGCCTTACTCTGACATCCCTTAACGTTGGGTTACCTAACCCTTCAGGGTACACGTTGAAGGAGAGGTAGTAGTAGAAAACCGCTGGAGGAACTACAACTTTAAAACGTGGATCTGATTGAAATCCCTCAATCATTGCCCTGGGTATATAAGGACCTACGGCATCAACATCCCCTGCCTTAAGAGCGTTCGCTGCTGAGGAAGTGTCGGAGTAGAAAGAAATCACTATCTTATCTACGTGAGGAAGCCAAGACTTCCTGAAGAAGTTCGGGTTCCTCTCCAACACTATGTATTGCCCCTCCTTATACTCGGTTACCATAAGTGGTCCGGATCCGATGGGCGGGTTATCCGCGTAGGTTGCTGGATTCTCCACCTTCTCCCAAATATGCTTAGGAACTATAGGAACGGCTGTAGCACCCATAATCATGAACATAGGGATAGACTTCACTTTAAACCCTACTGTGTAATTGTCAATTACATCACATGACTCAAGGCCTTTAAGATTGGGTGCTAACCTAGACCAATCCTGCAGAGCTAAGTTAAAGCTGTATTTAACGTCTTCAGCAGTAACCTTCACTCCATCGGTGAATGTCGCGTTCTTAACTAAGTGAAACACTATGTAGGTGGTGTTAACTTCTTCCCATGAGACGGCTAAGTCGGGAATGAAGTTGGTATACGTCTTATCAAATCTTACGAGGTAGTCATAGACGTCTGAAGTAGACCATAAAGATATCTGAGCTATCGTTGTGAATGGGTTGAAGGTATCGAAGGACGTACCACCCCAACCAACCCTGAAAACTACTTGGTTCCCTTGACCTTCGACTTTCAATAAATAACTGGAAATCGTGGATAACACCATTAACCCAATGATAAGGAACATAACTGCTTTACGAGCTGTGTTGAAACTCGTTGGCGTTTCACCTCATAAACTAAGGTGAGAGCAGGTTAATAAACCTTTTTAAGCATATCAATACGTAGAATGCCCGAAACATATCGCAAACACGTTCTCCGCTAGGTGTATCATATACACGAAGACTCTTCAGAATTTTGGATGGTTAATCGATAATAACTTTTGAGTGGGGTATCTTTAGGGCAACTCATGAGTGGGGTAGGTCTTGTTTTCGGGCCTGTTCCTTCAAGGAGGTTGGGGAGAAGCTTAGGTGTTAATAATATCCCAGCTAAGAGTTGCACGTATTCGTGTGTTTATTGTCAGCTTGGACGTACCCTTAATCTCATAAACGCTAGGAAGTCTTTTTACGATCCGAAATCGATTGTTGAAGCTGTTTATGAAAAGCTGAAGGACGTGGAGGTAGATTACGTTACGTTTGTTCCGGACGGTGAACCCACTCTAGACTTGAACCTTGGATTTGAGATCAGCAGGATTAAAGAGCTGGGGGTTAAGGTTGCCGTTCTTACGAACGCCTCTCTACTTTGGAGAGAGGATGTACGTAACGACCTCGCAGAGGCGCATCTCGTATCGATAAAGGTGGACGCAATTAACGCTAGGACTTGGAAGGTTGTTAACAGACCGCACGCCAGCCTTAAATTAAGTGAGGTGTTGGAGGGGGTTAAGGCATTTGCGCGGGGCTTTAAAGGCACGTTATACTCTGAGACAATGCTTGTAGAGGATGTAGGCCAGATGGAGGAAATAGAGGACATAGCGTTGTTTATTAGAGGGTTAAACGTGTCGAGAGCTTACATCGCAATACCCACTAGGCCTCCAGCTGAGGAATGGGTAAAACCACCTTCTGAGCAACAACTACTCAAAGCATATAAGGTCTTCATTAAAGAGCTTGGTGAGGGGAGGGTCGGGCTTCTTACGGGGTTCGCTGAGGGTGAATTCGGCACGGCGAGAAACCCTAGGGAAGAGCTTCTATCAATAATGTCCGTACATCCGATGAGGAGGTCGGAGGTAGAGAGATACCTTGAAAGAAGTGGCGTTACACCACAACTCTTAGAAGAGTTGTTGAAGTCAGGCGATATAGTGAGGTTAATTTATGAGGGGGAGGAGTTCTACATGAGGAAACTGCCAGGAAGAAAGAAATAACCCATTACATGAAATGTTGGAGGAGGTTTCATTAATTACCGGGAGGAAAATGTGGCGGGCCCGGGGGGATTTGAACCCCCGACATCCGGCTTAGGAGGCCGGCGCTCTATCCTGGCTGAGCTACGGGCCCTTAAGACCCTTGCTTAAGTTGTTCACGTTGCTTGCTAGGGTTGAGCCCGCGTTTTCCTATCCTTACTAGGATAAGTTAACTCAGGTTTTAAATTTTTACGTTTTTAATCTACAGCTTTAAAACGTAGGCTTCCGCTTCAGGTTTGGGTTCGTTACTCATATCTTAATGCTTCTACGGGGTTCATCCTCGCGGCTTTAGCTGAGGGATATGCTGAAGCTATTAATGAAACCGTTACGGATAAAGCCATTGCTAAAGCTACGTAGTATGGGTTTATATAGGGTATGGTGAAGGTTATTGATGACGTTGTGGAAACGCTTTGAACGTTTTGAGATGTTGGTACTGGCGCCGGTGGCCCACCTATTCTTACACCACCTACCATCCTCCCTACAAACAACCCGCTTACGAACGAACTCATTACGAACCCCACACCAACGCCGGCTACACCGCCTAAAACACCTATTAAAAGCCCTTGAATCAAATATATGGCTAGGACCGTCCTATCCCTAGCTCCTAACGCTTTAAGAATACCTATCTCCCTAACTCTCTCCAGTATGGAGACAGTCATTATGTTAAAAGTGCCTAAACCAGCGGCAACGAATGAGGTGCTGGCGATGCTTACAAGCAGTAGGTTTAACTGCGTGACTACAGCGTTTACAGTATTTAGCGTTTGCTGAACTGACGTAGCTCTAACGTTAGGTAGGATCTGCTATGACCCTTTCCCCGCTTTTAAAGGCGGGGTTTCACTGCTGGGTCTTGGGCGATACCCCTCCTTAAGGGGGTTACGGTCTTGACACCGTTATGAGTTACGACAAAACTCTCTATCTTTTTAATGTTTTTAATATCGTAGCTAACTTTATAGGCTATGTTTATAGCAGCGTTTAAATCGGCGTTTATTCTCTTTTCAGTTCTTTCACATATGTATAAACCCCTATATACTCTAGCGCCTTCGTGAATAACGTGGCATATTGAACACTCCCTACTAGTATTATCCTCAAACACTATGAGTAACTCTATACCATATTCCTTTAGTACATCATATAACCATTGTGTTAATTTTCTAAACCACCAAATGTTTGTGTTGTATTCGTTACCGTTATCCTGAGTGATCATGTAGGGATATCCTAAATACACATTCTTAACGCTCCTCTCATGCAACTCCTTGGCTAAGAATCTAACGGCGGTTCTGTAGAGGTGTCTTAACCTCTCACCACTCTTAAATAACGCCCTTAAATACCTGCGGTGGAATCTCCTCCAAACCTTAAGACCGTTATTCCTCATTAAATCTCTAGTGGATTGCGCGTTTCTCTTCTCGGACTTCCACCAGTAATACTCAAACTTAACAACACCACCCTTCACCAGAATAGCATCACCACTCGTCACCACCACAGCAAACAAGTTGTTTAAACCCATATCAATGAACGCTACCTCCTCCCCTCTGAGCTTCTCCCGCTGAATTATATCACATCCACCCCTAATGTAACCCTTCGGGTTGTTCTTCGAAGGCATCACACCAACTTCTATTGGTATGTATGCGAACCACCTGTTAAATTCATACTTTATTTCAAGCCTGCCCTGCTTACCAGACCATTTAATCCTACCAACATACTTAACCTTCACACTAAAGTCTTTGAGGGTGATGTATCCTTCATCACTGTTGACTTGCTCTACGTAATACCTATCGCTTCTGATGATGATTCTTTTAATTCTCTTACCTAAGATTTTATCCTTCCAGTATCCTGGTGGTGTGGGTTTCTTAATGGAGGGCGGTAGTTTACTCTCTTTCTTAAGCTTTAGGAGTTTGAAGAATGAATTCCATGCTTCGTTGTTCTTATTTAGTATTTGCTGTGTTGTGGCGCTCCCAACAAGTTTCTTATATCTTTCATAGTATTCCTTATAGGTTTCTTCTATATTAACCCTCTTCTTTTCAAAGAATGCTTTCCTCCTAACGTAGTTCACCTCATTCCAAAGCTTGGAACATATGTCAGCGATTTTACGCAGGCGTTCGTCTTGCTGTTTTGTCGGTAGAAGCCTGAGTCTAATAGTTCTAACACTTTCTTTCTTTGTTTTGAGGAGGTTGGGAACCTCTATGGCTGGCATTGCGGTGGGGTTTCCCCCCACCAGGGACATCCACTGCTTTCGTTGGCCAGCCATAGAATTCCCAACCTAAGTGTTATGTAAGCTTAAGCTTTATAAGTTTAACCTATCCATCCCCACCCTAAAGAAGCAAGGCTTTCAGTTGTAAAACGTATGTGAGAGGTTTTACTATAGAGCCGTCTAAAATCCTTGTGGAGGTTAACTCCTTCCCTAAGAACATATACACACCGGGTAGTTCAAACCTTACGTTAACGGTTAGGAATTCGGGTGACGTTCCTTTAAAGAACGTGTTAGTTAATGTAGGTACGTCAGCTCAGCTAATCCCCATCACACCCACCACATACTACTTAGGTGATTTAAACCCTAACGAATCTATGAACATAACCCTCCTAATTAAAGCCACAGCGGTTGCCGGTCAGACAGCAAGTTTAAACGTGGAACTGCAATACTCAGACATAACTGGAAAGACCTACACACAGAGTAGGTCCCTACCCATCGAACTCACCCCAGTAAGTATATATAACTGACATATACGTAGAGTCTAACGAGTTACAACTGAAAGCCTCGTTTTAAGGTAGGAATGAGGAAGCTTTTCACTAGTATTTTTGACTTTATATGAGGAAACTGTAAGCGTAGGGTCTCCAAGACCTTCTGGGAAACTAAGACAAGAGTGAAACGATCCATTACATCTTTTCGGTTTTTAAGCTACCTGAAAACAAGTACGTCAACTTTAAACCAACTTACCTTACCTTTCAGTAGTTCTTCAAGGTCTTCAGCGTTACCCTCTATAGACACGAAGTAGAAATCGTTAGTTACTCGACTTCTATGTTTTTCTAGTACTTTATATTTAGATTCGATTAGCTTAAGTATTTCTTCAGCTAAAGCTTCATCATATGTAGTAAAGAAAACGTTTGTTTTAACGTAACCCTTCACACCAGCTTTACTCACGCACCACACCATTAATACTTCCTAAGTGGAGTCTTTAAAATATAGTGGGAAGTAGCAACACCTAATTCGATTGGACTTTAAGCATGAATTAAAGCTTAGCTTAAGGCGATATACTCAGAAATGCGGTTTATCATCATTATATTCAGGCCGTAGTCCGTTCATCAACCGTTAGGTTATAGTTACTACGTTAATAAATATGATCTTAACCCTACCTTTCCCGCTTTAAAAGGAGGATTCTGTAGTGATTTATTTCCTGCTTGAGGTTAACTCACCGCAGTAGATCTTTAAAGTTATTTCTGAGCCGTTACGTAGGGAGAGCTTTTCCCTTAGGTTTTCTTCAGCTAGTACTTCAATAATGTCTGGTTCGTGTTTACTTAGATGAGGTCTGGTGACTAAAACCCAGAGGTTTTCCTTACCTAATATCTCACCAAACCAATAGTAGAAACCCCCTCTTTCCTCACCACCAACTACGATGCTCTTGATGTTTGAGGGGGTGCAGTTCTTAACTAGTTCTTCATAGGTGCTATTTATGCGTATGTTTAAAGTGCCCGGGTATGGAACGCCGTCAAGTAATTCCGTAAGTAATATGTTGTATGAAGGCATCGTTACGTACTTAGCGCCGACGCCGAAGCCTTCAACTACCTCGCCCCTCAGCACGAGGTACATACCTACTTTTCACCACTTTAGATATTTGGTCTGCTTTATATGTTGGTTCAGGCAGCTTATTACCTTTGAAAAGTGTTGGGGCTATATCCTCAATAAACTTCAAACCTACTTTATGACCTACACTTAAGTAGACTTTAGATCTGCTACTGAATTCCACTACGTAAGCTCTTAAATCCCCGTTAACCTCTAAATACTTCCTACCCCCTAAGACAACTTCATTGCCGATTAAAACGCTTTTAGCAACTCCTATGGTAGGTTTATCGAGAACTAGACCTATATGTGAAGCTATGCCGAAGCCACGCGGATGTGTTATGCCGTGGCCGTCTACGAGAATTAAATCGCTATCTTCATTCAAGCTTTCATAAGCAGCGAACATTAAAGGTGCTTCCCTAAAAGCAAGCAATCCTGGAATATAAGGTATATTAACTTCATCAACGGCTACTGAATACTTAATTAAATCCATGCCAGGGTAGGCATGCAGCGTAGCTACAGCTATTCCAACGCCTTTAACGTAGGATATGTCTAAACCGACAACTAAGCTTATCCTGTCAGGACCTCCTTCTCGGATAACCTTAGCTGAAAGTATCTTCTGAAGTTCCTGAGCTTTAAACGTGTTGAAAATCATTACAGTTAAACACTTCCTTTACAGCGTTAAGATATAGGTCGTGTCTCCTCAATCACGCCTTTCGACGTTATAGCTACTATATCAACGCCGTCACCAGACATGACGTCTCTCTTCACAGCGGCTGATATGGCGTCGGCGACAAGCTTAATCGCTTCCTCAACGCTCATATCTGGTTTATACCTAGATTCGATTATGCCTATAGCTATAGGCGCTCCAGTACCTACGGCAGCGTAATCGTCCTCTATCAACGAACCTAAAGCGTCCATAACGTATAGGTGAGGTCCGGATTCGTCGATCCCCCCGAATATTATCTCCGACAAGAACGGCAGGTATTTATTCTGGTATAGAATAACGGAGAGGAGCTTAGCGGCTGAATGCACGGTTATAGGTCTGCCGTTTTCAATCTCATATTGATGAATTAAGACGTTCATAGTCCTGTTTAAAGTCTGTATGTCCGAGAAAAGCCCTGCGAACGCTATACCGAAACGGTTCTTTATCGGGAAGACCTTCCTAGCGGTCTTACTCATTATAAAGCCTCCGTATGAAACCCGCTTCTCGGAAGCTAATACCACTCCATTGTTGATCTTCACACCTACTGCTGTAGCTCCAGTACCTACACTCGCATAAGCCATCTTCACACCCATTTAAACAACAATAAGTAAAATATAAAGCTTAATTACGTGTAGTGTATAAGCTTAAATAGCTTCAACGCCTGCTTAGATAGTAGGGTGTTGAGGTTAAGGAAAGTAGAGGTTCGTGAAGTGCTTAAGAAGATTATATATTCATCAAGCAGTGTGGAGTTAAGCGAGTATAGCGTATTGATAGTTAATAGAGGTACGGAAAATAACGTCATGGAATTACCTTTAAAACCCGACGTTAAGTTGTTAAAGGACAGGATACTCTTCAACGATTTAACCATACCGTTGCATAGGATAATAGAGATTAGAAGGAAGGGAGTCGCTATATGGAGGAGGCGTGCTTAAGCTTAAAACTTAAGAACGTTAGGTTAAGTTCCTATGAGGAGGTTAGGGAAAACGTCCTAAGCATATATTCAGAACCTATAGCGCTTGCTAGGAAGGTTAAGAAAAAAGGAATGTTGAAAACGTTAACGAAGCTTGATAAAGTCTACCACTACGTCGACGATAAAGTGTTTAAAGTGTGTGAGTACATACCGAAGCCCGATGAGTTACCTCTATTCTACGTCGAGATTTTATCTATAGCAGGCATTACAGACTACGCCTCTCTTTACGGCAAACTTACAGGACTTAGAAGAACTTTAAGGAGGTTATGGAAGCATTACAGACTTAGGGTTAAGCTTAGCTTAACCGTAAGTGAAGCAAGGAAAGACTTAAGGGAATTCATAGGTAGGACGCTGTCTATAGTTAGGAGGATCGACGATGACCTCAGGAGGTTAAACACAGCCTTAAATGAGTTAAGGAGGTTGCCATGCATAGAATTCAATCAACTTAAAGTCGTCGTTGCCGGCATGCCTCAAGTAGGTAAATCAACTTTGGTTAGGACGATCTCATCCGCTAAGCCTGAGGTTTCACCGTTCCCATTCACAACTAAGAACATAATATTAGGGCATGTATCCTTCAACCACTTTAAGTTTCAGATTATTGACACACCAGGCATACTTGACAGGCCGTTAGACGAGCTTAACGATATAGAGAGAAGGGCTTTAACAGCTCTTAAATTCTTAGCTGACGTGATAGTCTTCATGATAGATCCAAGGCCTTCAAGCTACTACCCATTAAATCAACAACTTGACTTACTTAAGAGCTTCCTAACGATGTTTAAAGATAAGGAGATGATAGTAGTTATCAACAAAATCGATGAAATAACAACCAAGCACTTAGAGGATGTTTTAAAGGAAGTTAACAACGTATTTAAAGGGAGGATATTCACAATCAGCGCCCTCCATAGCATAAACCTAAACGAACTCGTCGAATACTTAAGGAGTAAAGCTTACGAATATATGAAACGTACTAGTGCTTGATGAAGCTATTAAACACGTATGATTCATAACAACATCATCAAATTTAACGAAGCTGTTAAGTTAATGCTCTTCTACGGTAGTGTTCAGCCAGCAAGTAGATTAGAAATATGATGATGCTTAAGACCTTAAGTGTGAAATCACTGTCGTTAAGTAAAACCGTCGCTAAAGCTAAAAACATCAGAAGGGGTGTAATATAGCGCTTCAAATCACATCAGCCTTAATCTACTACCTCCTAAGACCTTAGAAAGCGCGTGCGTCATGGAAGTAAGTATCACTACGTAAACACCGGGAAGGAAGATGTATGTATAGATGTAAGTTACGGCGACGTTTATAAGGTTAGTTAAATCATCTATAATCGATTCCTTATAGATTAATCTAACCTCACCTACGTTAGGTGCTGAAGGTTGCGACGGCGTATATATTAGCTTCAGAGATGTGTAGCTGTCGGAGCCGTTTAATTCAATGGAGCAAGTGCTTATCGATATACCATACCACGTCTCATCACTCCATATACATGACGTTTCCCTGCCGTTAACTTCCACGTAAGTAACGTTTGTTTTTAAGTATTTAACTAAAGTTACTTTAGAGTTAGTAAACGCCTTTACGGTTATGTCGGCTGAACCGTAGTCGTATAGGACATCAACAAACTCTACGTCTCCATTCCTTAAGAGAGCTAAGCCGGGCAGCATAAGTAGTTGAGGAATTGATAGAGTATTTATCTCGAATTCACTAGTTATGTAGTCAGGAACCGGCGTGAAACTCATGCCTAGGTATTCAATTTGAACTTGAAGTGTGAAGTTCTCCTTAGGTAATACGTCGAGACCGTCACCTATTATTAACTTACCTTCGACATCCCCTAAAACCACACCTATAGGGTTGTTAAGTTCTCTAACTAAGTAAAACTTAACTATAGGATACGGAAGCCCTCTACCGTTAACATCCACTACATTAACAGTTATGGTCTTGCTTTCTAAGAGCGTTTTTGAAGGATAGCTGGCTTCAAATGATTGTATGAAGTGCGGCATTAACGGAAAGCCTACGAACATCACTATAGACGCTGCGATGAAGAACGAACCAACACCCTTACCTACCCTAAACGGAAGTGAGTAGAGAAGCACCCCCAAAACCGCTAACTTGTCTTTAAACGCGTATATAACGTTTGATAATACGTAGATAGTCCTTAAGGAAGTGAAAGATAACGATATTAAGGAGACTACATACCCTATAGGGCTTGTTAGGAAGGATAGCTCAACATGCTTGAGGTATGACGCTACCTGAGTTAAGACTGTGTAAAAACTAACTAACGTTAAAGTCCTAACATATAACCACGTGAAGAACTCCTCCCAACTAACGTTTAAAACTTTAAGTATGTAGGCGCCGATTCCCTGAATAAGCGTTATTGACGAGATTAGGATGGCAGTCATTAAAGAATCGCTTATTAACTTACTTCCCCAGCTTTTAACGCTTTTTGACGGTATCGGTGAAGCAAGCAGTAAAACCCCTAACGAATAGCTAAGTAGTGCTAGGTTATAAGCAATAACTAGGTAATCCAAGTCTTAACCCTCAAGGCTGGGGCGTCGGTGTTGGTGGGGGTGGGAACGGCTGCGATATATTGCTCGCTATGAAAGTTATTAAGGCGAAGACCGTTGACCCTAAAGCAAGCCAGAAAGCAGCTATTACCGAATCCTCTATGAGGGACTGTCCCAACCTTTTAATCCTATGTATCGGTATTGGGGAACCTCTAAGAGCCCAACCCACCACCCACGTAATTAAGAAAACCACCCACACGATAGCAATTATCTGTGTTGTTAACCCACGTATGAAATCCACTAAATCCATCGACACACCCAAACAGCTACCCACATATTTAAAATGTTAAATTCATAAGTTCTGAGTTATTCTTAATTTAAGGCTTTGAAGGATGCGTGAGTGGGGCATTAAGTTAAGGCTGTATTGGTGTCCTAACTGTAACGTGCCTTTAAGGCAGAGAACCTGCCAGAGATGCGGCGGTGAGGGCTTAGAGTTAAGGATAGGTGAGCCAGGGGATTTAAGGCCGGCGTTTGAAGGTGATTTAAGACTTTTTAGGGAAGGCATTGTAAACGAGTTCGGAACTGAATCGCTTCTTAAAGATTTAATGCTTGACGTAGGCACTACATACCTTAATAAGATACCGCATGTAGACGATATGAAGGAAGTTATAGTAGGCGGTACTGTCGTAGGGAGGCTTCACTTCGATCCTATAGAGATGAAGTGGAGGTGGAGGTTGAGTAGGTTTAGCGCTGTAGTAGCTTACGAGAAAGGCCTTGTCAAGGGGTTTAAATTAAGTAAGGTTAGACCTTTAGAAGTCCTTGGTGAGGGTGGGAGGGAGGGGGAACAGGCAGTAGTGCTTAATTCTTCAGGGGATGTTGTAGCTTTAGCTGTGGTTAGGAAAGGTAAGTTTAGAATCCAGTCCATATTTAAGGAGGGTCTTCAAGAACCGTTTAAGGTTAGGACCCCCTTCTTAGAGTTCATTAAAGCTAACGACTTATGGTTCAGGTCTAAAATTTCCAGAGCGGTTAAACACGCTTCAATCATGTACGAGAAGACTAAACTACCTCTAGTTGTTTCCTACTCCGGAGGTAAGGACTCACTAGCTGTTTTAGACGTGGTTTTAAGGGCTGGTTTAGAACCTACTATGCTTTTCAACGATACCGGGTTGGAATTACCTGAAACTATAGAGAATGTAGAGAACGTAGCTACCACGTACGGGCTTAAGTTGTTGATAGCTAAACCTGAAAGAAGCTTTTGGGAAGCTGTTGAAGTGTTTGGCCCTCCAGCTAAAGACTATAGGTGGTGTTGTAAGGTGGTTAAGCTTGCTCCTATAGCTAAGGTTTTCAAGAGTTTATACCCGCAAGGTGTGCTCTCGGTTGTTGGGCAAAGAGCTTTCGAATCTATAGATAGGTCTTGGTCTGGAGGTGTTTGGAGGAATAAATGGTTGCCTGAGGTTCTATCAATATCACCTATTCAAGACTGGGATCAGTTAACTTTATGGGCTTATATAATGGATAGAAAACTACCCGTCAATAAGCTTTACTATGAAGGCTTTGAAAGGCTTGGGTGTTACCTATGCCCAGCGGCAAACGTAGCTGAATACCATGAAATCAGTAGAAAACATCCTGAATTATGGATGGCGTGGGAGAAGTTCCTCAAGACCTGGTGTGGAAGAGTGGGCTTAAGCGATCATTGCGTTAAGTACCACATTTGGAGATGGCATAATCCTCAAGCTCAAGGGAGGAAGAGGGTTGAGGGATGGTTGAGGTTAAGGAACGACCTCACCTGGCGTGAGGAATACGTGAGAAGGTCTGGATTCAAAGTAGATTTAATTTCGGGAGATAAGCTAAGCGATAGAGTGATAGTTAAGGTGGAGCCCCACATAAACTTAAGGAGCGTCGTCGATCAATGGAAAGTCGTTGGTAAGGCGATAGCGGTTCATGAAGATGAGGTTAAGCTAAGGCTTCAATACGGTGAGGCATTAATTAAGAAGGAAAGCATTGAGGTCTACTCGCATAACGCTTTCGAAGACGCCGTAACTCTACTTAAGTTAGTTGTTAGATGGTTTACCTGCGTTAAGTGCGGAAACTGCGTAACGTGGTGCCCTCAAAAGGCCATAACTATAAGTGAGGGCAAACCTAAAGTTAATGACAAAACATGCAAAGGTTGCGGAGTATGTATTAACGTATGTCCTATATCTGAAGTTTTAGTTGAGAAAAACCTAGTAACTCAACTTCTAGGAAATCCACGAAGCAGACCACGTAAGAAAGACTCACTAGCTTCAATACTACACGCTTTAACTAAGAAGAAGGAAACTAAAGTGAGTAATGAAGGAACGCAACCAGCGTATGAAGGGATAGATGAGTTCCTGAGAGGGACCTATATTAGCAAAACCGATACGGGGTTAGAAACCGTCCGTAAAGGTATCAGCTAGTGGTCCATAAATCACCAGTCAATGATAGGACACCATTCATCATTCAATAAGTTAGTTGATTACAAACTTAAAAGCTTGCAACTGAAAGTCCCGTCATTTATGGTGGGGATGATATCACCTCGCTACAACACTATACGTCAACTGTAATGCCAGTTATTCATCCGCTATAATGCTTGAGGAGTGGATCGATGTGCAGCCAAGACTTTGCAATAAGCCTTAGTGGTTTCTCATCCTTCTATCTCCAGCTAAGGTTTTCACTACTTTATCTAACGTACTCTACTCTCTCTAGAGGCCTAAACGCATAAGGTATGAATCACTCGCTTAAGCTGTAAGCTAATAAAGTCTGTTCTATTTGCGACTGCAGTTCTTTACTAACTTGCGGGAATACAGCAATGATCTCCTCTTCTATTAATTCATCGCCTACCCACGTACTTGAAAAGCTTATGACGTATACGTGGAAATCTTCTTTAACGTTGCCCACAAGCTCTGTGATATGGTGTTTTGTAACTATTAAGTCTGAATCTTCAGGACGCCAAAGAGGTAAGACCTTTAAAATAACTTCTTTAACTACCTCATTTACTGCTCCTTCGTAAACTTCCTCACTTACTTTTCTGCCTTTCTTAACATTCACTACGATGGATTTCAAAGAACCACCTATTGAATGTAGGGCTTAAGCGCTTCTAACGCGGCTTTATAATCTTTTTCTTCATCTAGATAACCCATATCAGTCAAGTTAGGTTGAGTAAGTACTTTAACTACGCTACCATCTTCTAACTCCGCAAACATTTGAGGTAGCCATGTAAGCCCTAAATCATCCGTATCTCCATACTGTGTGACAAACACGTAGTCGCCATACTTAAGTTCTAATTCCACGTTAAGTTCCTTCGAAAGCCTATTAGCTATCTTATTGAAGTGGTTATGGAGGGGATGTCCCTGCTCAGTAACTAACACTATTTTCCTCACCCTACCCACATTTACCACCTTACTATGTTAATGCGTTAAGCTAATATTTAAAAGTTTTCAGAATAGTATGCGTACATCACTACTCAGTTCCCGGATTCTTCAACATCCACTTAAACTTTGTAATTTAAGGATAATATCTTTTACCTGTAATTCGACAACTAATGTTTTGCCGATTTCATAGCCGCAATTCTCAGTATAGAGCCATCAATGTTTTCGAGACTGTATAGTAGTAAACCTGAAGGTAGGGTTTGAGCCGTTGAAAATGAATAGATGGAGTTGTCGGAATGCAGGAGGTAATCGAGAGGTGAAAATGTAAGGATTGGAGTATAGGATGTACTATATATTTATAAGCATAAATATGCAGAAATTAACTTGGTGTGCGATAACGGCATGTTGAATAGGCTTAGGAGGTTTTTGAACCCGACGTTGAACTCAATAGGTAAAGCTCTCTCAAACATTGGTATGGCTCCCAACGTTATAACTTTAACTGGCTTAAGTTTAAGTTTTGTTTCTTTATTTTTAGCTGCGTTTAATCAAGTCCTTTTAGTTCTACTTCTTTACGTAATATCCTTACTTGCTGATGTTTTAGATGGTGCCGTAGCTCGAGCTTCAAATAAAGTTAGCGTTAAAGGTGCTTTGCTGGATTCAATATCCGATAGGGTTGAAGAGTTGAATTACGTGATTTCATTGGGTTTCCTAGGGGTTGATTTAATCGCTTGCTTAACGTTTATGGGTACGTCTCATATAGTGAGTTACTTACGTGCTTTAGGCGAGAAGAACAGTGTTAGGATGGAGGGCGTTGGCTTAATGGAGAGGGGTGAGAGGGGCTTACTTCTTTTGCTTTGTTTATTTTTAATAGCTTTAAAGTATACGTATTTCGCTACATTAACTCTCTACATAGGTACGGTATTAAACATACTTACGATTTTTCAAAGGGTGGTTTACGTCTTAGGTAATGTAGGTGGTTAAGGCATGAATGCGTGGGTGTTTACGTTAGGTAATGAGGTCGTTCATGGCAGAGTTCTAAACACTAACGCCGCATATATCGGTAGGAGGTTAACCCTACTTGGGTTTAATGTCTTAGGCAATATCTCACTCATAGATGACGTAAACCTAATATCTGAGGTTTTAAGGTATGTACTTTCGTTAAAACCACGTTTGATAGTCACTACAGGTGGTTTAGGACCTACATATGACGATAGAACCCTCGAAGCTATAGCTAAAGCGTTAGATAGGAAGCTTGTTTTAAACCAAGCAGCGTTAGCCATGATTAAAAGTAAGTACGATTCCATAGGTTTGCCACTTACAAATGAGAGAGTAAAGATGGCTTTAATGCCTGAAGACGGTGTTCCAATACATAACCCGATAGGTACGGCACCTGGCTGTTTCATAACAGTTGGTGAGACTTTAATCTTCTCTCTTCCAGGCGTACCGCAGGAGATGGAAGCTATGTGGGAATCCTACGTAGAACCTAAACTCAAAAGCTTAGGCGTTAGTAAAGCCTTAGTTGAGACCACGTTTACGGTCGTAGGGATACCGGAGTCTACAGCCGCTAAAGCCGTTGTTGAAGTTCTTAAAGACTACCCCTCAGCTTACGTGAAAACCCACCCTAAAGGATACGAATTAGGTAAGCCAGTGCTGGATGTTTACATCCTAGTTTCAGACGCTGACGAAAGTAAAGCTGCTGAGGTACTTGATAATATAGTAGCTGAATTAAAGCAGAAACTCCGTGAATTAGGTGGCATGATTCCCTAACTTAAATTGCGTTAAACCCGTTGTACCCGCTATCTCCTCCCAAGGGATGTTAAAAGGCGTTAGCAATTGTTGGAAGACCGATTTAGCAGCTTCTAAATACTCCACAACGTCTATATCATCTACTTTAGCTAGTTGTACTGGCTTAACTTTATCCTTAGTCCTAGTTTTAATGTACAGGATCGTCTCCCCTCTACCTATGGAGACCCCGTTTTTCGTTAGTTGAAGCGCTGCCTTAACGTGTATCGGCGTAGTCTTATTGTAGGAGTTTAAGTCTTTAGTGAGGGTTGTTTTAAAAGCTACCTCGTCTAATGTGAAGTCCTTATTTTTGAGTCTTTGGTAAAGGTTCTTAACCTCTTTTCTTATCTCCTCCTTAACTCTTTCTAGAGATTCGGCATTCTCCTCTATGTTCTTAACTAAATCAACAACTCTAGCGAAGGATTCCTGAATGAGTTTAGGTACGTTTTTCTTCTTACCTACTAAACCTTTAATATCTATCTTCCCATCTTCAAGAACCCCTAAGTAGTTCTTCTTTAAAGCAAAGGCAACGTATTTGTAGACCTTGTCTTGCTCTATCTCTAGATTTAACTCGGTTTCAACCCATTCTATAAGTTCGTTAAGTTTCTTCTCGTCCGGATCCCATAGGAAAAGTGAATCCGTATCTCCATATAGAACCCTTAACCCCAGGCTTTTCGCTTTATTTATTGTGGTGGTTATGACATACCTACCTAAGGCTGTTACTGACTCCGCTAAAGATGGTGTATAGAACGGGAATGACGTATGTCCGAAAACGCCGTAGCTAGCGTTTATATATACCTTCATAGCTTTTTGAACTACGTCATACCAGCTCTTAAGTTCTTCGTCTTGAGACTGCTTAGCCAGTTTTTTATAGACTCTAACCCTAAAATCCCTTAGTAATCCAACAATCGTTGACGTTATGCCTTTCTTACTTGTGCAGACTTTATGTAATGTAACGCCTTTCTCGTCTTTAACGTCCACAAGATCTTTTTCTGAACACCACCCCTGAGGCGGGTCAACGGTTTCATAGCTTAAATTCCAGACTTTTATTATGCTGGGGTATAGTGACGCGAAGTCTAACACCAACGCTCTGAAGTAAACACCGGGTATCGGATCTATAACTATCGCGCCAGCGAAGCTCTTGCCGTCTATCTTAGCTGAGGTTTTAACCCCTCCCTTAAGTTGCTCCAGCTCTTCTTTATTAGGTATTAGATACCCTCTAAACCTATGTTCCCAATACATGAGGTTTTTAACCCAAGCAGATACTTTACGTCTAGTCACGTCTTCTAAGCTCATCTTAGCTAAACGCATAATCAACACTATGAGCTTCCACACGAGTTCGTTGTTAAACATAGTTAATTTTAAGGTTAGCTCAGCGTCTTTAAGGTTATATTCAACTAACTTCGCTAATGTTAAATCGCTAACACTTTCTTCAATAACTACTTTAGACTCCCCAAGCAACGCTTGAGCTATTGCGTCTAAGGTTTTCTCTTTGTAGGCTTGGCTGAAGGCATAGTTTTGAATAGCTTCTATACTGAAAAACCTATAAAGGTCTATGTGGAAGCCGTGGTTAACGCTTACGAAATCTCTAACGTTCTTTATAGGTATCTCCTCAGGCTTGATTCCTAACTCTAAAGCCCTGTTATGTAGGTACGGTAAGTCGAAACTGTCTCCGTTGAAAGTAAGTATTAACGGGTATGAGTTAATAACTCTAAAGACTTCAAGTAGTAGATCCCTTTCGTTATCGAAAATCTCTACCTCCACATCCTTCCACGTCGTTATGTCGGGACTCCCTAACTTAAGGGAGTCACGAGCGAGGACTAAAACCTTCTTTAGCCCGTCTGAAGAAACTAAGGAAACGCTGATTATAGGGTAGCTTGCTTTATCTGGGTCGGGAACCCTACTCCTTACCGGTGTGTAAACCTCTATATCGACAGCCAACCTCCTCATTTTCGGGGGTTTCTCCTCAAACAACGGAGCTAGTCTTAAAGCAAATTCTAGAAGTTCTTTATCTTGACCTACAGCGTCTTTATATAACTTAATAACGTTTTCAGGGATTTCATCCCTAACTTCGTAGAAGCCCTTCCCATTAACTCTATATCTCATGCCGGGAACTAACTTATTGTCGAATACGTAGTTATCGTGGTATTTTATCTTAGCTTCCCACGCGCTACCTGTTAAACTCCTAAGCTTAGGAACTGCCAGAGGGTCTTTAACGACAACTTTAGTTAGTGCTACTTCCCTACCCCTAAGTAAATCGTACTTCTTAACCTGTTCTAGCCTTTCAAACGAAGGATCCTTAACAAGCTTGCTTTTCTCAAGTAGTTTATTAAGTGGTACGTCAGTAAGGAAGTAGGGCATGTGGCCTGTTTGATCAAACCACACATAAACCTTATCTTCTTTATCGTCGTAAAACTTAAGAAAAGCCTTCCTAGCACTGCCGTCGTAGTAAGACCCAAGTAGATACGCAGGCGGTACGGAAGTAACGATCTCAAACTTACTTGATGTAAGTGAATATCGATTAACGTCGCTAGACTTAACTACATACTTAAAGACCTTGCCGTGAACTACAACAACGTTCGATGATTGCGTTACCTTATTACTACTGGCGCTAGCATTATTATTAACGACGTAGTCAGTTAACTTCCTATGCTTAACGTTCTTGAAGGGCATTAACCCACTCCCGTAAAAACTTAAAAGAAGTAAGACCTTAATAACAACAACTCCACATAACGATAAATGAAAAACCATGTAAAAACATTAAAGCAGAAACACTAAATGTAATACGGTTTGAGGGCCCGTGGCCTAGCCAGGATAAGGCGCCGGCCTGCGGAGCCGGAGATCCCGGGTTCAAATCCCGGCGGGCCCGCTAAACTTTCATCAAACGATGAAAGTCAGTTTCCCCTCTAGGGTTTTATACGTTTTGTTAGGTTACTTATACTACGTTATTAAAGATGTAGGAAAGATCTAAGTTAGGCTAGGTATTGATGAAGTAGAGCGTTTATGTAAAGGCTTGCTAGCAAGCAGATTAAAGTGCGTGGCCTCACATGATGTAATGGATCCCCCTAAATAAAGCTCATTATCGCTGAATTAAGGTCTTGTGAAGCATAATTAACCGAAAAATATTTTAAACATTAAACTAATCACAAAAGAGTGAAGAATAGAGGTCTGGGGGTATGGAAATTTCCATTTACCCTCGCACTCAATTTATAGAGAGAAAAGTAAAGCTATCTAAGTGCGCTTTAAATTATAAACTTGTGGGAAGAGGACGTAGGAAAGCGTTGGTTCTGATACATGGTAATATGCTGTCTTCAGACATATGGAGGATAGTTCTTGATTACGTAGATGAGGATTATGATGTAATAGCACCGGATCTAAGGGCTTTCGGAAAAAGTGACAGGTGTCCTGTGGACGCAACGCGTGGGGTAAGCGATTACTCAGATGACCTTGTAGAGTTACTTTCAATGCTTAAATACGAGGAATACTACGTATTAGGACATAGCATGGGAGGGAATGTCGCTCTTCAAATGTTCATAACGAAGCCAAGAATGTTTAAATCGATCATACTTCTAGCGCCTGGCTCACCCTACGGATGGGGTGGAACGAAAGATATTTACGGAACACCCTGCTATGACGACTATGCCGGTTCTGGAGGAGGGTTGATTAAGTTATATAATCCTGAGTTTCTTAGACTCCTTAAAGAGAAGTATAGAGGCATAGATCATCCAGCGTCGCCGCGATTGCTTGCAAGGAATTTAGGATCTGGAGGGATACAACTACCGGAGGAGGTGGAGGAGTTCTTCCTTGAGATGATTTTCCAAGCGGAGGTTGGAGACGACTACTATCCAGGAGACTACGTTAAAAGCCCTAATTGGCCGTATTTCGCGCCAGGAACTAGAGGTGTGTTAAACGCTATATCACCGAAATACCTTAATCAATCGTCGATAGTTAACATATCGGAAAAAGTGCCTGTACTATGGATTCATGGAGAGAACGATATAATGGTATCAAATAACTCTGCTATGGATCCAGCAGTCTTAGGTATGGTTGGCATAATACCAAACTACCCTGGCCCAGATATATACCCTCCCCAACCAATGCTTGATCAAATAAAGTATGTGCTGGAAAGATACGAAGAGAAAGGCGGCACTGTTAAGGTTAAAATAATTCCTGGAGGGAGCCACATACCATATTTAGAGAAGCCAAAAGAAGTCTTCGAAGAAGTGAATGATTTCCTTAAGCCTTGAAATGTTAAAGATCAAACATATTTTTGAAAATTTTCAAGTTTAAACGAGAATTGAATTAAAAGATCCTCAATTATAAAAAACTTCCCATGATTACTATACTGCTTAGTATGGGATGGGCTCGTCTATCTTCTTAGTGCTTTTTCAATCTCTTCTTTGAGGCCTACCTTACCCTCTTTAAAGAGTCTAGGATCCATGAGCTCGTAATCTTCTATGATTGGCTTGAATTCCATTTTAGATAAGATGTGTTTCTCAATATCTATATTAGGAGCTACCTCAATGAGTTTTAACCCGTTAGGCGTTAACTTGAATACAGCGCGTTCTGTAATATACATTACCTCCTGCCCTTTCTTTAAACCTTCTGAAGCATTCCATACAGTCTTATTCAGAGTTTTAACGAACTTCAACACGGGTCCATCTTTGTTTATTAACAATTGCCCATTCTTCACTTCTATGTCTCTATCGCCGGCAGTGAATTCCCCGGCGAAGTATATCCTAGGACTACCACTCGATATTACCGGGAATCCTCCGGGACCCGTTACACGGTTTGCTACTACAGATGGGTTTACGTCACCTCTTTCGTTGATCTGCATAAACCCTAAGCTAGCGGCGTCTATGATACCGCCTTCGTAGAGGGCGAATTGATCTGGCATATGAAGTATAGCGTAAGGTCCTCTACTAGCGCCGAAGTCGGCTCCGTAGAGCGCGTCACCACCCCAAGGTCCGGATTCAACTGTGGGAAATATGTAGTCGGTTATTTCTTCCTCAAGTACTACTCTAGCGACCTCCGCGGGTATTCCTATGCCGAGGTTTATTATTATAGGCCTTCCGAATTTCATTACTAGCCTACTCATCTCTAAAGCAACCCTCCTAGCTACGACTTTTCTCGTGTTTAGCTCATTTGATGATGCATATGCAGTCATGCTTTTTGACGGTATTACCACACCAGCTATTAAAGGATCGTAATCAATTGACGCCGATTGCTTATGACGCTCTCTAGGTGCTATAACGATGTAATCAATTAAAGGTCCGGGAACTGTAACCTCCTTAGGTTTTATGCCTCCGAAAGGCGTTACCCTAAGTACCTGCGCTACAACAAGCCCCTTCTCTCTCCCCGCTTTAGAAGCTTGCGCGATGTTCAACACAGTACCCAATATTCCCTCTTCCTCCATCCTTACGTTACCCATTTCATCCGCTGTAGTACCTCTAATCAACGCTACGTTTGGTTTAGGACCCTTATAAAGTAGGTACTCCTCACCATCTAAGCTAACAAGCGTTACTCTATACGTCTTCCTCTCTCGAGCTAAATCATTAAGGAGGCCGCCTTCATAACGTGGGTCTAAGAAAGTCCCTAAGCCAACCTTAGTTAGCACTCCAGGTCTGCCACACGCTACTTCTCTAAACCACCACGCCATAATACCAATCGGCCAGGTATAACCCTCAATGAGGTTCTCAAGGATTAACTTCTGAGTATATTCAGACCAACCAACGTACGGAAATAGAACACCTCTAAGGAAGCCGTAATCTTTATTCTCGTAGATGTCCTTAGCTATTAAGTCAAAACCCATATTAGGAGCTGCCGGTAAGGTATCGCTTATGAAAAACAGATCTTTAGGGTGGCCGGTTCTTTTATATAATTCATAAAGCTTAAGCAATAAGTACTCAGGCGTAGTCAACATATTAAACCCAGATACAGCAACGATTGAACCATCGCGTATTTTACTGAGGGCTTCCTCCGGATTTACAACTTTAGTACCTTTACTGTAGGACAAGAGATTTCACCGAAATTATTTTAAAGAAACCTTAATAAAGCTTCTGATTTGTCCCCACCCGTAACTCATCTATGGAGCATCCGCTATTGTCTTTGCCGTTAGACCGAGAGTGGTTCATTTAATTTATCGTCTTCTTTACTTGGATTCAGCACGATCTCTTCGGGGCCGTCTACGGGAGTGTTGTTCCCTCAGGAACTTCAAGGTAGCTATAAGTCTTGGTTACACAACATCAACATACATCATAGCAATAAAAGGACTGAAGCCAATAGGAATAACCATGGAAAACGTTATTGCCCACCACACGGCAGGGCTGGTAGTAGTTTTCTTATTGAAGGTCTTTTAAGGTTTCTTGATGTTTTGAGCTACCGTGAAACTATGATGAACTATCTACAGAAACCAGAAAACGTGGACGGGAGTGGTATGCCATGGGCTTCTTTCGTTTTTAACAGCAACCACGAGTTCACAAGCTGCTTAACCGTTAAAATCCGACCCTAGTTTATTACCTATAGAGTCAAAAATACCCAGCTATAAATATGCTTGGGTCGAGCTAACTATGATAGCGACGCCCTCAGGCTCTTCGTTCATTAACTTCAACATGGTAGTTTTCTAGATCTATCATGTCTTAAACGTCGTTAACTTATAGACCATGGCTTAAAAATTTAAGTTCAAGACTAACGCGTAAAGTTTTTGGCTGAACTACATAGTTTTTAACTTAAAACCTATACTTATATGGTGGTCGAGCATATCCTCACTGGATCTAATGCATGATATTCTATTTAGAGAAGTACTTAAAAACCTACCTACGTTTTGTCTTGAAAGATGGCAAAGCCTACATGAAACTAAGGCTGAAGTACTGCTTAGTGAAAGCGGTGTTCACCCATTAAGCATCTCAGAGCTTGAGGAGTTAGGCGTGGATCTTAAGGAGATATCTAAGCTTGAATTAAGTTATGGATGGACTAAAGGATCTCCAAAACTTAGGGAGCACATATCATCACTATATAGTAACGTTATCGACGAAGAAAACATTATAGTCACTAACGGCTCCGCCGAAGCTAACCTACTGTCGGTATTAAGTCTGGTTTCAAACGGTGATGTAGTGATTGTTGACATGCCAAACTATATGCAGGTGTATGGGCTTCTTAAGTGGGTTGGAGCTCGTATAATACCTGTATGGAGAAAACCGCCGAAGTGGGATTTACCGCTAGAGGAGTTTTTAAACTTCATCAAAGACAGAAGTCCTAAAGCAATATTCGTTACAGATCCTAATAACCCTACAGGCAACCACGCAGATAAGAAAGTATTAAGTGAACTCGCTGAAGAAGCCGTTAAAAACAACATAACCTTAGTTTTTGATGAGGTTTACTGGGGCCTTGAATTAGATGATCCTAAAGCAAGCATAATTGAGGTTGCCGGACCGTATAACGTTGTCTCAGTATCAGGTCTTTCTAAAGTGTACGGCCTGCCTGGGTTGAGAATTGGTTGGGTAGCCGGGCCTAAAGATTTAATAGACAAGGCTTGGAGAGTCAAAGACTATACCTCAATAGCGCCATCAATAATTAGTGACTACATAGCGTCTAGAGTTCTTGAGCCTGAAGCGGTTAAGAAACTGAAGGGGAGAGCTAAAAACATAGTTAGTGAGAACATAAACATAGCAAGAGGTATTTTAGTGGATTATAAAGATGTTTTAGAGCCTTATTGGCCGAGTGCGGGTGCTTTCCTCTGGGCGCGAATACCTTGGAGTAACGACACCTTAAACGTAGCTCAACATCTGTTTAAGAACCACAGCATCTTAATAAACCCTGGGGAATGTTTTGAATTGCCGGGATTTGTTAGGATAGGAATCGGTCAGAAACCATATTACTTTAAAGAGAATTTCATTAAACTAATGGAAGCGTTAAGAGCCGTTCATCGAACTCTATAGATTAAATACTAAATTAAGATCGAAAAAGTTAAACAATTAAATAACCTACGGCTATAGACACAATTATTGAAATTGGGGTTAACACCGTTAAAAGAAGTGTTGTGAACTTCACATCCAACTTATAAGTTTCAGCTATTACTACCGTGGTTATGGCCGGCGGCATTAAACTCTGCAGTATAAGCCCATTAAAATAAATTCCTGAGATGTGTTTTGATAAGGTTAACGACATATATAGAAGAACCGCTGCGGTAGGTGAAACCACGTATTTAATTACGGAGGCTATTAGAACGCTTCTCATAAAACTCCTTAAGTAATCAATCTTAAGTTTAGCTAACTGACCTCCGATAATTAAAAATCCAGCGTAGTTCATATAGCTGAGGAGTTTAAGCACGTGATCCAATCCCAAGTTTAAATCATACGCCGTTAACTTAAGTGAGAGAGATGCGATAAAAGCAATTATATGTGGTAAAGGCTTTAAAGCTTTACTAAGGTTGTTTGAATTTCCAGGTACTTTAAACGTTAAGAAGACCAAGTATGGAGTTAAGTATACGTTAAAAGCTATGGAATATGGAAGCACTGGCGTAGCATAGCCATATATTAACGTGGATAAAGGCATTGCTAAAAATATAGCGTTATTTATCGTAAGCGACGTAGCTATAGTTAACCTCATCAATGCGTCTTTAAGGAATGCTCTAGACGTGAGATATGTAAAGACGAACATCACACACATGTGAATTAAAGATATGAAAACCATAGCGAGAAACTCGTCGATCCCCTCCAAATCAACTATAGTGAAAAATATAAGTCCAGGCAAAGTAACGTAGAAAAGTACGTCATTAACAACCTTAAGAATCCTATACGCTCTAGCTCTAACTAAAGTAAATCCCGCAACTGTCAATACTCCAGCAATCAACGTCTCTAAAGACACTCTCCTACCCACCGATTGTTTTGCAGCTTTAGGTAACGCATCCACTACCTAAGCATACATATCTGAAGGATTAAAAGTGGTTTCCACCTTAATTCTCTTGCAGGTGTTTGGAAGATGCTAACCCAACAGTTAAGCTAGTCGTTTAAACTATTTACGTAATTCAGCTATTATTTCCTCAGCAGCTTTCCGAGGATCTGAAGATCTCGTGATATAACCCCCTACAATCACTATATCAACGCCTAACTGCTTAAGGATTTTTACGTCGTCTTTCTTAATGCCGCCAGCTACGGCTAAGATTATTTGCGGGTATCGCCTCTTTACTTCTGCTATTAAGTCTTTAACGGAGGCTATCCCCAAGCCCTTTCTCTGAGCGTCTATACCGATATGTATTTCAAAGACTTTAATCCCTAAACCCTTACTTAACTCTTCAATTCTAGCTATGATTTCCCTCACACCTATTAAGTCAACTACTAAGTCAACGTTTCTTTTTAACGCTTCATTAAACGCCGACTCTATAACGGCATTATCCGTCGCACCTATAACGCTTACAGCATCAGCTCCAGCCTCATGAGCTAGAGAAACCTCTAAAGAACCTACATCGCATATTTTCATATCTGCGTAAACAGCTGAAGCAGCGGGAACTAAACTTTTAATGACGCCCACAGCTTTAACACCTTCACTTTTTATTAACGGCGTTCCAACTTCATAGATATCTACGTCCAACCCACTTAGTGAATTAACTAAACGTGCAGCCTCCTCCAGCCTAGTGAAATCTAAAGCTACTTGAAGAAGGGGTTTCCTCCTCGAAAGAAGTTCTAAAACCTTCCCCACAGTACTCACCTTCCCACTAATTCATCCACGCATATAAGCTGGTTTCGTAAGTTTAAAATCAATCAACTACGTTAACGTTAAATCAACGGATTTACCGAAGGTAATTGCTGAAGACTAACCATCCATCGGGGAGTGGTTTTATTTTTCTTTTTCCCCACCACCCTCGGATTCCTTACGGTCTCTTCGAGCCCCCTCACCGCGGTTCAGCCACGGATCTCGGAAACCCGAAGTCATCAAGTAAATTCATAAGTTGCTGAGCCTATAAGCCCTAGACACGCGACATCACTGTATGTGATAGCCATGAAAGAACTGAAACTAATATGATGAATAATCATGAAAAACTAGCCCCACCTCTAAAGCTGTTCCTATAGGTAGCGCATCCTCATCTAAGTTGAACTTAGGGTGGTGGTGTGGATAGATAATTCCCTTGCTTTCGTTTTTAACGCCTAAAGCTATAAAAGCACCTGGAACTCTCTGAAGGTATTCTGAGAAATCCTCTGATGCCATAGTGGCGGGTATCTCAAAGGTTTTAACGTTTAAAGCCTCAGCCACTTTCTTAACGTATGAAATAGCTTTAGAATCGTTAATTACGGGTAGTGCCGTTCTCTCCATCCTTAATTCGTAAGTAGCTCCGTAAGCTGAAGTTAACCCTTTTAAAATCTCATCTACTTTCCTCTCAATAAGCTTAGCTACCGAATCGCTATAGAATCTATAAGTGCCTTTCATAACAACGTCGTTAGGTATGACGTTATGGGCTTCACCCGCTTTAACGGAGCAAACACTCACGACACCTTTTTCCAGCGGATTTAAGAACCTACTCACTATAGTTTGAAAAGCTAATATTGCCTGAGCCGCTATAGGTATGGGGTCAATAGCCTCATGCGGTGCCGCGCCATGACCTCCTTTACCTACAATCCTAATATCGAAAGAGCCCGCCCCAGCTAAGAAAGCACCTTCTTTTAAACCGATAACGCCGCTGGGTAGGTCAGCCCATACGTGAATACCAAATATGAAGTCAACGCCATCAACAGCACCTCCCTCAACCATCCTTAAAGCTCCTGAAACGGTTTCCTCAGCAGGTTGGAAAATTAACCTAACCTTATTAGGAAGTATATGCGAGAATTCAGCAATGATTTTAGCAGCGCCTAAAAGCATTGCTACATGAGCGTCATGCCCGCAAGCATGCATCTTACCTGGGACCTTAGATCTATAAGGTACGTCATTCTCCTCCTGGATAGGTAGGGCGTCCATATCGGCCCTTAAAGCGATAGTTAAACCATCCCCACCGCTTAAGTCAGCTATAACCCCAGTCCCAACCCTCCTAACTTTATAGCCCCAACTCCTAAGGTTTTCCTCGACGATTTGAGAGGTTCTGAATTCCTCAAAACCAAGTTCAGGGTATGCGTGGAATTCACGCCGCCACCCAATGATTAAGTCCTTAATCTTTAAAGCTTCTGCTAAAGGATTTAAGGAGTTGAAAGCCATTCAATCTTCACCTACAAACTTTAATTAACGCATTAATTAATAAGTGTTTAACAAACAGCGTTCCTCAGACCACGGTATTCCTTGATATTTTCAATTGCTTTTAGTTCAGTGGTCTGGTTCATCACGCTTCCTCTCGGGGCCCCTCACCGCAGTAGCTCTGCTCTAGTTGCCTAGAGCTTCAAAGCCCTACGGATCTCGGAACCCCGAGGTCACCGATACGTTTATAAGTTTAGTAGATTATAAGGTTTCAAGCAATTAAGACTCATTCACAATATCTTAGGGTTTCAATACCTTAGAAACAACCTTTAAGATAAATCTAAGCAATTTAAATCAGTACTATAGCTGAAGCTATATGCCCTATAATGGACGCTATTAAGGTATAGTTATAACCGTAGTTGAACGTTACGTACCCCCCAATTAAAGATCCTAAGATGGAACCCGCTTCTAAAGACATGTTATATAGTGAGAGCTTATACCCTGAAGTTGCTTTAACGTATAAGTAATATACGCTAGTAACGTAGATATTGTAAAAGACGTTAGCAAGAACTAAGAACGTAACTAGAAATGTCAAGTTGTCTAGTAAGAGTAGGGTGGGGAAAACTAAAATCCTGGCGGATACAGCTAAAATGGCCATTCCCTTAGAACCTCTACATGTAGAAACCGCTATTAGAACTACCGCAGCTATTAAAGATGCGATACCGTAAACCATATATGTATCGCTTGCAGCTATTTTAGATCTTAAAATTAACGGCAACATAGCCATAAGAGTATCGGATCCCGTAACTAGTAAAAACACGCTTAGCAAAGGTTTAACAGGTGAGAACTCCTTACTAGACCTCCATAAACTTTCGAAAGCCTCAGCAGCTGTGTAGGGTCTTTCCACTAAGTAAGTAAGTGCTGTAACAACCCTAACATGCTTACTTAAGGCCTCCAACTGTTTCGACATTGAAAAAACGGATCTTTCTATAGAAACCCATACGTTAGGTAGCGTGATAACGTAAAGCGTGGTTAAGGCAATGACGGTGACGTACAATATGTTAAGTGTGAGAAATCCTAGTGAGAAAAACACTAGCAGTAAACCTCTTATAAACGTGGTTAGGAAATTCATTAAAGAGTTTAGAAAACTCCAATCGTCACTGTCGCTAAACTCAAGTAAAGCAACGTTTGACGCCAGCCTCCCAGACGCCGTAGCTAAAGCATGAAGCATGTACATAACTACACATAATACTACGTTATTTGAATTAAACAAAACAATTGAGGAAACAATCAGAGAGGAACCTGATATCAATGAAGCTAGTTTCGTAGATCCTTTATCAACTAAGTGATTGAATATAGCGTTAGAAAAGATAAATGAAGCACTCCATAAAGCGCTTGCTACACCTAAGGTTAAGGGGTCAACTCCTAGTGTGTAAGCTATGTATAAATACATGCTTAAATCCATAAAGGAAAGCAAAGCTAAGTAAGCCCCAGCACTCACAAACCACAACCTTTAATACCCCCGATGTAAAACCTCTATATTCATGAAACGCTTAAAAGACAATCCCTTCAAAACAGTTTAGTAAGCGTTAAGCTATTTAATTAGCTTCGCAGAAGTTTTTTAGGGATTAGATGATTAGGGAGTACTTAAAAAACGAAATAAGTAATTTAAAACCAGCTAAAATTTCAAGAGAGGTTTTAGAAAATCTATATAGAGAGATACAACACGTACTCGACTGGTGCTTAAACAACTTAATGCTTGACGTCTGCTCTCACTACATTGAATTATTAGATGACCTAGCAAGTAAGTTAGCTAAGGTAAGACTAGCTAAAAGCGTTGACTTCACGATTTCAGAAGACTCCATAGATAAGGAGGTTATTAACCTATCCCTAGGCATTGTTGAGAGATACTTTAAATTAACACTTAAAGGGTTTGTAGATTCGGAGGGTTACGTGGCGGTAGTAGTTAAAAGCAGTGATTTAGTAGTGGATGGGAAACACTTCTCTAAAGGAGCTTTAACTACGTTGAAAATACATAAAGCACTACTCCTAGAGAAGTTAGGCTATATCGATATAGTCTCATAACCTTAGAAACACCCACCGTTTGAAAAGAGGCGTTAGCCACCCATCTCAGGCGTCGTTATAGTTACTCGATCGCCGTCTCTGAGGACATAGTTTAACGTGTTAACCCCTACGTCATTCACTGATATGTAAAGAAAAAGCCTACCTTCGAGGATACCCTCACCAATTCTTCTATTTATCTTTGCCTTAATCACTTCAAAAAGATCTCTTAATGTGCTACCGTTTCCCATCCTAGGTCACTGTAGGTCTTGCTAGGATGGGTTGTGCCTCTTCTCCATGGTTCACGGTGGTCACGGACCACTCCACATGGAGGTCATGGACACCCTTCGAGCCCAACGGCACAGGGCTCATATCTAGGAGATATTTCCTAACTATGTTGACTGCTCCAATAACATCTCTATCATGCATGAATCCGCAGTTCGGGCACTTCATTATCCTTGGTTTCCACCCGTTCCTCTGGGCATTGCCCGTCACAGGAACGAGTTTAGAGTTGCATCTCGGGCAAACTGAAGAGGTGTGGGCTGGGTTAACCAGAACGTATGGTACGCATTGCTCAGAGAGCTTTTCAATTATCAGCTTCTGCACTCTACGCATGCTGGACTGCTTTAGCCTATGCGCGTCTAAGCCCTTCACACCATTCTTTTCGATAACCCTATCTTGGAACTCCTTAGGTAAGTCCTCAAGTATGACTGCACCGTCCTTAACAATCTCTACAACGGTTTTAGCTAGCTTTCGTTTTAAGTCGGTTTTAACTCTCCCCTCCCTAAGCTTCCTTAGAGCTACTTCAAGCATTCTATTACCAACAACTCCGTAAGTTTTGCTCCACCTACGCTGTATCATAGCTCTTCTATAAGCATAGCCAAGAACAACCTTAGAGAAGTTTGTTACGTTTGTTACACCCGAAAGCCCCGCTATTTATAGCGGGGATGAAAGCTTATAAACTAAGAACCTTTAATGTATTCTAGGGGCTGGTTGTGGAGGGCGGCTCTCAAGCGTGGATGAGTTTTAGAAGTACTAGGCATGTGAGGTACTGGTGTGGGTATCATATCGCGTGGATTCCGAAGCATCGTAGGGATATGCTTGTAGGTGAAGTTGCTGAATACTCTAGAGAGGTCATTAGTGAGATCATCGCCGAGCTGGGTTGTGAGGGTTTGGCTGTTAACGTTATGCCTGACTATGTTCATGTGTTTGTTTTATGCCCTCCACGGCTAGCTCCAGCCTACGTAGTGAATTATCTTAAGGGTAAGAGTGCTAGGAGGATCCTACAGAAGTTCCCAGGGCTTAAAGCTAGGGCTAGGTATGGGAAGCTGTGGTCTAGAAGCTACTTCGTTGCTACAGTAGGTAATGTAACTGCTGATACTGTTAAGAGATATGTTGAGGAGCAGTGGTTAAGGGAGGAGCATGAGGAGGGTTAGTGTCGTTAGACTAGTACTAGATAATGAATCTGAAGTGAGGTTGAAGGCCCTATGTAGCTTAACATCCAAGCTATGGAATGAAGTAAACTACGTTAGGAGGAGGCAGTTCTTCGCGAGTAAGGGAGTTGATCTAAAGGGTACATACAAAGAGTTCTATGAGAAGTATAAGGCGTTAATAGGTTCAGCAACAGTTCAACAAATACTTAATAAGAATGGTGAGGCATGGAAATCCTTCTTCGAAATGCTGAAAGCTAAGAAAGAGGGAAAGTTACCGCCATACATAACGAAGGTCAACCCACCCGGATACAAGAAGAAGGGAAAAGCAAGAGAGTTATGAGTTGTGCTGAGAAACGACCAATACAGAATTGAAGAAAATAAAATCATCTTGAAAGGATTAGGAGTCATAGGAAGAATAGAAGTAGAGTACAAAGGATTAGTCCACTTGAAGGGCAGGCAGGGCAGGCTTGAAATACACTACGACCCAGATGAAAGAAGGTGGTACGCATACATATCCTTCGAAGTTTATGAGAAAGCTGTTAGAGGTGTGTGGGGGAAGGTACCACAAACGCCCAAAGGCGATTTGAAGGCTGGAGTGGATATCGGCGTGAATAACTTATTCGCAGTATACGTTGAGAATGGGGTGTCGTTACTCGTCAACGGTAGACCTCTAAAATCCATATCCCACTACTGGAGGGTGGGGATCGCCAAGTATCAAAGCGTTATCAATAAATATGGTATTAAGTCTTCACGTAAGCTTAGGCTAATGTATAGTAAGTGGCGTAGGGAGGTAAAGAGCTTCATAAACGCGCAGGTTAGGAAGCTCGTTGAGTGGCTCTACGAGAGTAGAATTTCAGTAATTTACGTTGGCTACCCGAAGAACATAGCTCAAGAAAACGGAAACTTCAACACTGTTCAGGTGTGGAGCTACGGATATCTGTTGAGAAGATTAAATGAAGTTAGTGAAGAATACGGAATATCCATCATATTTGTTGATGAAATGTATACTTCATCATCATGTCCAATACATGAAAATGGATGTGGAAGGAGGATAACAAGAGGATTATTTAAGTGCGCGAAGCTAAACAAAGTATTCAATGCTGATATTGCAGCAGCATACAACATCCTAATCAAAGGTATATCTATAACCCCGAGTCCCATTGGGATAGGGGTAACGGGCTGGAGGCCTAGCCCGGGGCTGAACGAAGCGGATGTAGCCCCAAACCTCCCCGCCTTAGCAACACCGAGAACCCTCGTCCTTTAGGGCGGGGAGGAGGTCAGGCATTCATAATCGGTAGTTTATATAACGGTTATTCCTACGCCTCAGGTTAAAGTTATTAAATTAACAGATTAACTCAACTACATTGTTTAACGCTAGATATACTGCTACAGGAGCCGGCATAAGCAATTTCTGATTTCTTAGGAGATAGACCTCCGTATCAAATACTTTAATAGCCTCTCTTGACGTGTAGAGAGACTTTACTACAAACTCGCCCTTAAAAGGTGATAGGCTTTGATTAAACTTGAACTTATGAAGTTCAGCCTCACTTGAAAAGGTTATTGAGGGAAGCCCAGATTTACCGTTTATCGTTTTAGGAATCCTAGCGAGCTTAGTGACGTCTGGAGTCACCAACTCGTCTACGTACACCTTACATAGCTGAATAAACTCCCTCTCGTCGCCACTACCTACGCGCGATTTTTCAAACGTTTCAACGATCCTACGTCTTAACGCAGTTACTCTTACTGTAGATCTACCTTTCTTTCTATCTATAAGTTTCTCCGCCTCGAAGAGTTTTAAAAAATTAACAAGTTCTCTTCGTTGAGTTGAGTTAAGTTTCAACCAATCCTCATCCTTAGGCTTCACTATCGTATGGAATCCTCTATTCCCCGTGAAGTACATACGTATTTCATCCTTGCTAAAACCGAAGTACTCCTTAAGTACGTCTAATAACTTCAGCTGCTCGTGCTTGCCTGCCTCAACACATTCAGGGCTTACATAGTCTAGTTCAAGACCTTCAAGTAAGGTGTATGTAACGGGCTTACACCCCGGTAGATGATCTGAGTCTATATCGAAGAAAAGCTCAGCATATATTAAGCTCTTGTCCTCCATTCTCTCAGCGGCTGGATCCCTGTAAAGTGCTATTGAGTAGTAGGCGTTATAGGGTGTTTCCTTAATTAGGTATTCCTTAACTTGAGCTAGTGATTGAAATGTTAAGTGCCTAACGAAAGTTTTCGTCTTAAACTTCTGGAAAGCGAATTCCCTAAGTATAAAGTCTTCAGGAAGCTCGACCTCAAGACCTTTGTAGTAATCCCTAAGGAGCTTTCTTAAGCAGTCTTCTTCATCGCCTTCCTTATTCGGTTCTCGGTGCGACATAGTATTTCAACTTACTCCCTTGAGGATATGTTAACTCAAGAAACGCCGGTAAATCTGTATCGACTCTTAAGATGACATATTCAGCGGCTTTAATCGGTCGTTTAACATACGTGAAGAACTCCATAGTATATGAAGACGTGAAGCCTGGGTTACCTACCTCAGCCTCTTCAAGAACACCTTTCTCAAGGCTTAACTCTACTTCAGCCTCACCTAAATCACTAACTGAAGAAAGTTTCAGAACGTTCTTATCCCCACCGATTTTAAGTACGTCACCCATATCCTCAATACTTGAGAGGGCATCATAGAAGATTTCGCCACGGACTTTAAACATGTTAGCGTATTCTATGTTTAACTCAGGTATTTCCTCAAGACCTGCTTCCGTATGTAAAGGTAGTGTAAACGTCCTTACGATGCCTCTCCGTTCAAAACCGATTTTAATTGTCGCCGCTTCCAATTCAACCGTAAGTCTGTCGTCTTTCTCAGCACTTCTTAAGACCTTACCCAATTCTTCGAAGTTAAGTTGGATTGTTCTCTCCTCACTTACGTTATATTCCTCAAAAGATTCTTTAGGCATTATGAACTCGATTAAAGCTGTTCTGGAGGGATCCATAGCTTTAATGATGAGCTCCTCAGGTCTTAAAATCATTAAACCAACTTCAACAAATTTACCGGCTGATGAAACCACGTATCTCCATATGCTGGCGTCAGGGGAGGTAAAGCTCAAATCTAACACCCAAAATACTACTTAAGTTAAAGTTTTAAAATACGTCACTCATACTCACGCCATGTATAGCCGCATTTAGTGCATTTATAGAATCTAGTAGGTGGTTCATCAGCCCTTCTAGTCTGCATGATCATATAGTAGGCTTCATCATTACCGCATTTTCTGCATAAAACCCCCTTAACCTTCGGTAAGGTGCGCGCGACTTCTTCAGAACTTATTACGTATGTTTTATCCCTTTCAGAATGTACTACTTTCTTGGATATCATCGTTTTAGGGTTTTTAGAGGAGCTAGCGGTGGTTTCCTTAACGTAGCCACATTTAGGACACGCAAGTACGGTTTTCCCCGCTTCACGCTTAGGCACAAGCAAAGAGCCGCACTTAGGGCAAAAATCAACCATCTTAACCACCGACTTCTAGTAGATACTTCGTTAACAGAGATACTTAAGCATTTCGTTAACTAAAGAGTTCATAAATAACGCATACTTAACCACTCCTTTATGCTCCACACGATTTATGAGCTCCTCTACCTCATACATTATTCGAACCTCATCGTAGACTTTAGAACTTTTCAAGTATTTAATGAGCTCCTCTAAACCGCCTTCAACAACCCCAACATGCTCGAAGCCTTTAACACCCCTTAAAACAGCGTAAAACGTGTATTTCATCAAGCCACATTCTACAGTTTTATATGTAAGGATCCTAACCTCCTTCTTCAAAGATTCTCTCCTAAGACATTACTAACTTCAATCGTAAGATCGTTAATCATTTCCTTAACGTTTTTAACAACTTCCTTAAGAATAGATACAGGATCTACTTGACCATCCGTTACTATCCTGAGGGTTGGACTACCTTCCAGAGGATGCTCCACAACGTAAGCAGCTAATTTTACATGAGGATGACTTAACGCATGCTTAGCAAGTAAATTACCTAACGTATGATCCTCACCCTTAAGTTTTAAAACTAGCTCTCTATCGGTGTATTTCTTAACCTCGATCTCCACTCCACTACCCCCTTAAAAATCGAGGATAACTTCTTTTAAATACGATCTTTTTAAACTTAGGTAACATTCCATGCTCAGCCGCGTCGCCCTCGCAATACGTAATACGTTGGCTGGACATACTATGACCTAGAATTTTTAACTCAGTTAAGAAACCACAGTTATAATTCTAAACACTTCCTTAACATACCACGCCATTCACCAGGCACTTGAAGTATGTTGTCGTTTTTTATTAAACAACCTTTGCCTAGCAACTCCTCAACAGCCTCTTTAACGCTTAAGTCCTTTAAATAAGCGTAGGAAGTTATGAAGGCTTTGACGGAATGTGAAGCCCTCGGGTAGATACTCACTAGATCCTTTAGTTTTAAAGCGAGTGCTTCAGATATGCTTAGCAGCATATCTGGGTTTATACGGCTGTAAATCTTGCCTTCCCGTATGTAGGCGTTATATCCTTCCATATTAAGAACCTCAACTAACGCGTCTGTAATTAAAGGTTTTCCTACGCGTTTCATAATCTCAGTTATCGATATTGAAGTCTTAATTTCCTCAGCGGTAAGTTTTTTAAGGCTTTTGTAGGTGTTGACTACGGCTTTCTTCACTTGAGATGCTTCAACACCACTGCCGAAAACCTGAATCTCAAGTGAACTACCTTTAACGACATACTTTATTAAAGATGCGTTTACACCCTTGGCCTTGATTATACCTTCAGCTATCTTCAAGCATTCCTCATACGATGAGCATGGGAGGTTAATCTTGAAGACCATCATATCACACACTTGATATGGCCGTATTCCGAACTAACCCTTCTCTTATCTACTGTGCCGCATTCACTACATTTAAGGCCTTCGCCTGTTTTAACTAGCTTACCTCCGCAAACTCTACAGGAAGTCGCTACTATTCCAAGCCTAGCTTCCTTAATAGTTAGGTTGTAAGGTATTGAATCGTTGAGTACTTTAGCCTTTACAACATCCCCCAAACCCAATAACTCATATAGGCTCTTAACATATTTATCTGAAACTTGCGTTATGTGAATAACCCCTGTAAAAGGTGTTGAATATCGAGTACCTTTAGCGTCGCAAACAATCTTAACTACGGCGTATTCGTCCTTAACCAGAACCACCACACCATATACTAAACTTCCAGCCTCAGGCATGGATGGTTTCTTAGATAAAGGTGTTACGTAAACAACCCGTAAATTTAAATCAAGCTTTGGAGTGCCGACAACAGCTGATTTAACGAGTCCCTTATGCTCATAGGCACCCGCTCCAGGCAGGAATTCCTCGATAACACACACGTCGTCTCCAGGCGTTAACTTAAGCTTAGATATCTCTTCAACCCTCTTCACACTCTTCACCCATTAATAAAAACCGCTGGTTAATTAAAACGGTGAAGGTTTAAAAACATTTCTCATTTAACGAAACTTTAACTACTACTGCATCAACGTAAACAACCTTCTTCACATGTTTACTCAACGTAGCTTTAATTGGGTATGGGAAGATCTTAAGTATATCACATTTTAGCGAGTTCTCCCTGCAGAATTTCTCAAATACTTTGAAGAATCCCTCACTAACCTTATGTATTGAGTAAACAACACAGCAAGTCATTACAGCATTTTTTAAGAAGTCTAAATCTGCTCCCTTAGACTTAACTCCGAATGGTGGGTTCATGAGAACGACGCAGTCGCTCCTCCTAAACGGTGTTGAAGACCTAAGGTCGGCTACTACCAAATCGTATGGTTGATCAGCGGCTCTACTTAAAAAATTACGTGCCGTTTCTAACGCCTCATAATCTATATCGACGCACACCGAATAGGAAGCTCCTAAAAAACTAGAGCCGGCTGTGAAGATCCCCGTACCGCAACCGAAATCCAAAACTACATTATCTTTTATCTCGTTATTCATGTAAGCAGACCACAAGATATCCGCTGCTATATGGGATGGTGTCATATACTGCTCTAAAAATTCCTTAGGCTCGCTAAACATCGGAACTTTAGAGAGGAAAATCTCCAATGCTTTTTTATTGGTTGAGTAACTCATGAAAGCAGTCAACCGTAAATAAAGACTCACTTCTTAGCAGTTGCTTCCTTACCTTTCTTACCTTCCTGCTTACTTTGCTTCTCCTCTTTAGAGCTGCCAACGTTCATAAACAACGTAGTCTTCTGCCTACCACCCACCGCGTTCACCACCATTAACTTTTATTAAGGAGGTAAAAATATTTTGAGTGAATGATGTGTTTGCCGAGTGCTGACTAAGTGATGTGTTGTTGCTAACTGATTGATATCATGTTGCGTCATTTACTATCCTTTGAACACTTTTATCTGAAGTCGGCATCCCAAGTAATTTCTCGACTGCTTTCCTTAGAGTTGAAGTTGCTTTAACGCTTGAAATGTTTAAATACCTAGTTATTTCTTCCCATGTAAGACCTTGAAGCGCTTTAGCTATAGCTATAAAGCCTTCAAACTCGCTTAACTTAGTTAACGATCCTTCATAAGCTACTTTCTTAAGGTATAAGTTCACGGCGTCAGCTACGGATTCATACGTCATTAAACCAAGTACGTAGAGGTTAAGCCTCTCAAGCTGTATCCTACTTAACTTCAGACTCTCGCTAAATTCGACATTCGTAACGCCGGAAGTAAGGATTAAGTAAACTACATCGCTTTCTAGATCTTTATATACTGAATATAGACTCTCAACAAGCTTTAACGCAAACTCCTTAACGCAGAGGTTTATTAACTTCTCCCATTCGTTATTTAAAGGCTTAACAACAAGGGCTGAGTACTCCCCGCTAACTGGATTTCGATCTGGTGAAAGATGAAGTATTTTAAACCCGTTTTTAAGCCAGAACTTAAGCAACTCCTTACTGACTCCAAACCCAGCACCAACCCACGCATACCCTCTAGTCGTAGCTTCCTCAACAATCTTACTTAAGAGGTAAGATCCTATACCTAATCCCTGCGCGTCGATATGCGTCGCTATCCTAACTATACGCCAGCCTAAACCTTTACCTAAATCCCTAACTCTGAAATGCTTAAGTAACCTATCAGGTATTATATTACCGGGTATCTTACCGCCAGCAAGCAACTCATCTATTAACTCCTCTTGAAGACCTCCCTCCTCAGCTAATTGAGCTGCCCCCACGATCTTCCCAGATTTCTTAAGCTTTACCGCCCTTATGCTATGATGTGGTGCGTCAGCCAACCTACCGAGGTCGTCGGGTTCATTCCTGTAATGCGCTAATACGTATATGCCGAATAAACGCTTAAGTGTTTCCTCCCCCTCCTTAGAGAAGAGGTAGCTAGGTTCGTAAGCAACGTATTCGAACTCCCCCTTCCTTATCTCTTCAAAGTCTTCATCTGTTAAGGGCTCTGGCTCAGCGTCAAGGAGTAAGGCATCGAATTGAAATTTCTCTATGGGATCCGTGCTTGAATATCTTATGGGTTCATTCATTTCGTAAATTACCAACTTAGTTTTCTTATCTTCTTTAAGCCTCTTAAGAAACCTAACTGAGAAACCTCTACCAGCTCCTTCATATCCATGTATGGTTGTAGCATATACAGTCCTTCTGAAGTTCTTCCATATCATGTGGAGTAACGGTACAGGTAAGCCAGCGGCTTCATCAACGACGACTACATCCACGTTAAGCTTTAATACGGTATAGGGCTCCCAATACTCAATGCTGAAGTTCTCCCCCTTCAACTCTATTACGTTGCCCTCTTTAACGACTTCCTTATACTTAACCCCTAAAGCCTCTAAGGCCTTCTTAGCTAACATCATAAGAGACTGTATAGATAACGGCTCCACAGCAGTTACGGCGACCCTAACTTTATTCTTATGCTTTGCTAACTCTCTAATGAGTCCTACCACACCTATACCAACGGCCGAGGATTTACCCCTACCCCTATCTGAAGTTATTACTAAAGCCACATGTTTACCTCCAGGTTTCGGGACTAAGTTATCCTCGATAAGTTTAATTACGTTAATCTGATCTTGAGTTAAGGCTAGTTTATAAAGCTCTTCAGGGAATATCCTCTCCTTAGGGATTTCAAGCTCTTTCTTTTTGTGTTTACCTTTCTCTTTAACTTGATTGTATTTAATGACTTTACCGAAGTCAACGTCTAAAACGTAGATGCCGTTATGCTCCATAATCTTACGTATGAAGTATTCTATAAACACATGCCTAGGTTCTGGATGGTTAGGTACTGTAAGGTTCGTCTTAAATATAGTAAGTGCTTTCGGCCACGTGTTCAGAGGGGGTACCTGAAGAATTATTAGCCCACCACCTTTAACAATGCCTAACAACCTCCCGACGTCATTAGGTTTTAAATCGTTTGTGAGATCCATAATTAAAACATCTAAGGTTGTCCCTAAGTATTTCTTACTTAATTCATAAACCACACTATCGAAAGCCACCATGTCTTTAAGTTTCCTGCCTAAGAACTTCCTTAATATAGTCGCTCTATCTCTAGCGTCTTGAAATTCGTCATGATATACGTGAAGAACACGTATTTTACCGCCAACCCTCCTTAAATACCTTCTAATCACGTCGACTGTAACACCAGCAACCTTTACAGAGTCTGAACCACATAAAACTAACATACGCCGTTCATTCCTTCTTATAGCACGCATAACGTCAACTAAGAAAAGCTTAACAAACCTCAGGTACTCATCCGTTACAACCTCACTCATCTTAACCCTTAACTCATCCATCATCTCAACCACCTAAGCCCAGATATCTTTATATATGAGGCGAGACTAAAAACACCTACGTTAAGCGAGAAGGTAGTAACAGCATCTAATGCGTGGGTGGTTATTTCGGAAATTAAATGAGTGATATGATAATAAGTGATTCCTTTCCCATTCATTAACTTTATTGAATCTGATGTCTTTACAAAACCATCTTCTTTAAAGTTTCGTACGTTCTTTGATACGACTCTAGGAGGTCTTTAGTTAGAGACGGTTTAACTATCTTTAACGCCTGCATAAAGTAATTCATGCTTATCGGTCTAGCTTCAAACTTCTCGCGTAAGGCCAGCATAACCGCTTCCCTAACTAAAGCCTCTAAATCAGCGCCTGAATATCCTTCAGTTAATTCGGCAAGCCTCTCTAAATCAACGTCTTCAGCTAACGGTAATTTCCTCGTGTGTACCTTAAGTATTTGAAGCCTACTCTTTTTATCTGGCGGTGGTACGTATATTATCCTGTCAAATCTTCCAGGTCTTAACAAGGCTGGGTCGATTATATCAGCTCTATTCGTAGCTCCTATAACCACTACGTTCTTCAGCGTTTGAATCCCGTCTAACTCAGCTAGCAGTTGATTAACTATCCTGTCGGTTACACCCGCGTCGGTTCTATAACCTCTTGCTGGGGTTATAGAGTCTATCTCATCGAAGAATATTATCGCTGGGGCTACTTGCCTAGCTCTTCTAAATATTTCTCTTATTGCTTTTTCTGATTCTCCTACCCATTTGCTCAGTATTTCAGGTCCTTTAATGGCTATAAAGTTAGCTCCAGATTCCGTAGCAACAGCTTTAGCTAATAAAGTCTTACCACATCCCGGAGGGCCGTACAGTAAAATACCTCTAGGCGGCCTTATACCCATCTGCTCAAATATCTGGGGCGATTTCAAAGGCCACTCAACAGCTTCTTTAAGCTGTTGTTTAACATCTTCTAAACCGCCTATGTCATCCCACCTAACCTCAGGAACTTCAACGAATACCTCACGCATCAACGTAGGATGAACTAACTTTAAGGCCTCCATGAAGTCATTCTTAGTGACTGAGAGTTTCTTAAGGGTTTCAGGAGGTATGGGCTTGTTTAAATCCACTTGTTCAGTTCTTAAAAACCTCCTTAAGGCGGATATCGCAGCCTCCTTAACTAAAGCAGCTAAATCAGCACCTGTAAAGCCGTGTGTTAACCCAGCTAAAGCCTCAAGATCTACATCGTCAGATAGAGGCACGTTCCTCGTGTGAACTTCTAAGATAGCTTTCCTAGCTCTCTTATCAGGTGGCGGTATTTCTATTTCTCTGTCGAATCTTCCAGGTCTTCTTAAAGCTGGGTCGACAGCATCGACCCTGTTCGTAGCTCCTATAACTACTATCTTACCCCTCTCTTGAAGACCATCCATTAGTGTTAGTAGTTGTGCTACTACTCTTTTTTCTACTTCGCCTACTACTTCCTCTCTTTTTGGTGCTATAGCGTCTATTTCATCAATGAATATTATTGCTGGTGCGTTTTTACTAGCTTCATCAAAAATCTCCCTCAACCTCTGCTCAGACTCACCATAATACTTACTCATAATCTCAGGACCATTAATAGCAATAAAGTAAGCACCTATCTCGTTAGCTAAAGCCTTAGCTAGTAAGGTCTTACCCACGCCTGGGGGGCCGTACAGTAAAATACCTTTAGGCGGCTCAATACCTAAGTGTTTAAACAGCTCAGGGTGTTTCATAGGTAATTCGACAATCTCCCTAATTCTTTCCTTAACTTCTTCAAGATCTCCTATATCCTCCCAAGTAACTCTAGGGACTCCTCTAGCTATAGCTTCCTCCCTAACCGGCTCCTCCCTCAACTCCACATGAGTGTCTGTATCTATGTAAACAACTTGCGCAGGACTTGTAGAAACCACTACAAACTTCAACGGTTCGCTAAACATGAAGTAAGGCACAAATACAACTTCACCCCTCTTAACAGGCTTATAGAGTAGTTGCTCCTTAACGTACTCTACAAAGCCTCTCTCCAACCCAATAGGTATGGTAGGAGCTAAAACAACTTTATTTCCTTTAACGACTTCAGCCCTTCTAACCTTAACGAAATCCCCTAAAGCAACACCTAAAGCTTCCCTCACGTAACCGTCAATTCTAATCACGTCCTCCTCGTCACCACTCGTAGGCCATACCTGCAGAACTACAGAGCCTCGCGCACCTTCAACCTCGATGAAATCACCAACATTAACCTTTAGCTGCTCCATAGCTTTCCTCGATATCCTCGCTATCTTCCTACCTACGTCTTTCTGCCTGGCTGTCTCAACCCTTAACTCAAGGTAATCCTTACTCACAATCACCACCACATAATCTTAAACGTCTAAGTAAATATATCTTACAAACATAAATAGCATGTTAAGTACGTAAGATAGATGCTTAACCTTTTAAAACGTTGAGGGAATTAAAAACCTCACATCCTATCTAAAACATCTAAACCTAGAACTTCCATACCGTTTTTAAGGACTACGGCCACACCATAAGTCACAGCAAGTTTTAACTCCCTATACCCTTTATCCACTTCCTTAAGTATTGGCTCGGCATCGTAGAGATTGTTATACAGGTCCGCCACCTTAATTAAGTACGTCGCTAGCCCTTCAGGTTGAAGGGATTCTAAAGTCTTACTAATAACCTCAGGGAACTTACTTAACTCCCATATCAACGTTTTAACAGGTTCTTTAACTGATTTACTGTAGTCGATGGAGTTCCAGTCAACGTGGTTGTCTACCTTATCAAGTATTGACTTAGCTCTCACGTAAGTATATTGCATGTAAGGTCCTGAGTTCTGCTTTAAGTCTAAAGCCCTACCCACATCAACAACTAACGTTTTACTAGGTGATGTGGAAAGTATCATAAATTTGAAGGCGGATCTAGCGATTTTCAACGCCTGTTCTTCGGTAACTTCAACCCCCCTATCCTTCATTACGTTTTTAACCTTAGATGCCATACTCTCAAGCAATTCATCGACGGTTACGTATTTAGCCCGCCTCCCCGACATAGACATGCCTGGAAGGTTTACCATTTCGTAACTGTAATGTATTAGGTTTTCAGCTTCTCTTACATAACCTAAAGCGTAGAGAGCTAACCGCAACTGCGCTTGACTTAAGATCTGCTCAACAGCTATCACATTTATAACTTCATCGGCGTTGAAGTTTCTGAACTTTATTAGCGTGTATGCGATGTCCCTAGTCGTGTACAGGGTGGAACCATCGCTTCTCATCAATATCAGGGGAGGAACCTCTAAAGCCTTAGGTATTTTTAACCTGGTTTTTATATTCTCATCATTGAGTAGATCCCTAAACATTAGAGCCGGAACGCCTTTATAGTAGCCATAGTAAGGGCTTGCTTTAGCCTTCTCTAAAACCTCTTTTAACACACCACTCCTTATCACATCGCTTTCCCAGTCCCACACGTCAATCCCTACATTGAGCTTATCTAAAGTTTCAGCAATACCTTTAACAACCTCCTCAGAGACTTCACGAACGAAGTTGTAGTTGGGATCGAGACGTTCGTAATTACGCATTATTTCGTTGACTTTACCTTCAGGGTTTTCCTCGCGTGTGATTTCCTCCATAAGTTTATCAACTTCCTTCGGAATTCGCTCCTTAACTCTACTTAAGTCAGCTAACAATATGTCGAGATCTCTCTGAAGTTCACTTAACTTCGGCAACTCATCCATACCGGCCTCCTTCAACTTCTTCCTTATTTTAGAGATTTCAATAATTATTGAGGTTGCTGCGTAGATTAAGCCGTAGTAATGATCTGGCTTGAAGTTAATCGGCGGTTTAGGCTTGTTTAGAATTGAGTATCCGAAGGCAAGAAACGCAGTCTGCAGACCTACGTCGTTAACGTAGTAACGTCTTTCAACATCATATCCAACGAATTTAAAGAGCCTGTATAGAAAATCCCCCAAGACAGCATTCCTTCCAGAGCCTATATGGAGGGGGTGCACAGGATTTGCTGAAATATACTCAACCACAACCCTCTTCGGCTTTTTAAAGCAGGGTCTTCCGTAATTTAAGCCTGCTTCCCTAATGCTGTTAAACACTAACTCACTTAACATTGAGTAATTTAAGTAAATGTTAACGTAGTTGTTAACTTCATCAATACGGTCTACTAAAGCCACTTTCTTTAAAGAGTTAATCAAGCCCTCAATCGTTTGTTTTAAAGGTAAGCCAAACACTCTTGAAAGACGTGGCGCTGGTAAGCTGAAATCCCCGAACTCCCTTCTAGGGGGTTCCTCAATAAACGATTTAACAACCTCCTTAACTTCATCTAAGTTTTTAGTTAAGTTTTCAGCAATGTATGAGGACGTTGTTTCAACTATTAAATCTTTAACGTAGCCGTAAGGGTTTTCACAGATGCCCAACTTCCCCACCGGATTTCCTAAAAAACCGATGTTAAATCCCTGAAGTCCATGGGTAGTGGGTTGTTAGTGGATTTATACCATTCGAACCTCTCCTCTAGATATTGATTGAATATAGGGCATCCGTCAAATTTACCGTCTCTATCACATTTAACGATTTTAGAGGACTTCATCTGCTTAATAAAGCAGTTAAGGGTTTTCTTATCGAAGTAAGGACATATCTTATGGTATTTCTTAGCTGACCTAACCATCCGCTCAACCCATCTCTTCCTAACTTCTACGTCACTACTCAACTTAAACGTCGTTGAGGGCCCTTGACTTAAATCTTCATTACCCTCCAAATTCAAAGGCATCACCTACTTAAAGATAGCAATCTTACTAATAAAGAATACGTTTAAGCGTTTTCACAGCGTATTACGATTCTTGATCACTAGGTTAGCGCTGTTTTCGAAGATTTTTACTTAATTACTCCAAACCCACTATGACGTATTTGCCATCGTTCATTACGTAGACCTTACCTTCGTTAACGAGCTTCGTTAACGCCCTTCTAATCTTATCCTCGCTGGCTAAGCCGGAAAGATATGAATGAAGTTCTTTAACACTCATAGGCTTATCCTTAAGTAGGTTTTTCAAAATCTCCATCAGCTGATCTTCGTTAGGGGCTCTTAAAACCACAACGTCCGGATCTTCATAAACAACCTTTAAACTTAGTTTCTTTTCGGTGTTCTGCTCTCTACTCATAGTTATCCCTAAACCTAAAAGTGGTTATGTAGCTTATAAGCCTACATAGCATAAGATTAACTGGTTGAAGCCGGCATGCCTTGCCCTTGGTATAGAGAAGGCTTATGCACGTCACCTAAGCTTGAAAGCCCCTCCAGCGATCCGGTACTACCTCATATATGTTTAGGGGCTGAGGAAGCATACATTAAATGCAGGTATTACTCTAGTGGGGAGAGGATTAAGCCCAAACCCGCAGTGCCTATGTTTGGCAAACCCTTAACTTTACTTCACGCGATAAAGCAGAAACCCTCTTCAGATTGCGAGTATTTCGTCGTGGAGTATGTTGGAGAGCATTACTTAGCTGGATGTAAAGTCCTTAGGAGGTATTTAACCACGTATGAAGTTGATTTATGTAGTAAGTATTGGCGTGAATGCCCATATAGAAAAATAGAGAAGTCAGTAATTCATGAGTGATTCTTCAATTAAGGACGTAAACCTAGGTATGTCAACCTTGCTATCTTCGTCTACATCGCCAAAGCTCTCTATTTTTATTGATGGGAGCGAGTACTTAGACAGGATCTCATCGTCTACTTCAGGGATGTAAATAATCCTTACTTCATCAAATAAAGTTTTAATTTTTGAAACCTTATTTAAAACGTCACGACTTTTAACGTCGTAACCTACGTATAAAACCAGGCGTTTCCCCACATACATCACCGAAGGAACTCTTTAACGCAACAAGTTTAAAAAGCATGCCCCACACAAGGTTTTGCTTACGCTTATTAATTTTAGACATGTCTAAAATTAGGGACGTAGGATGTCGCATAAACACTGTGGTGGCGCTGGCGACGTTAACGTAGCGGCAAAAGTTAACCTTAACGAAGCCGATAGAGGGTGTGACGTTAAAGTGGCTTTAGTGGGAAATCCAAACGTAGGTAAGTCCACGCTTTTCAACGTTTTAACAGGTGAGAATGTCCGCGTAGGTAACTGGCCAGGCACTACAGTAGGGTTTAAAGAAGGTGAACTTAACTATGGAGGTGTCAACATATGTTTTACAGATCTCCCCGGTATTTATGGGTTAAGTGCTTTAAGCCTTGAGGAGGTGATAGCTAGAGAGTATATAATCAGCAATAAACCTGACGTAGTCTTAGTTTTAGTGGATTCCCTACTTCCTGAAAGGACTATGTACTTAGCTATTCAAATGCTTGAAATAACTCCTAACGTGATTATAGTCTTAACTAAATCTGATGAAGCCCATAAGAGAGGCATTCACATTCATTACGATAAGTTAGAGGAGCGATTAGGCGTTCCAGTAATTCCTATCTCCGCGTTGAGGAAGGAAGGCATCAGAGAACTTTTAAACGCTATAATCGGCTTTAAGTCTAGGGTTAAGAGGCGGGAACCTATAGCAATAGATTACGGCCCGCTAAACAACTTCATTAACGAGTTATCGACGTACGTTTCCAGCAGTAAGGCGTTAAGTAAATACCCCGTGAGATGGGCAACTATTAGGCTTCTTGAGGGGGATTATAGATTAGAAGAGCTTCTAATACAATATAATGAGAAGGAAGTTCTTAAGAAAGCTCAGGAATTAAGGGAGATAGCTAGGATAACGCTTGGGAGGCCTCCGCAGGAGTTAAGCATTAGTGCTAGATATGGTTATGTAGACGCACTTCTAAAGGAGGTCGTCGTTAGAGTTGAAGTGAGGAATAGGGGTGAGTTAATCGTTAAGAAGGTGTTTATGAATCCACTTACGGGCATCCCAGCCTCCATTGCTATATTGCTAGTCGCTTTTACACTGATATTCTCGTTAAACACAGGCTTCCCTCTAAACTTCATCTTAAGATACTTAGGCTTTTATGAAGCTGCTGACTTGATAGAGTCGCTGAGTTTAAGTGGTGTTATAGGCGCGGCTTCAGAAATAGCTTTAAATCAAGTTAAGGAATTTCTTGAGGAAACGCTACATTTAAATCCAGCGATTACGTCTTTTATAACGGATGGTGCCTTAACAGGATTTACAACGCTACTTTCTTTCATACCTTTAATTACATTTACCTTCGTAGTTCTAGCCGTTTTAGAGGACTCAGGTTTAGAGCCTAGGATAGCCGTAAGCTTCCACACGATATTCTCTAAATTTGGTCTTTCCGGCCGTGCTATTTACCCATATCTAATAGGCTTTGGTTGTAACGTGCCCGCAATCTTAACCAGCAGAACGGCCCTAGACGATGAGGAAAGAAGGCAACTCATATACACGTCAGCATTCATACCTTGCCAAGCTAGGTTAATAGTAATCCTCGCTTTTATCAGTGCTTTAGCTATTGAATCGCCTCTATATCAAGCATTAACTGTAGTGAGTGCTTACGTTTTAGGTATATCCGTAGCTTTAATAACGTCGTTAATGCTTAGGAAACTCCTATATAGAAAGGAATCGCCGGAGTTCGTGCTTGAGTTGCCGCCGTTACATAAGCCAAGCTTAAAAGTTGTTTGGTGGTTAACCTGGGATAACTTAAAACACTTCTTAAGGAAGGCTGGCTTAATAATAGTGTCTGTTACAGCATTCTTCTGGTTTTTAACTTACTTAGGTCCTGAAGGTTTCCTACCAGCTATATATGGCGATGAGTTCTTTACACATAGCTATGCTTACATCCTAGGTAGCTACATAGCCATACCGTTAAAACCCATTATTGGATACCATGAAAACGCTGTTAAGTTAGGTACGGCGTTGCTCGCTGGATTTATAGCTAAAGAAGCTTTGTTAACTACGTTAGCTCAGATACAAGGTACGGATCCTATAACCGCAATAAGAAGTTTAAACCTTACATATGGTCAAGCCCTCTCCATAATGTACTTTACAATTCTTTACGTACCGTGTATAGCTACTTTAGCAACAATATTATCGGAAGGTAGAAACGCCAAAGCTACTTTAGCTTTAACTGCTTACATGGTTTCAATAGGTTATGCGGTCATGCTATTAACTTCATTCATCTTCAGCATCACTACGGGCTAGGTAGCTATTTCTCTATAAACGTTGAGAAGGTTTTTAAGGTTTCCATACGTTTCTTAATGTTTTCGGGCTATCACGTATGTTAACGTTGCGGTGAATGATTTAATGAAGGAATGAAGTTAGGGATAAGATCTAGACAAGGAAGTTCTTAACTCCATTTAAGGAAGTTCAGTAGGCTGACGGCCCCTATTGTTTTAACAGGGGTTCTCCCCCTAGGGCTTCCATCACCTTTCTGAAGCCCCTCACAGGGAGTGCATCATCCATCAGTTCCCGCCGCCAGCACCGGGAAGGTGTGGGACTCATCCCAAGCTACGGTTACCCACACCCAACACCAAAAACATTAAACAAGAAAAACTTAAAAACATTCATCCTACCTTAAAAGGCGGAGCCTCAAACAGGTGGTGATGATGGCTGAAGCGGTGAAGCTAGAGCCTAGAAACAAAAGGATAGTGTTAATCTTATTACTCCCTGAAAATCTTATGTTTTAGGTGGGTCATATTTAGCGAGTATAGAGTGAGTAAAGAAGAGCTTAAGAGGATAGTGAAGTCTCTTAAGACTTGGGAAGCACATGCTACGACGTTGTTAAGTCTTTACATACCGCCTGGAAGACCTATAGCTGATGTTGTAAACACCTTAAGGCAGGAACTTTCAATAACTGAAAACATAAAGCTTAAACAGACTAGGAGTAAAGTTCAGACTGCTTTAGAAGCTGCGATAGATAGACTGCTTAAAATACCTAAAACCCCGCCTAACGGGTTGGTGATATTCTCAGGTGAGAACGACAAAACCGGTGAGATCATAACGTTGGTTTTAGAGCCTCCGGAGCCTGTCAACGTATTTTTCTATAGAACTGATAAACACTTTCATACAGAGTTTCTTGAGGATATGATTGAGGAATCTAATGTATATGGTTTAGTCATTATAGAAAGAGATGAGGCAACGATAGGCTTGCTTAAAGGGAATAGCATACTAGTCTTAGATGAGATTGAAGGGTATATCCCCGGTAAACACTCTAAAGGTGGTTGGTCTCAACGAAGATACGATAGAATAATAGAGGAGTTAACCGATGAATTCCATAAAAGCGTTGCTGAGAAAATGAACAATTACTTCCTACCGTACTTAGAACAGGGAAGGCTTAAAGGGATATTAGTAGGGGGGCCGGGTTACGTAAAGAACGATTTCGTGAAAAACGACTCCATAGATTATAGGTTAAAATCTCTGATAATACCTGAGTTAATCGACGTGAGTTCGCAAGGATTTCCAGGACTTAGAGAATTGGTGGTTAGGGCTAAAGACCTACTTAAACAACATACCTACATAAAGACTTACGACCTCCTCGAGGAGGTGAAGACGCACTTAGCTAAAGACGACGGATATGTGACGTATGGCGAGAAGGAAATAATTGAAGCATTAAACATGGGTGCGGTTAGACATTTAATCATCGTTGAGGATCATCCTAGAATTGAGGAATTAAGTAAGAAAGCGGAGGAGAAAGGTGCTGAGGTCTTAGTTATTAATTCAGAAATACCTGAATATGAATGGCTTAAAAAGACGTTTGCTGGTGTTATAGCCCTCCTAAGATATCCCATAATCAGCTAATTATCTATAAATTAGTTAACATTTAAGGAAGTTAACACGCTTAATAAGTGGTTTTGTAAGTATAAGAGCAGGTAAGGTGGCTTTAAATGACTGAAAGAAGTGAGGTTAAGTTACGTTCGCCGATAGTTGTCGTCTTAGGTCATGTAGATCATGGAAAATGCTTACTGCCTGAAGAGTTGGTCTTATTAGCTGATGGTAGGCTTAAGCCAATACGGGATCTTTTCAACGGAACCTTAACGTTTAAGTCGGGTGTTTACGAAGTGGAGAATACAAGTTATGATGTTTATTCCCTAGAAGTGTCCAACCACAACCTCTTAAACCGCGTTGAAGCTACTCAGGCATGGAGAGTAAGATACTCAGGTTACATTTATGAGGTATTACTTGAGGATGGAAGCAAAGTAGCTGTAACTCCAGAGCATCCATTTCTAACAGGTCATGGCTGGCTCCCAGCAGATCATTTAAGCAGAGGTGATGAAATCTACGTAATTAACTCCATTCCTGAACCTATTAACTCAATGAAAGCTTTAAGGAAGTTCACCACGGATGAGGATTTCCTTAAACTGACGACTTACTTAGCTGGTAACGAGCTAGAGGCTTTCCGTAATTTCGCTGATGCTTTAGTACTTAAGGTTTTTAAATACTTAAATAACGTTCACGTACTTGATACGTGGCTTAAAGAAGAGTTTAAAGAGAAACACGTACTTAAAGTTTTAAAGAATCTTCTACAAACATATAAAAACCCTGAAGACGTGATTTTCAGTTTGCCTAAGGAATACGTTAAAGTTTTCGCTGAAGCAATGATTAAGCATTTAGGCATTAAAAAATCATCAAAAGAAGTTAAGCTGCGCTTCAACAATTATTACGATGCCGTAAAGTACAAGCTGTTGTTCTCTAGAGTAGGCTTTAAAACACGCATTGATTTAAACCTGAGTGAGTACGACCTTACGATCGCTATAGCAGATGAGAGTCATAACGTAAGTTATGATTCATCAAGCCAAAATAGCTTAAAGTTAGCTAGGATTACCGATATACGTGTTTTAGAGTATGATGGTTACGTATATGATTTGACGGTGCCTGGATCTCAATCTTTCATAGCTAATGGGATCCTCGTCCATAACACGACCCTCCTAGATAAGATTAGAGGTACGGCCGTAGTTAGTAAAGAACCTGGTGAGATGACACAGCATGTTGGCGCTAGCTTAGTTCCTTTATCAGTTATCGAGAAACTAACCGAGCCTTTAAAGCAGTTATTCCCCGTAAAGCTTTCAATTCCAGGGTTGTTATTTATAGACACACCAGGCCATGAAGCTTTTTCTAACCTTAGAAGGCGTGGTGGTAGTGCTGCCGATTTCGCTATTTTAGTGGTTGACGTTATGGAGGGTGTTGAGAAACAAACCGTTGAGTCTCTAGAGATACTCTTAAGTAGGAAGGTACCTTTCGTTGTGGCAGCTAATAAGATAGATAAGATACGTGGATGGAAACCCATGCCGAACGCTCCCTTCACGCTCAGCATCAAGAATCAAACACCTCAAACTGTTGAGGAGTTGGAAAGAAGAATCTACAGTATTGTAGGGCAGTTAAGCAACCTTAAAATACCTGCGGAAAGATTCGATAGAATTAAAGACTTTAGGAAAGCTATAGCTATAGTCCCAGTATCGGCGAAAACTGGAGAGGGTATTCCGGAGCTCCTAGCGGTTCTAGCTGGAATCATCCAGAAGTACTTAACCGGTAGGATAGCGTTTACGTCGGGCCCCGCTAGAGGAGTGGTTCTTGAGGTTAAGGAATTACCCGGTATCGGACACGTGATTGATACCGTCATATATGATGGGGTGCTTAGGAAGGGCGATACTATAGTGGTGGGTGGGTTGGAAGGGCCTTTAGTAACTAAGGTAAGGGCATTGCTAATGCCTAAACCCTTAGAGGAGATTAGAGTGGTGAGCGAGTCCGCTTTTATGAATGTTAATGAGGTAGTAGCTGCTGCTGGAGTTAGAATAAGTGCTCCAAACCTTGAAAGGGCTGTCGCCGGAGCACCCCTATACGCCGTTGAAGACGAGTCTAAAATAGATGAGTACGTAAGGAAAGTGGCGGAGGAGTTAGTTCAAGTAAGGTTTACAAAAGACATTAAGGGAGTTGTAGTTAAGGCGGACACCATAGGAACTCTTGAGGCTATAGTATCAATGCTTGAGAAACGTAATATCCCAGTCAGACTTGCTGATGTAGGTCCACTAACTAGGAGGGAAGTGATTGAAGCTGCGGTTGTAGCTAAGGAGGATAGGTACTTAGGCGTCATACTTCTTTTCAACGTTAAAGCTCCAGCGGATGTGGAGGAGCTAGCTCGAGCTGAAGGTGTGAAGATATTCTACGATAATATAATATATAGACTTATAGAAAGTTATGAGAAGTGGGTTGCTGAGGAGAAATCTAAGGAGATGATGTTAAAGCTTCAGAAAACTGTATTTCCAGCTAAGTTTCAAGTACTACCGGGTTATGTCTTTAGGAGAAGTAACCCAGCTATAGTAGGGGTTAGGGTCTTAGGCGGTGTTATTAGGCCGGGCTATAGAATCATGAGAAGCGATGGCAAACCCTTAGGCAAGATACATCAAATACAGTTTAAAGGTAAAGCTTTAAACGAAGCTAAAACAGGCTCGGAAGTAGCTATATCGATTGAGGGAGATGTGCTCGTTGGAAGGCATTTCGACGAAGGAGATGTGCTTTATACAGATCCAAGCGAGGACGACATAAATGAAATACTAACGGAATTCCCTTCAGAAGTAACTCAGGAAATTCTAGAACTCATTAAAGAAATCATTAAGATAAAACAGCAAAACATAGACAGGAAATTCGGCTTAAGCGTTCTCCTAAAGATTAAGGAATTCGAGCGAAAACTTCAACTACCGCCTAAGAAATAGGGGAATATCAGTTTCATTTAAAATAACTAATGAATTTCCTTAACATCTAAATAGCTTAATAAAACCCACACTCAGGAGCGAATACCGTCTCTATCTCGTACTCAGCTCTTTCAGGAGAGTCGGCAGCGTGAACTATATTTTCCTGGATAGAAAGTGAGAAATCACCCCTTATAGTTCCTGGCGGGGCTTCCCTACCGTTGGTAGGGCCTATTAAGTTCCTAACGACTTTAACTGCTTCCTCACCTTCAATAACAGCAGCTACTATAGGTCCTGAAGCCATGAACTTAACTAGGCCTTCGTAGAAAGCTTTACCTTTATGTATGTCGTAAAGTTTTTCAATGCATTCTCTAGTTGGATATACCATCCTTAAACGCGTTATTCGCAAGCCTTTAGCTTCAACACGCTTAAGCACTTCACCAACAAGCCCTCTTGACACACCGTCAGGCTTCACTATTAATAACGTCCTTTGAATCATTGACTCACCTCTGCATTTATTTTTTGTTAATAATAAAAGGTCTATTCACTTACTTGCTTGCTTTCTGCTTAAGAAGTAGGAAGACCAAGGTGTTCTCTTAGGGTCTCTACCTAGTTTAAAGCTTTTAAAACATTTACTTGAACAGAAGTGGAGTATGGTGCCGTCGTTTTTAACTAACATAACACCTGTACCGGGACTTATGTCACCGCCGCAGAAGGAGCATTTACCCACTTTAACCATTTAAACCACCTACCTCCTAGTGGTTAATTTCCTAGCTTCTCTCTCCGTCTCCCTAAGGAGTATTATATCACCAACCCTAACAGGTCCTTTAACGTTTCTCGTGAGTATCCTGCCCTTATCTCTGCCTTCAAGAACCCTAACCCTAACTTGAGTTATCTCGCCTGTAACTCCAGTCCTGCCTATTATCTGAAGTACCTCGGCGGGGAAACCAAACTCCTCGACTACATCAACAGGTTGGTGAGTAAGGTCTATTTTCTTACCACTCTCTTCAGCCAATCCTTACACCTTAGAAATTATGTAGTTTCTAACTTATAAGGATTTACTGCTATGTTTCTAAAAGAGCTTAACGTTATTGATGTTGGATTAAAAAAGCTACTACGACGTTATCCCTTAAATATCTTAAGGTTTACGCGCCTCTTGCCTTTAAGTCTTGATATGCTTTAGCGAGTTCCTCAACTAATCCCTTCGCCTCTCCGGGCTCAACTATAGCTACGGCGGCAGCGTTAACTTGAATGCCTGCTGACTCACCTAACCTCTTCTTGCTCGGCACGTATATGTACGGAACCTTCTTCTCCTCGCATAGAGGAGGTAAGTGCATCACGACCTCAGGTGGGTCTACATCCTCAGCGATAACCACTAACTTAGCTAAGCCTCTCTCAACAGCTTTAGTTGTCTCGTTAGTTCCTTTTCTTATCTTACCGCCAGACTCTCTCGCTTTTTTAACTGCTTCATACGCTTTCTCAGCAATTTCGGGAGGTGTTTTAAACCGTATATGTGTGGCCTTGCTCATTCTCATCCCCTCAAGTCGTCGCATATTTACTAACTCTGTAAAGCTTAAAAGCTTTCCAAAACGACGGTGAAATCTAAGGAAACGAGGAAATCGTATTGAGATGGCTGATTTTCCACTACTGAGTCATGAGCGATACTTTTAGTCATGTATGTAAATTGACTTAACGTTAACGTAGTCTGTTGAAGTTTTAATCACGTCAGCTATTTTAATGAAGCCAAACCTAACTAACTGCACTCTATCGCCGGGAGTTAAATTACTTAATTCCTTCTCACCAACGGCCTTCAACACGTTAATTTCCAGACCTTCGGGTTTTAACACCTCTAAATGAACGTTAACATCGGTAGAGACCCAATGAATTATCGGTAATCTCAACTCCCTAGCTTGCGTTAAATCCCTACCTATGAACTCAGCTTCAACTAAGTCCTTATTTATGGCTGTTACTCTAACATTGCATAACTCCATCAATCTAACTGCGGAATTCACTTTTAAAGCTCTTACATCCTTAGATTCAACCATCACGTAAAGCGTTCCGTCATTCACGCTTAACTTAACGCTTCTCCTACCTAAAGATGCGTTATCTGGGTGGTAGGGTATTATAACCTCTTCAGGTCCTAAGTAATTGCGTACGACCATCTTAACGGGGTTGAAGACGGCCATAAGTCTTTTAGTGAAGTTATCTATAAGTTTCCTGTTTGTTGCGGCTATGTTATCCCAACTTATTGAAGCATCCGTTTGTTTAATCCCGACCTCCAATATTAACGTGCGAATGGTTTGAGGGTCTATCCCTCTATTCCTTAAGGAAGCTATGGTTCCGAACCTTATGTCTTCGGGGCCTTTGAAAGCGTCAGGGTTTTCCTTAATCAGCGATTTTATCTTAGATTTACTTAATATTAACCCCTCTAGATTAAGCCTACCTAAGTTTATGACCTCCGGATAGGTCCAACCCATATGTGAATACATAAACATCTGCTTGAGCGTGTTTACTGAATGCTCCCTGCCCCTCAATATATGTGTAACATTCATTAAATGATCGTCAACTCCCGCCGCGAAGTTGTAGGTGGGCCATACCACATATCTATCCCCTACTATAGGGTGTGGGTGTTTTGAAGTGTCTACGATTCTAAAAGCAACCCAATCCACTACTGAAGGGTCTGGATGGTTGAGGTCTGTTTTAACTCTTACTACAGCCTCGCCTTCTTTAAAATGTCCTGAAAGCATCTTATCGAACAGTTCTAAGTTTGTGTTTGGGTCGGCATTTCTATGAGGGCATGCCCTCCTCTCAAGCTTTAACTTCCTAAAATCTTCCTGTGAACAGAGATCTACGTAAGCACCGCCTCTAGATATAAGATCCTTAGCTATCCCGTAATATATAGACATCCTCAGCGATTGAATATATTCTTCATGCCATTCAACACCTAGCCAAGTTAGGTCCTCCCTAATCTGCTTATACGCTTCAACGGTTGGCGTCTTTATTTTAGGATCTGTATCTTCAAACCTTAATATCATTACACCACCGTACATTTTAGCGTATTCACTACTTAAGATCGCCGGCCTCGCGTTTCCTAAATGTATGTAGAAGTCAGGATTGGGCGCAAATCTAGTCCTCACAACTTTATATTTAGATACGTTAGGTAGAGGCGGTAATAACTTCTTCTCCTCCTTCTCTCTCCTCCACTCAACCAGCTCTGGAAACTCCTCGTTAAGTAACCTACACTGCTCTTGATGCGGTAAAGCATTAACTTCCTTAACTACTTCCGAAACAACTTTAGCTAGTTCTTTAACGTGGGGCCTAAGGGTGGGATTCCTCCCTAATAACGCGCTGATTATAGGTCCTTCTATAGCTTTCCCACCATGCTCACATGCGTTCTTAAGAGCCAGTCCCTTAATTAAATTCCACAACTCATCGTTGATTGCGAAGCCATCACCAACCAAGGCTAACCCCTCTTTATAAACACTCTATACTTAACAGGCCTTACACCCACCACTTCATCTACGTATAAGACAACGCCATCACCTTCATACCTAACGACCCTCACTTCACCTTTGCCTGTTACTATATAAGCTAGTTTATCATTTCGACCCACTTCAGAGCATTCCTCAACCACAGGATATACTTCAAACCCCTCTATAACTACTTCATCGACTAAAGCGTTAGAATCTAAGTCAACACATTTATTCAGCCTTGGGTTACATACCTCTAACGCGTACTTACCATCCTTCAGAAGTTCTATCTCCTTAGGTATTTCATAACATGGGATTTTCTCTTTAACATCGTTTAAAACCTTAAAACATTCAGGCATCCTATAGTAACTTGAGACATCTTTAAGGTATTTTAACGCGTTATCAGTAGCTTTACCTACTTTCACGCCCTTAACTACATCATCGCTTAAGACCGTGAATACCACCTCACACTCTCACGTATTTATCAACACCTTCCTCCATATCAAGGTGTTATAAGGCTTTAAAGCAAATAAGGATAAACACTTCTTAACACCTCATAAAGCCGGGAGACCTTCGAAATGACGTCACATCCTATAAACTGAGAAGAGTTGAAGCCCTCATAAAATTAAAACTTATTAGGAACCTCATAAACTTACTAATTTGGGATAGTGACGTATCATGAAGTTTTTCTTAACTGGGGTAAACGAACTCGACAACTTACTTAAAGAAGCTTTAATACCGGGTACCCTACTTTTAATAACCGGCAATCCGGGAGCTGGCAAAACAACTTTAGCAGCCACGATATGCTATAATAATGCTTTAATAGGTAGGAAATGCACTTACATAACTTTCCAAGAAAGTAAGAGTAAGTTCATGTTGTTTATGTCTAGACTAGGTCTTAACTTCAGCGAGTTAGAAAGTAAGGAGTTATTTAAATTTGTTAAGATGCCTGTAACTCTCGACATTAAAGATCTGCTAACGGAATTAGGGAACTTATTCCCTGAAGACGGAGTTTTAGTTTTAGACTCGATTAACGCGTTGTTAAGCGGCGTTAAAGGTAAGGCCTCAAGAAGCTTACTTCAGAATTTCTTCTATGAAGTACCGACTTATAAAAACGGGTTGTTAGTACTGACGGCTGAAGTGCCTATAGGTAAGGAAACCTTAGATTTAGGCGATGTGGAATTCGTAGTTGATGTGTATATAGTCCTCAAACAGAGGATAGTAAGGGGTTTGGTTGAGAGGAGCTTAGAGGTGCGGAAAGCTAGGGGTAGTGAAGTTTACATAGCTGAGACGCCTTTCATCATAACGTCTGGGAAGGGGATTAAGCTCTTTCCCCCACCTAAGCTTGAGGAGATATACCCTACGTCGGAGACCCCGTATTCACTACCGTGTAAAGCTCTTAATGAAGCGTTAGGAGGTTTAAGAAGGGGTGAGATCGTCTACGTAGAGTATCCACCCAACGCTAGGGCTTTAACCCATAATTTATTGCTTCTAGCTTTAATTCATCAATATAAACTTAAAACCTTCGTAATTAGCTATCGCTACAGCGAAGCTGAGATTAAACGATTATTGTATACCATATTGGAGAGGGTGAACCTCACTAAACTTAGAGACTCTATAGACGAGTTAATAACTGTTAGGTCTATAAACCCTTTCAGCCTTAGCTTAAGTCAGCTGTTTTCCTACGAACTTTCGCTTATAGAAGAACATAACCCAGACTTGGTGTACTTTCACGGCGTGGAGATTCCGGCCATGGCTAGAAGTTTAGAGGACTATATAGGGGAGTTAACTAACCAGCTATACACGCTTAAGAAATCTCATAGATTAGTGATACGTTCAGGCAGTTTTATAAATGACGAAAGAAGTAGAGCTTTCGCAAGTCTTGCTGATTTAGTGATTAAGTCTGAGGTAAAATGCGATGAGTCTAAAGACGACGATTTCATAAAGCCGTGTCGATATTATTACATTTTCTGGCGTACTGGAAGAGTGCCGTTAATGATTAACGAAGATGATTTAATCAAATGTTTAAAGACTGGACTAGAAGGTGTTTAAACGTGGTTAGTTTTAAGGAACTTTCCGATTACATTAAAGAATACATACAACTTAAAGCACCTGGTTTCTACACCCTTTTAGACATGGCGGTATTTAGTAGGATGAGAAAACACGTTGAAGAGGCAATTTTTGAAGACCCGGTTAAGGTTTATCGACTCCTAAGTAATCACTACGGTAATGAAGACTCTGCCCTATTTGTTTTAACACATTTTCTTATCCGCCCGATAACTATAAAGTTAGGTAAAGTTGATTTAGAACCTGAGTTAATTAAGTTAGCTACTACCGATAGTAGCGCGTTTAAAGAATTCATAAGTAAGCTATTATTAAGTACCTCACAAAATAAGTAAACCCACCCCCACCTTAGAAAGCGAGGCTTTCAGCTGTAAGATATGATTGGAAGACAGCGTGGGTTAACTTAAAGGAGTTGGTTAATAGCTTATGTTAAAATCAACACGTTAATAGGTTCTTGAAGTAACGTATAGTGCGAGGTTCTTAAGCATTTCCTTAGCTTCAAAATCTTGAGGGTTGGTCATGTTTAAAGCGTTTAAGCCTCTGCTTAAGTATTCGTCAGCTAGTTTTTCAGCGTAATCAACGGCGCCTGTTGAAATTATAAGTTCTGCTACTTTACGAAGTTCTTCAACACTTGCTGATCTATTCCCTAAAACTTTGCTTATCCTCTCTTTCTCTTCGTTAGATAGTTTGCTTAAAGCATATATAACTAAGACTGTTTTCTTCCCCTCCCTTAAATCGCTGTATATAGGCTTACCTAAAGTTTTTTCATCCCCTACTAATCCAAGTACGTCATCTCTTATTTGAAAAGCTATGCCAACCCCCTCAGCAAATTCGCTAAGTAGTTTCAACTCCTTCTCTGGAGCTCCAGCTAATAACGCACCGATATTTAAACTGGCCTTAAATAAGGCGGCGGTTTTCTTGTAAATCATGGTTAAGTATTCTTCTAGAGATACGTCCATTCTACCTTCGAAATCCATATCTAACGCTTGACCTTCAGCAACGGTTACGGCCGCCCACGTAAGCTCTTTAAAAGCTTTAACTAAACGTTCAGCAGGTACGTAACGCTCTAGCAGACCTAAAGCTTCATAAGCTTTAGCAAAAAGCGTATCTCCCGCGAGTATAGCCATATCAACGCCGTAAAGAACGTGAACGGTGGGAACACCCCTCCTAAAAGTGTCTTTATCCATTATGTCATCATGAACTAAAGTGAAGTTGTGAAGTATCTCTACAGCTGCTCCAGCTATGAAACCTAGGTTCTCAGGAAGGCCGTACATCCGACCACTTAAAACAAGTGCTAATGGCCTTAACCTCTTACCCCCCGCTTTAATCAAATGCTTAGAGGCATCATATAGTTTTTGAGGTTCTTTATTAAGTAGATCGTAGATAACCTCCTCCACGTGGCTGGATACATACTTAGCGTAGCTTAACAAAGCGTTGAAATCGCTTAAACCCATCCGTTCTACACCACAAACTATAAATGATGTACGAACATAAAACCTTTGCGGAGGTCTACTAAAACACCTTAAGCCATTTTGCCTTCTATTTAATTCCTCGGTATTCTATCGTAGGGATAGAATGAAAGAGTGGTTAAGCGTGTGTGGGGGTGCTTGGGTCGCCCCTAAGAGCTTCCGCAGTGAAGGATGAAGCCAGACAGAGCGGAGGAACAAAACATGATGGGATGAAAAAACAATTAAATATATCTAAAAAGTAATTTAAGAATATCGTTCAGACCCGAATCCCTCTGGCGGTTATCCACTCCTTAAGTAATGACGTTATTATAACGGGCTTTGTCCTTAACTCACTTACGTTTCTAGAACCGCTTAATATGAAACAAGCTTTAACACCATGTAGTAGAGCATGTAGATACTCTTCCAAAACGCCGTTGAAGTAAGCCTTCAATATAGGGCTTGCTAAACCAACGGCGTCCGCCCCTAGCCTTAACGCTTTAATTACGTCCGACGCCTTCCTAATGCCGCCGGAACCTATTATGAAGGCGTTCGGGGCGGCGTTCCTAGCTTCAACGATAGATGCTGCGGTAGGTATTCCAACATCTGCTATGTTGTCGGCGACGAAACCTTTTAAAGTGTTTCCTTTTCTTAAGGCTCTATACTTCTCCACCAACACCCAATTCGTTCCTCCCGCGCCTTGAACGTCGAAGTGATTAACTCCAACCTCGTGGAAAGCCTTAACGACTTCGTAAGACAACCCATTACCGACCTCCTTTATCACTATAGGAATGGAAATTTCCTTGAGTACCTCACCTACCTTAATCAGCAGGTTTTTAAAGGTTGGAGTCCCCTCAAGTTGAATCATCTCTTGAGCTATGTTAAGATGTATGGCTAGAGCGTCTGCTTCAATCATGTTAATAATGTCTAGTATCTTACGCATGTCATACTTCACGAACTCATGCGCCCCTATATTAGCCAGTACAGGAATGCTCCTAGCGTGCTTTCTAACCACTTTAAACGTGTATTGGAGTGATGGGTTTTCAATGGCTGCCCTCTGACTCCCCACCCCTAAACCCAGACCATACTTCTCAGCAACCTCAGCTAACTTCTCATTTATTTTTTCAGTTCCTGGAGCGCCTCCAGTCATGCCTGAAATGAATATAGGTGCTTGAAGGTCCTTACCGAAAACCCTAACGCGTAAATCAATATCATCGAATGTTAAGTCGCTATATGCTTGGTGAGGTATAAAAACATACTCGAAAAAAGTAGTGTTAGGCCCTTCAACCGATTCGTTAAGAACGATCTCCAAATGTTCCAACTTCCTTAACTGGTTATCGTCTAAACCCATATTACAGACCCTAAAACATTACTCTCACGTAACGCATTATAAAGGTTCCCCCGTTTATAACCATTCACAACGTAGACCCTTAACCCCCTAACGTTAAGCTCTTTAGCCTTCCTTAGCTTCTCAAGCATTCCCCCAGTAACGTCCTTAACCCCCCAAAACTCAACACGGTTTAAAACCTCGTCTAAGCTTACATGCGTTAGTAAAGTAGCGTCTTTAAAAGATTTGGGATTCCTATCGTAGACGCCATCCACGTCTGTTAAGAATATTACTGCGTTAGCGTTGAATTCCTTAGCGATCATCCAAACGATGTCATCACCTGACAACACTTTAAATCCGTTGTTGTAGAGAACTACATCTCCATAGAGTACTGGGATTAAACCAGCCTCCATCAGTTGATTTACAGTCGTTAAATCGCATTCCAACGTTTCTGAAACTTTACAAATAGCTTTAGGAGGTATTCCAACTACCGGTACTTCATTACTTAATAAAGCTTCAAGAACGTACATGTTAAGTAAGTTCATGAAGTATGAAACCTTAGCAAAGCACTCTAGCGTTAACGTGCTGAAACGTTTTAAACATTCTATAACTAGCGGATGTCCGTATGACCCACCCCCATGCACGATAACTAACTTAACCCTGTCTTTAAACTCTAAATAATATCTACGGATCTCTTCTGCTAACTCAATTATTACGTTGGAGTTTAAAGATAGTGGATCATTTTTAGATGTTATAACGGAACCTCCAAACTTAATTATCTTCAACGCATGACCGCTAATGGAATCTCACCTCAGCGATAACTACGTTACCTATGTCTGGATATACGATGAAGTAACGTTCATTTTCCGCGATTTTAGGCGGGATCACCTCATAGAGGATGTACCATATGCCGTTATACACACGGATTAAATCCCTTAACTCACTACCATCGCGTAAGGCTCTAAAGATATGTATGGTCGTTAAACCCGATAAATGTGTTATTAAATCCGTTAATTGCATTTCCGTAGAAGAGCCCATTTGCTGCTTGAAAATCGCGTCAACGTATGCTGTTAATTTCCTATTGATAGATATGGGATCGTCCCCTACCCTCCATATAAATGGTTCACTTGCTAAATACGTTCTTCTTAAACCGTATACGAAATCCTCTAGGTTAAGTAAGGAGTCTATGACTGTTGCAGCCTTAATAAGATCTTCATTAAATTCCCCGCTTAAAAGCTCTACGACAGCGTTTGTTATGAATGCGTAGAGAAAACCTTCATGCACACCTTCGGGGGTGTTGACCAGTATCTCCAATCCTACCTTCATAGAGACTTCTTCAAAAAGTTTGCTAATAAAGGAAGATATTAACTCCTTTACTTTTGGGTATGCTTCAAGGCCTTCAATCCGTAGATCTTCGCTTTCCTTTAAAGTTTCTAAACGTATAGAAACTCTCCTCTGAGTTGAGATTAAAACCATAGGGTTATGTTTCTTAGGTATTGGTATGTGGAATAGAGGTATCCATTCATGGCTTTCTTTAATCAAGGATAACACCTTCTAAATCCTTTCCTTTAAATGTTAGAAGTGAATCCTTACTGAAGCGTAGCCTACCACCTGGCTTTTATCGCCTGTAACGTCACCTGAAGTAGCATATTTAAGCACTTCAGCTTTAGAAGCGTTTAACTGCTTAGCATAGTAAAGTAGCGTCATTACAGGTCCAACACCACACATACTTATGTCGTTGCTAATAACAGCGTCGTAAAGACCTTCAGGATCTAACATTAATATCCTACTTAAAGCGAGATTGTCTTTAGCTACGGCGACTTCATGCCTTTCATAATGCGACATGTCCGACGAAGCTATGAGAACTACGTCCCGTGAGAGTTTCTGTACTGACTTAAGTATAGACGTGGAAAGGTCTTTAGCTATTTCAGGTACTTGATACATTAAAGCTATAGGCACTATCTTAAAATCTTTGAATATATACTGTAGGAAAGGCAGCTGAACCTCAATTGAGTGTTCCTCATAATGTGCTGTTTTATCCGGTCTAGCAAAGCTAGAGTTCTTTATGATTTCCGAAGCAAGCTCTTCATCAACACTTACATTACCGAGTGGGGTACTCCAAACACCTTCATCCCATACAGACACAGCCTCACCAAACCCCGTATGGTTAGGCCCTAAAATAACGACGGTTTGCGGAACCCCTTCTAAAGCCATTTTAAAATATGCGTGAGCAGCTACAGGACCACTGTACATATATCCAGCGTGAGGTACTATGAAACCAACGCTTACGCGTGTTCTTACACTAGCCGTAACCGGCTTAGCTCCGGGACCTAAGGGATGTGTGAAAGCCCACTCTAACCTCTTTAAAAGAGCTTGCGCTCTACCCTCGTAAAAATACCCGGCCACAGCTGGGTTTCTAACTACCACTATATAGCACCTCTTAAAGACTTACCACTTCTCTAATTTTCTTCGTACATATTATATTTAACATCTCTATATTTACTTTCCTCCCCTCTTCGCCTAAGCCCTTATAAGGGTTTCGGCTTCATCGTATTTTCAATTACTTGCCTTCATCACCTCTATTCTTTACTCTACCCTCGCATTTCGATAGCTTAGCTTCATAGCTCAAACCCTCCTCAACCCTCCACTAAACACCTCAAGCTAAGGTAGGAGCCCCATTTAGTTGAATCTCACCCTTGTCTTCGTCTCTTAATCGAATCATCAAACCAACCCTCAACTATTATAAAGTTAAATAGTAGCATTTACATATTTTTCTAACACATACATGGCAACCTGTATAAGATAAGGTTAAAAGTAAGTAGACGTTGCTCCAAGTCTAGATAGATAGGGATGGTTGTGCCGTTACCCTCGACAACCGCCCATGAACCTACGGGATGAGCTAAGCAAGCCCTCTAGGCGGAGGCGGAACTCCCCAAATAAAACCACGAAAGCAATACAAAATGACTGGAATGGAAATCTAGGGAGAAATAGTGCTAGCTTAATATCTTTACTTAAGCTGATTTAAACTTTAGTTTCAAACGCGTCTGGACCTACGCTTAAATCTCCGTTAGGCGGTATAACTCCTCTTTCCCTCAGTACTTGCCTTGCTAAAAGCCAGTAAATCACAGCTAGGGATTTCCTGCCTTTATTGTTTCCAGGGATTATCAAGTCTACGTTGTTTGTTTTCGCGTCTGTGCTTGCTATAGCTACTACAGGTATACCCACTCTAGAGGCTTCGAGAATAGCTTGCTGGTCTACCCTCGGATCCGTAACTATTAATATGTCTGGTTCAATGTAGTTGTTCAGCCATGGGTTAGTTAAAGTGCCTGGGATAAACCTACCTACCACTACCTTACCTCCGGTTACCTCAGCGAATTTCTGCACAGGTACGTAACCGTATTGCCTAGCTGAGACAGCTAACACAGCCTCAGGTTTAAACCTAGCTATGAATTTAGCCGCTATTCTAATCCTTTCATCTATTTTCCTAACGTCCAAAACGTAAGGGCCGTCGGGTCTCTGCCTAAAGACGAACTTCTTCATATGTTTTGTACACATGTAAGTCCCTATATGAACTCCAGCCTCTAAATACACGTTTATAGGAACTAAAAGCTCTACACCCACTCCTTTCTCATAGTCAACTCCTTCGGTCATATCAATCACACCTTCCTTGAATACCTTACTAACTCATCGATTAAGTCGACGTGTGAAATAAACATCCTCCTGCAACAGTATCTCTTAATACCTAACTCGTCCAAGACTTCCTTCATAGATCTTCCCTTCTTAACCTCATTAACGAAGTACTCCCACTTATCCCCTATTACGGAACCGCACGTGAAGCATCTAACGGGAAATATAACCATCGAGTCTCACCTGTATGATTTCTGCCTAAACCTCCTGGCTGAGTAACGCATCCATTTCTCAGGCTCTGTCCTTCTAGGATCTCCAGCAAGCATGGTTCTAGAATACTCTTTATATATCTTCTTCAACTCCTCACTCCCTGTAAAAGCTACTAAACCTCTAGCTATAGCTGTTCTAACAGCTTCGGCTTGAGCCATGAAACCACCGCCGCGTACTTCAACCCTAATATCGACTTTATTTCTTATGTCCTCACCAGCTAAGAGTAGGGGTTCCATCATTTTAAGCCTGGCCATCTCCACAGGCCATATCTCTATAGGGACTCCGTTAACCCACACCCTACCTTTACCTTCCTTAACTACCGCTCTCGCTATGGCCGTTTTTCTCTTGCCTGAAGACAGCACTACCTTCTTTGTTTGAAGGCTTAACTCTTTAGCACTCATGGACTCCACCCAAGAGCTTTAGCTACTTCAGCCACAGTGATAAACTCACCCTTTAATTTAGAGCTTGAAGCCGAAACAAGCCTAACCATGTCCCTACCCTCAAGCTCCTTCGGAATACCTACATACACCTTCAGGTTCTTAAGTCTAGCCCTACCTTTAGTAAAGTCTTTAGGTAACATACCCCTCACGGCGTATTTGAATATAGCTATGGGATTTCTAGGTCTTTTAGGGGATCTCTCAGGATTTCTTAAAGTTTTTATCTTTAACCATACCTTATAACCTTCAATGACTCTGTTTTTATCTCCGCTGATCACAGCTTTCTCCACATTAACAACATACACTTTATAACCTTCCTTAAGCATCCTAGCTACGTACGTAGCTAATCTACCTAAAACAGATCCTTCAGCGTCGATGACGATTACGCTTTCCTTACCTGCTACCTGAGGTTCTGAACTCATGTTATCACCTTAACACCACTTCCTTTAGGATTTTGACTTAAGAGTTCTTCAATTGTAAGAACCCTACCGCCAGCTAGGTTTATCTTCTCTAAAGCCTTCATGGAAAACGTAACCGCTGCTACGGTAACTTTCTTATTTAAAACTCCAGCACCTAAAACCTTACCTGGAACGACGATTACGTCTCCGTCGTTGGCATACCTCTGAATCTTAGATATGTTAACAGCTACCCTCCTTCTTGAAGGGAGAGATAGGAGTTCAGCAACGTAATCCCATATAGCTGCGTTAGACTCGTTGGCTTTCTTCTTAAGCATACTTATCAACTTCCTTAACCTTATATTAGTCGGGCCAGTCCTCCTCAACCTAACCCCTCACCTCAGCCTTAACAATTAATTCAAGCCTACTTAAAAGCATATCTAGCTTGCTAGCTACAATTTTCAAAGCTTCAAAAACAATTCTCTCAGGCCTTAAAGCTCCTGAAGACTCTATAGTGAGTATGTACTCATCCTCCTTATGAGTTACGTCTATAGCTTCTGTAGGGCAGACTCTAACGCATTGCCTACAGATAATGCACCTATCTTCATATGTTTTCAATACGTTTCCTTCAATTGCTAGAGCTTCCCGAGGACAAACCTCCACACACTTACCGCATAGGTTGCATTTACTTACGTCTACATTTATTTGAGCTAAGTAAGTTACTGTTGAGATGGTTGCCGGCGACCATTTAATGTGCTCAACTCCCCTACCAAGCCTTGCGTAAGCGTCTAACGCTATAGACTGCCTAGGACCTAACCTAACTATAGGTATCCTATCGTAGGCAGGCCTAACCTTAGGGTCTGTAACGGGTTTTAAATCCCCTGAATAAATATCCTTAACTTCGTCAGGGCCTGTTGAAGCCTCCAACGTTAAGTGGGCATAGCAGTCTAAGCTCTCCTCAGGTTTAACGTCAACACATTCTTCAGGTGATTTATACTTGTTTAAAGCTTCATCGGATTTAAGCGGTATTAAACCCAGCCTATGCGCTATTATCTCATCATGTAAGACGCTGGTGTTATCTCTAAAAACAACTAGGTCTACAGCCATTGTGGGTACGTACTCTAACGCAGCTCTTCTTAAAGCGTTGAGTATTTGAAGAGGGACGCCTTTAAACTTAAGCTTGACCGTCTTCTCATCCTTCTCGATAACCTCAACTGCGAATTTCCCCATGAAGAAAACACCTTAGACTCTCCTACCTCTCCTACCGCCAGGCCTTCTGGTAGTGTCATGAGGTATTGGCGTTACGTCCTCTATACGTCCTATGATAAAGCCTGTCCTAGCTAACGCTCTTATAGCTGCCTGAGCCCCAGGACCGGGTATTTTAGAGCCGTGACCACCGGGACCTCGAACTTTTATATGAATGGCTGTAATCCCTTTATCCATAGCTTTCTGAGCAGCTCTATAGGCTATCAACATAGCTACGTATGGGGAGGGTTTCTCCCTATCGGCTCTTACGACCATACCCCCAGACATTCTTACTACGGTCTCAGCACCGCTTAAGTCAGTTATGTGGACTATGGTGTTATTGAAGGAGCTGTAGATGTGGGCCACACCCCACTTAAGCTCTCTAGATGTGAACGCCATATGAACCTACCTCCTTAAGTCTGACTTGCTTCGGAGATAAAGCCCTCCTCCGCCTGCTGTTTTAACCTATTTCTAAACGGTGAGTTGTATGCGAAGTCTATAAGGTTTTCTTCATCTCTACTTACTAAATAACCGGGTGAGTTAACTACCTTACCGCCTATGGCTATATGTCTATGAACGATTAATTGCCTAGCCTCGTGGATTGTTCTCGCTAAGCCTTTACGGTAAACTATGGTTTGAAGTCTTCTCTGTAGGATATCATCAATTGTTAAACCTAATATGTTGTCTATAGTGCCGTGTTCAACGTTAAGTATGCCCATCTTGTAGAGTTTCGCTGAAAGTGCTGCTTCCCTAACCGCTCGCTCCTCCGGTGGAAGAGCTAATAAGGCTTTAGCCTTATTTCTTATCTGCCTTAAGAGCGTTTGCGCATTCCATAACTCCCTTTTATTTCTTAACCCGTACTTACCTACATACTCCATTTCTTCTAGAAGCCTTTCTTTAATCCACGGGTGACCAGGCCTTTCCCACTTTTTCCTAGGTTTCTTAGGATCTCCCATAACTTACCCCTCACTCCTTCTTTTGTTGCTGTTGTTGAGCTTTACCTTTAGTGACGCCTACAACCGGCCCTATCCTACCGGTAGTATGCGTTCTCTGACCCCTAACTTTAAGACCTAACTGATGTCTAATACCCCTCCAACTCCTCGTCTTTATTTCTCTATCTATATCCTCCCTAACCTCGAATATTAAGTCAGCACCTATCAGGTGCTTATCTTCACCTGTTTTGTAGTCTTTACGTCTGTTTAGATACCAGGGAGGAATGCCGTATTTGCTGGGGTTATGTATAACATCCTCAATTCTTTTCACGTCGGACTCGCTTAAATATCCTACACGCATATATGGATTCAAACCTAAGATCCTAGCTATGGCTAACCCTGTATGGTATCCAATACCTTTAATCTTAGCTAACCCGTAAGGAAGTAAGACATCCCCCTCTACATCAACGCCAGCGATCCTAACTATGTGCTTAAACGCGCTTTCAGCCATTTACTTACCCACCACATACCTAAATTAAAAGATAATTACGGTATATAAGTTTTCACTCGTCAGTTAATCCATCCATTCTTACCTAATTTAAGAAGGTATTACCCACCGGCCCAGTTTTTCCTAGTTAATTCAATTCCGCAGTTCGGGCAGGTACCGGGTGAAGTTGCAACATAACCGCAACTTTTACATACGTAGACATACCTCCGCGGCTTCTTTATCTCCTTTCTCTTAATGCCTAAGGTATCGGCACCCATCTTCAAAGCTATGTTTTGAACGGATCTATCATCTGAAATCACCACAACCCTATAGTTGCCTTTAAGTAGGTTATGAGTTAAAGCAAGTAAGGCTATATCACTCTTTGAAAGCCTGCCGTATTCGCCTAACTCCTTAGCTAAGTCGATGACTTTATGTACGTCTTCATTCGTGTATCCACCAATGTGTATCTTACTCGCTGAAACCGCTAGGTCTAAAGCCTGCCTACTGCTTAAGTCTTTAACCTCCTTTAAAACCTCTTCAACCGTAAATGAAGGTTTATCTAGGTATAGAGGAACACCAGCGAAAAAACCCGCGGCATCAACTACATACACGATCTTAGAAACATCTTTCGAAGATTTTAACGTAGTAATCACCTATGTTGAACCTAGCGAACTTCGCTGGTTTAGGATGCCTCTTTATAACTACGTAGTCTTTAGGTTTTAAAGTTATTGAGTAGGCTCCGTCAGCTATCAGAAGAACCTCCGGAGAGTCTTTAGCTACCACAACCTTAACTTCCGAGTCCGCAGGCAATACAACAGGCCTTGAGCAAACGGTTATAGACGCTAAAGGAGTAACCACTATAGCTTCCATCTCTGGATCAAGTATAGGGCCCCCCGCAGCTAAGTTGTAAGCTGTCGACCCTACGGGGGTGGAGACTATGAGGCCATCCCCCACAAGCCTCCTATATAGATCCTCGTTATTCTTCTGTACGTACAGTCTAATCACTTTAGCTCTCGTAGCGCCGGAGGACACTATAGCGAATTCGTTAAGTACAGCAGGCATGGGTTTATCCGTAGGGTAAGCCATCCGCAACCTCATATAATTAACCACAACGAATCTCTTCTCAATTATCCTATCTATTAAGTCCGTATATTCGTAAGGGAGTACATCACATAAGAAACCTCTCCTACCATACTTTACAGTAGCTACTAAGGTATCCATATCGTTTAGAAGATGTAGAGTGTTAAGAACAGTTCCATCACCACCTATCACTACAACCATATCAACAAACTCCTTACCTAACGTGAAGGTTCTCTCCCAGCTGATTAACTCCTTAGCTCTAACATCTAAATAAGGCTTTAAACCCCTACCCTCAGCATATCTAAGCATTAACGAAGCGAGCTGTAGTGCTTCAGGACTGTTTAGCTTAGGGACGACACCTAACTTCACACTAACACCTAAGATATCCCTTCTAAACAATCTTATTATTTATTTTCTTTTTACCAACTATAAACATCATAGCAGCTAACTAAACCCGCCTTTAAAGCCGGGGGGAGGGTCATATAAGATATAAGTTTTAGAATCGATTGAGGGTTGGGCCGTAGGATGGAGTCCCCACTTATGTTTAAATGTGTTAAAGTCTATAAACGCCATGCTGAAGAAGTGCTTAAGGTATTACGTGATTTCAACCTCTTAGCTAAAGGCGTTAAGGTTAAACGTGTTGATGATTACGTACTTATACCGGTAGTAGATGAAGTAAGCGAAGATGAACTCAAAGACGTTCTTAACAACTTCAATTTCGCGATATGTGAGGATTCATTTGAAAAAACCACATTCAAGCTTAGTTTTAAAGATATTCTTAAAGACTCTATACCCCCTGAAGTTCTAGATATGATACCGAACTCCTACGATATAATCGGGGATATCGCAATCATAAGGCTGCCTAGCGAAGCTTTAAGTTATGGGCCCCTCATCGGGGAAGCAATTTCTAAAGTAGCTAAGAATGTGAAGGTTGTTTACGCATCTGGTTTTACGGAAGGTCCATTCAGAGTTAAACCTTTAAAGCATCTGTTCGGTGAAGAAAGAAGTAAAACTATACATAGGGAATACGGCATAAGGATGTGGGTTGACGTAGCTAAAACTTACTTCAATCCCTCACTAGCTGAGGAACATAAAAGAATCGCGGACTTCGTTAAAGACGGTGAGGTAGTTGGGGATTTGTTTTGCGGGGTAGGTTCATTTACATTACACATAGTAACTCGTAAGAAAGCCACTGTAATCTCAGTCGATTTAAATCCTGAAGCCGTTAAATGTCTAATTGATTCCCTAAGTTTAAACTTTAAGAACATAATCGGCGTAGCTATACCGATGTTAGCTGATGTGGGTTTCGCCTTAGAGGTATTTAAAGACAATTTCTTCGATAGGGTCATCATGAACTTACCTCATGAAGCGTTTAAGTACGTACCTAAAGCAATTGAGAAAGTTAAATGCGGTGGTGTACTGCATGTATACTCAGTAGCTAGAAATCCTGAGGAGGCGGTAAAGCAGGCTTTAGAGAATCTAACTATTGAGAAGGTTCAGGTCCTATCCTCAAGCGAGGTGTTAGAGTACGCGCCACGTAAGTACATATATAGGGTTGACTTAATTAAATATTGCTTCAACTCTTCAAACTAGTTATTAAAAATGTCAACGTCGCAAACCCTTAAAGTCGTTAAGCATGTCCTCTTTTACTAGTTAGGTAATACCCTAAAGCAACGCCTGCTAGAGATCCCGTGATTATAGCAGCTACTAAAGCTAAGTAATTACTTAGTACCGTATTGATAGTTGTTGACGAGGAAACAGTAGTTTGCGTGCTTTGCTCAGATACCTCAATACTAACCTTCCTTAACATACTTTTGGACAGTATCACATACCATATGGAGTTCATTATAGCTAAGTCGTAGTAGTACGCTGCTGTGGAACTATCCACATCCCTCAATACCTTACCTCTTTCATAATATGAGAGAGCAACCACGGGGTTGAACCCCGCGGCTAACGCGTCTCTAAGGAATTCCTCAGCAGCTGATTCCAACCTATACGCTAGGAAGGACGTATTTGTTTCAAACGCTAGATGCGTATTTATTGAGGCATAAGTAGCTGTTTTTAAAGCTAGCGTTAAAGAGTAGAAAAGATCTTCTGCCTTACCGCTTCCTAGGAAGTTCTCTGCTCTATCTAGCAACGTGTTCAAATTAACTGATGAACTACCGGTTAAAGACTGCAGATACGTTAATGCTGAGGTAGCGTAACTTAAGAGTAGTTGAATACCTTCCTTCAGTTTCTCCATTGATAAACCTTCTTTATTCACACCTTCTCTTTTAAGAACTTCATATACATTACCCCAACCGTATACTGACTTAGCTCTCCAATAAGTGTAGGCAGCGCTATATACATCATCTATAGTTGGTTGTCTAGCCGGCAACGAATTTAAAGTATCGTTAGCTTCTAAAACCCTGCCAGCGATTTCCGCTAATAGACTAACTTCAACTATGTTTATATATTCACGGTTTAAAGAAGTAACCACATTTAAGTAGTATTTGGTGGCGTTGTTGACTTCATCCTTAATCGTTTTTAAGATTTCATCCCATTTAACCTTACCTAAAGTTATGTCCACTATGTATTTAGCTGTAGTTAAATATACGAGAGCCCCGAAATAGTCTGAAGCTGCGGCGTAATACATGCCGGCGTCAAATTCTTTCTCAGCTGTTTTAACGGCTTCGCTGGCTTTATTGACGTAGTTATTGACGACGTTAAGTACACCGCCTCTACTTAGTGTCTGTCTGTTGTTACTTACTTCATTACTTACGTAGTTGCTTAGATTTAAGTAATCCGCTCTTGAGGAATTAACCCAAGCCTTAAAATATTCGGTGATCGTCGTTGTTTCATTTATAGTTGTTGTTTGTGGTCTGACTACCTTATAGCCGAATATCTTAAGCGCGTCATAAATAGTTGAAGCTTCAACCACTCGTATACCTTCTTTCTTACCTAACTCATACATATCTACGTAACTACCGCTTCTAAGGCTTAAAGCCATGCGTTGGCCGGCCGGTATAATCATAACTTTAGCACCTACGGATTTAGCCGCTTCAAGCTTTTCTGGTATACCTCCTACGGGGCCGATGAGGCCGTCAGGCAATATCATGCCGGTCATAACTACAGATTTATTTAAAGACATGTTCGTAAGTAATGAAATTAAAGCCACGGTTATGGCTCCACCGGCTGAAGGCCCTCCTATGATTGGTGCGTCAGACCTTATTTTTACTAGGATTGAGTAGTTGCTGTAGTCTATGCCGGACACGTATGACGATATTAACGCCGCTAACTTTACCGAAGCCTGCATATCCAGCTCAGCTAAGGGCTCAACGGATAGGTACACGTCGCCGGAGCCAGGCATTAAAGAAACCACTAGCTCCGACGGAACTCCGTAGTAAGTACCGCCGGAAGAACTTACAGCCAGTAGGTAAAGCTCCTTCACGTTTAAAACGCATGTCGAGCTATAAACTACTGGAAGAAACCCAATAGATAAGACTAGGAAAACCATTAAATAACCGATTAGAAACGTACTGCGGGCGTAACTCTTCATACTTCACACCCTACTCGCATACCTACTTGAAGTTTTACTAAAATGTTTTTAAGTTTTACCATTCTTTATTTAGAACTTTTATTTAATCCCCACGTTAGGATGTATTCAAATAAACGGTTCGTTGAATCTGTCTTTAAATGTTATTTCGTTAAGGTTTTTCCTAGGCCTGGGAGTTGGCTTTTCGTCCGGGTATCCGATAGCTAACATTGAGACAGGCACGTAATTCTCAGGTAGGTTAAGTATCTTCTGAATTTCGCTAACGTTTCTGAGGGTCTGTAACCACACGCTACCTAACCCTAAAGCATGAGCTGCCAGCATAACGTACATAGTGACGTTAGCACAGTCGACCTGATATGAGTGAGGAGAAAGGTCTTTATTACATGCTATAACTATCCCTAAAGGAGCGTTTTTCAACGGGCTAGCCCAACTATGTACAGACGCTAACTCGTTCTTAACCTTCTCATCGGTTATTACGATGAAAATCCAGGGTTGTGCGTTTCTAGCGCTTGGAGCATACCTAGCTACGTCTAGGATCTTCAGTATAACCTCTTTAGATATAGGGTCAGGTTTAAACTTTCTTATACTCCTCCTAGTTAAGAGAAAGTTTAAGTATTCATTCTCCAGTTTGAACCCCCCTAACCTCCTGGAGCTCCATGAAAAGCTGCTTCCTTCCAAACCAAATCCCATAAATCAGATTCGGTAAACGTTTCTTTCTTAACTATCATTTCATGAACTCTCTTTAATAACGCATGGTGATATATTTCATCCCTTAAAAGCGACTCCAGCAGGAACTTCAATGACTTATCCTTTATATCCTGCTTTAAAGCATCGTTTAGGAACCTTATCATCTCCTCTTCAGTTTTTATATGATACTCTATTTCAGAAGCTATTTTCTCCGCTTCGGCCTCACCTAACATAGGCCTCTCGCCGGACAGCATCTCAACCAAGGCTTCGTATATTAGGGAATGCTTCAAAGAATCTTGCGCTACGGACTTCATTATTATCTTAACGACAGGGTTTTTAACGTCCTTAGCTGAGTCACTAAGTTTTTTAGAGTATTCCTTCTCTAAGTTTGACATACTTTTAAACATTTCAGACCACATTTTAAACACCATAGTATTAACTTTCAAATAGGTTAATATTCGTTTTATTTCTGAAGTATTTGCCTGCACATGTCTGGAGATCTTAGGTTTATGTGATTAAATCATATTCGATAACGATTAATTAACATTAACTTGTAAGGGCTCATCAGTAGATAAACGTTAAAGTTATTGAGGCTATTAAAGCTATTACCGCTGTAGTTAAGGCGTATTTAATTAAGAACCTTACGGCTTGATCGGGTCTAAACCTAGGCATTAAAGTATCTATTATAGCTAATATAGAGAAAATAACGAAGAACTTAATCAGTGTAGTAATCAATGACGCTAGGTAGTTATCGGTGAAGGTGAATGGTGAAGAACCCCCTAGGAAAAGAAACGTATAGATAAGCGGCAGTACAACTCTTTCAGCAAATGATATGAACATACCTAAGGCTAGTCTAGGACCTCCAAATTCTGTGAATATACCCCAGTAGATTTCAGTTTCCGCTTCAGCCGCGTCAAAAGGTTTTATATTCATTACAGCCATCATAGAGATAAAACCGGAGAAAGCAGATAATAACATAAGCGTCGCAGTTAATGGGTTAAGACCCCATAAACTGCTTGAGTAGAGGCTAGTCTTATATATCGAATAATTTACGTCGCTATAATACCTACTAGCGAGTATTATAGGTACCAACACAGATATGAAGAACGGCGGTTCAGCAGCTACTATAAACGCTAGATACCTTCCAACGCCTATGTTTGTGTAGGGGTTAGGCGTTGAAAGAGCTAATATCACAATTGAAACTGTAGCCCATAATATGAGGTAAAGCACCACTAAAGAATCGAAAGGTGACCATATGGGTAGTGGGGCTAAGGGTGTGGTTAGAAGAACCGTAGACAACGCTCCAATCCCTAGGGGTGCTATTAACGCAGGCAATCTTTTAGATGAGAGGGCTGTTCTAACTTCCTCCTTAGATAGAAGTTTGAGTAAGTCTGCCATAGGCTGTAAAACCCCAGCAGGGCCTGTCTTCATGGGCCCTCTTCTAAAGCCTAACCTAGCAGCTATTTTCCTCCATAACCACTGCGTGAATATTATAGTTGCTACTAAAAACATAAGCCCTGGATATATCAAAACCTCCGAAACCAACACTATCCCGAGGTTTAAATCCGTCATTAATACCACCCCATTATAAGGGATAAAACTATGAGTGCCGTTAAGATTATCAAAGCATAGAAGAACCAATCCCTAAGTACCTTACTTTCAAATTCTGACGTCAAGCTCTCTGTAATGTGCTTGAAGGCCTTCCTAAATGTAAAGACCATAATCTCCGAAACAGGCACTAAATGCTTAACCTCATCTGTAACTTCCATACCGCATAGCGTCATCATATTCTTGACAGGCGTTTCAAACTTAAGTTTAGCTCCATAGAACCTCTTGAACATCTCATAGAAGATCATATAAACAGCACCTGCGTTCACTAGAGTTAGTGTGGTGATGACCAAAGCATATATGTCAACTGTGAGCTGCAGTTCATTCATGCATATCACCCAAAAATCTTCGTAGCGTATTTTTCAAAGTCCTCAGAGATATATTCCCTCGCTTTAAAGTCTTCCACAGCTTTAGCGTCAATCCAATGAACGTACATAACCTTCCTAACGACGTCTATATCTACTACAACAGTTCCGGGGGTGTTGGTTATAGAATTCGCTATAGTGGTTACAGCGTACTCGTCGTCAACCTCGTAAGGAACTCTAACTATAGCTGGATTAACTGGTAGCTTCGGAGATAAAATCCTCTTCACAACGTCTAAATGAGCTTTAAACTCGTAGACTGTAAGGTATTTTAAGGTATAGAATAGGAGGTAAACCCACCTTCTCAACTCGAAAGCTTTGGACGAGTTCTTCACTACTAAGTCGCTACTTAATACCCCAACCACAATAGCTGTAGAAAACCCTACGATTAAATCCACTAATGTTAAAGCACCTGTGAAAACTACGTAAATCATAAATACGAAACCCGCTACTACGAAAACCCTGCCTAAACCTCCCCCTTCTTTACTCAATCCATTCACCCCCTTCTTTAATTAAAGAGCTTAATCGCCTAACATCTAAAGTTCTGTATTTCCTGTAGATTAAGATGAGTATAGAGGATAGAAAAACTAACACGGCAAGACCTATCACTATGGCGGTTACAACCAATACCTGAGGTATTGGGTCAACAGCTGAATTTACGAAACTGACGATTGCGTCTTTAGATGGGTAATCCACCACTTCAAAGGTATACCCAGGGTACACTGGAGGCGATGAAGCATTAGCTCTATAACCCATAACAACAGCTAGTACGTTAGCAGCGTCCGAAAGTATTGATAACATTATAATCTTCTTAAGCATGTTTGGTTTTACAGCTATACCATATATAGCTACCAACATAGTTAAAAATAAAACTGCGTAGAAATACATCCATAAGAACTCCTTCACCTTGCCACACCCCCACCCTCTTCTAAAACGTTCGTAGGTAACGATAACGTGATAAATATTAATGAAAGGCCGGCTGACACCGCAACAAACTCAGCTATGTTTAACACGATTAAAGTTCCGGAAACTAAAATGCTTGAAGCACTTGCTAAACTAACTTCAGCAGGCCAACCTACAGGGGCCCAAGGCTTCTCTAAGTTCTGCATTAAGTAACCTTTCAAACCAAGTAAAGACGCGATTAAAGGTGTTGAGAAAGCTACAAATCCTACAGAAAGCAACCCTAAAGTTCTAATACTTAAGAGCTTCTCCTTCGACCATCCCCTAGCAACTACGAGGTTAAGTGAGAAGACGCTAATCATTAATAAGGACGCTACAGAGAACGTGGAGCCCCCTTGAAATCCGCCTCCCGGAGTTAAATGCCCGTGAACAGTTATAGATACAGCTACGGCGGGTATGGCTATGAATACAATTTTAGACACGGTCTTCACGATTACAGTCATTCCTACGCCCCTGCCGGTATTGGAAGGAGTTATTTTAACATTCCTAAATAAAGTTAATGCTGAGATAACAGCCACGAAGAACACCGTAGTCTCGTAAACCGTGTCTAAACCCCTATAATCCCATATGATGGAGGTAACTACCTCAGGTGAAGCACCCCACAAAACACTTGATTTATTGAATACCGTACCTAAATACACCCTTGAGAGTTTAACTAAGTCTTGATTAGCTACTGGGGCTAAGCCATACGTTATTAAAGCATACCCTAAAACAGCTGAAACCGTGATTAACGATAAAGCTATTATGAAAGTCCTTAAGTCAGGCATTGGAATCACCTCCTTCAAACCTTTCCGTCCTGGAAATTACGAGTAAGAATAAGGCTGAGTAAACTCCAACCCCTATCGCTACGTAAGCTAACGCTAAATCTGGCGCGAATAATGAAGTGAATACAACCGTATATGAAGCCGACTCCACAGCCGAATATATAACCGCTTTTAAGAGATCTTTCTCTACTAACGTTTTATACGTGAATAAAAGGGCTATAGTTAGGAAAACAGCCAGCATCACATCATTAACTGTAATGTAGTTCATTTTAATTCATCACCCCGGACTCCCTATCTTCACGTAATCTATCTACAACCGCAGGTTTTGGGACGTGTTTAGATCTATGAGCAGCTCTAGCAATTGCGTGACTTCCAGCTGGGGCGGTGATCAATATGAAGAAAGCCGTAGTTAACGCTATACCACCTACGTAGTAATTGCTTGGGTAAGGCAGTTTAATCATGGAGTACAGTCCTAATAGTATCAATGGATAGAACGAACCTCCAATAACACCAACCGTTAGAGCATGTAGTCTTAGGTAGAAATCTTTAAACCTAATCATTCCTAAAGCAGCTATAACGTCTAGTATACCCCCTATTAATGCACCCATTAAAAGTAGCGTTGTTAACACCTCAGTTAATACATAAGGATCAATCACCAAACTCTCTCCCCTCCAAGTACTTAGATACGTAGATGTCAAGGGCGTAAGCCCATAAGGATAGCGGCAACGCTATTATAGCTAAAAAAGCGTTCCTCGTGTATATAGCTATAACTAAAATCAATACAGCGACATCATACGTTAGAGAATCTACTAAAATCACCATCGATGGGACATCAACACCTTTAAATAACCTACCTAAGTAAAGCATGCCAGCTATGAAATACACGGTGACTAACGCCCAAAGGAGGTAATCCTGCAGTAGTTCAAGCATTAGATTCACCTTCCTTCTTAAGACGTTGGACTTCAGCTAAGGATTTAACCATCGTGATCCTATATTCCTTCGTTTCAAAAACCTTAGAGAGTTTTTCAGGATTATAGAGTGTGGATTTCTTATCTCTTGTTATTAAATACCAGCCTGAGATGTTAGTCATTGATAATGCGTTGAATGGACATGCTTCAACACACATACCGCAGAAGGTACATCTCTGGTAATCAATTCTGGGGAATATCTTTTTAACGTTTTGAGGCCAGGGACCTTCAACTTTAACCATCTGTATAGCATCGGCCGGGCAAACCTTCTGGCACATGCTACAACCCGTGCATTTACTCATGTCTAACACATGCCTTCCACGCGTCCTATCTGAAGTTAGGGGGCCTTCTCTATCCGGTACTAACCTAGTGTAGGGTCTTCTCAAAAGGTATTTAAGACCTACTTTAAACGTCTTAATAACCATACCAGCTCACCTATCTATATCTGGTGCGCAGGGATCTAGGCTTTTAACTATTACTGGAAAATCGGCTATCGTTACCTCCTCATTACTTACTATATACTTAAGCACCGTAGTAAGTAACGGCATGGAGGGAGGTCTTATCCTTACTCTATATGGGTACCTACTTCTTAAATTAACCACATGAACTAAGTGCTCCCCGCGAGCAGCCTCAACACGTCCCAACCCTTCTCCGTTGGGTGGTATGGTAGGTAACTGTAACCTGTAGGCTTTGTCCTCGTAGTTAATCTTCGGAAGTAGTTGTTCGATTATCTTAATGCTTTCATAGATTTCCTTAACCCTGATTTTAATCCTATCGTATGAATCTCCTCTAGAACCTACGGGAACTTCAAAGCTCACCTTTCCGTATGATGCGTATGGATCCGCTTTCCTTATGTCGTAGGGTATTCCAGCAGCTCTTAAGGTAGGTCCTGAAACGCCTAACTCAACCGCTATAGAACCTTTAACTACGCCGACACCTTCCGTCCTCTCTCGAACGATTTTATTCGTTATAAAGGCTTCCTCGATATCCCTAACTATCTTACTCACGGTGTTCAAGGTATGTAGCGTTCTTTCATTAAAGTCTTGAGGTACGTTCCAACGTATCCCTCCAGGAACCATGTAGTGATGATAGATCCTATGCCCGGTGAGGTAATCATACCACTTAAGTATCTCTTCACGCGCCGCCATAGCCCAACTAGGTATGTACCTAGCTCCTAACCCTGCGCCCATAAACATAATCCAGAAAAGATGCGATTGTATTCTACTCATCTCGGCTACTACCGTTCTGACGTGATTTGCCTTCTCAGGTACTTCAACTCCGTAGAGATCGTCAACAGCTAAGACATACCCTAACTCCATGTTGTCTGGGTCCTCAACGCAGTATCTAGACGATAAAACTACGTTTACCTCCCACCACCTGTTTTCCATCATTTTCTCAAAGCCTCTGTGGAGGAAGCCGGGAATCAGCTCAACGTCTAGAACTCTCTCACCTTTAAGTTTTAGTTTAAAACCTACGTTACCCGGAGCTCCAGGATGTTGGGGACCGAAAAACAGCTCAATCTCTTCATTCATTACTATCACCTCTTTCATACCTAAGCCCCTTATAGTAATGCTCTAACGCGTACTTTACAGAGTCGAAATCCTTCCTTAAGGGTGGTGGTCCATCCCAATTATCCTCGAGTATCCATAGCTTCAGCCCTTTATGTCCTCTAAACGTAATTCCGAAGAACTCGTAGTTCTCTAGTTCTTGATAATAGGCAAACGGTAGTATATCATGTATAGAGTCTATCACGGGATTATCCCTAGGTATTTTAGTCCTTACTAAAACCATAGCACCGTTCCTCTCTATTGAGGCTAAGTAGTAAATCAACTCAAAAGTAGGTTCTTTCTTAAGCCAGTCTATAGTCTCTATAGCCACTAAATGATTGAATCCAAGACCTTTTAAAGCTAGGATGACGTATCTTATGTTCTCGGGGTCTGTAATAATTTCGAATTTATTTAACCACTTAGTAATATTTACCTCTCTAACCTTATCCTTCGGCAGCCGATCCCTCAACATAGTTAACAGATCTTCTTCAGTAGACATAGCTAGCCTCTCTCCTTAAGCATACGTTTCTCACGTTCCTCAAGGTCTTTAATTAATAACTCCTCTAGCTCACCGGGCTTCCTCTCAAGTGGCCTGGGGGTTTGAGGTACCTTACCTTCCCTAATTAACCTAGCTAACTCGATAAATCCCTTTAGCCAGTCATCATCTCTTGGCATACATCCAGGAACCCATAAATCAACTGGTAGGTATTCATCAATCCTCTTTATAGTGGCGTAAGAGTCCCAGTAGAGGCCGCCAGTAGCTGGGCAATTACAACCAACTAATACGTACTTAGGTTCAGGCATTTGCTCATACATCCTTAGAAGCACTTTTAAGGTTTTCTTATTGACGTAACCCATAATCACTAACACGTCGCTTTGTCTAGGTGAAGGAGCAGGCATGACCCCATATCTCTCTAAATCCAGCGGGGAGTTAAACACTGGAGGTAGTTCTACAGCCCCACATGCGGAACAGTAATGAATCATCCAAAGGGATTTTGATCTAAACCAGTCACTCAACCTGAACTTTTTCCTTGCCTCAACCGTTTCACGTGGAGTTACTTCTTCATTCATGAAGATCACCAAAAGAAACCATTACTTAAACCCCGCACTTAATATTTCCTCAACAGTTAGTAAATACTTTAACCTTAGAGTAGAGTCCGTTAAGTTTTCAGCTATAGGAGTTATTAAATCAGTGTTTATTAATGTGTAGCCAAGCCCGGTAATTACCGTAAGCACTAAAAGAATGCTTAAAACGCTTTTGAAAGACGCTGGCAAGGTTAAAGAGGGTAGTTCAGCATTTCCTGGTTTGAAGTATGTTGCGTAAAGAGCTCTAGAAAACGACACCAGGGCAAATGCTGAACCAACGGCGATAACTATGATTACAGGTGCGTAACCTTCCTGCAGAGCAGCAATAGCTAAATTCAACTTAGCAAAGAATAAATTAAACGGGAGAACGCCCGCCACAGCTAAACCACCAACGGCAAGTGAGGCTCCAAGGATTGGGTATTTCCTATAGACGCCACTTAGCTTGTTTAGGTTAGTCGTACCGAATAGGTATTCTGAAGCAGCTGCCGTGAGGAATAGCAGAGGCTTTACGAAAGCGTGGGATAGGATATAATAGAGAGTTGCGGCGATTGCTAACTTACTACCTATCCCTAACCCTATGTACATAAAGCCTACGTCTAAAACCGTACTGTAGGATATTATCCTCTTCAACCCATTCTGTTGAGACATTAAGAAACCTGCGAATATGACAGCTAAAGAACCTAAAACCAGAAACGCTATCCTCACAGGTAGGGCGTGCTCTAGCCCTACAATCGTATATATATACCTCATAACTAAGTAAACATACGTACCTTCAGCTACGGCCGCTAAAGCCGCAGATGCCGTAGCTGGTGCGGCAGTATAAGCTTCAGGCAACCAAAAATGCATTGGAAACAACGCTGACTCTATAGCGAAAGTCCACACGCTTAAACCTAGAAAGATTACTGCCGCAACGCCTACGTCGTAAGTAAACCCCTGCGAGAAGGTATTGAAGGATGTTTCACGGCCTAATATCTTAGAGGCTATGTCGGCCATATTTAAAGTTCCGAAGGAGTAGTAAGCTATTACAGCGGCGACGAAATATATCGTGGTTGCTACACCCCCTAAAATCCCGTATTTAACCCCCGCATCTAAAGGATAGCCTCTCTCCCTAAAGAATGTTATTAACGCGTATGTGGATACGGAAGCAACCTCCATCATAACAAACACGTTGAAAACGTCTCCTGTGTAAGTTAAACCCATCAACCCAGCCTCTAAACCCAACATTAACGTATAATACCATTCACTTCCTCCAAACTTTAAAATATACTTTAAAGAGAAAATATTAACAAAGAAGAACACAAACCCAATTAAAAAACCAACGAAGGAATTAACCACATCAACAACGTAAACAATGCCTAAAGGAGGGGGAAACCCGGAGAAGGTATATACTAGAACATCACCAGTTGAGAAAACATGAATAAAGACATACGCACTAAGTAAAAACACTAAGCCCGTAACTACTGAAGAAATGTAGTGAGGAACCTTCGGATCCTTAATCTTTAAACTTACTAAGGGAATTAAGAAAGCTATTACTATAGAAGCTAAGGGCAACGCAGCAGCAACGTCTGCCGCAAAGGAGTTCATCAGATCCTCACTTCCATTTATTGTTCTTAGACAAGTATAAAAATGTTTACGCGCTAATAAAAACATAAATTGTATAAGTATAATGATTAAACAATAATGACTGTATGGGAGGTTATGATACAATATTTTCAAGCACTTAAATTTTTAAATGCTTCTTTTAAACGGTGGTAACGTTGCTTCGTTGCCATCTTAAAGATTCACATGCGCTTAAGCCTAAAGGCATAGGCAACGTCCTTGAATGTTTGCCTTTAGCGACTATACGTGTTGAGGACTTAACTCAATTAAGTTCAATTATAGGTGAAGCAGTTCATCATGTCGAGGGTTTCTGGGGAGAAGCTCTAACGTACTCGTTTTCAGAAAATGAACCTATAGGTACGGATTACATTATATATACGTATAGGGTATTTAGATCTAGTGATAAGTCCTACCTAGGTAGTTGTAGGGTCGTAACCCATAAAAACTTTGTGAAGAGTGTTATATGTACGATAAGCTCTTCTCAAAGGTGATGTGATTTATGGATGGAAGTAGACACGTACCTCCAGGCCAGAAAATCATACCTAACTTCATAATTTACAGGATCTTAGGCCAGCCTAACATAGACGTTCAATCCTGGACCCTTAAAGTTAAGGGTGAGGTTGAGCGTGAGATGACATACACGTATGAAGACCTTTTAAAGCTTGCCGATGTGTCATACGTTGAGGATTTTCACTGCGTTACTGGATGGTCTGTTGAGAATGTACGTTGGGAAGGTGTATCGTTGAGGAAACTAATAGAAGCTTCAAAACCTAGAGATACTGTCAAGTGGGTTTATGTATTAAGCGTCGATAACTACACTACGATCATCCCAATAGAAGACGCTCTTCACGAAAAAGCAATCTTAGCTCTTAAGATAAACGGCAAACCCCTCACTTTAGAGCAGGGATTTCCGGCGAGGATCTTCATACCACATCTTTACGGATGGAAAAGCGCTAAATGGGTTTCAGAAATAACCTTGCTGAGTTACTATAAAGACGGCTATTGGGAAGCGTTAGGTTATCATGAAAGAGGAAACGTATGGAATGAGGAAAGGTTTAAATGGTAAGAAAAACTACGTAGTTAGGAATCCTAATCAAACTCACTCCTCCGGCTTTTCCACACCTTCAACAGGCCTTACTTCTTGAAGGCGTTTCCTTATATATTGTATTGTTGCTTCAGCTTCCTCTCTAGTCACGTATTTAGCCTTACTCACGATCTCAGGCATTTTCTGTTTTAACAGCTCCTCAAGCTTTAACCCTTCTAAAGGTAGCTTAACCTTCTCTATGACAGCGGGCTCGGGGTCTAGAACCGCGCCCGTCTTAACATACACGAGGTCTTCATTTATTTGAAGGGCTTCAATAACACCACTCTCTACGTTACCTACCTTAACCACATATATTAAATCCCCATCTACCGTCGAACCTAAAAGCTCAACGGAGTACTCAATAGGTGCTTTCATAATTTTCTCCGCTTCCGGTATGATTTCGTTTAAAACCCTCTCGACTTCTACCTCCGGTACCCTTTTGAAGACCTCAACCTTAAGTGATTTAAAATCCCAAACTATCTTGCCGTCAGTCACTTCATAATTTATAGTGATCCGCACTACATCGCCTTTATCTATTTTTAAACGCTCGACGAACAATGTATAAAGGAATCTGTTTAATTGAGCTATATGGAAAGCCACGCTTTTATTGTCTATCCTCCCTTGTTTTATGTCTTCTCTTAACTGAGCAAATACAGTAGCTCTTACTTTATTAGCGTAGCCTCCCGCGATAACTAACCCAGATCTTAACGTAGGCATAATTCCCACCATAATTATTAAACCATTATGCGAAATATAAACGTTTTTATATTGATTAACTTCATAGCTAGTGGGTATGTTTTAAATGAGTAGGGGTAAGTTATTAAGAGAGATCGTAGCTGATTTATACGGAGTTGAAGCAGCTAAGAAAGTTTGGGGTAGGCTTGAAGTAATAGGTGATATAGCTATTTTAAGGAAGCCCCCCGATTTAAATATAGAGTTTTTTAAACCTGTAGCGGAAGTGTTGTTAAAGAAACTACCATACGTTAAATCTGTTTGGCTTGCTATATCCCCAATTAAATCAGAACACCGTGTTAGGGAATACGTTCACCTAGCTGGCGAGCCTAGGTCTGAAACCATATATAAGGAACATGGATGCCTCTTCAAAATAGACATACTTAATGTTTACATATCCCCAACCTTAAGTTACGAACATATAAGAATAGCTAAGCTGGTTATGAAAAACGAAAACATCATAAACATGTTCGCCGGGGCTGGCTTATTCTCCATAATAATCGCTAAACACGCCAAGCCAACTAAGATATTATCGATAGACATCAACCCGAGGGCATATGCGTTAATGCTTGAAAACGTTAAGATAAATAAAGTTGAGGACGTGGTTCAACCGGTTTTAGGTGATGCTGCAGAGGTCGTTAAAGCCTATAGAGGTTGGGCAGATAGGGTTTTAATGCCTCTTCCCGAGCTTTCTTATAAATACCTCAGCGAAGCCGTCGAAGCTCTTAAGGCTAAAGGCTTCATACATGTTTACGACTTCGTAACTGCTGAAAACCCTACAGAAGCGTTAAGGCTGGGGAGCTTGAAATTTTCAAGCAAGTTAAGTGGGTTGGGGGTTAAAGCTTCGATAAACCACGGTAGGGTTGTAAGGAGTGTAGGGCCTAAATACTATCAGATAGTACTTGATATAGAGATAGTTAAGGACGAGATAAAATGAAGTTCGTTTGGTAGGGCTTACTCTGTCTTCTTCTGCTTTCTTGTTTTTCCCTTAGTAGTTCCTTCAACAGGTATTACCTTAACACCAATACCGAAGAGCTCCTTAGTAACCCGCTCAAGGAATCTTACGTAGGAACCTCCTTGACCTACAAAAGCACCTAAAACACCTTCATCTATCTCAACCGTTATGTAAGCACCTTTAAAATCTATGCTTTCCACCCTTTTCCATATCCATGAAACTGGATGTACAGCTCTAATCAAGTCGGTTATGTCCGTATCAAGCTCAACGCCCCTAACCTTCTTACCTAGTTCCTTCTCTATAGCGTTGATCCTCTCCCCACCTTTACCGACTAACCTACCCATATGTCCTTTCTTGACGAGCACTAGAAAATCCGGCACGTGCTCTGGTGATATGCTTAAGTCTTTAATCAGTTGTGAAACTTCAAGCACGGTTATCACGTCGGCGTCCGGCGACTTAACTTTAATTACTTCAGCAGCCTTAAGCTCGGACTCCCTCATCTTCCTAATTCTTAACATATACTCCATTAGGAGTCTTAACCCCATCTTAGCGCCTTCACGGACTATATCCTTAACGCCTAAGTCAACTACTACAGCTCGTGACTCACCTAGTAGAATCTCCCTTAAAACCGATGTAGGATCTTGAGTAACTCCCCTCAAGGCTTGAAATATGGGGTCGGCAGCAACTATGAGTTTACTGTTTCTACCAACTCTAACTATAGCCTCAATTAACGACTCTATCTTAAGCGTTTGTGCGTCATCGATAAACACTACCGACTCGTCGAAAGTCCTTCCTTTAAGGTAATGACTATCTGCGAATGTAAACTTCCCTTCATTTATTAACTTCTCTATATCACCCCAGCTCATAAAACCTCCTAAAACGTCTATTACGTATTGTTTAGATAAGTTTAGAAACTGCTCGCCAGCTTCAACTAAAGTAACTTCCTTACCTGTAGCTACATCAATAACAGGCCTTATTACTATTAACCTCTTGAATCTCCCACTTGATACGGCATCTATCCCGTAAGCCAGGGCAAACAAAGACTTACCTACGCCTGTAGGGCCGAAAACACCAACTATAGAATACTGTTCGTTAGTTAACGCTTCCTTCAGCTTCTCTTGACCTGGAGATATCGCCTTTATATTATCTAGTAAGCCCATCTTTCACACCATATTAGCTTTAAGCAAACATTTATTAAAGGTTTTATCAAGTTTCGACAGCTTAAATTAGAGATTCCAACGGAGGATCTTCATAGCGATTTAACTAACGTAAGCTTATTTTACAGTTGGGAGGTGTAAGAGACGCCTGTTGACAAGAGTGTTTGGTTTAAAAGGAAGGAAGAGTTTAGGAGGAGGTTATTTGAAGATCTTGAGATAGGGTACCTAGATAGAGATATACTCGACGTCCTACGTAGGTTGTTTGAGTTTGAAGATATCTACACAATAAGTTCATGTAGCGGTAGGATAACACTTTTAGACGCGTTAATGCCTTGGCATAGAAGAGGTTCTACAATACTGTTTAAGAAACATACGCCAATTGAAGTTGAAGATATTAAACCGTACATGAACGTAGGGGTGGTTAATAGGTTATGGTTAGTAGTTACGGGACCTATAATACATGCTTCCGCTAATAATGTCTTAACCGCTAGGAAGCTATTGAAAATAGCTCGAAAAGCTGGTATGAAACATTCTGGAATACTCTCCTTCAGTAAAGATAAAGGTTTTATAGTAGAGCTAAAAACTGGTGTGAGAGTAGCTAACTTAATCAAAACAAAGGATGAGGTTTTAATTAAGGACGATCAAGCCTTACGATATTTAGTTGAAACAGCTAACGAAGCATTACTTGAAGGGAAGGAAAAACTCAATAAATTAAGGGTGGAGTTAGGTCTTAAACCCGTAGATTACAGTAGGTTTTTAAAGCGTTAATTACTCGACTTATACTTATTTATAATTAAGTTAAGAACTTAATTAAACGGTGTAAGCAGTGGGTACGGAACTACTTTATCAAAACGATAGTTACTTAAGGGTTTTCGACGCTGTGATAGTTGAGGTTACTAATGAAGGTGTAGTCTTAGATAGAACAGCTTTTCACCCAACTACCGGCGGTGTAGCTAACGATACCGGCTGGCTCTACATAGGGTTAAACAAATATGAAGTTATTGATGTTAAAATCGATAAAGAGTCTGGTAAGGTGGTGCATGTACTCAACACTTTAGAAGGCGTTAAGCCTGGATTAAACGTTAGAGGAGAGCTTAATTGGGATAGGAGGTATAAACTTATGCGGCTTCATACAGCCGCACACATACTTTCAGCAATACTTTACAACGATTACGGAGCTTTAGTAACGGGCGGTAGCGTTGAACCCGACAAAGCAAAGGAAGACTACGATATTAAAGAAGCTAAGCCCGAGGAAGCTTTCGCTAAAGCAATCAGCAAAGCTAATGAGATAGTGAAGAAGGGAATTGAAGTTAAGATATACTGGTTAAGTAGAGAGGAAGCCTTAAAAATACCCGGTATAGTTAAGTTAGCTTCAAGAATGCCGCCAGCAATAGAAACCCTGAGGATAGTGGAGATTCCCGGGGTAGATATCCAAGCTGATGGCGGACCCCACGTTAAAAACACTTCCGAAATAGGTGAGATAACCCTACTTAAAGTAGAGAATAAAGGCAAGAATAGAAAACGGGTTTATTACACCGTAAAACCTTAACCACACACCCTAAATAAAACCATCCCATCCGTTCAAATATACTCCTACTTATCTCTAAATCAACAAACCACTTCAGAGAGCCTTCAGCTACTTCTCTATTAAGGGTTAATAAGTTTTAAGGTCTCTGTATTTCTTATTTATTTAATTATTGTGTATTATGTTGATTTTGTAGGGGGATTTATAGTGTGTTTAACATATAGATCTACTAGTAGCCTCGAGTTTCCAACATTCACCCATCAGTGGGCGGTGAGGGGCTTAAAGAAACCACGAAAACCATAAGTGGGAAACAGTATAAGATATTTCAAAGTAAAGAAGGTGAAACAATCTCTATTCGTAGGTAGTTAGAGTTAGGAAATGTTTTTGATTAGCGCATTTTAATGTAGATACGAATAATAATTAAGATTTAGGTATACTTACTGTAGTTATAAGTAAAGTTATTGAACCGAAAAGCTTAAATATATATAATCTATAAGTTAATTGGTGAGTGTATGCCAGGTCTAATACCTCTAATAGGTGAGCAATTCCCTAAACTTGAGGTAGTAACGACACATGGTAAGAAAGTATTGCCAGACGACTATAAAGGTAAGTGGTTTGTGCTATTCAGCCATCCAGCAGATTTCACGCCAGTCTGTACAACGGAGTTTGTAGCGTTTGCCTTAAGGTATGAAGACTTCAAAAAATTAAACACTGAGTTACTGGGGTTGAGCATAGACAGCAACTACAGCCACATAAAATGGGTTGAGTGGATTAAAGAAAAATTAGGTTATGAAATACCCTTCCCTATAATCGCCGATCCTAGAGGTAGTGTGGCTGAGAAGTTAGGTCTTCTACACGCTCAATCCTCAACATCCACTGTTAGGGCTGTCTTCATAGTTGACCCTAACGGGATAATAAGAGCTATACTCTACTACCCGCTAGAGTTAGGTAGAAACATTGATGAGATACTTAGGATGATTAAAGCTCTACAGCTAAACACCCAATATAAAGTTGCCATCCCAGCTAACTGGCCTAACAACGAGTTAATAGGTGAGAGGGTTATTGTGCCGCCACCATCGACTATCGATGAAATTCCTGAAAGGCTTAAGTCATATACGTGCTTTGACTGGTGGTTCTGCCATAAGGAGATACCTAAAGAAGAAGCTGAAATTGCTAGGAAATTCCTTGAGAGGGTGGCTAAACCTAAAACGTGAAATTCTTTTATTTTTAATTAAACCTATTCCCAACCGTTTAATTAAATAAATTATTGAATAGTAAGTTCTAATTGGGTTAACGCTATGGCTGAAGATAATCGCAGAGTATCAGTACATAAAATTCAGAAAGATTTCTACATGATTAAAGCTGAAGACACTTCGATAAAGTATTTTGAAGGACTTTGGGAGATCCCAGAGGGCGTTACGTACAATTCATATGTTCTAATAGGAGATGAAGGCTCAGCAGTTTTCGATACCGTAAGTAGAGGCTTTACTAAAGAATTCATCGAAGTTCTGAAGTCTTTAATTGATGTTAAGGACGTTAAATTTGTTGTAGTGCATCATATGGAGCCCGACCATAGTGGAGCATTGCCTGAACTCATTAAAGAGCTTAATCAGGCAGCTGAGGTTTTAGGTCATCCGTTAACTGGTAGGTTGATAGAATCCCTCTACGGTTTAAAACCACGGTTCAGACCTGTTAAAGACGGTGAAGTCGTTAAGTTAGGTCAGCATAAACTAACTTTCATACATACGCCTTGGCTACATTGGCCTGAAACGATGTTAACCTACGTGGAAGACCTGAAGTATTTAGTAACGTGTGATGTCTTCGGCGCTTATTCAATACCGAAACACGTTGAGATAGACGTTAATCAACTTCCTACTGAATATGAATATTTCATGCGTAAGTACTTCGCTAACGTCATAGGCTACTACCGCGAAAACATCCTTAAAAACTTAAACAAGTTAAAACAGCTTAACCTAAGGGTTGAAGCTATAGCGCCTTCTCACGGTTCCATATTGAAGGGTGAAAACGTTTTAGAGAAGGCTTTAACCCTTTACGAGAGTTGGGCTAAAGCAGAAGCCCTAGATAGCAAAGTAACTGTGGTGTATACGTCTATGTACGGATACGTAGAGAGAGTTGTTGAATATATTGTCAAAGCACTATCGGAGAATGGAGTTAATGCCAACGTCTTTAAGTTCACTTCATACGAGAGGAGCAACGTATCTGACTTACTAGGGGAAGTTTTAACTTCTAAATTGGTGATTGTAGCCTCAGCTACTTACGACGCGGATTTATTCCCTTTAACAACCTATATACTGGAGTTAATCGTAAAGAAAACTAACGCGGAAAAGCCCTTAATCCTGTTAACTGTTTATGGATGGGGTGACATAGCTTCTAACAAAGCTAAAGAACTTATATCCAAGTCTAAGTACAAAATAGTACGTAATTATGGGATTAACGGCTTAGTTAAAGATAAGGATTACGTAGAACTAAATAAGTTAATCAAGGAGATTATTGAGTTAGTTAGAGGATAAGCTCTCATGACTGAATATTCAAGCCGTATCATACGGCAAGCTATTAACTCGTTAATAAACGAGCTTGAAGCCGTAACTGTTTATGCTTACTTATCTAAGAGAGTTAAGCAAGCAGAGTTAGCTGAGAAGTTATTAAAGTTAGCTGAAATGGAAGGCAATCACGTGAGGTTTTGGGTGGATTTTCTACGTAGGAGGGGAGTTGATCCAACAAACTTTAAGGTTAGTAAAGTTAAGATTACATTCCTTAAGTTAATACAGAAACTCTTAGGTATCTCGTTAACTGTTAAACTCTTGGAGAACGATGAAAACAAAGCGGTAAGTACTTATTCAGCTATGTTGAACTCTACTGAGTTAACCCCTGAAGAGAAGGAAGGCATAAAGAGGATATTAGAGGATGAACTTATTCATGAAGCGGAGCTTGAAGTGGTTGAAGACAGGCTAGCAAACTTCATAGAGCATGTAAGGGATATAGTGTTGGGGATGAACGACGGCTTAGTGGAGATACTCTCCGTTTCCGCTGGCTTAGCAGGAGCTTACGTAAACCCTCTCTACGTAGCCATCGGAGGTTCTTTAGTGGGGGTTGGTGGTGCGTTATCTATGGGTATAGGTGCTTACATAAGCGTTAAATCGCATAGGGAAGTTAAAGAAAGCTTAATCAATAGGATTAGATTGAACGTAGCTTTAGTGCCTAACGTGGTTGTTAATAGGCTTGTAAACAGGTTTAAATCTAAAGGCTATACAGACGAATTAGTTAAGAGACTTGCTGATGAAATAGTAACTAAACCGGAACTACTTAGTGAGGCCGTAATCAGTGAAGAACTAGGTCTTAAAGAGGAAGCTTTAGAAGATCCGGTAAGGTCTGGTTTCTATACGGGCTTCTCGTATTTAGTAGGTGCTTTAATACCTTTAACGCCCTACTTTACTTCACTGCCTATTAACGTAGCTTTAGCTACGTCCTTCCTATTAGCTTCAGCTATGTTATTCCTTTCGGGTACGTTAATAGCGATAACAAGTAACTTAAGCATTAAGAAGAAAGCTTTAGAGATGGTTTTAACAGGGGTTGCTTCGGCTTTAATTACGTACCTCATAGGTGCTGTAGCTAGGTTGCTTTTAGGTATTGAAGTTTAAGGGTTATGTAAGCAGCAAGTTAGAAGGGGAACCTGTAGTGGTTAAGTTCGTTTTTTAAAGCCATAAACGCTTCGCCAGGTGTTAATATAGGTTTATGGTAATCCCTTAAATCTTCGATTGCTATCCTAGGACAGGACGTAATTACTATGGCGTCAACGTTTTTCGAGTCGATGTTAACGATTAACTCTTTATTTATGTAGGAAGCGCTAGCGTAGTAGTACCTCCTACCTAAAGACTTTATCAACTCAGTCAACGCTTTAATTATGTATGGTCTATACTGCCCGGCAACGCCCCCAACAATTAACCATCTTTCAGCGTTTTGAGCTTCAAATACTTTACTTAACCTAACTTTAAGTGTCTTATATACTTCGTCGTTCATCACTTTAAACGAGTCCATATATGGATCTAAAGATATTACAGGTTTCCTTGCGTTAATTCTTAAGCCTACCCCTAAAGCATGGAAGCTTCCACCAGCTAAAACAATTACAGCGTCTATTAAGTCCTTAACCGTGTCTAGATCTGAAAACCAACAACCGAAGATTACAGACTTTTCTAACGTGTTAACCACGTTGACGCCTGCGTTAAGTAGCTTGTCAGCAATAGATCGTGTCAATGCCTTATGTTGTGCGGTGGTGTAGATCGCTACCTTACTTATTTTGCTGTCATTCATAAACTTAAGTAGTTTATTTAAAGTTTCTTCGGAAATTCTCGTTCGGGAAGCTACGTCTATAAACACCACATTGCTTGGAGGCTGCCAGTAGGGATATGGATCATGACCTAAGTGAATTACTAAGTCATAATTGGCGAGCATGTTAAGATCCATGAAGCATGAGCCATAACTAGGGCTTAAATCCACGTCAACGTCAATAGGATATTCCAGCTCTTTTTTAATGCTGTCTGCGACTTCATAATAATGTCTTTTAAAGCCTTCGGGAAGCTGAATAAGTACTTTACGTGGTTTCCTTTCTTTAATTACCTCTAGGATTTTACTTACATCAACTTCATAAAACTCAAAGAAACTCATTTCTACGTAATCTCTTAAGCTTGTGTTTGTGTTGATAACTCCTTAATTATTATTCGTGCTCTAACGCCTAACTTATCCTTTAACCTTCTCATAGCTTCCTTAGCGTGTTCAAGATACTTCTTAGTTGTTCTGATTTCAGCTATGGCACTTCCGTAAGTTACTCTAGCAGCTACACCAACAGGTTTTCCGAAAGCCTGCCTCATGCCGTCCTGCAGTCTGTCAGCCCCTGCGAAAGCCATCATTTTATTCTCCCTTAAAACGTGATGGGGGTATTGCCTGATGATGAGCAAGAACTTATCGTCGCCAACGAACTTACTTAAGTATTTATTAGCCATAACCCTACCGGCTTCAAGACTGTTATGCCTTATTACGACGTTCTCCAACGAGATGAGCTCTAAAACGACGTCATATGAACCGTGTGGGTTACCCATAACATACTTAGTTATTTTAGGTTGTGGTATACCATCTATGTACTCACTCCTGGTGTAGGGGGGCTTGTGCATGTCTTTATAGCATCTCGCAGGCCTTAAAGGCATACTTCACACCTAAAAATACTAGTCGTACTCGGTATTTAAGGATTTTGCTTTCTCAGCTACGTACCTTAAACTCTTAAGTAATTTATAGAGGGCACCACATTCAGCAGCTCTAGGGGCAGACCTAAAAATCAAGTTCTTTAACGCTCTAACCCCTTTCTCATCGTTTAAAGCTATAGATAAATTACTTAACTCTCGCCTAATGGCTTTAAGTACGTCTTCAGAGCATTCATACCTAGGTTTAACGCGTTGGTTGATTAAGGCTTTCTTAACTTCATAGAGATAGATAGCTACGGCATGCGATAGGTTTAGAACGTTATACTCGGAACCAGTTTCTAACGTGGAAACTACATCACATTCCTTCAACTCCTCTCTCTTTAATCCAACGCTTTCACGACCGAAGACTAAAGCTAGAACTCCATCATATGGTATTATGTAGGGGAGAACCTCCGGTTGAACGCCATGTCTTAAAACGTCGGATTCTGGATCCGCTATGGCTGTAGTGCATATAGACAGTTTAACGCCCTCTAAACACTCGCTTAGAGAGTTCTTAATGATGGCCTTCTCTATAAGGTCTGCCCCCTTAGCTGAAAACTCTATAACTTCAGGGTCGTTAATATGGAATTGTGGGTTGACAATGCATATTTCATCAACTTCGAAGTTCTTAGCTAGCCTAAATATAAAACCCATGTTTATCCTGCCTTCGGGCTCCACTATAACAAGCCTTAACTTAAGCATTGCTAAGCCGTATCGCCCTCTATGTAATTCCTCGATATTCTTAAATGTTTTTAATTTCTTTCTTTATATTTTAAAGTTTATATTTTAGAAGTAAGTATTATTTTTGGGTTGATGAGGGGGGTTTATCCACCTATAGGGTAGGTGGATCCCTGAGGGAGTACATGGAGATTAGGGGAGAGAGTGGTTAAGCGTATGCGGGGGTGCCTGGGTCACCCCTAAGAGCCTCCGCAATGAAGAATGAAACCCGACGGAGCGGAGGAACAAAAATGAGGGGATGAAGAAAGTGGATTAGGAGTAACGTTTAGACCCGAACCCTCTCAAGTATTAGGTTAGCTCTTAAATAAGTCCTTCCCTTTCTAAGAGTCCGTAGATTCTATGGAGATAACCCACCACTATAGCGTTTTGAACGTTAGGTGGTGGATCGACGAAGAGGTATATTCTTTCCTCACCTTTAATCTCTTTAAGAAGCCTCTCAACAATGAGGGAGACGACATCAGGTATTTTAGCTCTTGATTGAATGTCTTGAAAAGATTCGAAAGGTTTTTTCCTTTCCTCAATGATAGTCCACATGGTTTTCTTGCCTATGTTAGGGATTAACTCCAACGAGTGAAGTTTTATAGTTAAAGGCGCGGCTATATTAAAAAAAGTTACGAATACTTTCTCTTTCTCAAGCACTATGTTTCTAAGAGCTTCCGGTAGGTAAGACTTAGCAACGCCTGTGAGGTCCTCGTAAACCAGTGGTTCACCCCATACGAAACCTACCTTATCTCTTAACTCACGCATTCTAAAGCTAATTAATACTTTCTCCCCCTGAGAAACTGAGACACCGGGTTTTGGGTGGAACTCCACTAAGGTGAAGTACCTATCACCTACAGCTTGAGCTAAGGGTTTGGTTCTATGTGAAGGATGGTGTCTATCGATGGGGTTGCCTCCAGGCATGAAATCTAGTACTATCGCATAATCCTCCCTTATTACTCTTTTATCTTCCCTAGGAGTATAATGTTTATCGTTCATAAGGTGTACCTCCTTTTAATTAAATCAGGAGCTTAACCACAAAAGCTGTTAACTAATGCGAGTATCTCGTTCAGTTTCTCTTCGTTAAAAGTTTGAGTCTCAAAATTCAGTAAAGACCTTAACTCATCGATGTTTTTAGGAACTATATTAGCTATCATAACGGAGGTGATTTCATTCAGACCTTTCTCTGTCAGAGCCTTAACTAACTCCTCACCTTTATCGCATTTAGTGAATTTATGTAGGTATTCAGAAACTCTTATGCTAAGGCTGTCTAACTCTATGCCTTTAGACTTTAAGTCTTCGATAATCCTGATTACAGTATCGTAAGTTACGTTCCTATAACTTTTAATCCGCATTACTCTCACGCACTCGCAGGCTTTAAATGCTCTGGATATGTTATTAAAGTTTTTTTCTTATCTCCTAGGTAAACCTCAACTAAGTAAGCCCTTCCTCTTCTACCGATTATAGTACCTACTTTACCTATGTATCTTCTATGCGGTAACGCGTCATGTATTGCTGGATTAGGAACTATGAAAACCTTATCACCTTCTTTATACTCACGCATTACTTGACTTAACGGAGGTATTGCCCCTCTCTCCCTTACATCCTTCTTTAAGAGTTTCCTGGTTCTATGTCTGTATCCTTGAGGTGCTTTGACCACCGCATCCACACCTAGAATTACTGAGTTCATAACCTTAAAAACGTTTATAATTAAGAAAATTAGACGGAAGATGAGCTAGTATTTCCTAGCGTACCTCATGAAAGTTACTGCTTTCCTACCACATACGGGGCATGTATCATGATCTCTTAAGGACGTGCCTTCCAACGGGGTTCCCAGAGCCTCAACTCCAAACTTACTGGATATAACATCGCAACACCCTCTATCGCCACACCAAGGCACTTCAACAACGCATGCGCCTGAATCCATAAGATTCTCTATCTCCTCTAAAGTCTTAACTGTTCTTATCCGTTGCTTAAACGCCTCCCAAGCCCTCCTCCTTAAATTATCCGTTAATTCGCTGCCCAACTTAACGATTTCTTGAGGTAGGTCCTCAATCCTGATTTTAACCTTAGCTTTAGTATCGCGTCTAACCACTGTAGCTACGTTCTCCGCGATTTCCTTAGGGCCTAAATCAACTCTTATGGGCACACCACGTAGCTCCCAATATCTGAACTTCTCAGCAGGTACTTTATCCTCGTCTAAATCTACGTAAACCCTTAGGCTATGTTTCTTTAGAGTCTCAGCTACGTTTAAAGCCTTTTCAACTACAGCCTTCTTAACCTCCGCATCTTGAGATGGTATGGGTATCACAACTACTTGAATGGGTGCTATATGAAACGGTAGAACGGCTCCATCGGAATCCCCATGCACGCTTAGTAACGAAGCTATAACCCTCTCGGAAATCCCGTATGATGTTTGCCACGCGTAATCAATGGTCTCATCTCTCTTCTGTATCTTAACCTCGAAAGCTTTAGTGAAGTTCTGACCTAAGTTATGAACTGTACCTATCTGCAACGCCCTCCCATCAGGCATTAAGGTATCGAATGCTATGGTGTATAAAGCTCCGGCGAATTTATCCCATTCAGGTCTTTTAGATATTAAGTAAGGTATTCCTAACTCATCAAAAAACTTACTGTAAATGTTTACTGCTTCAAGAACTTGCCTTTCAGAATCCATGAAGTCTTCATGTACTGTATGGGCTTCTTTAAATGTCGTTACCTCCCTAACTCTCAACATGGCTCTGGTAGCTTTAGTTTCATATCTAAAGATACTCACTACTTGATAGTATTTCTTAGGTAGTTGCTTATAACTTTTAATCCAGTAGGATTCCATATAGGTAAGTGAGGTTTCGCTGGTCGGTCTTAAAGCAAGCTTAACGTCTAGAGGTTCAAGCCCGCCGTGCGTGACCCAGTAGACCTGATCTTCAAAACCTTTAACGTGCTCTGATTCCTTAGCTAGTATATTCTCAGGTATTAACAATGGCAGCAATATCTCCTCATGTCCTGTGGCGTCAAGTAAGCTACGTATTAAGTTGATTACGTTGCTCCTAAGCTTGAATCCGTAGGGCATCCATACGCCAACACCTTTAGCTGGATATCGCCCGTAATCATAGATCTCAGCCTCACTTAAAACCCAGTCAAACCACTCGCTAAAGCTTCGGCCTAAATCTCTATATACGAACGCGCTACTCAACTTAACACCCATTAACCTTAAGAAAGCAGAAACTTATAACTCTTCAACCACTTCTTCATCGTATAAAAGCTTACATGTCCTGATTGTTTCTGACCTCCTCCCCGCCCTAAAGAGGCGAGGCTTTCAGTTGTAAGACCTTTTGTAATGCTGTTAGTTAATTCGCTTAAATACGCTTCATAAATATTAATAAGGGTGTAATTCACTACCTATAGGTGTTTGAAGTGACGAAGAAGAGGGAAAGTAGAGGACGACGTAAAGGTAGTAAAGGATCTGTTAAGTTAGTTCAATGCGATCAATGCGGTAGGATGGTTCCTGAGGATAAGGCTATATGCGTTACTAGGTGGTACTCACCGGTTGATCCTCAGTTAGCTGCGGAGCTTGAGAAAAAAGGTGCTATAATAGCTAGATATCCGGTGACTAAATGTTACTGTGTGAGTTGTGCTGTGTTTTTAGGTATAGTTAAGGTTAGGTCTGAAGAAGAGCGTAAATCCGTGCCTAAGAAAACTATTTAGGGTTTTAAAGACTAGATAACTTAGGTGGGGGAACGTGAAGATACCTAAGAAGCTTAACACGTATTGCCCGAGGTGTAAGAAGCATACAGAGCATTCGGTTACCTTGTATAAGGGAGGTAAGAGGAGGTCTTTAGCTGAAGGTCAGAGGAGATATGATAGGAAGAACTTAGGTTATGGCAGCAAGAGAAAGCCTGAGCAGAAGAGATTCGCCAAAACAACTAAGAAGGTAGTTCTTAAGTTAAAGTGTAGTGTATGTGGCTATATAAGTCATAGGGAGGGTATTAGGTTAAAGAAGGCTGAAATGGCTGAGGTGGTTAAGGGAGCATGAAGAGGTCTAAAGTATTAATACCTATGCCTAGGTCTAAATTCCTGAAGATTAAATGCCCCTCGTGTGGTAATGAACAGATAGTGTTCGATCACGCAACCTTCCCAGTTAGATGTTTAATCTGCGGCACTCAGCTAGTGAAGCCTACTGGCGGTAAGGCTGAGGTTTTAGGTGACGTTATTAAGATATTAAGTTAACGTTTAGGTGATTTCTTCTTTGGTTAGAAGAAGGGAGGACATGCCTTCAGTTGGTGAGTTGGTCGTAGGTACCGTTAATAAGATCTTTGAGTATGGAGCTTACTTAAAACTTGATGAGTACAACGACATTGAGGCTTACCTTCCGTGGTCTGAAGTTAGTTCCAAGTGGGTTAAGGATATAAGTGAGGTTCTTAAGGAAGGTCAGAAAGTCGTTGTTAAGGTTATTAGGGTTGATAGGAGGAAAGGACATATTGACGTGTCTTTAAAGAGGGTTTCAGACGTTGAGCAAAGAAGTAAGATGGTAGAGTTTAAACGTGAGCAGCGTGCTGAGAAGATGCTGGAAGTTATAGCTCAGAAGTTAGGGAGGTCTTTAGAGGATGCTTATAGGGAGGTAGGTTGGAAGTTAGAGGACGCTTACGGGGAGATATTCAAAGGATTTGAGGAAGTCGCGGTTAGAGGTGAAGACGCCCTCCGCGGTTTAGGAATACCTGATGAATGGATTCCCGCCGTAGTTGAGGAGGTTAGAAAGCATATCAAGCCTAAGAGGGTAAGCGTTAGAGGTGTAGCCACAGTAACTTCAACGGCGCCGGACGGAGTGGATAAGGTTAAGGAGGTTTTAACAAAGCCTTTAAACGAAGCGTTAAACGTTGATGAAGCTTCTGTAAAGATATATACGTTAGGCGCCCCACGATACGCCATAGAGGTAGTTGCTCAAGACTATAAAACAGCTGAGAAAGTCTTAAACAACTTAATAGATTCGATGGCCAAAACAGCTAAGAAACTAGGCGTTAACTTCACATTCCAAAGGGAGAAACCTTAATGAAGTTCCTAATTAGGAAATGTGTAAAATGCGGTAAATACACCTTAAAAACTAAATGCCCCGCTTGCGGAGCCGAAACAGTAACAGCACATCCACCCAAATACTCACCAAACGATAAATACCTAACCTACAGAATCAAAGTAAAATACGAAAACATGCAAACTCAAAACTCAAACAACCAGAAATAAAGCTTATAAAACCCCACCACTCCTAAATAATTGGAGCCGCGGTAGTATAGCCCGGCCCAGTATGCGGGCCTGTCGAGCCCGTGACCCGGGTTCAAATCCCGGCCGCGGCGCTCCAAATAGAGAAAACATCTTCAATATAAGATACTTATAAATAATAATATCTCTATCTATAATATCTACAGTGGATGAAGCCTACATTCACTTCGTTTAATTCAATCGTTTGATAATCCAAAATATTTTGTTTATATCACATTTCATTTCTCTTTAAGTTATCTAGTTGGTAAGAACTCCGCTTCTTCTTTAGGGTTGTATGTATACCTACCTTTCCTCTTCAAAAACGCCGACAGTGAAATATATAGTGCTGGAGTAAACGTTATAAAGCTAGCTATACCTCCTATAAGGGCTGTGCTGTTTTGTGTTGCTATCATAGCGCCGATTAAACTCGCGGTGATAGCGCCTGTAAAAACCCCGACTAACGCTTTAAAAGAGTTTTTCATACTTAACGGGTACTCTAGATACACTATAGTTCCGTCGCTTGCGTCAACAACAGCTTTAAATACTTCATTCCTATAGGAATACTCTATCTCCCAAAACGGATAATGCGCTAAGCCAACATACCTAGATTCGTCAACAAGCTCTATATTGGATGAAGGACACGCCTCCCTAGCCTCACTTAAAGCTTCATTAATATCCCCTCTTTTCAACTCTTCAAACACTGCTGTAGGGTCTTTAAGCGGTTGTAGGTATACATAGTTTCTAGATATAGAAGGCTTGAAATACTCCCTCCCCCTAGCTGGGAAGCCATAACCTCTAGGTAACGTTATAGGTAGTTCATCGACAGCAGCAACTACGTATTGGTTGTAAGACTCACCTCCGTGAAAATCGCTACTACCATCTCTGCATAAGGCCTTTACCTTAACCTCATATAGGTATATAGGTATGTAGAAAAGCTTTGAAGAAGTAAAACTAGCCTCGCTAACAACACTCTTCTCAGCACCGACCTGTTGAGAGCTAAAGGACTTAACAAGGCTAAACGCTCTCTGATCATCTATAAACACCTTAAATAAATAATGATCTACCTTCTCACCAGGGTTATTTAACTTAAATGTAGTTCCACAGTAAGGGCATGTAGCATACGTAACACTCCTAGGAACGCTGTATTCAGCACCGCAATACGGGCATTTAACGTTAACACCCGCAGCAGACATACAGAGCTACACCTCGACTACAACCCTAACGGGTCTTAAAGCTTTCTTAACTGAATACCAAGAGCCAACACCACCTAAAACCATCGCTATTAAGGAAAGCACCGGATTAAACTCGTAAAAAGATGTGAAACCAACCACACCTCCAGCAAAACCAGACACTAAAACACCCGCTGAAAACCAAGCAGCCCTATATATGAAGCTCACAGGCTTCTCCAATATCAACGGTTTTAAATCCCACCCTGACAACACAACTTTATACTTACCTTCCTCGTCAGCGAATATATATAGGGGAATTAACACAGGCGTCGATATGATTACATCTATGTTTCTGGGCGTTATCCTCCTCCGCAAAATGTTTGCGGATACCGGCGTACCATGGATTGATGCTTTAACCTTAGCCTCACGTGTTATCTCATCCTCAACTTTTTTACGTAGAGCGTCTAAATGCTTGTCCAACGCTAAATCCCTCACGTCATCGCGTGAGAGATCTATCATTAATATAGACCTTGATTTGCTTTTGTCGAGGTTTGCTTCGCTAAGCTTTATGCTTCTAAGACTTGACGATGAAATATACTTAGATAATATCTCTACGGTTTTACCTCTAACCCCCTTCCTAGCGGCGATAGGGTATCTGCGATGGAAACCTCTAAGAACCCCACCTACGCTGACCCTAACACTTTCCGACATACATCGTGTCCTACCCCTACTATCCCTCACGCATTTCTGAACAGTAACCCTCACTAAAGCCTCGTAGTCTGCGTCAGCCTTAGCTTCAACAATGTAGAACGGTATGAATAGTGTTAAAGGTCTATCTATAGATGAGATCCCTACATACCTCCTTGCAGCTTTTACAGCCTCCTCCTCAACAACGTTTTCAACTATGTATATATCGCTTTTCAAATCCTCTCTAATCCAGTTAGGGTAACCGCAGTACGAACATATGGAGACTATAGTCTCAGGGGAAACTTCTAAAGGTGCGCCACACCTACCACACCTAAAACCACTATCACTACTCAACACTCACACCACAAACCGGGCAGAACCTAGCCTCTAAAGGAACGACGTGACCGTTTCTACACCACCTTATCTGATGGCCGCAGTACGGGCAGAACTTAGCTCCTTGCGGGATAGGGGTGCCTCCGCAATAGGGACATCTAGCCACATAGCCTGTCGTAACCCCACCTACGGCGGCTCCTGGCGTTGGTTGCTGCGCCGATGGTGGAGGTGGTTGAAAAGCGTAGGGAATCGCAACAATACCCGCCCCAACAGCTGCCCCTCCAGCTTGAGTCTTCTCTATAGCTTCAGCAAACTTTCTTGCTGTCTCCTGCTGAACTAAATACGAAGCTGTTGTTCCTTGCAACAACCAGAAGATCCTCTCCCTATACTCAGGAGGTATATCTAACCCCTCAAAAACCACGTCCTCAAGCATGAGTCCTATCTCTTCAAACGGCTTTCTTAAGACAAACAAAGCTCTCTTACCCGCCTCATCGATCCTCTGGTAAATATCCCTTATGCTAGTCTGTGCGAGAAAACCAATAAGTTTAGACATGAAATAGCCTCTAATATAGGAGTCTAACTCCTCAGTTGTAAACCTGTTGTCAGGCCCAACGACTTTATTCACAAACAGCGCGGGATCCGCAACTCTGTAGTAGTAACTGCCGTAGAACTTTACGGGGATGATCTCTACAGTTTGGCTTTGCCCTCCAAACCTGCCTTGAAGCCTGTTGATATTAACGAAGATCACCATAGCTTTAAATATGCTTTCGCCGTAGAGTCCCTCCATAAGCCCCTTAAGGAAAGGTATATTTTGAGTATCTAGTACATGCCTACCCGGATCGAGAACTCCGTAAACCTTACCATCCCTGTAGAAAACAGCCCTTTCCCACTCCTTAACAATTACTGTAGATCCCCACGGGATGACCTCCTCCGGAAACTTCCAAACTATATCTTGCGGTGTAGCATTCCTCCACTCTACCACTATAGGTGCGAAACCCGACGTCTTCCTACCTATAAACCCTATACCCTTACCTATCTTATCTATAACCATTACTTACCGCCCCAACCTTTAATTTGTTTTTCTCTTTCAAAAATAATCTCCCTAACCCTAGATGTAAGGTTTTTCAGCTCATTTATCTTAGGTCTTAACGGATTACCAAGCTCTGAATCGTTTAAAATCTCAACACTCTTATTCTTTATGTCTATAGCAATAGAAACTAACTTCTCATCTATTTCCCTTATTTTCTCAAGATCTTCATTCTTTACCTTGACAAGGTCGTAATGCGGGGAGTAGCCGTGCTCAGCCCACCTAATCTTATCCATCAACAATCTAAGATCCCTTAAATACTCGTTAAGAATTTCAGCACTATTAAAATCATACGTAGATGCCCTAGCTATGGAGTTCTCTATATTTCTAACGCTATCAGCCAGTATGTTGTAAACATACTCTCTAATAAGCTGATCATCCTCCCTTAGGTATTCCTTCGCTTTATACCCGTGAAAACCTGGTAGAAGATCTAAAAGCTTCTCTAAAGCACTTTTCTCTTTAGTCAAAGCCTAATCACCAATCACCTACAGTAAATAAACCCCTTTGAGACTTAATAAGTTTAACGCTTACCTGCATAAAGAATCAGCACTCCTATACCGATAAACAACGCTATTAACCCGTATATGAAACCGTAGATCGTTGAGATCGTTATGGTTATAGCTAAAACCAACGTTAAAAGACCCCAAAATACGTATAAGACCTTCTCCTTCTTAACTTTAGCTCCGTATACTAGAAACATAATCGAAAATACAGTGAGGTCAGCACCTACTATTATCCCGACGTTAAAACCAAGCAATATCCCTAACACGCTAAAAGCTAACAAGATAAAAAACATAGATGCTGTGAGGGTTGAAATACTTACCTCCATACACATCCCCAGTTAATTACATTGCTGGTTAAATTAATAAAGAGTACATAAACTAAACTTATACTCGATTTATAGCATGGAGTATATACCATCTCTAACAACGATAGTTATCGTCAGAACTGCCTAGCTTTTCCTAAGATTTTAGGAGTTAACGAAATTAGCGGACTTACTAAGAGGTGAGCGTTAACTCCACTATAATTGTGGGTGAAGTTTCTAATTGCGGTAATAGACATTCAATAATTACAGCTTACTTATCGTTTAAGCAACGGGATTAGTTAACATTTATTAGGGTTTATTAAGACATAGTGTTAAGGTGATGGTATGAGTGGCGTTAATTATGCGGAGCTTGGCGAGCTTAGGGTGGGTAGCTATATAGTTATCGACGGCGAACCATGCAGAATTGTTGAGTTAAGTAAAGCTAAAACTGGAAAACACGGAAGCGCTAAAGCACATGTGGTTGCTGTAGGTCTCTTTACAGGCGCTAAGAAAACTTTAGTTGCTCCAGTGGATCAGAAAGTTGAGGTTCCTATCGTAGATAAGAGAACCGCGCAGGTCATAGCTGTAGTAGGTTCTAACGTTCAGCTAATGGATTTAGAAACTTACGAAACCTTCGAAGCTGAAATGCCTGACGAAGAGGAAGTTCGAAGTAAGCTTGCCCCTGGAGCGGAAGTAGAGTATTGGGTTATGATGGGTAGGAGGAAAATCATTAGAGTCCTTAAGGGAGCTTAATGTCTTCCTTAGGAAGGTTAAAAGACTTAATAACAAATTTTATCAAAGGTAAAGGTTCATATGAGGAGTCCGTCAACGAATTTATTAAGGAACTTCAAAAAGATTTAATAAAAGCCGACGTAAACGTGAAGTTAGTTTTAGATTTAACAAGTAAAATTAAAGAACGTGCTTTAAAAACTGAACCCCCGCCAGGCATTCTAAAACGTGAATGGTTTGTTAAAATCGTTTACGATAGCCTTGTTGAGTTATTCGGAGGGGAATCTGCTGAAATCCTACCTAAGAAGATACCGTGGGTTATAATGCTTGTAGGAATTCAAGGAAGTGGTAAAACAACGAGTGCTGGTAAGCTGGCTTACTACTATAAAAAACTAGGTTATAAGCCTTGCTTAATAACAACAGACGTTTACAGACCAGCCGCCTACGACCAACTGAAACAAATAGCTGAAAAACTTAATGTTCCCTTCTATGGAGTTAAAGACGGCGGCGATCCAGTAGAGATAGGATTTCAAAGCTTGAAAAACGCCTTAAGGGAGGGCTGTAGCTTAGTAATTATAGATACGGCTGGAAGACACGGATATGGGGAAGAGGAATACCTACTTAACGAGATGGAGAACTTAGCCAATAAGTTAAAACCTGATGAGGTTATGTTAGTTATAGATGCTTACATAGGTCAAAAAGCTTACGACTTAGCTAGGAGATTCCATGAAAAAACACCCGTAGGTTCTATATTCATAACTAAATTCGATGGTACGGCTAAAGGTGGTGGTGCACTCTCAGCTGTAGTCGCTACAGGGGCTAAGATAAAGTTCATCGGTGATGGAGAAAAACTGGAAGATATAGAGCCGTTTAACCCGAGGAAATTCGTCTCAAGGCTTTTAGGGCTTGGGGACTTAGAAACCCTACTTGAAAAGTTTAAAGCGTTAGAAGAAAGTGAGGAGGTTCAGAAGAGACTTGAGAAGGCTGTGGTTACGGGGAGGATAGACTTAAGGGATGTATACGTACAGATTAAATCCCTCAAGAAGTTAGGCCCTCTGAGGAAAGTCCTTCAGATGATCCCAGGTTTTATCACGTTACCTTTAGAGGATGATAAGCTACGCATGTCTGAAGAAAAAATGAGTAGGTGGTTAAACATAATGGATTCAATGACTTATAAAGAGTTAGCTAACCCAAGCATAATAGATAGGAAGAGAATCTACAGAATTGCTAGAGGTTCCGGCGTAAAACCCGACGATGTTAGGGAATTGCTTCAGTACTATGAAACTCTTAAATCAACTATTAAGACGTTGAGAAGCAGGAAAGACGTCCTAAAGAGGTTAGGTCTTAAGGATGTCTCGTAATATAGATGACATCCTTAACAAAGCATTTGAGGTTCTTAAGAAGTACCCCCTCTGCGATAGGTGTTTAGGTAGGCTTTTCGCTAAATATGGCTTAGGTTTAAGCAACGCTGAAAGGGGGAGAGCGCTTAAAACCTTAATAGCTATGGAGATACATAGGAAAGCTTTAAACAGTAGAAGCTTAGATGAGGTTAAGGAGGAATTACTAACTATAGCAAGTAATTCAGGAGAGCCTGTGACCACAATAGCTCGGAACTTAATAGGTGAGGTTAAAGTTAATAAGTGCGTCGTATGTGAAGATAGTTTAAACCATTTAATAGGTGAGTTAACGGTTAAAGTAGTGGAGGCTTTAAAGGAGTATAGCATTACATCGTTCCTAATAGGTGTGGAGAAAAACTCAAATATAGAGCTTAAGGAAAAACACGTTTTCGAAGGGTTGGGTATAGATACTTGGGAAAGCATTAGAAGGGAGATTAGGAGGGAGGTGGGTAAACGCGTTCAGGGGTTGTTAAACATACCCCCGGATTTTAAGAAGCCTGACGCCGTAGCTATAATAAACTTAGATAAGAACTCCGTGAAGGTGGTTGTTAAGCCTGTCTACATATACGGCCGCTATCTTAAGTTAGGTAGGAACATTTCTCAAAGATGGTGGTTTACGAGAGAAGGCACTAAGAGGTATCCCTTATCAATAGAGGGTGTTGCGGAGAAGGTTAGAACGTTATTCAAAGCTGACGGTATAAACATACATGCGGCTGGACGTGAGGATGTAGACGTTCGTATGATGGGGAACGGCAGACCTATAGTTATAGAGGTGTTAAATCCTAAAATTAGAGGCGTTAACTTAAATATAGTTAACGAAACACTTAAAGAAGAGCCTTGGGTCTCAATAAAAATTGAGGGATATGCTGACCTCTCACTAGTTAGGGAGATTAAGCAGTCTAAGAAACCTAAAACATATAGAGCTATCATATACTCCGATAAACCTTTTACAAATGAGGACTTGCTGAGGATATTCACAGCATTAAACAACTGTGAAATTAGACAAAGAACACCTAAGAGAATACTTAAAAGAAAGAAAGACGTCTTAAGAACGCGGAAGGTTTATTCCGTTAATGGGAAACTCCTCAACGATCATGTAGCAGAACTAATTCTAAAATGTGAAAGCGGTCTTTACGTTAAGGAATTGATAACAGGTGATGAAGGAAGAACAACGCCTTCTGTTGCTTCATTACTAGGTAGAGAAGTAAGCGTTTTATTTCTTGATGTGCTAGATTATCCTCTAACATAACTCTAGCGGTCTTTACGTTAAGGAATTGATAACAGGTGATGAAGGAAGAACAACGCCTTCTGTTGCTTCATTACTAGGTAGAGAAGTAAGCGTTTTATTTCTTGATGTGCTAGATTATCCTCTAACATAACTCTATAAGTTCGAAATCTAAACTTTATCGTAATAGAGAACAACGTGCCTTCCACCAATAATACAGGGTATTGACGATTTAAGAACTCCGAGATTCTTGGCAACGTTGTAAATAAATATAAGGATTAATGTTTTAAATACTTAAGCTTTAAGGAAGGTATATAAGTGTTATGTTAGTCAAGTGGAAGCGGGATCTCACTCAGTAGAGATAAGTTTTTAAACTTCGGTTGCGTTTGTTAAGTGGTGAACTTCCTGTTAAAGTTTTTAAAGAATGTGATGTCTTTCAATGGCTTAAGCTTAGGGAGGATTAAAACTTCCATTATTTTTGTCTTGATGTTCATAACGTTGGTGAATGTTATGTTTACTGCTCTCTATCAGACAACCTCTGCCGAGGAATTGGTTGTTCTGCCTAATCACATGGGTCGTATAAACGCGTTAGGTTACTACGTAGTTTACGGAGAGATTGAAAATAGGGGCAGTTCCGCGGCCTCAAACATAATAATTACTGTAACGTTCTTTGACGCAAGCGGTAACGTAATCGGTGAGAAAATCGGTAGTCCGTTTCTAGATGTTTTACCTGCTGGAGCGAAATCACCCTTTGAACTGTATTTAAGCACTGCAGCCGCAAGTAAGGTTAGTAGCTATAAATTTGACGTTAAGTACACCACTACAAACCCTAAGCCTGAAAAGCTTAAGATTTTGTCAAGCAAAACACAAATTTACATTGATCAGAAATTAAGTATAAGCGGTGAGATTGAAAACACCGGTGACTCTAAAGCCGATATCGTGAAGGTCGCTGTTGCCTGTTATGATGAGGCGGGACGTGTAATAACAGCGACAGAAACCTACATATATGAGATTGGACCTCACGAAAAAACCAACTACGAAGTAGTTGTTGAGGAATGGTGGCTTACTAAAAACATTCGTTCTTACTCGCTATACGTTGAATCTCTTGAATATGCTATGATACCCTCAAGTTACGATCACGCACCGGTAAGTGAAATATCTTCGTCAACTTCTGTCTCCTCACAGCCAAGCCCTACGTCCCTAACCACATCTTCCTTAACCACGTCGGGATCGTATGCCAGTCCAGCGCTGGTTGAACCCTCCTTAGTCGGCGTTGCTTTCTTGACGATCCTCTGTCTATCATTCTTATTTTATATAATGATTAAACGGAGGCCTTCTATGTGAACCTTAAAGGTTTTGAAGAGGCGGTTTTTCTAATTTCCCTCCTGTTGATTCAGACGCTTGCTTATATGAGTGGTTTAAATACCCATCTAGTCGTTGAATCCGCTCAGGATAATAAATGGCGTATGACCCTCTTCCCGCTTTTAAAGCGGGGTTTCACTGCTGGGTCTTGGGCGATACCCCTCCTTAAGGGAGTTACGGGACACCTCCATCAATCATCGGCCTCGAAAGCCTCAAAACTTCACGTGGGAGGCATTGTATGGGTTGTGCGTATGCCTTGATTGATTTGTTTAAGGCTTACCTCCCACACACATTAAACATCATCACTGTAAAAACAAATTAGAAGAAACAACTTATAAACCTTCATCCCCGCCTTAAAGAAGCGGGCTTTCAGTTGTAAACACCTAAAGACTCTATTGGTGTATAGATTTATGAGCTTTTATGCACAGACCACATCTTGGTGAGTGAATATATGCTGATATACGTCTTTAAAGCTAGAGTAGTTAAAAGCAGCACAAGATACCTAATATACCCACCAAAGGAATACCAGGAGAAGCTCAAGAAGCTCCACGGAAAAAAGATTAACGTTATAGCCATAGAAGAAAGCAATTAAAAGTATTTAAAAACACTGAGAAATAACGAACCTCAAGCTACGGCTTAAAAATTAAGCGTAGCTAAATTTAAATAGGTCTTCATCTTGGACGTAGTTCTTCCTTAACTTTAAGGAGGTTTCAGCTTTGCTGAGTTCATAACCCAAGTAGAGAACGTGTTCAGCGCTTAACATATAGTCACGTAGCAGCTTCCTACCTATACTTAAGGGGTTTTTACCAACGTATCTTTTTAAAACTTCATCGGATTCTCTAGATACTACATCCACTATTATGTTCCCTTCTTCATGATTGACGTATATTTTCAGATAATATGAAGCCTCCATTTTAGGGGGTATGACGTCAGTAACGTAAGTGATTCTACCCTCCTCGACCTTCGGAGGCTTTACCGTGAGTTTTCTCTTATCCTTTACTATGAGTAGATCTACTCCTACGTTAATCGGTGGTGATTTCTTAACATATGCTCTGTAGATCATTTCCCTAGATATTGAAGCTTCTTTTAAAGCTCCACCTGCTTTAACGCTTGATTCAGTTATTAAAACTGATGAAATACCTAGCTCGAATGCTATGCTTGATAGTAGAACTAAAACACCATGCGAGTCTACATCAAGTAACTCATATACGTTTGAGAAACCTATGAGTAGAGGATAAGGTGTTTTAGCGTTTAATGTTGAGTACCTGATAAGACTTTCGTAAAAACCTAACATCGGCGGTTTAACCACAGGATCTATTAAAACTTTGTTTATCCCCACCTCATTAAGTTTATAAATAATTTCATTTATCTCTTCCTCCACGTCTTTAAGACCCTCTTTAGAAGGCACTACAACAACTACTTGCTCACTGCTTAAGTATTTAGTAAGCACATCTAAATCCTTACTAGTAACGTTGAAAATCATGTCCGGCAACCGCAGTAAATCTTTAACGATATCAACTTTCGTTAAGTCTATCGGTACGTCGATACCGACAACTAACCTTTCATTTAGAGCTAAGTTAACGTATTTCATAACTTCACCGTAGTTTTGACATTCAACGTTACAACCTACTACTACCCCTTCATACTTACTTACCTTTAACTCACTAAGTAAGTTGTTGAATTCGTTAAGCGAGTTATGTTCATTCATTAAATACTCGAAGAATAGATTCAGCGGTGGAGGTGTTTTCGTGAATTTAACGTTTTTAACCGTAAATAACGGTGCTTTAGTTTCTATGGCGTTAACAACCTTATCATAATATGTCTTACTTAAGTATTCTTGAATTAACTCATCAGCCGGCGTTTCATAACTGAATTCAAAGCCTAAACGAACAAGCTTTAAAAGCTCCGGCAGATCACCAACGTATTTAGTGCCTTTAATTGCTTTTACGTTAAACTCTTCTTCAACACGCTTAGCATTACCTCTAACGAGTCCAGGCAATATTATTAAGTCATAACCGCTAAGTTTACTTTTATATTTATGTAAGGTTTTCACTACGTCGTTTACTGTAGCTAAGGAAGCTACCGGAACATCCAAAACAACGGCATCCAATATGAAGTCCCCGGTCTTCACCTCCTTAAGCACTTCCTCAAGTAGCTTCCTAGCACTTACAGACGTAACCAGCAATACCTTCAAGGTATTTACCCACCTCTAACCCTATATTACCACCGACCGAAAATAATATTGGTGTGGGTATTGACCACAACCGAGAAAATCGATGTTTTAACGTTGGAGGGATACGCCGTTAACGGATTCGTAACTGAGTTCAAATTAATTGACTGCTTCAAAAGCGGTAAAGTTAGAACAGCAAAGATTATCGCTACACTTAATAACAACCGTTACGTAGAAACCGAATGTCTTGATTACCCTCGAATATCTAGGGTTTATGTGTTACTTGAGAAATATAAAGACCTAAGAGAAGTATTTACCTCAGAGGAAGTGATGAGTGGTATTACATATGACCTAGAACAGGAATGATTAAAACACCAGACGCTGACCTCAACCACCTCATCAAACTCTATAATAATGATTTAAGGAGTTAACATCACATCTTTAAATGTAGATTTTAACTTCTTACTTATGAAGTTTACCTGAAGCTCCGGTCAACCTACCACTTAATACATTCATTTAAAACATGTCACGTCATTATCATCAGTGTTGAACTGATAATATCGTAGTCATAGATTAAGCATTAAAATGAGTTAACGTACGTTAACACTCGTAAAAACAAAGTCATTTCATGAGGCGATAAGTTTTTTAATCTTTATAGCGGGGTATACCCTATGGGTTGAGGAAAAATGAAGTTCTGTCCTAAAGACGGTAGTATGTTGGTACCGAGTAAGGAAGGGGATGAAGTAGTGTTGGTATGCCCTAGGTGTGGGTATAAAGAAAAAACAAACCAGAAGGAAGTTAAGGGTTATAAACTAGAAAGCAAGACGGACACCAATAGAAGGATAAAAACCACGTCCGTAGTTAGTTCGGAAGGGCAAGCTATAAGGAGAAATGAAGAACTTGAGCAGGAGAAAGAAGACTACTACGAGATATTCCTAGACCTTATGAGCGAAGAGGAAGGCGGCTAAGCAAGCTAACCTCGATTTATTTACCCACAACAAATATGCATTTTAGGCGGGGGTGCCCGAGCCAGGTCAAAGGGGTCGGGCTCAGGTCCTTAGTTGTGGGAGCCCCGATGGCGTAGGCCTGCGTGGGTTCAAATCCCACCCCCCGCACTTTTATAAAATTGAGGAGCCCTCTTTGGCGATGCGTCTTGATTTTCCGTTTACATTTTTTCTGAAGGTTTTGGCGCCTTCGAAATCGGTAACGCATTCAAATCCTGCTTAAATTAGACTGCATGTTTCTTTTTAGTGTTTATAGAAAGACTGCCATACGTCAGCTACGTCAGGATCGGTTGGTCCAATTCTGTCTCTTTTGGTATGAGTTGTAGTTTTCGGATGCTTTAGCAGGACTGGTTTTCCATTTACCGCCTACCATTTTTCAGAAAGGATAAGCGTCTACCCGTTGTTTTCCTTCTGTTTCTCTAATTCATGTCGAGAATAACCAGTTAGCCCGCGTGTCTTTAGCTATAGTTTTTTTCAGTTTGGCCAGTATCGCTACGGCTACCAATGCGATTAATATGATAATGGCGCTTGCTTGGGCGGTTATCACGATATTTGGATTTGTTTGCTTCGATATGATGCCGAATAGTGCCCAGACTATGACTAGGCCGTATGCGATATCTTTTCTCGTAGCTATTACGATTAGAGTTAGGAGAAGGGCAATTATTATGATTATAATTGCCCATGTTTCAGGGTTTATTCCGAACCCGTCCCAGTTTGTCGAAACTCCGGCAACTGCGACGTTGACTATGGTTGCTATAGTTATCCAGCCAAGATAGACGCTGAAGGGTAAATGGATTGCAATTCTCTCTTTCAATGGGACTTTCGTCTTTCCTATGCCCAGACGTGTATAAATCAGGATTAGACCGATTAGAAGCACCACTATTACGGGAACCGATAAGGTCACTAGGCCATATTGCCAAAGGAATATCCAGACAATATTTGCGATGCTTATGAGGACGAATAGCCAACCTATTTGTTTATGATACTCCTTTTCTCTCTGGCTCGGAAGTGCTTGATAGAAAACAAAGACACCTAACAGAAAGTAGATTACGCCCCAAATGGCGAAAGTAAAACCTGCAGGAGTAATTAATGTGGGATTTAAATCAGATATGGCAGCAGTGTTCACGCCACCTATAAACGTCGTGCTACCCGCTAATCCGTTTATTATTACGGTCGAAACATAAGCAATAATATTCGCCCATCTAAGTAGAGAATAATTGTTTTTCACCATTTTGCCTCTCTCAAAGTTATATTTAATTTGAACATATAAAAATGTTTATTGCTAACTCAACCGATTTGTAACGTCACAACGTCGCGCCGAAGCTCAACAACTACGAAAACAGCATAGGCTACGACATGTTTTAGAGAAGGGCATACTGAAGATACCGTCACTTGACCGCGGGTTCAAATCCCACCCTCCACACTAAACATATGAACATATCACATGTTAACAAACAACTTGTTTGATAGGGAAAAACTTAAGATTTACTATTGAGTTATAGAGTCAAGAATCTCTGAAAGCAGTTTTCTCCTCATGTCCTGATCTTTAACTTCCTGCAGTAAGAACACCTTGGTTAAGCTGTTTATTGATGTGCGTAAGTTCTCAAGATACGTAAGCATGAGTTTCAAATTGTTGTTTATACTGCCTAAGCTTGACTCCACATGACTTAAGGAATGTGCTATAGCGTTAAGAAGCAGTATCTCATAGTTCTCATCGCTTATGACTTCATGTTCATGATGATGCTCGTGTTCTTCGTGTTCATGCTCTTCTTCGATGTTTATATCCTCCTCCTTCTTAGGTATGGACATTCTGAATTTTCCTTCCTTATCTGAAGACATTAAGTTGTATCGCCTCCCTTTACTTTATCAATGATAGAGTTCTATCTTTGTTAATAAACGCTAAACGCCGATGGGGAGGCTTCCAAAGCACTTAACAAAGTGCTTAATACTAAGTAGCTCTTGAGAACTTCTTCACTTACTTACTAAAAGCAAATTAAGATAGATGCTATGAATGTATGGGAGAGGGTATAGCGTAAAGTGCCTACAAACCTGCCTGCTGAAGCTAAAGCAAAGTGGGTTAAATATTTAGAAGCTAGAACGTTAGAGGAGAAAATAGAAGCTCTAGAGGAGTTTCTATCCTACGTACCTAAGCATAAAGGAACTGAAAACCTTAGAGCTTGGGTTAGGAGGAAGATAGCGGAATTAAAGGATGAGCTTGAAGAGAAGAAAGCCAGGAGAGGTGGTGGCGGAGGCCCTACATTCTTCATTGAGAAGGAGGGAGCCGCGCAAGTAGTCATGTTAGGATTTACTAAATCAGGTAAGAGCTCCGTCCTACGGATCTTAACTAACGCTAAGCCTGAGGTCAGCCCTATACCATTTACTACGACTCTCCCCGTTCCTGGAATGATGCCTTATCAAGACATACAGATTCAAGTTATTGAAGCGCCGGCCTTCGTTAATGGAATGTCCAAAGGCAGTGTGTGGTGGGGGTCTAGGGTTTTAGGTCTTGCTAGAAACGCTGACGGACTTATCGTAGTTCTAGACGCAGCAAATGACCCCATAGAGCAATTTAAAAGTATTGTGGAGGAGTTGGCGGAAGTAGGCATTCATGTAAGGAAACCCTCCGGTGAGGTTTCAGTGATAAAGAGTAGGGACGTTCACGGCATTAGAGTAATAACGTACGGAAGGCTTATCAACTGTACATCAGATGATGTCAGGAAGCTTTTAGAAAGTTATAGGATTTATAACGCTGAAGTTAGGGTCTTCGGTGAGGTGACGTTAGACGATATAGAGAAAGCAATCTTCGAAAGAATAACTTACAAGCCTACTTTAGTTCTCTTAAATAAGGTGGACTTAATAGATAGGGAACAAGTCTCTGAAGTACTTACCACCATATTAAGCAACTACCCAGATATTCAAGTACTTCCGGTCTCAGCAGCTAAGCGCTTAGGATTCGACAACGTACCGGAGAAAGTCTTTAAGATGTTAAAGATAATCAGAGTTTACACTAAGGAACCTAACTCAGGGCGTCCCTCACCTAAGCCTATGATTCTTAAAGAAGGAGCTACAGTTGAGGAAGCTATTAAGAAAATAAGGGAGGAGTTCCTTAAATACTTTAAATTCGCTAAGATTTGGGGTCCTTCAGCTAAATATCCTGGGGAGAGAGTAGGTCTTGATCATATTTTAATGGATGGCGACGTTATAGAAATCAGGACGACCATTAAAGGTGTTTAGGTGGTTATTACGCCAAAGAAGGAAAAACCTAAGGAAAAACGCGGTAAAGGTAAAGAAAAGGAAGTTAAGGTTAAGGAAGTAGAAAGTGAGGAAAAGAAGGTTAGGAAATCAAAGCCTAAGAAGGAAGTCGATATTGATGCGTGGATAGAGGCGAACATAAACGAGTTCGTTGAAATGACTGGTCTGTCAATTCTCAACCTATCTAGGGATCAATACATAGAGTTACTTCACGACATCTTAACGCAGCTTTACGGTTCGACAACCACACGAACCCCTGTAGAGACAGTTGTTAAGAGATATAACAGGTATAAAGATAGGTTGAATGAAGTAATAGCAAGTAGGTTGGCATATATGCTGGATAGATACACCATCGATCAATTAGAGTTTATAGTTTTTAACGTAGGCGTTAACGTATTAAATATCGCACCTAAGATCTACGCTCATATAGTTAGAGCTGGTAGGGATGATCTACTAAAACATTTAAGAAGTAAATGGTCTTCCGCGTGGTTAGCTAGGAGATCGCAGAACCTACCAGTTGAATGCCCTAAATGCGGTTTTAATTCTTTAATGCCTGACATGACATGCCTAGTTTGTGGATCATACGTAACAGAGCCTGAACTTAAGAAATATGTGGGATTTAATAACATACTTAAATCTTTTCTAGAACTTCTAGACTGCAACGACTTAAAAACTTTAACCAACTATGATACAGTGTTATTAAACGCGTCCGGTTTAAAGAGCCCGACACAGGCTAGAAGCGTTGAAGATATAGAAATATATTTATCCGCCGAAGAAAAGAAACTCATAAGGGAGACATATAAGGTTAAGTGTGGTCTTAAGTCATGAAGCTTTTAAAAAGCACTAAAGAGTTGATGAGTTTTGTTTACGGTAATGACATAGCGTTAGTAGCGATTACTAACGATAGAGACGGCTGCGGTAAAATCTTATTGGAGGTTTTCCAACGTCTTGAAGAAAAGTCTAGAGGTGTCGTCATCACAGGTGTTGCCTTTATTGAAAACGCAGATGAAAAAGCCGTTACTATCCTACTATACTTTAAAGGTCAAGAACTCATGAGGCAGGAGAAAATCTTCGGTAACTTTAAGAAGGATTATGAAGCTCTTAAATGGTCTGTCTCAGAAGTTTTAAGCTCTAAAGGGGTTAAACTGCCTTTCTAAGGCTTGAAAAACTATGTTAAGTCGTTAGAAACCACACATCTAGCATTGTTAGGTTTTCTTTATACGTCTTACTCTCTCTAGGATATCTAAAAGATATACGACCCTCTTTAATTCGTATTCATCTACATCTTCGTTTTCTGAGAGCCTCTTTAAAGCGCTGTATAATTTCATTGAGATCAGCTTCTCAGCTTCGTTTAAAACAGCCGACGTTGTGGCTTCAATAGCTTCAGACTCGCTCTTAACTACCCTTACAGGACCGTGTATTGAGCATACAACCTCCCCACTCCTTAACTTAAATAAGGGCAACCCACACAGTGGGCATGTTTGATCTAACATTACAGCTCCAGATCTAAGTAACTCCGACATTTTCTTCACAGCTTTATCTTTATCTACTTCCTCGTTCAAAACCTGCCACCAGTAAGTTACCTTCTAAAAGAGATAATAGGCTTTATGCTTATTTACTTGCATCGTGGATTTTTTCTTAGGGTGTGATAGGTGAGTACGCCTGAATTAAACAAACAGCAATTGAATGAAATCAAGATTAAGCAAGCTATGATGATGCTTGAGAAGATAATTAACGACGCCAGCGTACCTAGGAATATAAGGAGAGCAGCTATAAACGCTTTAAACATGTTGAGAGATTTTTCACTAACTCCCGGAGTTAGAGCAGCTAACGCCGTTAGCGTGTTGGACGAGGTCAGCCAAGATCCTAACATGCCCATGCACGCTAGAACAGCTGTATGGAACATAGTAGCTGTTTTATCTACGGTTAAGGACTAAGCCAGGAGGGAAAGAGAGTCCTTACAAACCCCCATCGAATTTAAGGGTGCTATCATGGCTGTTAAGGCTAGAGTCAGAGGTATTTACTCAACAGCATTGTCTAAGATACTGCTAGATAACGGAATTGAACTAGTTGACGTTTCCCCAGTTATAGCTTCCAGGCTTGGAATTGATGAAAGGCAGGGTCTTCCGGCGGACGTTACGGTAAAAACGGAGAATGATAACCCATCGCAGATAATTGTCTTAGGTTTTCCAGAGAGTGTAGAGGAAGTCTCGGAGATTTTAGAGATGAGTATCCCAGGCTTGATAATGTTTAAACCACCTATAGGTTTATACGCAAGCTTTAAGACGCGCGTATTAGGATTTGAAAATAGAGAATGCGTTGTTGAAAGCCCTTTAGGTAAAGCTTTGCTTGTGGATTACGTAGACTGCCAACCGGGTAGGGAGGTTTACGTATCAGTAATTAAGCTACCTATAGGTAGTAACGAAAAGCTCGTAGTTTCTGAAAGGGTGAGGGTCGTTGGTAAATATGCTATATTAGGTAGGGGCACAGGCGTTTCATTCAGCAACTTTATAAAGAATAAGGAAAGGGTCTCGCAACTCTTGGAGATCTCGGCTAAGTACCTACGTGAGGGATATTCCATCAGATGGCGAAGCAATGCCGACGAAGCAAACCTAACCGATATAATGTCTGAAATACCTGAGTTAATAGATTTACTTAATGAAGTCCTTAGCAGATTAAGGGAAGCTCCGTTAAACACGGTCGTTTATGAAGGTGAGCTCGTTAGAATCTACGAACTTACCTACGTATCTAAACTCCACTTAGATAGCGTAAGGAATAAAGTAGTTCCTACAGTGTACATGCATCACCTCCTAAAAAGTAGTGAAGTGAGGGACGACGGCTATGTAGAGCTTGCTGATATGTTAACGCATTCAATACCTGAGGATATCTCAAAAACCACAGTTCTGAAGTGGTTGTTAAGCAAAGTTTGTGAGAAGGGCGAAGTTGTAATAGAACATAGGAAGCTAGATAGGAGAATCTTGCTCGGCAAGGCTGTAGTTCAAACCATAAGCGACTTAGACAAAGCTAAGATATCGTTGAAGAGATTGGTTAAATCAATAGGCATATACGACGGGATAAACGTGAAAAAAGAACCTGGAGACATCATAACCTCAGAGCTGAACTTAGGTAGGTGGTCTTTAATACATAGGTACTGGAGCAAGGACGGCAAACTTAAGGGTATCTACGCAAACATCAACACGCCCCCAGAGATCCTACCGTCAGGTAGGGTTAAATACATAGATTTAGAGACAGATCTCATATTTACAGAAAGCGAAGGTTGCAGGATAATAGACACCGACGGTTTTAGAAAACTCCTTTCTGAAGGCTTACTATCGCAGGACATAATCTCCAACGTAATTAAAGAAATCGACGCATTAATGGATGAAATATGTTCAGCAACATATCTTAACTTTAAAACATGAATTACCGTTTCTCCCCAGATTTTCATCCCAATCAAAGTCAATGATGATTATACCAAGGTGGGTGAGCAATAAGTGGATTTAAGTTCTATGGAGGAAGTCAAGATGGTAAAAAGCTGTGAGGAGTTACGTACATAACAGCCCCAACTTTCTACAAACTAAGTTTACACAGTCTTGAAACACTACCTCGTAATTTCTTGAGGCGTCGACCTCAATTAGAAATCCTTCACTAACTAAGCGTTTATAAATCTCTCTAACTTTACGTAGAAATTCTGGATCCTCCTCCATATATTTTATCTTAGTTGCTACGTTAAGCTTTCTTTTTAAACCCTCCTCAGGACTTACATCTAGATATATAGCTAGGGAAGGTTTAGGTGCGAATTCATTCAATGTTTTTATCCATTCCAAACTGACTCCTCTAGCCCCTTGATAAGCTAAGGAAGAATAGAAGTACCTATCACTTACTACCGAGTATCCCATGTTTAAATACGGTTTTACCACTCTCTCAACGTGGTAGTATCTATCTACAGCCATGAGTAAAGCCTCCATAACGCCTCCGAAGTCCTTCCCATATTTTTTAATCATCTCTATGAAGTCAGGATTGTAGGGTTCGTACGTGTAGAGAGCTTTCACGTTGGCTGAGTTTAAAGCCGTCACTAAAGCCTTAGCTATAGTTGTCTTCCCTGAACCGTCGATACCTTCAAGTACTATGAAGTACCTACTCAAGACATTCACCAGCCGAATCAAGTATCGTTAGCTTACCTCCCTGTAAACACACATTACATCCATCGTACTTAATAAGAAGCTCTAAATCTTTAGGGTTAACCTTATATAAAGGCAACCCTGTTAAAACACAACCAGCAAGTATCGTCGGATCCACAGCAGTAGTTATTAAGGCTTTAGGCAGGGAACCTCTCTTCATTAGGGAGAAGAGGACGTAAGGCCCTACAGTACTACCAACAAATGCGTGAACCGCTAAAATTACACCACCTATACTACCTAACCCCTTAACTTCAGCTTTATCAACGTCTACATCACCAAGAAACGAAAGAGGTTTTTTACTAACCCTCAACACTCCACAAACTTCGGACTCACTGAAAACCTTGCTCACGGGTATATCCATGCCTACCCACCTTAAATCCCATATTACTTTAAACTTAAGCACCCTAAGTAATCACTTACTAACTTACTCCTATCTTTAACTACCACGTTAACTTTAGCAAGCTTAGGCATATAGAATAACGCCTTACCCGAGTCTGTCACAACAAAACTTACCCCTAGCAATCTCAAGTCTGTAGTTACTGGACACATACCACGCAATACCTTAACGCCCATACTAATTAAATCCTTGACTACAGGATCTTCCGAAGATATGTTATCGCCTACCCCAACCCAGAACTCTAAGCGTTCATTCCTGCTGTGTCGTTCAAACTTCATTAAATCACTTACCTGTTTCAACTCCTCCGGAGATAGGTGGGGACACCCTATGAAATATATGACCTTACCTTCGCTTCTTAAAGGTTTTTCCACGTCTTTAATAAACTCTTTCTCTATATCAACTATCCTAACCCTATACCTATCCTCTATATCTGCCTTAGTAGAGAGTTCTTTATAATCTGGCGTAATGCCTTCTAGAACCACCATAGGCGTATTTGATGTAGCGCCGAAAGAAGCTAGAAAAAGCTTAAGCCACCATTCAGGGACACGCGATAAACCCTTAACCAACGGGATTTTATCCGGGCATAACTCACCTATCTTAAGCCCTAGATAGGACATAATAGATACGTCTTTAGGTGTTTCATCCACTTCCACTAAACACTTAGGTACCCTCCCATCGTCTAAATGCGCGCCGGCCATATACGTTCTTCCTATTAACGCTTCTAGCAAGGCTAGAGGACCGCCTTCGCGATTTGACCTAGCCCCTAACAAACTGTTAGCGTATAAAACAGCGTTTGACTCAGCCCAAGCTAGGTGTTCGCCATAGTTAGGCTTTCTAACGTGGTAAGGTGCGCAGGTAAACGCTTGCGAACCCATTTTCTTGAGGGCTGCTATTATCCTTTTCTGCTTGATGATCACGTCTTCAGGTATTTCCCCATCTATTATTACGGCGTACGGATTGCTTGTTGTGTATGTTGAAAACTTAGCTCCCTTATCAACTAGGGATTCAATGAATTCTAAACCGGAATCTCTTATATTGAAATATGAAACGCCTGATACGTGTGCATGTTCTACGTGAATTAACCTATCAGCTCCTAAGACCTCACCCACTTTAACTACTGTCTTCATAGCCATCGCGAATACTTCACCATACTCGCCGTTAAGTAGTGCCTCCTCCTCCTTAGTTAAGTACAAAACTCAACACCTTCACAGAGGGACTTTAGGCTTTAAATACTTAATCCTCTCTTTAGTGGGGGTTGTAGCGTCTATACCGACTTTATCCGTTAAGCCGTCGCTAGAGCTAGGATCTAAAGTAGATCCTCTAGCATCCTTAATGACAATCAAGCCCTTACTCGCTTGAAACCTAGTAGCTATAGCCCACTCAACTTCTTCAGGTGAGTCGGGATCTACGTCTGAATCTACTACAACAACGTGTTTTAAACTTTGGTGGGCAGCGAAAGCAGCCATTATAGCGTTTTTAGAGTCGCCGTCATGATTCTTCTCTATAGACACTACAGCATGCAACCATCCTCCACCGCCATTCGTCAGCCTTACCTTAACTACTTTAGGCACGACTTTCCTTACGGCATCCCATATAAACGCCTCCCTAGAGAAGCCCATTAATATCTTATGTTCTGAACCGCCAGGAAGTATCACATGAAAAAGAGGTTCTTCTTTATTTACATATATAGAGTCAACCTTTATCAGAGGCTGCTTCCTAACTACGTCGTAGAGGCTAAGTAAGTCAACGAAAGGCCCTTCATCAACAAACTCTTCCGTGATACGCCCTTCTATAACAACCGACGTACCAGCAACTACGGGCAAACCATACATAGGGGTTTTAACTATAGGTACTTTAGAACTGGCTAAGTAACTCGCTAAGGCGAACTCAAAAACCCCGTAGGGGGGCGAGATAGACGCGGAGAGTAAAGCTAAGGGGTGTGTACCTATAGCTATAGCTATTGGCGTTTCCCTACCTAAACCACGGTTAAACTCGTAAATTCTATAGAGATGCCTAGGCACTATCCTAATAGCGAAGCCCTTACCTGGAACTAGCATTAACCTATGGACTGATGCGTTATAGGATTTAACGTCTGAAGCCTCGGCTATCACTACAGAGGACGTTATGTACTTACCGCCATCCCTCTCAAAAAACTTTATAGCCGGTAAGTCTTCAAAACTTCCCTCATACCTCACGTAATGTTCCCAAAAGTTCTCTTCAACATACCATGAATCGCCATGCTTTACCGACATGCTAGCAATGAGCTTCTCATAAGCCTCGAAATCTCCCTTAACATTGAGGATTTCGTATAGGGTCTCTCGCCTAGCTATAACGTTACCAACGCATGAGGGCTTCTTACCCTCAACGTCAAACCTAACTGCTTTCCCTAACTTATCGCTCTCTAGCAACCATTTAGTTGGTTCATACACGTCTTTTAAAGGTTTCTTTAAATTTAATACTTTACCCTCCTCCTCAAGACGCCTTACTACGTCGCTTATATACCACATCGTGCAGGCCTCCCCATCTCTTTAAAGTCCTCTGACAGTTTTATATTACTCCCAACTAACGCCTTTATTAAGCCTTCATAAGGAGTGCGTATCTTTAAAGACACAACACCATTCTCTAAAAATATATCTTCCAAAATCCCAGCACCCACGTCCTTCAAACCCTCGCCTAAGATACCAACTAAACATCCCTTAACCTCACTTCTTAACACTATGTTCACATTTATGTTGGGCGGGTTTCCTAAGCTAACGATCTTCAGGTTTTGAACGCTCCTCAAACCTTTATCATCTATTAAGATATTTACGCATTTGTCAGATATTCCAGCGTATATTATAAAGTCTTGAATTTCAGACATGTTTGGAATGAGTTCACTAAGTTCGTTTGCGGAAAGCTTAGTAGTATTGAAAACATGCGATTTTATAAAACCGACCTCACCTAACCTTAAAGTTCTTATCGACGCATTAGAGAAATACCTTCTGTAAGCTTCAGATCTAAGGTTCCTCCTATCGTTAACGTCCCTTGGTTTAACGTTACGTGGTGGTTTAACATATATGACTTCTGTAGAGTTGCTTAAGACCTCCTTAAGAAATTTATGGATGAACTCGCTTAAAACTAATACATACGTAGGTTTAACCCATCTAATGATTTCTAACTTATGCGTTAAACCACCTTCGCTACTAACCCATCCGTCAGTGTTTATTATGAAAGCTTCGCATCTGCTCACATTAGCATTGATTAAGTCTAACAACCCAGCAATTACCTCAGCTCTGCAGTACTGAGGTGATATGCACCCTACAAATCTGACGTCGTCGAAACTTAACTCTCTCTGCCAAACAAACGATTTAGTGATTTTAGTTAACGCTATAGTTGCTGGGATAGCTAAATCTTCTTGACCTACATCGCCCTCAACTAAACACGTGTTTAAACCTTTCTGACTTAGGTAATTGCTTAGAAAAGCGGATAGTGTTGTCTTACCGGATTCTACAGGCCCTATTACAACTACTTTCAACGGTCTCACACTCGACTTAGCTATGTGGTCAGATATCTCTAACCATGAATCAACAACTTCATCTTCGCTACTTACATACTCGAAAGAACCTCCACTACCAACTACGATGGAAAGCTTAGCGTCTGTCAATGCTTTAAGACCGTAACTTCGCAACTCATGAATCACAAATGACTTACCGCGCGTGTATTTAGCTCCTACAAGTATTACCTCCCCGTCAACAACTGTAATTCTCGCAGGCCCAGTAACTCTAAGTATCTCCCCAGCTCTTAAGCCCACTTCAGCACACATTTCAATCCAATAAAAATACCTTAGCCGAAATAAATTTAGCTGGGGAGGAAGCTGCTTAATAACACATATGAATATTTATGTGATTGGTTGAAGGAAGCCGTTAGCAGGTTAATTAAAAGTTCATATTTCATCAAGCGCTATAGTCAACACGCCATGGTTGATTGCAAGTTGGGTATGGCTTTCTTAAAGGCTGCAAAGGAGCTTAACGTAAGGAATGCTATGGAATTAGGTGCTGGTGCGGGACTCTTAACTAAGTTTTTAACGCCGGTTGTTAATCACCTCATAGCTGTTGAAATAGATGTTAGGCTAGCTAAATACTTAACAACGATAGTTGAAGACCATAGCAACGTATCAGTTATTTTAGGTGATGGCCTCCACCTACTTAAGTCATGCGCGTTAAAGGTTGACGCTATAATTTCAAACACACCCTACTCAATAACAGGTCCTTTAATTGCCTCTATAGTTAAGTCTAACGTACGCTACGGTATCTTAACCCTGCAGAAGGAAGTTGCCGATAGGTTGGTAAGTAGTGCTGGAAGCTCTAACTACGGTAGAATAACGGCTTTCACGAACATCTACATGAAACCTAAGATACTCTCTATATTCAGCCCAGACAGTTTTTACCCACGACCTAAGGTTTGGTCAGCCTTACTTGTTTTAGAGAGGGTTAGGAGTTGGAGCTCTGAAGAAAGTATTCTAGAAGAACTCATTAAGTGCTTATTTAATCAAAGAAAGAGAAAAGCAGCTAAAGTATTGGGTAAATGTGTTGAGGATCTAAACCTAAGTCTAGAAGGTTTAAACCTCGTTAAAGATAAACTTAAAGACTTAAGGGTTTTCGAGTTAAGCCCTAACGATATCTATGAAATTTTTATGAATCTAGTTGCTAGGTAGGTATTTTAACGCCTAGCTTGAGTGCGGTAGTGTTTGACGAACCTTAAGCCCTACACAGGCTTATAAACACCTATGTGAGTCGAAACCCTTCTTTAAGAGCTATATTTATAGCTGCCCGTAAATCCTTATCTCTCACGTCGTAAGCTTTAATGTAGTATGACGTAGTCTCTCTGCTTGTGTTTGATTCATCAACCAAGAAAACCTGTAGGTCCTTCATAGACATGAACTTAAGTAAATCGTTAACGAATTCTAATCCTCGACTTTCAGTAACACCGACCTTAACTACGGTCTTCAAAGGCTTTAAATCGCTGGTGATTTCGTCTAACCTAATCATGAGTTCCTTAGGGCTTTCAGTAAATCCCACGTCAATTAACATATCGTCGGCGAATATAGCATAGGCTAAACGACTACCTAAGTCAATACCTAAAGTTAACACCTCCACGCGATCTTTACCTAAAATTTTTAATGTTTGAGAAGCTATGTTGCCTTCATTAACTACGAAGACCTCCGCCTTAAGCTCCTCCAGAACTTTCCGTAAAGATATGTAGGCTCTACACTCTTCGTCGATTATTACGAGGTTACTCACGTGCTTAAGACTTAAGTCTAGGTCTGTAGGTACTTCGTAGCTTAGCCCGATAGTCTTAGCTATCTTAACAAACTTACGCATTAGCCTGGGATCACATATCATTACGGTGATTTGCTTTCCGAACCTGCTTATCCCTTTTAGAATCTACTTTAAAAACCTTTTAAAATCACATACTTAAAAGACGGGACGGTTTAATATTGATGAAGGGATTAATGCGTGAACGTGGTTGCCGATGTCGTTCGAGCTATAGGGTTCTTCGCACACGCTATGATAGCTAATGCCACACCACTTATAACCCGAAGGTTTATTTTCAAAAACGCTAGGCCGTTAGACTTAGGGAAGACCTTCATAGACGGTAAGCGTGTTTTAGGCGATAACAAATCTATAGAGGGGTTTTTATCTGGTGTTTTAGCGGGTTTCGCGGTGGGTGTGGCTTACGCTTTATACTTTAACAACGTTTCTTGGGCATATTACGGTCTTGTCTCAGGTTTAGGTGCTATGATAGGCGACGTCTTTAATTCTTTCTTGAAAAGGAGATTAAACATAAAACCAGGGAAGCCTTTCATACCTTTAGATCAAACATCATTTTTACTCTGTGCTTACGCACTTGTAAAGATTTCCTCAGCGGACTCTATAATCGGCTATACGTTAACGACGTATGACTTACTTATTGGTGTATTAATAGCTCTGGTGTTACATCCGCTGACAAACTACGTAGCTTACTTGCTTAAGATTAAGAAAACACCTCTATAGCGGACATGTTCTATCTACTTTATTGGTGGAGACTTCAGTATTGAAACCTTATAAGGGATGCTTCAAACATTTTATAGGGAGAAAAAATGGCTGTAAGAAGGAGAACTGCCTCAGCTAGGAAGGTCATAGGTAAAAAATCCGTTAAAGGTAAAGTATATCAGTACGAGTACTACACATTACCTTTAAATCTATACCTGCCTAAGAGCATGGTTGAGAAGTGGGGTACGGACTTTATAATTGAGAGGGACGAGGAAGCCGGTAAGATAACCATAATATCTTCGAAAGCCCTCGCTACACAACAAAAGTAATAAGGTTTTTAAACACAATGCTTTGCTTTGAATTAGACGCTGAAGGCAATTTAAAGCTTTTAACAGGTGAGGAAATTATTAAGAAATGTGTTTCTGAGGCTTTATACGCGTTACTTCAGATAATACCTACAGGTAAGGTTACGACGTATAGTGATCTAAGTAGAGTACTTCATATACACCCAAGAGCCGTGGCTAAGATATTAAGTCGTAATATGGAACCCATAGCGATACCATGTCATAGAGTCGTAAGAAGTAATGGCGATTTAGGAGGATATACGCTAAACGGGGAAAACAGAAGAAACTTTAAGAGCAAATTACTCGCGTTGGAAGGTGTGTCTTTATTAGGAGATGCTAAAGTACGTAAAGAATCGTTTATCAATCTATCAAAAGAACTCTTACTTTTTAAACCATTTAAGAAGGTTTGAACTTTCACTTCCGTCTTTCCTAACTAATCTGCGGATGGTCAACCACGACTTCCTAACTATCTCGGCTCGAGAATCTAAAAACTTAGTTTGAGCGACGTTTTTAAGCCACTCAACGGTTTTAGGGTCTGAAGGATAACCGCTTCCGAAATCGCCGTAGATGCTATGTAGATATCTGATATGTTGATCTCTAAGGTACTTAGCTATTATTGAAGCAGCACTAACTATAGGGTATTTAACGTCAGCTTTAAACTCATATATAACTTCCACCCCTTCAGGTAATTTGCTAAGTAGGTTTGTCTTATGCTTTCGTGAGGATAAAGCATCTATGTAGATCCTCCGTACCTTTAAACCTAACTTAAAAGATTCTCTAACTAACTCATTAACGCCTTCAACGAATAAATCATTTAGATTATGCGCGTCTATAACGTGGGGTGGGTATCTCTTAACAACTACAGCATCAACTACTTCAATTATCTTAGGAAATAACCTAGCTCTAGCTGACGGCGTTAGTTTCTTACTGTCTTTAACGCCTATGTCTTTAAGCCTACCTTCGTTTTGCTCTGTAAGGGCTACACAAACTAAAAACATATCGCCTATTACCGGACCTCTGCCGGCTTCGTCTATCCCTAACAAGTAGTTCACTTCTTTAAGTATCATCGAATTTCAACCTCTTAACTACGTATTTAAGGTCTTTAGGTTCTATAGACTTAGATGTTTCGTCTTTAAATACCTCCAACACCACCCCTATAAAGTCTCTTCGATTACTTAAAGATATGATAGCGTCTAATAACTCACCCACTTGATCTTCTTTAGGCTTTATATGACTTACGAATCCTTCATTAGTTAATGAATACCCGTGAAAATGTATTAACGAAGTTCTCTCTAAAACATCCGGTGGTAACTCCTTAAAGAGGTTGTTAATGGTTGGGAGGGATTTAAACCTTCTATACCTCTGTTCTATCAAATGCGGTATGTCAAGACATACCCCCACATCCTTCAAGTCTTTAAGCAATGTAGATAGTTGATCGTCTCTAGAGCAACATCTACTACGTGTTGTTTCAACTAATAACTTCGTGCCTAATTCTTTAACCTCCTCGATTAAGAACTCTAGAGATTTACGACCGGACTCAATGCATTTTAAGTCTTTATAACCACATTCCACTTGATCTGTTGTCATATGAGTTAAGACATACTCAGTTTTCAAACCACGGATTTTGTTTAAGCATTGACTTACAGCTTTAAGTGAAGCTTCCCTAACGTACTCTATAGGTGAAGCAAGCGCTATGTCACGCCAAGGTAGGTGAATCCCTAGAGTAAGTCCTTCAACGTTTAAAGCGTCAATAACGTATCTAGGTATGTCCTCCTCAAAGCATAAGGGGTAATCCAAACTTAATTCTACACCGTTAAACCCTGCTTTGCTTATTTCCTTAGAAAGAGCTTTAAATCCGCTTAAGTCTTTAAGCCATACGTTAAATGATATGAGCACTAACCCACTACCTCATCAAGCGTTTTTATCACTACCTCTAGAGGATCGTTAAAATCTGTCTTAAGCCTGTTAATTAATGATTCGTAATCTTTATGTACATATGCCGTCTTTAAAACCGTATCAACTATCCCGTCCGTATCTGTAATTCTCTTAAGTGGGTAGCCCTTCCTATTAATGCATTGATCTACGTGGAGGTCTTTAGGATAGTAAGTAATTCCTAAAGTGTTTAATAAAGCTGCTTCACGAGCTAAGGAAGCACCGCCTGTGATTACGGCTTTAGCGTAAAAAGCTAAACTAACGCCGTCATACATTCCTTCAATTAATTTGATGTTAATACCGGATTTCCTTAACTTTAAAGCCAACTCTATATGTTCAGGATACCTAGGTATATAGATAATGTCGTAACCTTCCTTACTTAACTTCCTGCACAACTCAATTACGTCTACTGAGGATTCAACGCCTCTATAGTACGTTGCGTGATGTTCATGCGGTCTTAAAACGACGTAATTACCGGGATCGACGTTTAACGATTTAACGTACTCTAAGTTGGGTTTAGCCCTTAAAATCCACGTTAATTCATCCACACCTTCGTAAAAAACGAGCTTTGCCTCCGGATATAAATACTTTCTAATATCCTCCTCAGGTATACATGAGGAAACTATAACAACGTCAGCTAACGGTAAAGCTAACCTACTTGGTATTACAGCATGCGGCGAGTCTGTAAGTGCTACATATTTAATGCCAACTCCAAACGCTAACCTAGCTGCCGGCGGGTTAGGATAGGCAATTAAAACTTGAGGTTTGAATTTCTCGACGACAGTCGTTAAGGCGAATATCCTATCGGCATCCCCTAAAACCTTATCGTAGGGCGTTCCTATAACGTACCTACCTAATACGTAAGGTGCAAGCCCTAATCGCTTTAAAGCACCTACAGTAAACTCATAATCTCTACAAGTCGTTAGTACTTCATAACCTCTTCTTAAAAGCTCTAACGCTATATACCCTAATAAAGTACTTTGCTTTGAAGTCAGTGAATCCAACCAAACCCTAGCTTTACTCAAGCACCCCACCTACATATCTATTCCTGTCCTCTAAATTTTAATTACCTATGCCTTAAGTAAAGCGTGTGATTAAAGCTTAAGCTCTTTAAGACCTGCCTAAAGCCATGCTCCTACCTACGTAAGACCCACCACCCATGTTTAACGCTTTAAACCGTTTGTAGAACTTTAACAACTTCAACGAGTTTCTAAAGACCCACTCCTTTTAAGCTGGTTAAGCACGGAGATTTCTTAAGGGTTAGGATGCTTGAAGTGTTTATGTTGCTTGCCACGGTTGCTTTAGTCCTCATAACCATCACCGGATATGATCGTTACTTCGCAGCTAAGTTGAGGCTTAAGCTGTCTAACGTTAATAGAAATACCTCTTCAACACATAACTCTTATGTTGACGCCGACTCATACACTAGGATGAAGATTAAGAAAGTTAAAGCGTCTAAGATAGGTAATTACCTAGTGGTCACGTTGCTTATTAGCGAGTCTAACGACAGCAGAGGTGAGGATGTAGAAATAGACAACCCATTAATTCTAACGTTGTTTGGCGAGGATGAGAACAGCGTAAACTCTTCAACCTAAAGTTTATTGAAAGTTGAAAACGCGTCATTCAGGCTAATCACGACTGAAGCGTATATATAACTACTTAATAAAAAGTCCTTCGAACTTCTTTATTATTTCAATGCTTTGTTTAGTGTCTATGAAGAGTTTCGATGCTTCATCAACGTCTTCCTCTAAGATTTCTTGCCTTCCCTTCCTCTCAGCTATTACGTAAGCAGGTCTTAATAACTGCACCGCATATCTTAAGCTGTGTTGAGCTCCTATATCAGCTAATTTCTCAAGAGCTTTAGGTGAAAGCTTTACCTCCTCTTCCTCAGCTCTAATCATTATTATGTTTTTAATTTCCTCTCTGTTGTAAGGCCGGACGGGAATTATCAATAACCTATCGAGTAGGTCTAATGGCATACCATGAGGTGCTTCTATATCGGTACCTCTTATCTTAGCTATCCCTCTATTCGTGGCTAAAACCAGAATAGGCGAGAATTCAGACTCTAAGACCTTCGTTAAGAAGGAGAAAGCCTCTAAATCTAGTAAATGTGCGTCATCTATAAATAACACACCAGGAACTATCTCACCTTTACCTTCCTCCAACCACTTCTTTATTGTTGAGTTTACAGATTTACGGACCTCCTCATCTATCTCCTTCTCGAATTCAATACCGAAGAGTCCCGTTATCGAAAGTCTTTGACTTGCGAAATATACGTCGAGGTCGTTAAACGAGAAAACCCTAACGATTTCCTTCTCTCTTTTCACAGGTCCTGAAGGCATCTCCTCCTCAACTTTCCACGTATCTACGTCGTAATACTTAGCTTCAGCAACTCCTTTAACACGTCCTACCTTATGCACTACTCCGGTCTCGGCATCTATCCATATATGATCGCCTTTCTTAATCCTCATTTGAACCAGTTGTTGCGTTATCTCCTCACCCACACTTAAAGTTATGGAGTCATCTTTCGTTTCTAACGTTATCTTAGCCTCACTGGGGACTCTAACGTATGGGTTAAACGGGTGTTTAACAAACCCTAGCTTAAGGTTCTTAACAACGCCTTCGTAAACCTTCCTAACCTCTCTTATCTTTATACCCATGGCTTTACGTACAGCCCTCATAAGCACTTCAGTCTTTTTAACCTCGCTTGAGTATATTTCAGCAGCGTCTATAGCTACAAACGGCGTGTCCTCACCTAATTCACGAGCTATAGCAACAGCTAGGGCTGTCTTACCGGTTCCGGGAGGACCTACGAATAATATGCCTTTTCCAGCCATCTTACCTTGCTTTATCAAATCAACTACGACGCCAGCGGCTTTCCTAGCCTCTACTTGACCTACCAACCCATCAGCTATGTATTTAGGCTGTTTCTAAGGTATTGAAACCCTAAGATATTGTGAATAAGTCTTAATTACTTGTTGTGAGCAGTCTTCTAGCTATTATGTATGCTGATGCTGTGTGCCTATCCAATCCGTATCTCTTCATAACTTCATCATGCTCTTCAGAGTTTGTAGTTCCTTTAGGATCTACATATTTTACTTCTATCGAGTATAGCGGTGCTTTCAGAGCTATCATCTCTGCGATTCTGCTCCTGAATACTGCTACTCTCCAGTTGTAGTTCTCGCTCTTCCTCTCACCGCTCCTAACCCAGAACAGCTTCAGCCTGCCTAAGATCTCTGGATTCTCTACTGCTAATGTCGATACTCCATGGTGGTAAGCATATTTTAGCATTTCATGAATCTTCATACCTATAATGCTCCAAGCTACACTCCTAGGATACCCTCTAGCGGTTGCCTCAGAGAACCAAAATGTCTTTCTATCCCTCAGCATACCATCTTCATCGATTATCGCTAAATTGATTCTATCAGTATTGACATCTACACCACTAACCAGACTGCCTCTGGGCTCCCCATACCTCTTCGCATATCTAAGATAGAAGTCGTAGGATATAGAAACATGTACCTCACCACTAACATAGAGCTCTCCACCTCTAACACCATAGTCTCTAACCACAACCCTCGGCATGTACTTCTCCCTAGATTCAATGATCTTTTTCAAAAGCTCATACTGCCCTTTGTTTGGCTTAGCTCTAATTAAGACTCTATCCTTCGATCCATCAAAGCTATACACTGTGGCTAACGCTGATCCATCTCCGAAGACCCTCACCACATTTCCATCTACCTCCCTCTCATAGTGCTGAAACATTAGCCAATCACTAAGCTCAACATCGCCATAGTTTATTCCTAGCTCTCTAGCCGACTCCCATATTCCGTAGACAATATAGACAGCTCCATAGGAATACCTCTTATTGGGAATAACACTGTAGGCATAATCCTTAAACATCTTTACCCAAGCAATCTTTGATGGAACGAGGACGTTCTCAACGTTTTTAGACATGCTGAGAATCCTGTGACAAGCAACTTTGAACAGCCATGCTGTGGATAGAATACTCTTAGCAGTATCTCCATCAGCATTAAATGACAGTTTTACTGTATATAGCAGATCATCTTTCAAGGCTATAGCCTCAGAAAACTTTATAAGCTATTAAACCTATAAAGCTATCGGTGACCTCGGGGTTCCGAGATCCGTAGGGCTTTGAAGCTCTAGGCAACTAGAGCAGAGCTACTGCGGTGAGGGGCTCCGAGAGGAAGCGTGATGAAGCAGACCACGGAACTAAGAGCAATTGAGAACATCAAGAAATACCGTGGTCTGGGGAACGCTCTCCTCTATCGTCAAGACCTAACCCCCTTATATGGCTGTGAAGGCTTAAAGCAACTTCAGGCCTTACGGCTTTAATCTCTCGAATCTCACTCACTTTTCACACCCCAATAATAAAAATATATTAACGGCTTACCTAAGCTTAAATTATTTATGAAGGTATTGCGGAAGGAATATATTTAAACTAGTTAAAACAAACCTATAAGGGAGCGACATATGTCTCAGAAAGGGCAAAGCACGTCTACAACAAAGGAATTGAAAATCATAGCTAGGCCTGTAGTCACCCTCGACGCCGTTAAGAAAGACTTAAACAAGCTTAAAATTCTCCATATAATCAACGAATTAAATGAGGTTTCAGAGAAAGGCTTAATCAACGCCGTTTACATCTTGAAGACGGAGAAGAATATAGCTTTCACATACAACTTCACGTTGGTGGGGCAAGTCCCTAGCAGTAAGGAAGTAAGTGAAGATATAAGGATATTACTGTATTTAGGGCTTATAGAGACGAATCAAGTCACTAGAAAGCTTAGGTTAACAAGCTTAGGGAAGGAGTTCCTCACGCAAAACAAACTTGATGAAAACCTACTTAATGAGTTGAAGACGGCTTTAGATGAGGTTAAGAATAAGGTGGTAGCTGAGGATAAAACCATAGAGTTATCTACAAGACCGAGGAGGAGAAGATTTAAATAAAACTACGTTGTGGCTTTAATTCGCTCCTTAATGTTGTCTGGGATAAGACTCCAAAACTTTCTTAGAAACTCGTCCTCTTTAGACTTGACTCTTGGGTGTTGTCTCCTACTGTCTGGATACATGAACGGAATACCTTCGATTATGGGGTACCAACGACCGCACTTACTGCAGAATAAGATGCCGTTAACGACGTCTTCCTTCACGCATTCCTCACACTCTAGGTTGTTAACGTTTAAGTTTTTAATGTATTCTTTATGTCTAGCGCAGTATGTGTCGCAGAAAGGCTTCGCAACTTTATACTCTTTTTCAAACTTCTTTAACTCAAAGATGGTTAACTCTAGCGGAAAGTTCTTACACATAGGGCAAGCCAACAGGTTAAGTAACGCGTACCTCAACCTAACACCTCCTTAATAATCTGCTTAAGGTTATTTAGAGTTTCGTTAACCTCCCCTTCATCACTTCCTTCTACGAAAACCCTAATTAAAGGTTCTGTGCCGGAAGGCCTCACTAAGAACCAGTAGCTATCAGTTATTACTTTTACCCCATCCACATCTATTACCCTGTAGTAGGTAGAGTACATAGACTTAAGGGTGTCTATTAAATCGGGTAACTTAGACCTATTAGTTAAGGGGACCTTAGCTTTAACGACGTATCTCGCGGGGATTTCTTTATGTGCTTCACTTAATTTCCTGTTAGACATAGCTAAGTATTCCAACATTAAAGCAGTTGACATAGCCCCATCCCGGACGTACTGATGTGGTGGGTACATAAAACCACCATTTTCTTCAAAACCCGCTAAAGCACCTATACTCAACATAGTCCTAGCTATGATAACACTCCCTACCTTCGTCCATAAAACCTCAACACCGTACCTACTTAAGATATCCTCAACCACAGTTGATGAGGAAACCGCAGTAACTACTCTTTTAGGGCTTTTTTCATTCCTATTGAGGATTAAGTGCTTGCAGAGTATTACAGCTGACCTATCACCTAAGACTATATTTCCTTCATCATCTACGAAAATGGCTCTATCGGCATCTCCGTCATGCGCTACTGCGAAGTCAGCTTTAAAGAACCTAACTAAATCGGATAGGTAGTTAATGTTTTCCTTAATGGGTTCAGGTTCCCTATAGGGTTCTACGCTTAAGTCTGAATTCACGGTTACGACCTTCACGTTAAGCTTTCTTAAAAGTTTAGGCGTTGTTAAACCCCCAACGTTGTTAGCAGGATCTACAATCACTTTAAAGGGTTTACGTCTGATTTTCTCAACATCAACAAGCTTTAAAATACCCTCGACGTAGAAGTCATTTACGTCGTTTAACCTTATGACCTGATGCCTTAACTCATGCCAGGGAATCCTCCTAAACCTAAGTTCGTGGAAATAACTCTCAATCTCCTCCTCAACTTCCCTAGGAGCTTCAATACCGTCGGACATAACTACTTTAATGCCACTGTATTCAGGCGGGTTATGCGAGGCTGTAATCATTATACCTCCATCAAAACCTAAAGATTTAACGTAGTATTGAAGGGCTGGGGTCGGCGTTAAACCAGCATCGTAAACTTTAACCCCAGCTGAAACTAAAGAACCTATGACTATTTTCGAGATAAACTCACTACCCGCCCTGTAATCACGTCCCACAACTATTCTAGATCCGTTTTTAAAGTATGATGCTATTGCTAAAGATAGCCTAACCGTAAATTCAGGCGTTAAATCAACGTTAACAACCCCCCTAACGCCGTCGGTACCGAAGAGTCTATGACTGGACATCGCTATAGACCACCATTTAAAAGAAGCGATTTACAACATAAATTTTTATAGGTGTTAATATTAAATCATATAAAACGATTTCATGATATTTACCAGTAGCTCCTGAGGGTAGTGTTTTTAATGTTAGTAGAGGTAAAACGTTAAGGGGCGGTGGGTGAGGTAATTTGATTTTAAGTGATTGGGATATTCGCGTATACCTCGAGAAAAAACTTCTCGTGATTGACCCTCTATTTGAAGATACGGTTAGGGAGAACGGCGTTGATTTAAGGTTTGGGGAGGTTTTCTGCAGGTTTAGAAAATCAGGGCATATCATTGATACTTTAAGGCAGGGAATTAACGATTTCCTAGAGTGTTTTGAAGCTAACGATGAAGGCTTCGTGATAAATCCGTTAGAGCACATATTAGCTACAACCCTTGAATATGTGGAACTCCCTCACGATCTTGTCGGGTTGGTAAACCTCAGAAGTACGTTCGCAAGATACGGCCTCTACATACCACCATGTTTTCACCCAGATAGCTGGTTGTTAGGTAACGGAGGGATTCCAATAAAGGCTGGTGAAGCCGGAAGCGTGTTTGATCCATTCACTGGCGAGTGGAGCACCCGTAAAATGGTTATGGAGTACCAAGGAGAGATGGTCAACGTATATATAGATGACATACCTGAAATAGTTACGCCAAACCATAAATACCTAGTATTTGATGAAACGAAATCCCCGCCATACGATGAAAAACCAGCGGCTTTACTTAAACCAGGAGACTTAGTTGCCGTAATGCGTTCCCCGATACTAAAGAATGATGATTTACTATTACTTCCTCACGGATCAGCACGTGTTCGCATTAGTGATGAGCTTGCTGACGTCATAAGGGATAAGGTGGAGCAGGAAAACCTTAGTCTTACGAAGCTAGCACATACTCTTGGACGGTCAAGATCCTATGTCAGAAACTTAATAAACGACAATTACGGTGTTAGATTTAATGAACTTCATAAGATGTTGGAGATATTAGGAATCAACATACTGGACGTTATAGACCACATCGACATAAGCGGTTTCAGGGATGAGAGAGTACCGGCGAAAAACTACACTCGTAAAGTTAGTGATGTAGCTAGTTTTATCGGTTATTACGTAGGCGACGGTAATTCCCTTAAAAGATATCGATTCCCCGTAGCAACTGGTAGCGATGAAGAAAGGTTAACTCACTATGGTGAAATAGCGTTGAAGCTATTCAATGCACCATTCGATATTAAGCGGCAAGGCGATGAATATGTTCTCTACATTAAGTCACGCATACTTAGAGACTGGATGTTCGAACATTTCAGAGAGGGTGTTGCAGTTTACCAGCGAGAGAAGAGGATTCCCAGAACTATTTCGCAATCTTCTAATCTAGCTATATCGAGATTCTTAAGCGGATTATTTGACGCAGATGGATACAGTAGTAAAACCGAAGACGTCGTTTTATATACTGTTAGTCGTGAATTAGCGATTGAAACTAAGTTATTACTAACGCGTCTTGGGATCTACGCTTCTGTTTATGTAAAGCCTTGCTCGCGTTGTCATGAGGGGAAAATATATGCTGTAAGAGTAAATGGTTTAACATCACGACGTATATTAAGAGCGTGGATAAATAACTCGCAAAAATCCCTCAAACAATTGCCTGGGAGAGAAACCGTAGATTTAATTCCCCTATCATTACATGCGAAGAAAGTGCTGTCATCGCTGCCGAGAGATGACGAAGAAATGTATCGAACACTACAGAACTATATACGTAGGGGTCGTATTCCAATAAGCGAAATAGCTTTCGTGAACTCCAAACTCCGTCATTATAAACCAGTTGGTTGGGAAAAAGCGATAAACGACATTATGAGCGCTGCGAGATTTCGATGGGTAAAAGTTAAGAAGATAGAGACAAGCATGTATGAAGGACCTATTATTGATTGGGAAACTAGAAGTCATTGGCATTTATCGTATGCTACAATAACACACAACACGGTCATAGATAGCGGTTTTAAAGGAAACATTACTATAGAGTTGATCGGCAGTACAATCCCAGTTAAAGTTTATCCAAAGCAGAGGTTCCTTCATGTCGTGCTGCTTAGGACAAGTAGCCCTGTTTATAAACCGTATGCGGGAAAATATCAAGGGCAGAGGGGTGTTACCCCTCCACGTCCTGATGAGTTAAGATGATTTAACTTTAACGCTGGGGTTCGGGTCTGAACGTCATTTTCGATTAATTTCTTCATCCCCTCATGTTTTTGTTCCCCACAACGTCTGGCTTCAACCCGTAGGATGAGTGGTTAAACTTCCTCATCAATTCCAAACAAAAGTTACCCACCCAGAATGCAAGCTTAAGTGTAGATTAAGTGTAGAGAGAAGCAATTAAAAGTATTTAAGAACATCGAGGAATTACGCAGAGCAGGCGATGGCTAACTTTATTAAATGTTAAGCACGTAATGTAGAGGTGAGGAACTTTGGAGGAGTTACTTAAGTCTGATTCAGGTATGAATAAAGTCATGGGTGATGTTATTAGAGTTCTATACTTATGTATGGGTGCTTTATGGCTTCCCGAGCTTCTTGATGAGTATAAGGTCTTCACGAAGGCTTTAGATGATGTGCCGGCTAATGATGAAGTAGTTATGGAAGCTATTGATGAGTTAAGTAGGTTAGGCATAGTGAACGTTAGGGAAGGGATTAGGGCTACCTTCACTCCCGAGGGTGAGAAGACGTTCTTAATCTCTTTAAGAGAAGAGTCAATAAAAGTTGATGTCCTACGTAATGACGAAAGAATAAGGAAGTATAGAGATCTATGGAGTTCTTACCTTAAGGGCAGTAACAGCCGTTAAAAACATACGGGGATTTAAGGCGTGTCTGAAGACGTCCTTGAATGGTATGAAGAGTTAAGTAGCGTATATGATGAACTCTACGGTGATGAACAGAGAAGCAAGTATGCTATTATCAATGAAGTACTAACTGAGATGAACATAAGGCTAAAAGATGTAGTAGTCGATGTCGGTTGCGGTTCCGGCGGGTTAATCAATGATGCGTTAATAAGTGATGTACTTTACTACGTAGGTTTAGACTTAAGTCCTAAGTTACTTTCTAAGGCTAGAGAGAAGCTTGAAAACCTAAGCTTGGTTGGTGACGTAGTAGCTGGTGATATGTTCATTATGCCTTTCAGAAGTAACTCCATTAAAACTCTGATTTCAGTAACAGCTATAGTATGCGGCACTGAGTTAAAAGTATATGAGGAAGTTAAACGTGTTTTAAGTTTAGATGGGGTTGCTTTACTTACGGTGTTATGTACGTCTAAAGATAACGTAATGATTGATAAGTTAGGTTGCTACGTAACTTATGAGGTAAGCTCTAGAGAAGTACTTTGCTTAAATTTAAAACGTTAATTTTTGGGGTAAGGCAGTGAGCGGGCAGTTAAAGATTAAGAAAAGCTTAACTGCGTTGGACGTAGCTGTCATAGCTAAGGAGCTTAACTCAATATTAACGAATTCACTCATAGACAATGTCTACGGCTTAGAAGACGTTAACTCCCTTTTGCTTAAGCTTAAGCTAGCCAACGGCGAGATAACGTACTTAATTATTGAGGGAGGATCTAGGATTAATTTAACTAGACACATAACCACAGGAACTTCCAAAGGTAGAGTAGGTGTTTTCAGGCGTTACTTACGTGGCGGTAGGGTTTATGAGGTTTCTCAATATGGTTTTGAAAGAATCCTAGAAATGTATGTTAAATCAAGCGGTAAAGACATTAAAATAGTCGTTGAGCTCCTCCCTAGGGGGGTGATTTCAGTTGTTGAGAAAGACACAGGTAAAGTTTTAGTGAATACTGTAGATCTAAACCTTAAGGATAGGGTTTTACATCCTGGGTTAGTTTACGCATACCCACCTACGTTCCCAAATTTCCTTGAGCTAAGCTTTAATGAGTTTTATGAGAAACTACGTATAGATAGGGAAGTAGGTAAGAGTCTCGTTAAGTCTTTAGGTTTGCCTCCAGAGTTAGTTAATGAAGTTTTAGATGAGGATATACGAAAGAAAAGCGTTAGTGAACTCACGGTGGAAGAAGCCCATAACATCTACTTAAGCCTAAGGAACTTCATAGAGTCTGCGGTTAATAATCCGCAACCTGTTGTTGTGATATGTGATTCGACACCAACGCATTTCTACCCGTTTAAACCTTTAAAGATCAAGCATAGCGACAACTGCGTTTTGATGGATTTTAAGACTTTCAACGAAGCTTTAGACGAATATTTTACATCGATCTCCACCAAGAAAGAAGTAGGGGAAGGCGTTGAACACGAGAAGCGAAAGCTGGAGAAGACCTTAGATAAGGTAAGGACTGAATTATCAGACGCGAAAAGAAGGTATTCCGAAGTTGATTTAAAGCTTAAAATAGTTGAGGAACGATATGCGGAATTAGAGGGTATGTGGTCATGCGTTTATGATGTCGTGAAGAGATATGGTTGGGGTAAGGTAAGAGAGCTATGTAAGGTTGATGAGGTATTTAGCAACGAAGGTGTTTACGTAATTAACTTAAATGGCTTGAAGCTTACTTTTAACATACTTGAAGATTTTAAAACGCAGTATTTCAACCTTAAGCGTGAGTTAAAACAGCTTGAAGAGAAGATCCGTAAAGCTGAGGAGAAAGCCTTAGAAATCGAGAAAAGCTTGAAGGAAGTAACTGAGGTTGAGAAGGAGAAGCTAACGCGTAAAACCTTACTTAAAGAGGTGCAGTGGTATTCAAACTATCATTGGATACGTACTACAAACGGTTTCCTAGCTATTGGGGGTAGGGACGCTCAACAGAACGAGAAGATCGTACGGAAATACTTAAGCGATAGGGATATATTCATGCACGCTGACGTTCACGGAGCTTCAGCATTCGTTATATTAACTGAGGGTAGGGAACCGCAGGAAGTCGATCTTAAGGAAGTAGCTGTTTTAGCGGCTTCCTACAGTAGGGGTTGGACGACAGGCCTCACTTCAGTAGACGTTTTTTGGGTTTGGGGTTCTCAAGTAAGTAAAGCAGCACCTCCAGGTCAATACCTACCTAAGGGTTCGTTTATGATTTACGGGCAGAAGAACTTCATTAAAAACGTAGTTTTGAAGCTATCGCTTGGGTTGAAGGTAATTGATGAGAAGTACTATGAGATCGTTGTAGGTCCTGAAGACCTAGTCAGTAAGTCATGCATAACGTATATAACCTTAACACCTGGCGATGAAGAACCGAACTCCATAGCTAGGGAGTTCCTTAAACACATAAAGGATAAAACCCCTTACGACCCTCGAGACCTCAACGAGGACTACCTCATCAGGTTTATACCTGGTAGGTCAACAATAATTAACTTCAGCCCTTTAAGTAAGTGTTAAAACCGTAGGTTAAATAAAGCTTATTACTAATCTTAAGAATATCTCCTTAGGTGGTTCACATGAGTCAAGAGTTTAAAACAACCGTTTCTGTAATTAAAGCTGATATAGGTTCGTTAGCGGGTCACCACATAGTCCACCCGGATACGTTAGCCATAGCTACTAAAGTCTTAGCTGAAGCCAAGAGTAGAGGTTTAATCATCGATTTCTACGTAACGAACGTAGGTGACGATCTGCAGTTGATTATGACTCATAAGGAGGGCGTGGACTCACCTAAAATACATGAGCTAGCTTGGAATGCTTTTAAGGAAGCTGCTAAAGTAGCTCAAGAGTTAGGGCTTTACGCTGCTGGACAGGATTTACTGACTGAGGCTTTCTCAGGTAATGTAAGGGGTTTAGGCCCTGGAGTTGCTGAGATGGAGTTCGTTGAACGTCCTTCAGAACCTATAGTGGTTTTCATGGCTGATAAAACAGAGCCTGGAGCCTTCAACCTACCTATGTTTAAGATTTTCGCCGATCCGTTCAACACAGCTGGCTT
>NBVN01000010.1 GCA_003056265.1 Zestosphaera tikiterensis | reverse complement strand
GTATCAAAAAAGAATGAATTGAAAGGTGATATATTGGGGCGGCACCGCAGTAGTGCCTCCACTCCTTGTATCAAAAAAGAATGAATTGAAAGATAAACATCCTCAACACTACCTACGACGCAGTTCATCAGGTATCAAAAAAGAATGAATTGAAGGTAGAACCTTCTACGCCCATACCTAGGGCATCTTTAAAATAGGCAAGACTAAGATCTTTTGTGGGTGGTGGTATGGTAAGCAGTAGGGCGTGGGAGTTACATCTCAGGTTCCCGGACGTGTTCAAAACGCCTGAAGAAGCGGATGCGTGGCTTAAGTGGGCTTTAGATGATAGTGAGGAAGCCATACCTGCGCACGTTGAAGCGGTTAGGAGGGCGAGATTACAGCCTAAAATAAAGCCTGAGGACGATCCTGAGGTGGTGATTGAAGATTAACGCAGGCGGGATTAAAGGTATTAAGGAAGTATATCCTAAAAATACTCACTTTAAAGTAAGTGTACATTTTTTTGTTAAACTTCAAGGTAATATAAAAAATAAGATGATCTGCCTTATAAGGACAGAATAGTAGGAGATTAAACATCAGCTTAAAGGAAGGATTACACAAAGACAACAGAGTTTTAAATTAGCAAGATTAGTTGTTTTGGTATTTAAATAGGGTTTACGATGTTGTGAACATGTAGGCTATTCTGGCTTTATAATCTTTTACTGTAGGTTCCTTACTCTTCATGTCTTCGTTTTCTACTTCCGCCTCATGTCTAGGTCGGGGCTCCTTCAGGTTTTTCGGTAGGTTTGTTATGTGGTGGGTGTGTAGGTTTTTGTAGTTTGCTCTGTAGGGTGTTTTAAAGTTGTGTGGTTAGGGTTTGCTTAGGGTGTCTGGATCTTTGTTGGAGGTGGCTTAGTGGCCTTAACTCCGGCGTCCCTATATAGTAGTGTTGATGTCGTAATTAGGAATAGTGTTATCGATAAGTATGTAAGGCTTAATTCGAATGTTAGGTAGCTTATGAAGTAGATTGTCGTTAAAACTGCTTCCACGTAGTTCGTAGCCTGCTTCAGTGGGTAACTCCATAGTAGGGTTGTGGCTACCCCACTTAAAGCTGTGGATGTCGCCCCAGCCAGCAACAACTTACGCTTACTCCTAGCTATTACGTACGGAATGCCGTCGATGGAGGCGGCGATAGCTATGGCCACCCACAGCAACGTAGAAGATATGAAGTAAACGTAGGGCTTCCTCACAAATACGGGGATTTCAGCATCAACGCTGGGGCTGGAAGCAGTCGTTAAAACCCTCGACAAACCCACATATACCTCATCACCAAGAAAGATACCGGGATTTAACTTCATAAAGAAAGGAGAAACGCACACATACGCCAACGTCAGCAAAACACCATACAACACAGCTAAAGCCACCAATCTAAATAACCTACCCAAACCAACCACCAAACCCCCCAAACACTAAATCACTAAAGAATTAAAAACAACCACAACGCAGGGAAGAAACCCTAAGAGCTAAGCCAGCAACAATTTAATAGATAACACACCATTTATTTCTGAGGTAATGCCTCAGCTACCGAATAAAGACAGAAGTACTCAACATCCATAAATTACTTAAATCTCTCCTCAAAAAGTACGTAAGCAACCTTAACCGAAACACCATATACTACCTGATCTTCCTTATGCTAGGAAAGGTTAAATTCACGCTCTACATATACTGCTTCCATCTAAACAGACTTATGACGATCTATGGTTGCCTTCCTGGCTGCTCTGCCTAGATACGGCAAGCAAGCCTACAGGTAGCTAAGCGTTTAGTGGGATAGCTAGGGGTTAACCGGACTTACAACTGGTGGAGTAGCTGGGTAATCTCAGGAGGAGTGCTTAAAGGTTTAATAGGTAATGCTATAGAGGTAGTGAAACCTGCGGAAGTAGAACAATAAACTTAAGATAGTACCCTAAAGTACTATATATTATTATATATTAGTAGAACATAAAACGAAAATAAAATCAAACAAAGAAAAACAAAGCATGAATCTTCACCAACTAATGATTGCTTATTCATAATTATAGTTAAAGAACAGTTTCAAATTTTTACTTTTAAACCTTATATATTAGGGCTGACGTTGGTGAATGAAGCCTCTAGAGACAAGTTGAAGGGGCTTGATTTAGTGGAGCCGTACCTATGTCTTAGTTTAGGTGAATGTTTCCGAAGGTTATCTAGCGTATTAGGTTGTGAATTACGGAAGATTTACGCCATTGTAGCTTACGTTAAGGAGTCAGGTGTAGACGTATTACAAACTTTTTTAGGTAGAGATGTTTAAACCAGAGCGTAGTAATTACCGGTCTTGATTTTCATCTTGCTGAACCTGAAGCACTGAAAAAACTAGTAGGCCTTGGAGTAGAAGTGTTAGTGTATATAGGCGATCGTGAATTTCACCCAAAAATTCTATGTTCTAGAATGTAACAACGGTCATGAGTATCTCATAGTGGGTTCAGCTAACATTAGTCGTGGAGCAATAATGGATGAAAACGTTGAAGTGAACATTCTAGCTAGCGACATAAATATAGTGAATAAGGCTAAGGGACTTATTAGAGAAATAAAGAAGCATAGTGTAAACGTAAAAGACATCATAACAGAATACAAGAAGAAACGTAGTGAGATTCTAGCGAAGTTGGATAGACATGAAGCAACATTACTTAATACAGATCTAAAAACATTTGTTGCTTCTCAAGGAAAAACTGAAGTCAGTAGCGAAGATGTTAGTATGAATAGCATAGCTTTTTCGCCTAGAATATCATCAAAGATAGAAGAAGCACTAAGCAAGCATTTTACAGTGCTCAGTAAACCTGAGAATAAAGGAGGATTTATCGAAAGTAGGATGGAACATGAAAGAATACGTGAATCTGCACGCGAGCGGGAACCTCTCAAATATAAAGCTTCAGAGGATAGTATTGCGGTAGAGCATTACAGCTCTAACTTAGAGTTTGTCTATAAATCAAAGCAAAACATCAAGGTTGATACCTTTGAAGTATTTCACATCGACATAGAGAAGGCTAAAACTTACGTAGCACAATTACTTTATTGGGTAAACAATTACGGCTTTGCAGAGTTACCTAAAGGCATTGGAGAGAGAAAGGAAATTAATCTACAAGCAAAAGTGTATAGACCAGTTACGAATGCGTACAAAGCACTAAGACATGGACCACTACAAGGAGAGATAATGAAGTGTTTATATGAAGTAGTAGGTAAACAACCTAGTAAAAAGAAGGAAAAAGCGTTCTGGGAGGCTCTAAGGCTATTACTGATAGTGTTCAGATATGGGGTTAAGATAACTAAAAAGCAGGGTGAGAAGGGTCTAGCACTAGCACGCGAGTACGACGGAGCGTTTAAATCAAGGAATAGGAAAAATACGTTTGCTCTAAAGTTAACAGGATGTCTCAAAAGTCTAGGATTAGTTGAAGTTAGTAACAATTACGTTATGCCTAATTTACGAAAACTCACAGAACTGGGTCTCTACGAGATCATCGAAGGTACGTTACGACTAATTATAATTAAAGAAGATGATTTAACTTACAGAGCAACATTCATATTACTAGAACCATTCAAAATACCACCAAGAAGTTACACCTTGCATAAAGACGATCTTACTTTCAGATGAATAGAAAGCTACATAAATCAAGCTTAATTCTCTTTTTAAATTAGACATAATTAAAAATATCCATTCAGATAATTCACTATCGCTGAATTTTTGATTTAGCTCATTAAATACTGTTGAATTTTTCACGCATTGACCATTTGATGATTCAATTTAATATTCAATAGTGTTAAATAGTCGTTCAATTTCATTTAATGATATTCAATTATACAGTAAGCTGTTTTACTGTTGTATAATTTGTATAATTGAATGTCCTTGGAAACACGGTAAAATAGCATAAGTCTTACATACTGCTTCAAACCACTAGAATATTAACCCTAGAAACTAGGATCCTTCTCAAACATTCTCCCTAACACTCTCTTCAATCAACCTTAACCGACTCTAACGCAGACCTGGAGTGTTTAGTCGGGGCTTGCTCTTGAGCGTGGATTTACGCTCTGTTAAGCTTATCAAAGCTAGGTTTTCTAATGACTTAAAGATCTTAACACTACAGATACTACATAGTAAGGGCTATCGATTAAAGAAATAACTGTCTCAACAGTCTTCACTTCTTATATGAGATTCTGTGCTTAAGTAGTATCAGTCTCCACCATATTCATCTATCCATAATCTAGTTTAAATATGTGGTGTTCAAATACAAAACTTTATAATGAAATCTATGATTAGCTAAGCTAAACTCTCTAGAATTTTAAGCACCTCAAACATAGAAGTTTAAAGCCCATATATACTTAGGCATTCCTCAGCTGTTAGAGTAGTTCTTTTCTTTATAAGTATTTATATATAGGTAAAAGAATAATAATACAGCAGAAATATAGAGTTGATGTTAAATGAATAAGATAGGAGTATTAGCCCAAGTATTATTACTCCTATCTTCACTTAATCTTTATCCATTTCACTCATCAGGGATTGTTATTGAATGTAGCTCCTCTTCGTCTGGAAATGAAATGTTTAGGTTCGTTAATGTAACAGTTGAAGTTAGAGATGCTTACGATCGCCCTGTTTCTGGGGCTTGGGTTAAGGCATTTTCTGAAGATTGGGGAATAGCCTATCCTCATTTTGAGGAATGGGGGTTTACGAACCCCCTGGGCATCTATAATTTCAGATTACCAAAAGGTAATTGGACTTTCATAGCTTCTACAGGTCAAGGATACTCTAGTGGAGGAGTATTTGTAGCAATTACTAAAAGCATCAACAGCGATATAAAACTGCTTCTAAGACCTAGAGAAAAGTTAGATATCGTATTTATTGATGAAAATGGTGCTTACATTCAGCCAGATGAGATATTCATATTTCTAACGAGGTTAATCCCAGCATTACCGCCAGCATTAGTTGGTCAGCACCCCCAAGCCATATTTTCATTATATGTAGGGGGAAACCTAAGTGGTGGCCTAACGATTTTAGGGATAAAACGCTCAACTATGTCAGTTAATTATCTTCTAGTGAGTAGAACTTCACTTGACAAATCAACCGTTGTAATCTCAGCCGAAAACAGTTCTGAAATAACGTTTGAGCCCTATAATCCAGATAAGAGCCCTTCTACTTACTGGGATGTGGAATTTAGACTTCCAGAACTTTACCTTGGAAATTGGGTTTACTATTTCGGAATTTACGGTAGAACAGCCATAAAAATCTCTCCTATGAAAATAGTATTAAATCCAAGATTTATTCCGCCAAATTGGTATTATTACTTTGAGCATATCTACCTAGAACCTAAGGAAAACAGTAAATACCTATACCGCCTTGGAGGACAGTTTTCATTCCACTTCTGGGTTATAAAAGAAGATACACAACTCTGGTTTGACATACGGGATGAGTTTGGAAATGTTTTAGCATTCTATTCTAACCCAAACTCTTCACGTTATATTAAACTTAAAATCTATGAAGATAATGCGGTAGTCTACGATAAAAACATCGGTCCAGAGATACCAGGAACATTATTTTATGGTGTTGGGAAGTCTTTTCAAGGTAATGCTATTTATAATCTGGAGATAGATACTGGACCTATTCTCGGTTTAATCAAAGAAACAGGGTTTTTATATAGTGAAGATCATATGGTTCGCTACATAAACTTTACAGTTAATGGTTTTAGTTTTGATGTACCTGAAGAGTATTTCTGGATTATAGCTAATCAATCTAGAATCAATGTCTTTGTAAATACAGTTTTAAAACTTTATAATTCGATTAGCAACGTTGTTGAGGAGGATCTAGAAGCAAAGCCATTTACAGTTAAAGTTAATTTTGAATGGTGTGGCGTAGCAGGCTATAGGTTTATTGGTTTTGGTGTAGGTGTAGCAAGATGGCCTTCACTAGTTCCTTCCTATGCGTCCGTAATCTCCCATGAACTAGGCCACTTCTACTCCTTTACGAGTAGCAAGTCCTACTATGTTGAATGCCCTTGGTTCTGTGAGCCATTAGCAACTTACTTAGGTATAGAGGGAATAGCCAATATCTATGGTGATAATGTTAGACTGTGGTATTGGGGTTCACATCCATTCTTCTTTGATTATATTGTAGGAAAAGCAAACATCACTTCATATCTCGATCAAATTGAAAGCATGCAATTCATCTTCTTCTATATACATAAAATGTATGATCCTGCTGTTCATAAAGAGTTCTTTAAAAAATGGAATCAAGCGAGCTCAATCCTACATAGCTATGGCTATTCTAATTTAGAAAGTGTCGTAATTTTATATTCTCTACTCGTTAATGAGAACCTAGCATGGCTATTCAATTCAGCGGGTTTTAAGGTAAGCAGTGATAGGATACTCGAAGGAATGAAAATACTAACACCTCAAGTCATTACAACCACCACTACTACACCTAACCCCACAACAATTACAACAACTATGACCGAGACTTCGACTACTACAATTACCGTAGTAATTCCAACTACAAGAACAATAGCAATACCTACAACAGTTACTGCGGAGAAGACCTTTACCACAACGGTTAAAGAAATTACTACATTAAGGGAGACTACAACGGTTACAACAACTATTCCTACTCCTACAACAGTAACCATTCCAACTACAGTTAGAACAACGATTCCTACAACTGTTGTAACAACATACACAACATATGTTCCAACAACTATTATGAGTGAGAGAACTGTTACAATACCATCGATTAYATCAATAATAAAAACTGAAAGAGCTGTAGAGTGGACTACAACAGGAATAGTAGCTGTRGTRTTGTTRGTTGTAGGTATAGCTTTAGGGTACTTCATAAAACGAAAGTAATTTTTCTCTAAAACAAGCCTAAGATATTTAATGTTTTAATAAAGCTTGAGACCCTAGCCATAGCTTTCTCCTCCATAAAGCTTAAGGAGCTTCTTAGGAGCTCTGGTTGGGGTGTCTCACGGATTTAATTTCTTGGATTGCGTTATGTGTCGTTGGGGGTGTTTGTATCGGTTGGATGTTAAGGAGGTGATATTTTCGAGGGCTTCGGTTCGTGTATTTAGGCCTGATCCCTTACCTGTTGATGTAGTTAATGAGGTTTTGGAGGCTGGGGTTAGGGCACCTATAGCTGGGGGTGTGGAGAAGTGGTTTTTCGTTGTGGTTATGTCGGAGGGGAAGCGTAGGAAGATTCATGAGTTGCTTAAGGAAGGTCACGTAATCTACGCTACGAAAGTACTTAAGGAGCCCTACCCCGAGAGAAGCGTTAGGAAGTGGGTTCAAAGTATGGAGGCGGGGATGTACTACGCGCCAGCTTACATCGCAGGATATATAGACATGCGGGAACCCAGGCATAGGGAGGAATACGTAGACGAGGAAAGAATATTCCTACACCAAACAATAGCGACAGCATTCCAAAACATGATACTAACGGCTTGGTCCCTAGGAATAGGTTCAGTATGGCTTGGAGTACCGCTATTCATGAAGGAAGAATTCAATAAAGTACTAGAACCCCCCGAAGGACTGGAACTAGCTGGAATCCTAGCACTAGGATACCCAACAGACAAACCAAAACCAAAACCAAGAAAAACATTAGAACAGATAGTCAAATACATATAAAAAAACATCCCACCCACAGAATAGTAGATAAAGAAAAACGAAAAGAAACCCCTCTGCCAATTAACGTGAAAAGAAGTCATAGTATCTAATAATTTCCGTAGCGATACCCTAGCATAGAACCTAACACGTTTCTTTATAACTCTCGCCTGCGACTACAGCATCTTAATCTTAACATGTTTATCCACATTAGCAAAACCTAAAGTATCTCAAAACACTCAATCCTATCCTATAAAACTATAATCCATGTTTGTAAAGACTTTCTTCCATGATTTAAACCATCGACAATCAACTTTTTCAGCTATACCTTCTCGTACGCAATAACGACATCTACGAACTTCCCGTTGTTTTTCCGGCGGTAGGGGACAACCCCTAGCCACCCTAGCCATAGAAACCACACCTACAAACCATAGTTTTCAGCTTTAAAAACTTGCTTTACTACGCTGATAGCTTAGAGAACCTTCCCACAATCTACCTAAACCAACCACCAAATACTAAACGCTAAGTCGCTAAGGAATTAAAACAGCCGCAACTTTGAAGTTTCACGTTGCTTGACATTTAAGCGTTCTTAGCCTTGCTTATTTAAAGTAATTTAATCGTTGTAGTTATACGAGGTGCATATAAAATCGTTTATGCTGCTATTTTAGGGGGGTACCCTGTTTTGCAGGCAAACGTACGTAATCAGCAGAAAGAGGGGGAGCTTGTAGATAAGTTATGCGCTAACGCCCTTAAAGTTATTGATGAGCATGACTTAGATAAAGACGACTTTCTTGCGTTGAGTCAAGTTCCATTTCCCCACGGACGTGCGGACGCCGTGTTATACGGCCTGTATAAAGGCTTGTACGTTGTGCCGCTTGGGGTGGAGGTGAAGACGAAGGTGGGAAGCGGGACTGAGCTATTCCGCTATGTCGATCAGATAAGGGAGATCTACGAGCATGCCTTCACCCACATATATCTAGCCGTTCACGACATTAGAGCGGATGTTGAGGAACTCGTTAAGACATATCTTGCGGATCTAGACTATGGACTCATTAAAATACGGGAAAGCGTTGACGTAGTGGTTAAGGCGGAACCGAAGAAAACCTACCGAAGCGAACACGACTACAACGAAGTCACGTCAAGAGGCCTACTTTACATAGCCGCTAAAAAAGCGCTTATGGAGGAAGGATTTGATGAAAACCATATAAACGTATCGCCGCTGTGGGTAGGGCTTAAGCACCCCATCAATTACTGCGCTTTCCTCCGCGGCAACTACGCAGCGTGAATCTATAAAATAGAATTGAAACGTAGTTTTAGGCAGTAGTTAGAATCTGCTTTCCAAGGTAATGGCTTCATAGCCACAGATATGGGTTTAATTACCTGTCTAGAGCTTGAATCTTTAGGATTGAATAGAGTGCTCTGTTGATTGCTCTTAAGTGTAAATTTATACTTTCTCAAGTTCTGAAAGGTATTTTCAAATCCTTCTAAGCCTTTTATACTCCCTAAAATCCATCGACACATCTTCATCATCGCATTCAAGGATAACATAACTTACAAACCCAAGCATGCTTTTGGCATTGGTCGACACCCCGATGATTAATTTTTAGATTCCTATGCCATAGGGTTGAGTATTTAATGCCTTAATACGTTAAGCAAGGTAAGATATCCTTAGACTACCTAATGTGGGAGAAGCCTACATAGATCTAAAGCCTGCGTTGGTGATGATTAACAACTTTAAACCCGGAGATTATGACAAGTTGATTGACAAACATCACTACTTAAGAACTGCTAGGTATAGTTAATGATTAAACAATCTAGTAGTTATTGACGATTTAGATATATATAATAATTGAGTATGCTTTGGTTTCGGTTAGCATTCAACTTCCTCACAACCCTTCTCAGCTATGTACTTAACGGCTTCGAGAGCTATTCTTATTTCCTTATCTATAGCTTCCTTAACTACCTGCGACACCTCCGACTTACCTGAAGCACCTACATCAGCTTTTCCAGTTCCTTCAATTATGTTCCCGTCAACTACTAGTATAGCACCACCGTATAATCCCTTAAGCGATGCTAGCACCATAATCGTTGAAGCTTCCATCTCGATAGCTACTGCGTTTAGTGAGGACCAGTATTTAAGCTCGTTTAAGCTTACGTAGAACATATCGTCGGAAACGACAATACCCGTGATTACATTAATATTTAGTTCTCTCGCTATCTTAGTTAAAGCGTTAAATATTACTGGATGCGCGACTGCCGGATATTCAGGACTTACATACCTTTTCGTAACACCATCAAGTCTTACCGCTCCATATGGGACTATTATGTCTCCTACGGCTATGCCCTTCCTTAACGCACCGCATGTACCTACCCTTATAAAGTACTTAGCTCCACACCTAGCCAGCTCCTCAACTGCTATAGCGGTTGACGGTCCTCCAATACCTGTCGACGTAACCGATACCTCAACACCTTTATATCTTCCGGTATAGACCACAAACTCTCTGTTTACGGACTTAAGCATCGCTCCATCTAGGAACTCGGCTATCCTCTTAGCTCTAGCAGGATCTCCTGGAAGTAAGACGTACTTAGCTACATCACCAGGTTTTATCAGTAAGTGTGGGGCTATCCACGACATCCTTACTCCCTCCTATACGGCCTAGCTATAGCTGCCGGTGGTCTGGCCTTCCTAAAGAACAGAGCAAATACCACTACCGTAGCTATGTAAGGTATCATCTGAAATAGCTGAGGCGGTACTTGCTTACCGTAGAGCTGTGCTAGGGTAAGTTGTAGGGCGTCGAAGAACCCGAATAAGTAACTAGCAAGTAGCGTTATTAACGGCTCCCACCCCCCAACTATTATTGCTGCAAGGGCTATGAAGCCTCTACCAGCACTCATGTAGCTCACGAACCTCCCTCCCCAATCAACACCTAAATACGCACCAGCGAGCCCCGTTAAAGCCCCACCAACTACAGTCGCGTATAGCCTTAGCCTAAATACGTTAATACCTAGGACATCGGCTACTTCAGGATCCTCACCAACACTCCTCAACCTTAACCCAACCCACGTATACTTGAGTACGAAGTACGTTAATATAGCTAATACTATAGTTAGAAAGAATATCGGGCTAATGCTTACAGATGCCTCACCTACACGCACTACTAGATGTGAGATTGTCGATACACCGACCGAAAATCCAGGCTGACCCCATATTATCGCATTACCTACTGCCGTAATTCCATACCCAAAGAAGATAATGCCCATACCGACGATTATCTGGTCAGCGTAGAGGTACGTACTTAAGGTGCCGTGAAGGAAGCCTAGGAGCGCTCCAATAGCTACCCCCACTAAAACGCCTATAATGGGATCCCCAGTAGCGTAAGTAGCTACTACGGAGGCAAAAGCCCCTATAACCATTATGCCTTCTATACCTATGTTTACAACACCTGATTTCTCAGCTATTAATTCTCCTATAGCAGTTAAAGCAATCGGTGTACCGAGTCTTAAAGCCGAATCTAGGAGGGCTATAACCGGACTTAAGTTCATCTTGTTCACTACCTCCTAGCTTTAACGTATCTTGCGAGTAGAATATATGCTTCAGGAACCGCCGCAGAAATGAGTATGACCCCCTGAATAACTAAAATCATCTCGTTAGACACTCCGGCACCTACCATCATACCTATAGAACCGGAACGGAGTACCGCTAGGAAAAGTGAAGCTGGTATGATCATGTAGGGATTATTCCTAGCTATTAATGCTGCGGTAATCCCATCCCATCCGTAGCCTGGCGAGAACCTATACACTATCGAGTTAAAGACTCCTAACACCATGGTAGCCCCAGCTAGCCCCGCAAGAAAGCCCGATATAAGGAATACCCTTAGGTAGGTACTCTCAATACTAATCTTAGCTACCCTAGCAACATGCGGATTAAGCCCCACCACCCTTATCTCATAACCTATTACGGTATTGTAGAGAAGGTACCCAGTCAATATAGTGGCAATTACGGCGACTACGAAACCCCAACTGAGCGGTACTTCAGGGCTTATCTTAGGTATTACCGCGGTAGGCAATATCTTGTACGTCCTAGCTATAGTTGCTTTAGGATCTGCGAAAGCATACTGCGTTATATAATCGGTGAAGTGGATGGCTATCCAATTAAGCATTATAGCAGTTACCGTTTCGTTAACGCCGAACCTAGCTCTGAGATACCCAGGTACTAAACCCCATAATAACCCACCTAAACCGCCAGCTAAGAAAGCTATAATAGCATGAAGCCCTGCGGGTAGCTGAAGTAAGTGACCTACGAGGAAAGCGGTTATGGAGCCTATGTAGAGTTGACCCTCCATACCTATGAAAAAGAGAGCTGACTTAAACATTAACGTAGCTGCAGCTCCTGTAAACATTATCGGCATCATAGCCGTTAACGTATTTAGGGTAACGTAGTAGTTACCGAAGGCACTATTGATGAGGGAACCGTAGATGTATAAAGGATCATAGCCAGCTACCTGAAGTATTATAGCACCTACTAGGAAGCCTATTAATATAGCTATTAGTGAGGTAGCTGCGTCCCTTAAATACTCCCTAATCACTCCCTCAAAGCACCCCCCATAAGTAGGCCTAACCTCTCCTCCGTAAAATTCATAGCTAGATCCTCGCCTGTGATCCTACCATTGTATATGACACCTAACCTATCACTAATCTCCAGTGCTTCATCAACATCCGCCGTCACCAGCAATATCGCCTTACCGTTACTTCGGAGATCCACTAACAATTTCCTCACGTAATTAGTTGAAGCAATGTCAAGACCTCTTGTTGGGTTAACCACGATAAGTAGATCCGAGCCTTTACTTAACTCCCTCGCAATAACTAATCTCTGCTGATTACCCCCGCTTAAGTACTTAGCAGGAGTTCTAATGTTAGGCGTTGCTATCGAGTACTTGCTTACTAATTCATTAGCGTGCACTACGACCTTCCTAGTATTGATCGCTAGTTTGCCGAAGGTAAACATCTTATGTATCCCTAAAATACTGTTCTCACATACGGGCATCTCTAGCACCAACCCTTCTGTAGTCCTATCGGGTGGGACATAAGCTAGTAACCTGCTATTACTCCTTACTAATACCCTCCCCCTATCATAACGTCTTAAACCGATTATAGCTTCTACGAGTTCTTTCTGTCCATTACCTTCAACGCCAAGGATTCCGTAGATCTCCCCCTCCCTAACACAAAATGACGCACCCTTAACTACGTACCTACCATCGTCACCTCTAACCCAGAGATCCTCAACTACTAAAACCTCTCTACTCGGGCTAACCTCAGGCTTAATGATAGGTTTAGTCTCCACCTTAACCATCATCCTTGCCAGTAGCTGAGGCGTTGCTTCAGTAGTGCTAATTACTCCCTCAACTAGTCCTTTCCTAAGGACTACGATCCTATCAGTTATTTCTAACGCCTCCTTAATCTTATGGGTTATGAACACGATCGTTACGCCTCCTTCTCTCAATTTCCTTAAGACGTTGAAGAATGACTTAACCTCGATAGGTGTTAAGGCTGATGTAGGTTCGTCAAGTATTAGTAGCCTTATGTTCCTGTATAGTACCTTAAGTATCTCGGCCATCTGCTTCATACCGACTGGGAGTGAAGCTACCTTGGCGTTAAGATCTACCTTGAACCCCGTTAATTTCATTAACTCTTTAACCTCCTCCTCAGCTCGGGACCAATCAATCATTAACTTATTAACCTTAGGCTCGGAGCCAAGTACTATGTTCTCAAGCACGGTGAACTGAGGTACCAGCGTGAAGTGCTGGTGTACCATGCCTATGCCGTAACTGAGTGCATCCTTAGGGCTACGGAATTTAACTTCCTTCCCCTTTATCCTTATTACACCTCTAGTGGGCTTAAGCAACCCGGAAAGAATCTTCATCAACGTAGTCTTCCCAGCACCATTCTCGCCTAATAAACCCAGCATCTCACCTTCATAAATATCTAAGTTAACGCCTCTTAACGCGACCGTACCATCGGGGTAGATCTTATGTATGTTCACCATCTCTCCCAACTTATCCCTCAAGTACATCACCAGGGAAGATGGGTTGAGCGTACCCGATCCCTGATTTCCTGTGATGTGGTTGCAGAACCTATTCGAAAAAGAAAACCTGATTTACCTAATGCAGACCTGCGCCCTTATTACCCATATCTCTGCCTTAACTCGGCTATAGTATCAGCTGTTGGTATAGGTATGCTTACTTCACCGCGAATTATTTTCTCCCTTAACAACATTACCTTATCCCATACTTCACTAGGTATCGAATTCCTTAAATTCATTACTTCGTTATATACTTTGTTTGCCTCGTCCTGGCTCATTAGATTAAGTTCTACAGCTATGCCCATCATAATCTTTATGTCCTCTGGCTTACTTATGTCTACACCTCCTTCCCTAATACCTAATGCTACAACACCTCCCTTGAAGCTTCCCTTAGCTACATCCTCTACGGCCTTATAGACAGCTACTTCCACGTGCTTAACCATGCTAGCTATTACGTAGCCCGAGCGAATCCATTCCTGCGGTGCGTCAACTCCTATGGCATAAACTTTCTTACCTGTCTTCTGAGAATAGTCATAGACCGCATCAATAACTCCTAGTCCGGTCTCACCTGCCGCGTGATATACGATGTCAGCCCCCTGCTGCAGCATTAAGGTAGCTGCTTCCTTACCTTTATTAGGGTCGCCGAACGTCCCTACATATTCCCAAAGTATCTTCACCTTCCTACCCGTCTCGTTCATAACGTAATGTATGCCCCATTTATAACCTATTTCGAACTTCCATAATGGCGGTATGTCCATACCTAGCACTATACCTACCGTACCGCTCTTGGATAGGTACGTTGCTAACGCACCCACGAGAGCTGAGCCCTCATTCTCCTTAAACACTATTGACATTACGTTAGGCTTACCTTCAACTACCGCATCGAGTATGGCGAACTTCTGATTCGGGTATTTATCAGCTAACTCAGCCACTTGCTCAGCCATCATAAAGTTAACAACGACGATTATGTCAAAGCCCCTCCTAACAATATTCTCAAGGAACTCAAGGTACTGTGCCATAGGCACGTTCTCATAGTAGAAGTACTCCACCGTAGCACCTAAGTTCTTCACAGCCATCTGACCGCCCAACCATGCCATATCGTTAAATCCTAAGTCGCCCCTCTTCCTGATTATTACCGCCGCCTTAACATGCTGAGTAGGTGTCGTAGTGGCTACCACCTGCGTTGCCGTAATAGTCTGTGTTACAGCCTCTGTCTTAGTTACCGTAACTGTAACCGTTTGAGTTATCGTCTGACCACCTTTAGGTACAGCAGCATACATGACACCAGCAACTACTATAGCGGTAATGACTACGGCTAATACCGTTAAGGCAGTCCTACCCAATGATACCAAATATATCACCATAATTTATTATTTAAAGAGTTATAAAAATTGCTTGTTAAGTAATTAAGCAATTAACTTATCATCACTAGTGCCGAATACGGCAATATTGCCCAAAATAACCAATTACCGATTCAAATTACTCACTTCATATCATATAGCGAAGATGTTGAAGGACTACACGGTTTTTCTATTTACCTTTAACAACGTGCTTAAGCAATGTAGTTCTGAAGTAAGGGTTGAAGTCAGTTCTTGTTCCTGTAGTTTCTAAACTCCGCGATCCTGTCGCAACAGCTGAGGTTTTATCTAAGTATGTTTAGGTATTTTAGAACGTAATCACCGTGAAACACCAATAGTCCAGTAGTCCAGATAATGGCATGCCAACGTGCTTAAAAGCTACCGAATCGATCTTAGCAGAATAGTAATTCTTAAAACTACAGCTAATCCACACAACTCTCAAGAGGGGATAGTTTAAAAGCTAGTTAGTTTTAAATAATCAGAAAATCCTTGAACTTCTAGGTGCCATCGAACTCTAGTAATTCAGATGTGCGGGAGAAGCTTAATGAAACGCTGTTCGATATGTGCGACTTAAAGAGTTTAAAAACATTATTAAGGTCACGTATGCAGGAGGCTTTGCAGTACAGCATCAGCCTAGCCTAAGCCTCTAGCTATATAGAGCTCTGCGTGAGTAAATGTTTTGAATAGGTAGTTTTATTTTCAGCTCGTAGATCTTCTCTTCAAGTTTAGGGATTAGCTCAATTATTAGGTTTTCAAGCTTCTCTTTATCAATAGTAGTTAAAGCTCCGTTCTTTTTCAAGAAGTTTCCGCGAACTATAACATCGGTCACAGACTCTCCTTCAATAAATGAAACAACTGCTTCAACAGGATCATATAGCGGTATGGTTTTGATATTCTTGTGGTTGATGACGATGAAGCTTGCCTCATCACCGGGCTTCAACCCTATCCTCCTACCTACAATAGAGCCTCCCCAACCAGTAGCGGCTTTAAACAGAGTTTTCGAATCTAGTGATGTTTTATCGTACTTTAGTGAAGCATTAATCGCTTTACCAAGAGCTCTAGCCACTTTAAGCTCATGCAGTATGTCAAGGTTAGTGAAAGCACCACCATCAGAGCCTACTCCAAAGAGCAGATCATCATAGCTTAGAGGAATCCAGTGCTCTCCCATAACTAGGGAGTCTACTGTGGGGCACCAACAGATCCCCAGATTCTTATTCTTAACGATATTGATCTCAGCTTCTGAGAGGTATACTCCATGAGCTATCACGAGCGGCTTTACTCTAGTTAAACCAATATGGTCTATAAACTCCAGCGGCCTCATGCCATAGCTTGCAAGCGTGTAATCTACCTCCCCTTGATATTCACTGAGGTGAAGTGTTAAACCCACGTTGTGCTTCAATGCTAGATCCCGTAGTTTTTCAATTAATTCTCTAGTAGCCATCGTAACCTGCCTAATAGAGATCCAGACATCATTACCCTCACTGCGGTGAGCTAGAAGTCTCTCAACTTCTTCGAGAACCTCACGAGTATTCGGCGTCTCTCCATCAAGCACGTCGAATGTAGACATTGTTACTGCCCCCTGCATTTTTGTTTCCTTCAACGCCTTGATCAAGGCATATGGTCTGGGCGCACCAGCTTCAACGAAGTATACAACTCCACTGCTGATCTTGCCAGCTATGCTGAGAAGTGAAGAAAGGTAAGCGAGATCGTCATCCAGCATTCTCTCAAAGGGTATTAAATACCTTGTCCAGATCGGCGGTAGCGGAAGCTCTCTATCGCTAATCGATGTGCGTAGAAGTATTTGTTGAGTATGCGTGTGGCAGTCGATGAATCCAGGCATAACTATGTGGTGTTTACGCTCCACAATCTCCTCCGGTTTATACTCCACATCTCTACCAACATCAGTTACGGCCAGTATGCGGTTTTCTTCAAACACTACAGCTTTATCTCTAAGCACTTCACCCTCATGTGTAATAACGTATCTACCCCTAACGGATACGATCATGTTTGACTTCACCGAAACTCATGGATCTTCATGGAAGCAACATATATTAAAAATGTAGCTAGGAAACCTGGCAGTATTCCCCACCTCCTTCAGAAAATCAGAAAATATAACCAGTAAATTATCGCACTACCCGTAAACCACAATACGAAGGCCCTCACATCCCACCCCTATCCTAACTTCTTTCCAACCTTTATATGTCAGGAAGTAGTCTGTCCACAAGACTATACCTATGGGTAAATAAATTGCGGTGAGTAGCGTTAATGATGCTGTAGCGAAGATGTGAAGCTTTATAAATGCTAAAACAGTAGTTACTGCTACAGTAGTTCTTAATGCTTTTCTCCTGTCAACTACTTTACCCAGTATTTTAAGCTTCAGAGTCCGCAAGAGTGAGGTATAGTTGATTCTCAGCGGGGATATACGATAGGAAAAGTATGTTATTAGTGCTAGAGGTACGAAATCCAGAGCTGTGTAAGGATTGATGTCGATAGCTTAATAGCTAAGACCTTCTTTGACTTAACAGAAATTAGATAGATTTTCATATCGCTCCACACGCCAAATAAGTATGTAGAGGAGACGCTTCAATACATACAAAGCATGTATAAAGGAAGATTCACGTATAGCTCCATACTCAAAGACCCGCATAGAGCCATTAAAAATTATCGCAATATTCTATGAAGAGAACTAATCTTTATCATCTAATAAAGTTCAAGGTATATACTCTCCCCCCATAAGTTTTAACAAAGTCCATTCCGACTGATCAACTCCAGATATTTTAAAGTAGTATATTTGATGTTTGTTTTAAGGAATTTTAATGTTTTAACTTCTTCTAAGCTTATTTGATATGGTCTAACGTCTAATTTATAACTTCTTGGAGGCACCACCCCTGTAATCCAACTGAGCGTTTTTAGGCGATATTCTCCTTTTACAGTACAGTATAAGTATTGAATGTAATGTCTAAAGGCGTTTCTAACTCATTTACTTGGATGGTTAACTACGTATTCTACAATTTCCACAGTATCGTAAGTAAGATCACTTCACAAGCGCCTCTGCAGCTCTCTATCGCTTTGAATGTTCCTTACAAGCTTGACCGCTAAGGCTTTCAATATGTTAAGAGGATTTCTAGGAGGCCTGCCAGCATCACCATGCCTATAAGACTCTCGGCCAGCATCCCCCAATTCACCCAAACATGGGAGAAGATCCCTTAAACGATCAGCATCTTCCAAACATCATCAATAGACAAGGGAACGCCAAAACGAAACAACATCCTAGTGCGTGATGAAAGCGTATGTAGTAGCGCGTTTTGAGGTCGCAACTGCGACTTGCACAATTAGCGCAGGAGGCGTATCAAGCCATAACGCATAATGACGTCTGAGCACACACTCGTTCAGCAACATTCTCAACCTCTTCCGTTTCTCGCCTTTAAAGAATATACCATTCTCTATAAGTACATTATCTGTAATACAATGCAATTGCTAATGCCTTTAGGTAACATAATCACTTCTAACAATATGGAATCCCCTGAAGGATCTTCATATCTCTACTTATTATATTTATTACAAATAGTGTTCATAAAGAGATCAACGTAGACTAATCTCCTAAAACTAATAACGGAGTTTACGTACTGATTTCTGTAGTATTTTTACTCATTTATTAGAAAAGTTAAGAAATATAAGTGGTTTATCCTAGAATGTAGGTTGGTGAATGAGACGAATGTTAACTTAGTAATTATGGTTATAGTTTTGGTGTTAATAGGCTTTATATTCATATCCATATCATATTTTGTATTACATCATAGATTTGAGCAGAGTCAGGTAACTGTATCAACGTCTCCTAGAGGTGGTGTTGGGTGGGTGGAGGCTGTTGTTGTAGTTGATAATACTCCTAGTCTGTCTAACTCTAATCTTCTTACTG